>JBAZYJ010000001.1:0-340500 GCA_041659385.1 Sphingomonas sp.
AGGACCGGGTTGAACATACCTCTGGTGTACCTGTCGTTCTGCCAAGAGCGCAGCAGGGTAGCTATGTATGGACGGGATAACCGCTGAAAGCATCTAAGCGGGAAGCCTCCCTCGAGATAAGATTTCTTAGGACGGTCGGAGACCACGACCTTGATAGATCGGATGTAGAAGTGCGGTAACGCATGGAGCTAACCGATACTAATTGTCCTATTCGCGCTTGATGAATCCCACCATCAATGACAGCCTTGGAAACCTGGCTGGCGTTGTATGGTTCGGATGAAAAATCGCACGCCAAATTGAATTACTTGTATGCAAGGTGCATCGATTTTCTAGAACCAGCGTCTTACGCACCAGCTTTATTGCTTGGTGACCATAGCGTCAGTGACCCACCCGATCCCATCTCGAACTCGGTCGTGAAACCTGACTGCGCCGATGGTACTATCGCTTAAGCGATGGAAGAGTAGGTCGTCGCCAGGCATTAAAGCTGGTGCGTAGGACGAAGAACCCATTCACAATTGTCTCTCCCGCGCGGGAGGGATCTGTTGGCGCGGGGTGGAGCAGCCCGGTAGCTCGTCAGGCTCATAACCTGAAGGTCACAGGTTCAAATCCTGTCCCCGCAACCAACGATACTTGCAGAAACCCTGTTGCGAAAGCGGCGGGGCTTTTTGCGTTTGTGGCGACCGCCAGAATGCCAGTCAAATCGCCCTGTACGTCGATCACCGAACCTTTATTGGTCGGCATCAGCCACCGATACAAGCAAGCCGAGAAGCTCCGATGCTCTCATCCGCTCGACCCCAGGCCCGCGCTTGAGGATCTAGTGGAGCGCGGCTATTCGCCGGCGGGAGTAGTCCGCTATTTCGTGCTCGACTACAGCAGCTCCGCGCAGTTCGAACGAACTGCGGCACGCTGGGCATGTACCCCTCCGCTCTTACGGGGCAAATCTCAGTCCAGCCGCATGCCCGTTCAAGCCGAAGCACGATATTGTCCCGGCGTGACACCCAGCTTGGCGCGGAACATGCGCGTCATGTGGGCCTGATCGGAAAACCCGCAGGCAGCGGCGATTTCCTTCATTGGCAGACTGCGATCTCTCAGCAGAGCGCTGGCCCGCGCCATTCGCCGCTCGAGAACAAAGGCATAGGCCGACTTCCCGATGGTTTGGTTGAGGTGCCGGTTGAACGTCCACACGCCCATTCCCAGAACGCTGGCCATTTCGTCTATAGCGACATTCTGGTCCAGGCGGCTTTCGACATATTCGGCAAGCATCGCAATGGCATGTGGCATAATTGGCGTGCCGCCGATTGGCGCCGATAGACGCAGGATGCGAAGTTGCGCAGCAATTCAACAGCCAGTTGGATGGCGAGCGTTTCGGCATAAAGCCTGCCGCCCAGCCGCGAGTCGTTCGCTTCGCGCGCGATCGCGCCGACGATCCGCGTGATCGTTTCGTCCTCGCCTTCGACAATGTCATGCAAATGGACTTCCGACACTTCCTCGCCGCGAATGTCACCTGCTACGCGGTTTATCAGGTCTTTGGTCAGGTAGACGTGGTTGACATGGATGTGGCTGGTCCAGTGCCAATGCGATTCCGCAACCCGCGACAGCAGCGAGAAATTACCGGGATTGCAGCGGGTGCGCGTCCATCCACCCCCTTCCACCCGCCGATCCATCGGCGTTTCGCCCCGCACATATTGGACAAGCATGTGACAGTCCATCGGCGGGATTTCCACGTCCTGGCCTTCATATTCATAAAGGCGGTAGGAAACGCCGCGCCAGTCCTGCGCATCGCTGGAACCCAGCACTTTGCCCGGCACCCATATTGGCAATTGGTGCGGTAGAATCGGCCCCTTGGCCGGCGATGCCTGAACCTGCATGATGTTATGTCTCTCCCGGCCTTATCCTGACCTGTCACACCGCCGAGAGCGCGCAGTCGATGGGCGGCGACGCGCGCCTGGCAGGGTATACGACGCTATTTGTCAGGCTTGTCTTGACGAAGTGAAGACCGTTTCCGGGATCAGAAGACCTTGAACAGCCGAACCTGCCCATTAAACTTCTGCTGGAATCCGCCATCGCTGACGGCGTCCACGCCGCCCATCAATTGGACCTGCAGCGTCTTTGTAACGAACTTACCTGCAAAAGCCCTGACCTGGTGGCTATTGGACTTTAGTCCCGTGTCGACCCCATCCAATCTCTGGCGCCCGCCAAAATGGCCGGAATAGCCCAGGGCCAGGCTCGTCGTCGGGGACAATGCCCGCCTGAGGTAGATTTGCAATTGATAGGATGGTTCGACTGAAAAGCGCACGCCGCCATCGACATGGCTGGTGGTGAATGCGACGTCCGCCGTTACGTCGAGGAGCAGTCTCGCGCCAAGCTTCTGGATCAGGCCGACTTGCGGCGTGATGTTGTAGCTGTGCGTGCCGAAGCTGATTTTCGCCGGGTCATAGGCGCCCGTCGGCAGGTAAAGGTATGTGGCCAGACCAAGCGTCGTGTTCTTTGTGTGCACCGGAAAGGCGGCCGTGGCCAATATCAGGTCGCCCAGGCCGTTTTCGGTCGGTTGTGGCGTGCCCGCTATTCTTACGTCATGATAGCCGCCGATCGGCAGAATTGCCTCGACGAGAACCGGAACGTCGGCAATCTCCTCGTATCGAACGTAGCGGAGCAGAGTGAAAGTCGCCTGCAATCTGGAATCGGGGATTCTGGCGCCCTTGATGTTGAACTGATCTGCGCTGATCTGCACGCCATAGAGCAACGCAAGATTGGTTCCCTTCGGCAATATGGTGAAATCGCCGGGATAGACATCCGTTGCATGGGCAGTGCCGCCAGCCAGCCACACCGGCAGCAATGCGGCAATGGCGAGAGCAATCCCCTGCGTCGAAACCTTTCGCGTCATATGCGCCTTCCCCCAAATGCCCGGCGCTGTCCGAACCCGCAAAGGCCGACGATTGCCGATAGTGTTATTTGGAAAGAAGCGGCGCCGCGCCGTCCAACGGCATTGGTCGGTTGTGAAGGCTCCGTCGTCGCGTCATTCCTCTCCGATCGCGCGGCGACAGGGCATCTGCGCCCGGGCGGTTTCACCCGGCAACGGCGCGGCCTGTTCTCCCTTGCGACCGCATAGTGCTAGTGTCGCGCCAGCCGGGCGGTCTTGAACATCCAAGCCATTATATTGAACGAAACGGGCAGACGTCGCCGGATGCGAACATGTGCCGCCCGCTGTCCCCACGCTCTCGATCGTTCAAATGATTGCCAGCAACGTGCAAGATCAAACGCCTGATCTCCAGCAAGATACGCCCAATCCGCCCGCTCAAGCGGGACCGGGGAGGCAAGGAGAGATCGTGTGAATCACATGACGCAGGAAGGAATGGCGCCGCGGAACCGCGATGGCCAGAAGACGCTTGACGCGGTGATTATCGGTGCGGGGGTGGCAGGCCTGTACCAGCTTTACCAACTGCGCCAATTGGGCCTGAATGTCCGGGCTTATGAGGCGGCGAGCGATGTTGGCGGCACTTGGTACTGGAACCGATATCCCGGCGCCCGCTTCGATTCGGAAGCCTATATCTACCAGTATCTGTTTTCCGAGGAGCTCTACAAGGGATGGAGCTGGAGCGAGCGTTTCCCCGCCCAGCCGGAGATCGAGCGCTGGATGCACTATATCGCCGACCAGCTCGACTTGAGGAAGGACATCCAGCTCGACACGCGAATCGCCAGTGCTCATTACCGCGACGCAGATGGCCGCTGGACCATCACGACCGATACCGGGGAGACGATCGACACCCAGTTTCTGGTGACCTGCTGCGGCATGTTGTCGGCGCCGATGGAGACCATGTTCCCCGGCCAGGACCGCTTCGAGGGGCGCATCTTCCACACCGCACGCTGGCCGCGCGAGGCAATCGACTTCACCGGCAAGCGGGTGGGTGTCATCGGTATCGGCGCCACTGGTATCCAGGTGATCCAGACCATCGCCCCGGAGGTGGGTGAGCTGAAGGTCTTCATCCGCACCCCGCAATATGCACTGCCCATGGCCAATCCGCAGTTCGGTGAGGCGGACGTTGCGGCATACAAGGCGCGCTTCGATGAGCTGAGACGGACATTGCCGCACACTTTCAGCGGCTTTGAATATGATTTCCGCTATCAATGGTATGATCTGTCGCCGGAGGAGCGGCTGGAAGCGCTGGAGGAAATCTACAACTCCGGCTCGCTGCAATTGTGGCTCGCTTCATTCGCCGAGATGTTCTTCGACGAGGAAGTCAGCCAGGAGATATCGGAATTCGTGCGCGGCAAGATGCGCGGGCGACTGAAGGATCCCCGGTTGTGCGAGATGCTGATCCCCGCTGATTACGGGTTTGGCACTCACCGCGTGCCGTTGGAAACCAGGTATCTGGAAGTCTATCACCGAGACAACGTCACGCCCGTCAGCGTGAAGGACAATCCGATCGTCGCCATCACGCCCAATGGGATCAAGACCCAGGACGGCACGGTGCATGAACTGGACATCATCATCCTGGCCACGGGTTTCGATGCGGGCACCGGTGCCCTGACGCGTATCGACATTCGCGGGCGCGACGGCCGCTCGCTGAAAGAGGATTGGGGCCGGGATATCCGCACGACTATCGGCCTTCAGGTCCATGGATACCCCAACATGTTCACCACTGCCGTACCGCTCGCCCCATCGGCGGCGCTGTGTAACATGACGACGTGCCTGCAGCAGCAGACCGAATGGATCACCGACTGCATCCGCTATCTTGGCGATCATGGGCATTCGATCATCGAGCCGACCGCGGAGAAGGAGGACGAATGGGTGCGCCATCATGACGAAACAGCCGACGCCAACCTGATTTCCAGGACCGATTCCTGGTATCTGGGTTCGAATGTTCCCGGCAAGCCGCGGCGCGTGCTGTCCTATACCGGCGGTGTGGGCGCGTACCGCCAGAAGTGCGACGAGGTGGCCGCCAGCGAATATGACGGCTTCGTCTTGCAATAACAGGCTCCCTCCTACCCGGAGCTTCCCCTGGCTCCGGGCATTTTTGCCAAGAAAATGGTCGGGAACAACGACCGAACCGGAGAGGATGAACAATGAAAAGCGGGTTCAAGAATGCCGCCGATGCGATCCTGCGAGGCGCGACGCAATCGGGCGGCCATGTGCCGGGGGTCGTGGCGATGGTCACCGATCGTAAAGCCGACATCTATGCGGGCGCATCCGGCAAACGCCGGGTCGATGCCGCCGCGGATATCGCCCCCGACGACCATTTCGCGCTGTTCTCGACCACCAAGGCCATCACCGGGACCGCCGTGCTGCAACTGGTCGAGCGGGGCATGCTGGATCTCGATGCGCCGGCGCGGGATTATGCGCCGGCGATCGGCGAGCTTCAGGTGATCGAGGGTTTCGATACCGGCGGATCGCCAATCCTGCGCGCGCCGAAACGCGACATCACGACGCGGATGCTGATGACCCACACCGCCGGCCTTGGCTATCATTTCTTCAACAAGGCTTATTTCCGGCTGGTGGAGCAGGGCCTCCCCACGGTGGTTTCCGGCACCAGGCGCAGCCTGATGACGCCATTGCTGTTCGATCCGGGCGACGCCTGGGAATATGGATCAAGCCTCGACTGGTGCGGCCAGATCGTCGAACATCTGACAGGCCATCGCCTGGGCGATGTCTTCCGCGAGGAGATATTCGCGCCGCTCGGCATAACCACCATGACCTTCGAGGTCGACGACAAGGTCGAACGGACACTCGCGTCGATCCATGCGCGAAACGCCGATGGCAGCCTCACTCCGCTCGACCTCAGGCTGCCCGCAAACCCCGAAGTCCATATGGGCGGACATGGGCTTTACGGGACGGTCCCCGATTATATGCGTTTCATCCGCATGTGGCTGAACGACGGCATGGGCGAGCATGGCCGGGTGCTGAAACCGGAAACGGTGCGGATGGCCGAAAAGAACCAGTTGGGCGATATGAAGATCGGCATGTTGCCGGGCATTGACCGGACTTTGTCGAACGACGCCGAATTCTTTCCGGGCCTGCCCAAGTCATGGTCGTTCTCCTTCATGGTCAACGATGCAACCGCACCGACCGGCCGACCGGCGGGGGCGCTGGGATGGGCCGGGCTGGCCAATCTGTTTTACTGGATCGACCGGAAGAACGGCTATGGCGGATTCTGGGCCACCCAGATCCTGCCATTCGGCGATCCCGTATCGTTCGGCCGTTACCTGGAGTTCGAAACGGCTTTCTACGACCATCTCGATTGACATGCACCATGCGAGCGGCGCGCGGGACGGCGGCTTTGCCCCGAACGGTTCTTCGTCGAGCGCCCACCCCATGGCGTGATCGAAGCCAGCGATCAGTTCCACACCAGCCCTGCCCCCATCCGGTAGGCCGTTGTAAGCATCGAAGCCCCGGCCTATGTTGCGATGCAGCAGGGAGTTTCGGTTGCGAATTGCGATTGTCGATGAAAGTGCCGCGCGCGCGGCGGTGATCGAGGAGGGGCTGCTTGACGCTGGCCTGACCGACGTCACCGTGTTCATCGAACGCCACGGCATTGCCGGGCGGCTTGAGGCGCTGTCACCGGATGTCGTCCTCATCAACCTGTCCAACCCGCACCGTGACGAGCTTGAGGAATTGTTCGCCCTGTCGCGCGCCATGGCGCGTCCGGTGGCGATGTTTGTCGACCAGAGCGACGTCGCCGGGATGGAAGCGGCAATCGATGCCGGGGTATCGGCTTATGTGGTCGATGGGCTGAAGAAAGAGCGTATCCGTCCGGTTCTTGAACTCGCGATCCGACGATTCCGGGCCTATTCGCGGCTTCGCGCCGAACTCGACGAGGCTCGCGGTGCGCTTGCCGAGCGCCGGGCGATCGATCAGGCAAAAGCCCTGCTGATGAAGAAGCGCGGGATCGACGAACCGGCTGCCTATGCCGCACTCCGCAAGGCGGCGATGGATAGCGGGCGGCGGATCGGTGACGTTGCGGACGCGATCGTCACCGCCGACCGGCTGATGGGGGACTTATGACGATGACACCGCTCCGCATCGGCTTCCTTCCGCTGGTCGATGCCGCGTTGCCGATCCTCGCCCGGGAACTGGGCTTTGCCGAGGCCGAGGGCATCGATCTGACGCTGGTGCGCGACATGAGCTGGGCGACCGTCAACGACCGCCTGCTCTATGGCCATAGCGATGCCGCGCACTTGCTCGCACCGCTGGCCATTGCGACATCGCTGGGCTTTGGCCGTCCCGCAACGCCGCTGTCGGTGCCGTTTGTGCTTGGCCTGAACGGCAACGCGATAACGCTGCGGCCCGAACTGGCGGCCGAAATCACCACTGCCGGGATGCCGGGCGACGTTGCGGAGATCGGGCAGCGCCTTGCCAAGGCGGCACATGCCGCCGCCGATGCGGGGCGGCGCCTTCGCCTGGGGGTGGTACACCGCTATTCGAGCCACAATTACATGCTGCGTTATTGGCTGATCGGTTCCGGGATCAACCCCGACCGCGATGTCGAAATTGTCACCGTGGCTCCGCCCTTTGCCGCGGATGCGCTCGCCGCCGCTGAAATTGACGGCATCTGCGTCGGCGAACCCTGGAACAGCGTCGCCGTCGATCGTGGCGTCGGCGTCATCGCGGCCGTAACTTCACAAATCTGGCTGCGCGGCGTCGAAAAGGTACTGGCGATGCGCACGACGCGGATGGAAGAGGATCCGGAGCTTGTCCATCGCCTGTTGCGCGCATTGTACCGGGCAGGCGTGGCGTTTGTCGATCGAAGCCGTTGCGAGGAAATCGCCACGATCCTGGCGCGCGCCGAATATCTCGACGGATCGGCAACGCTGATCGAGCACGCCATTTCCGACCGTATCGTGTTCGCGCGGGGTGCCGAGCCCGTTGATGTGCCGGACTTCATGTTCCAGCACCGCGAAGCGGCGAATTTTCCATGGGCCAGCCAGGCGGCGTGGCTCTATGCGCAGATGTGCGTGGCCGGCCATGCCCAAGCGGACGAAGCCGATTACCTGACCGCGCAGCAGGTGTTCCGGCCAGACGTGTATCGCGCGGCGCTGCGGCCTTTGGGTGTACCATTGCCCGGTGCCAGTTCGAAGCTGGAAGGAGGGATCGTCGACGCACTTGGGGTGGGCACGACGCAAGGGCGCCTGATCCTGGGCGCGGATAGCTTCTTCGATGCGCGCAGTTTCGATCCGACCGATCTCAAGGGCTATCTGGGTACATTCGAGCGCTAAATTCAACCCAAAGCAAAAAATGTTGCGTTGCGACGCAAATCGGGGCATCATTCGTCCATCGCCGACTGGTTGCAACGAAGCAGCCGATTCGGCACCAGCGAAATTATTTTGGCAAAGTCGCCGTCGCGTCTCGAGTTGGATCGAGCGCCGCGGCGGCTTTTTTGCGTTTGCTCGAAGGGGATCGGGACGATGACGCAGGCTAGTGTGGCATTAAAGGCGGGGACAAAGGCGGGGGCTGGCGCAGAACCTGTCCGGTCGCTTGGCAAGGCTGACAACAAGGCGTTCTGGCATGCGGGCCATCGCCCGACGCTGATCGCGGCGTTCCTCTATTTTGACCTCGCCTTCATGGTGTGGGTGCTGCTCGGCCCACTCGCTCCGATCATTTCCAAGGACCTTGGGCTCTCGCCTGCGCAAAAGGGGTTGATGGTCGCCGTGCCGACTTTGGCGGGGGCGATCCTGCGCCTGGTCAATGGCCTGCTGGTCGATCGGATCGGCCCCAAAAAGACCGGTGCCATCGGCCAGATCATCGTGATGGCCGGCCTGGCCGTCGCGTGGTTTTTCGGTGTGCACAGCTTTGAAGGGACGCTGGCCGTCGGCGTCGTGCTTGGATTTGCCGGTGCCAGCTTCGCGGTTGCGCTGCCGCTGGCCTCGCGCTGGTATCCCGCCGAACATCAAGGCAAGGCGATGGGCGTTGCCGGCATGGGCAATTCGGGCACGGTGCTCGCTTCGTTGTTCGCGCCGCTGCTCGCCAAGGCTTTTGGATGGAATGCCGTCCTGGGCCTTGCGGTCATCCCGCTGGCGGTCGTGTTCGTCCTTTACATGGCGATGGCCAAGGATTCGCCGGATCAGCCCGCGCCCAAGCCATTCGCGGCTTATCTCTCGGTGCTGAAGGAAGCCGATACCTGGTGGTTCATGCTGTTCTACGGGGTCACCTTTGGCGGCTTTGTCGGGCTCGCCGCCAGCCTGTCGATCTACTTCACCGATCGTTTCGCGCTGACGCCGGTGATGGCTGGCTATTGCACCGCTGCGTGCGTGTTCATCGGCTCGCTGGTTCGCCCGCTGGGTGGCGCGGTTGCCGACAGGATTGGCGGCATCACCACGCTGACGGCGGTTTACCTGGTCAGCGCGCTGACGCTGGTCGCCATCAGCACCGCGCCTGCATCGCTCGCCATCTCGCTTGGCTTGTTCCTGTTGGTGATGGCGACGCTGGGCTTCGGCAACGGTGCGGTGTTTCAGCTTGTCCCGCAGCGTTTTCGCAAGGAAATCGGTGTGATGACCGGGCTGGTCGGCTTTGGTGGCGGGGTCGGCGGCTTTTATCTCGCTTCGTCGCTGGGCTTCGCCAAGCAACTTACCGGCAGCACGTCGTCGGGCTTCCTGATTTTCGCCGGCCTGGCGGTCGTGGCCCTGCTCGGCATCCTCAAGGTCAAGAGCCACTGGCGCGGCACCTGGACCTCGGCAAACGGAGCGCGGATCTGATGCGCGCGCTGTCCGTCATCGCTCTGGCGGGGCTGGTTTCAACGCCAGCCTTCGCCCAGACCATCACGCTCAAGCCGCTGATCGATGCGCGCCTTCGCTACGAACGCGTGGAACAGGAACCGCTAACCAAGGAGGCTGACGCACTCACCGCGCGCGTCCGGGCCGGATTGGAAGCAAAATACAGCGATTTCAGCCTGTTGGCCGAAAGCGAGGCGGTGTTGGCCATTTCGCCTGATTACAACAGTGGGTTGAATGGCAAGGTCGCCTATCCGATCGTCGCCGACCCGCAGAACATCGAGCTCAACCGGCTGCAGCTTCAGTATCGCGGATTACCCAGGACCATAGTCACCGTCGGTCGGCAGCGGATCAACCTGGATGATCAACGCTTTGTCGGGTCGGTTGGCTGGCGCGACAACGAACAAACCTTCGACGCCGCGCGAGTCGAATGGTCGGGGATCAAGAACCTGAAGGCCGATATCACTTATGCACGGAGCGCTCGAACGATCTGGGGTATCGATGGCGGCAATCGGTTCGGGCCGGGGCGTTATCGCGGCATCGATGGCGACAACCTGTTCGCCAACCTAGCCTATGGCACCAAATTCGGCACATTGACGGGCTTTGCCTATCTGGTCGATCAAGACGCGCCATTGGTGCTCGGCAACAGCAGCCAGACCTATGGCGGTCGCCTGGTGGGAGCGCGGCCGCTCTCGAAAACAGTGAAGCTCAGTTACATCGCCAGCTATGCCCGGCAGAGCGACTATGCGCGCAATCCCAACCGCTATGCGGCCGATTATTATACGGGAGAGCTCGATCTGTCGGTTCGGGCGTTGACGGTTGGCGGCGGGTACGAGGTGCTGGGAGCCAGCTCCGGCCGAGCGCTAACGAGTTTTCAGACCCCGCTTGCCACGTTGCACAAGTTCAACGGCTGGGCCGACAAGTTCCTGGTGACGCCGGCCAATGGCCTGCGCGATGCTTATGGCTCGGTCGCCTATGGCTGGAAGAAACTCGCCGGGTTCGACACGATCGGCCTGACCGCGGTCTATCACAGCTTCGACAGCGATCGGCTGGGCCAGCATTACGGCGGTGAGATCGACGCACAGGTGATGCTGAAGCGCGGCAGATACACCGCGCTCGTCAAATACGCGAACTATTCGGCCAGGACGTTCGCCACCGACACAAACAAGCTTTGGCTGTCTTTGGAGTGGGCGATATGACCAAACCGCATCTGGTCGTCATCGGCAACGGCATGGCGGGGTGTCGCGCGGTCGAGGAAATCCTGGCCCGCGATGCAGGCCGCTACCGTATAACGATTTTCGGGGCTGAGCCGCACGTCAATTACAACCGGATCATGTTGTCGCCGCTGCTGGCGGGCGACAAGTCGTTCGACGATATCGTCATCAACGACGCCGCATGGTATGCGGACAACGCAATCGATCTGGTGACCAGCGATCCGGTCGTGGCAATCGACCGGCAGGCGCAGACCGTTACCGCCCGTTCCGGCCGCGTCGAAAGCTATGACCGGTTGATCCTGGCAACGGGTTCGGATCCGTTCATCATCCCGGTGCCGGGGCATGATCTGTCGGGCGTGGTCACGTTCCGCGACATGGACGACGTGGGCGCGATGCTGCGGGCGGCGAATACCGGCGGCGACGCCGTCGTCATCGGCGGCGGGCTGCTGGGGCTGGAGGCCGCGCACGGACTTTCGCTGCGCGGCATGAAGGTCACGGTGCTCCACATCATGCCGACATTGATGGAGCGGCAGTTGGACGAAGCCGCCGGATGGTTGCTGAAGGAGGAGCTGGAGCGGCGGGGCCAGACCGTTCTGACCGGCGCCGACACCGCCGAAATCTATGGCCAGGGGCAGGTGGAAGGCGTGCGTTTGAAAGACGGCCGCGACATACCCGCAAAGCTGGTCGTGATGGCGGTCGGCATCCGCCCCAACGTGAAACTGGCGCGCGAGGCGGGGTTGGCGGTCGGCCGGGGTATCCACGTCGACGATCACCTGGTGACATCGGACGCCAACATCCTGGCGGTTGGTGAATGCGTCGAACATAACGGCCAGGTCTATGGGCTGGTCGCCCCCTTGTGGGAAATGTGCCGCAGCCTGGCTGACGGGTTGGTGGCGACGCCAAGCGGCTATGCGGGATCGGTGACGTCGACCAAGCTCAAGGTATCCGGCATCGACGTCTTCTCCGCGGGCGATTTTTCCGGCGGCGAGGGCTGCGAGGACATCGTGATGCGCGATGCCGCACGCGGCATCTACAAGCGCGTCGTCGTCAAGGATGATCGCGTCATCGGCGCGGTGCTCTATGGCGATACGCAGGACGGCAACTGGTATTTCGACCTGTTGAAAAAGCGCGAGGATGTGGCGGACATCCGCGACATGCTGATCTTCGGCCAGGCCTTCGCCAGCGGAGGAGGGGTAGGCGCAAACCCTAATGCCGCCGTCGCGGCGATGGCTGACGACGGCGAAATCTGCGGCTGCAACGGCGTTTCGAAAGGCAAGGTTGTCGCGGCGATCACCGGCGGCGCAACGACGCTGGACGCGGTTCGCGCCTGCACCAAGGCGTCGGCTTCGTGCGGGTCATGCACCGGGCTGGTCGAAGGCTTGCTGGCGATCACGCTGGGTGACGAATATGCGGGAGCGCGCGCCGCACCGACGATCTGCAAATGCTCCAGCTTCACGCACGAGGATGTCAGGCGGCTGATCGTCGAACGCGAGCTGAAGTTGATTCCCCAGGTGATGCAGGAACTGCACTGGACAACGCCCGATGGCTGCTCCGCGTGCCGCCCCGCGCTCAACTATTATCTGCTGTGCGCGTGGCCGGGCGAATTCGTGGACGACAACCAGTCGCGCTTCGTCAACGAGCGGATGCACGCCAACATCCAGAAGGACGGCACCTATTCGGTCGTGCCGCGGATGTGGGGCGGGGTTACCAACCCGAAGGAACTGCGCGCGATCGCCGATGTGGCGGAGAAATACCACGCCCGCATGGTCAAGGTGACGGGCGGGCAGCGGCTCGACATCTTCGGCATCAGGAAAGAAGACCTGCCCGCCGTCTGGGCCGACCTGAATGCCGCGGGCATGGTCAGCGGCCACGCTTATGCCAAGGCGTTGCGCACGGTGAAGACCTGTGTCGGGTCCGAATGGTGCCGCTTCGGCACGCAGGATTCAACCGGCCTTGGCATCAAAACCGAACAGATGACCTGGGGCAGCTTCATGCCGCACAAGTTCAAGATCGCCGTCTCGGGATGCCCGCGAAACTGCGCGGAAGCGACGATCAAGGATTTCGGCGTGATCTGCGTCGACAGCGGGTACGAACTGTCGATCGGCGGCAATGGCGGCATCAAGCTGCGCGGCACCGATTTCCTGTGCAAGGTGGCGACCGAGGAGGAAGCGCTGGAATATTGCGCCGCCTTCATCCAGCTCTACCGCGAGGAAGCACGGTATCTCGATCGTACCGCGCCCTGGGTGGAGCGCGTCGGGCTCGATTACATCAAGCGGCGCATCGTCGACGACGCCATGGGGCGACAGGCGCTGCACGCGCGTTTCCTCCACTCGCAAAGCTTCATGCAGGACGATCCCTGGGCCAGGCGAGCGGCAGGTGAGGATTACAAGCTGCACCAGCATCTGGCCGAGATCCGGCCCGCCGCGCCCGCGCCGCGCAAGACGGAGATGGCATGATGGAACCCGAATGGCTCGATATCGGCCCGGTCGACCAGCTTCCCGCGCTTGGCGCGCGCACGCTGCCGGTACGCGGCGGCCGCGAGATCGCGATTTTCCACACCGCCAATGGCGAAGTCTATGCGCTGGCCAATCAATGCCCGCACAAATCGGGTCCGCTCAGTCAAGGCATTGTCCATGATACGACGGTGACCTGCCCCTTGCACAACTGGCGCATCTCGCTGGTGACCGGCGAAGCACTGGGCGAAGACAAGGGGTGCGTGCCCGTCATTCCCGTCAAGATCGACGGCGGGCGCATCCTGATCGGCCGGGCGGCGGCGCTCGAAGGCGGCGCTTCGTGAATAGCCCCTCCCCTGAAAGGGAGGGGCTTAACCCGGTTCGGACCACCTGCCCTTATTGCGGCGTGGGCTGCGGAGTACTGGCGACAAGGGCCGAAGGGCGTGCCGCGACGATCAGCGGCGATCCCGACCACCCCGCCAATTTCGGGCGGCTGTGTTCCAAAGGCACGCATCTGGGTGAGACGATCGGGCTGGAGGGACGGCTGCTTTCGCCGATGATCGGGACGAAGCAGGTCGGCTGGGGCGAGGCGCTGGACCGGATTGCAGCCAAATTCGCCGCGACCATCGCCGAATATGGTCCCGATAGCGTCGCCTTCTACGCTTCGGGCCAGATGCTGACCGAAGACTATTATGTCGCCAACAAATGGATGAAGGGGTTCATCGGCACCGCCAATATCGACACCAATTCGCGGCTGTGCATGGCGAGTGCCGTCGCCGGGCATATCCGCGCGTTCGGTGAGGATGTCGTGCCGTGCAGCTATGACGATTTGGACGAGGCCGACCTGATCGTCCTTGTCGGGTCGAACACCGCCTGGTGCCATCCGGTCGTCTGGCAGCGGATCGAGGCGGCGCGGGCCGCGCGCGGCACCAAGCTGGTGGTCATCGACCCGCGCCGCACCGAAACGGCAGAACGGGCCGACCTGCACCTGGCAATAGCACCGGACAGCGACGTCGCGCTGTTTGCCGGCCTGCTGGCCGAAATGAAGGCGCGCTGGCGGCTCGACGGGCGGTTTCTGGCGAACCGGATCGACGTACCGGAAGGATTCTGGGAGTCGCTGCCCGACGCCGATGTCGCCGCGACGTGCGACATCGGCGCGGCAGACCTGCAGGCATTTTACGACCTGTTCGCCGAATATCCGCGCACGGTCACGTTGTTCAGCCAGGGTGCCAATCAGTCGGTCAGCGGCACCGACAAGGCCAACGCGATCATCAACGTCCATCTCGCCACCGGACGCATCGGCAAGCCTGGCGCAGGGCCGTTCAGCATTACCGGCCAGCCCAATGCGATGGGCGGGCGAGAGGTTGGCGGGCTGGCGTCCACACTGGCGGCGCACATGGGGTTCAGCGAGGCGGAGCGCGACCGCGCGCAGCGTTTCTGGCAATCGCCGACGATCTGCGCCGGCCCTGGGTTGAAGGCCGTCGACATGTTCGACGCGATGGCGCGCGGCAAGATCAAGGCGGTATGGATCATGGCGACCAACCCCGCCGTTTCCATGCCCGATGCGCGGATGGCGCGCGTGGCGCTCGCCAATTGCCCGTTCGTCGTCGTGTCCGACTGTATCGCCGAAACCGACACGCTGCGTTTCGCGCAGGTCAAGCTGCCGGCGCTGGCCTGGGGTGAAAAGGACGGCACGGCCACCAATTCGGAACGCCGCATGTCGCGCCAGCGCGCTTTCCTGCCTGCACCGGACGACGCGCGCGCCGACTGGTGGGCGATCGCGCAGGTCGCGCAGCGGATGGGTTTTGCGGGGTTCGACTATCCCGATGCGGCAAGCATCTTTCGGGAATTCGCCGCGCAGACCGGTTTCGAGAATGATGGCGCAAGGCTTCTCGACATCTCCGACCGCGCAACCATCGCTCATGCTGCATATGCCGCAATGGCACCGTTCCAGTGGGGCGGCAGGTCTCCCTTCGCGGAACGGGGGTTCTCGACGGCTGATGGTCGGGCGCGGCTGGTTCCCGTGCGCCACGCGCCCCGCTCCGATCGCGGTCGTGCTTATCCGCTCAGCCTGAATACCGGGCGGTATCGTGACCATTGGCACACGATGACGCGGACCGGACTGTCCCCGAAATTGTCGCAGCACCGGCGTGAGCCGCTGATCGAGTTGCACCCCGATACCGCGCGCCGGTTCGGCCTGGCCGATGGCGGGCTGGCGCGCGTTGAAACGCAGCATGGGGCCAGCATTTTTCGTATCGCGTCCACTCCAGACCAGCGTCGGGGCGAATTGTTCGTGCCGATCCATTGGACCGACCAGACCAGCGGCGGCGGCCGCACCGGATTGTTGCCCGGGCAGGACCGCGACCCGATATCGGGCCAACCCGGGTTCAAGAACACGCCCGCGCGAGTGCACGGGTACAAGCCGGAATGGAGCGGCTTCCTGATCGCGCGCGACCGTCCCGATGCGCCCGATTGTGCATATTGGACCCGGGTTCGCACCGCGCATGGCTGGTTGGTTGAACTGGCCGGAGATGGCGATCCGGCGGCGCTGTTGGCGTTACTGCCCGCTGGCGAACGCGCCGAGATGATTGACGCTCGGCGCGGGGTCGTGCGGTCAGCCGTCGTGATCGACGGGCAGGTGCGCGCCGCATTTTTCGCATCGCGTCGTGCCGATTTGCCGCCGCGCGACTGGCTGATCGCCCAGCTTGGCGAGCCCAACGCGTCCTCTTTCGAAATTCTGGCGGGCCGGGCAGCAGTCCCTGCGCCGGAGCGCGGCGCCATTATATGCGCCTGTTTCGACATCGGCCTCAACACGCTGATCGCCGCGATCACCGATCGGCAGCTCGTCAGTGTCGAGGCGGTTGGTGCCGCGATTAATGCCGGCACCAACTGTGGATCGTGCCGCCCTGCCATCGCCAAACTGGTGTCTGCAGCGAAGGAACACGCGCATGGATGATCTGATTGCACCCGGACAAGTCTGGCTGGTCGGCGCAGGCCCCGGCGATCCTGACTTGCTGACGCTTAAGGCGGAACGCCTGATCGCCGCCGCCGATATCGTGTTTTACGATGCGTTGGTTGGCGTTGGCGTGCTGGACCTGATCCCCGGTCATATCGTGCGCGTCAGCGTCGGGAAGCGCTCGGGGCGTCATTCGAAGGATCAGGCGAGCATCAACGACCTGCTGCTCGCGGCGGCGCGGGCTGGCAAACGGGTCGTTCGGCTCAAAGGCGGCGACGCTGCCATTTTCGCGCGGGCTGGTGAGGAGATCGACTATCTTGCGGCAAACGGCGTCGACGTGCGCCTGTGCCCCGGCATCACCGCCGCGAGCGCCGCCGCCGCCGCCATCGGCGCGTCGCTTACCTTGCGCGGGGCGTCGAACAGCCTGACCTTTCTCACCGCGCATGCCCGTGGGGACGCGGCGCTTGATCTTGATTGGGCGCGCCTCGCCAACCCCGATACGACGCTGGCTGTCTATATGGGCAAGGCTGCGGCCAAAATGGTCTCCGCACAGCTCATCGCCGCGGGCTTGTCCGGCGCGACCCCTGCGGTCATCGTGGAAAATGCCAGCCTGCCCAATGAGCGCGTCGTCCGCACGCGGCTGGACCTGCTGGAGATTGGCGTTGCCGCGACAAATGGCGGCGGGCCGGTAATATTGCTTATCGGGACAGCGGTGGCGGCGAAAGGCGCTGTCGATCACGACAGCGCCCGGTCCATTGCAATTCGGGTGATGCGGGGGGCTGGTACGATGGCGGCCTGACGCTATCGGAATGCTTTGGGCTCGTCTTTGGCATGTGCAGCCCAGGGGTGGGCAGTCGCCGACAAGCTGGCCATCATGTGCCTGACCAGCAGCCGGGCTGAGCCGGGTCGTGAACCCTTGCGCGGCAACGACCGCGCGGCTCGTCGCAACAACAATGGTTGGCGTTTCGGCCGCGACACGTCAAAGATGAATGATGCCCGTGACACCGACCGTTTCGACATTGGCTGAACTCGCGGAACTGGCGGGCGTTTCCGTGGCCACGGTTTCGCGATCGCTGGCCGGAAACCCAGTGATTGCGAAAACCACGCGAGACCGGATCGTCGCCCTGGCGAGCGAGCATGGCTTCAAGGTCAACCAGGCCGCGCGCAATCTTCGGCTCAAGCGTACCGGCGCGATCGGCGTGGTGTTGCCGCTCGGGCACGAGGCTGAGCAGCATCTGTCCGATCCGTTCTTCATGAGCCTGTTGGGACCGCTGGCCGACGCAATCGCCGATCGCGGGCATGACCTGCTGCTTTCGCGGATCATTCCGAAAAACGACCGTTGGCTCGATGCAATCGTTGATGCCGGACGCGTCGACGGCGTCATCGTGGTGGGGCAGTCGAACCAGATCGACGCGATCGAACGCGTTGCCAGGCGCTATCGCCCGATCATCGTGTGGGGAGCGGACATGCCCGACAAGACGCAGGTCACCGTCGGCACCGATAATATCGCGGGTGGGCGAATCGCGGCCGAACATCTTCTCGCGCAGGGGCGCCGGCGGCTTGCCTTCTTCGGCAATATCGAAGTTCCGGAATTCGCCGCGCGCTATGCCGGTTTCCAGCAGGCGCTCGCCGCATCCGGTAGCGGGCATGCGACGCTGTTGCCGGTGCACCTGACGAGCGAAGCTTCCTACACCGCGATCGAGGATTATCTCACCGGGCATTCGTCGCCCGACGGTATTGTCGCGGCGTCCGATGTCATTGCGATGAGCGCACTCCGCGCGCTGTCCGGGCACGGCAAGCGTGTGCCGCAGGACGTGAGCGTCGTCGGCTATGACGATGTTGCGATCGCAATGTACACCACGCCGCCGCTGACGACCGTGCGGCAGGATGTTGCGCGCGGTGCTGCAGCGATGGTCGATCTTCTCTTCCGCCGGATGGAGGGCGCCGAGGTGCAATCGGTGACGATGGCACCGGAACTGATCCTGCGCGACTCCGCCTGATCAGGCCATAGCGGCGTTTGCGTGCGCTCGCGGTGTGCGGACGCGCCACGTCGCCCAGGCGGCCGCAAGCATCATCACGCCGCCCAGCATCAGGGCGTGCCGGGGATCGCCGCCGAGCAACGGCCGATAAGCGAGCCACACGAACAGGATCTCGATCATCATCGGAATGACGATGAACATGTTGAAAATGCCCATATACACCCCGGTACGTTCCGGCGGAATGGCGTTGGCGAGCATGAGATAGGGATTGCCCATCAGGCTGCCCCATCCAATGCCGATGCCGACCATGGCGACGACCAGCAACGGGATCGATCCCGTGGATGCGATCGTGAGCATCGCCACACCCGACGCGATCATTGCCACCGCATGGATCGGCCGTGCGCCGAAGCGCCGAGCAAACGGCACCATTGCGAAGGCTGAGATGCAGGCAATCGCATTGTAGAAAGCGCCAAGCTGTCCGTTGAGCAAGCCTGCATCCCGAAACCCGACGCTGGCAGGATCGCTGGTATGGAAAACCCCGCGTGCGAGCGCGAGCACGACATATTGCCAGTAACAGAACATCCCGAACCACTGGAACAGCATTGCCACTGCGAGTTGCCGCATCGTTGGCGGCATGTTGCGGATCGCGTCTGCGAGACCAGCGATCGTCGAGCGTACGGATATGGGATCGGCCGTGATCGCGGCGTCTTCTTCGGGCGTCAGTGGCAATTCGGGAACGCGCCACACCGACCACAGGATGGTCGTGATCGACAGTACCGCGCCGATCAGAAAGCTGATCCGCGTGATCTCGGGAATGCCGTTGCTGTCAAGGCTGTCCTTGTCGATACCCCACCACACGAGCAGCGATGGGGCCAGATACGACAAGGTTTGCGCCAGGCCGGTGAACGCGCTCTGCGTCAAAAACCCGAGCGGGCGTTGCGTCGTGTCGAGCCGGTCGCTGACATAAGCCCGGTACGGCTCCATCGTGACGTTGTTGGCCGCATCGAGCACCCATAACAGGCTGGCCGCCATCCACAACGTTCGGCTGTACGGCATCGCCAACAGGGAAAGGCTGCACAGGATCGCACCGACGAGGAAATAGGGTGTGCGCCGCCCGAGCCTGCTGCGCGTCCGATCGCTCATCGATCCGATCAACGGCTGGATGATCAGCCCGGTCATCGGGCCGGCCAGCCACAGCAGCGGCATGCTGCCTTCGTCGGCACCAAGATAGCTGTAGATCGGCCCCATGTTGCTCTGTTGAAGCCCGAAGCTGAACTGCAACCCCAGAAACCCGAGGTTCATCTGCAGGATCCGCGGTAACGACAGATGCACCTTGCCGACCGATGCGCTGGTCACATTCCCTCTCCCCAATCGACGGACTGCCGCCGCCCTGCAACGCGCTGTACCCATTTGCGCAAACGATTGCAATTTGCTCTTGCAATCGTTTGCGTGAAAAGGTTATGCCCATTGCGAGCCGAATAATCGGCCATACCGTACCGGGAGAGTGATATGTTGAAAGGGCGTACCCTTTTTTTGGCGACGACCGCATTGATGGTCAGTGCACCCGCTTTTGCGCAGCAAGCGTCACCGCCCGCGGCGGACGCGCAGACCGACACCGATTTCCAGGCGAAGGATGAGATCGTCGTTACCGCGGTCGCGCGCGGGCAGAACCGGCTCGACAGCTCGGTCTCGGTCAGTTCGCTTAACAGTGATGCCATCGCCAACGCGGCACCACGCTCCACCGCCGAGTTGTTCCGCAGCTTGCCGGGCATCCGCTCCGAATCGTCGGGCGGCGAGGGCAACGCCAATATCGCAGTGCGTGGCTTGCCGGTTGCTTCGGGCGGCGCCAAGTTCCTGCAACTGCAGGAAGACGGCCTGCCGATCCTCGAATATGGCGACATCGCCTTTGCCAATGCCGACATCTTTCTGCGGGCCGACTTCAACGTCGCGCGAGTCGAGGCGGTGCGCGGTGGCTCGGCTTCGACCTTCGCGTCCAATTCGCCGGGCGGTGTCATCAACCTGATCTCCAAGACCGGTGAGCAGGAAGGCGGCTCGATCCAGGGAACGGTCGGGCTCGATTATGGCGAATACCGGCTCGATGCCGATTATGGCGGCAAGTTGAGCGACACGCTGCGTTTCAACATCGGTGGTTTCTATCGCGTCGGCGAAGGCCCGCGTCGCGCCGGCTATGACGGCAACAAGGGCGGGCAGGTCCGTGGCAACATCACCAAGACGTTTGACCGGGGTTTCCTCCGCCTGAACTTCAAATATCTCGACGACCGGGCGATCGGCTATCTGCCAAGCCCGGTGCGGGTCACTGGCAGCGACGGCAAGCCGACCTATACCTCGCTGCCGGGCCTGAGCGCCAATAACGACACGATCCACAGCATTTATTTCACGCGCGCGGTAACGCTCGACGGTGCCAACAATCGCGAGGTCGACGACATTCGTGACGGGATGCACCCGATCGTGAAGGCAGTCGGTTTCGAAACCGAATTCGAAGTCGCCGATGGCTGGAAGGTCAGCGACAAGTTCCGTTATTCGGATATTTCGGGCCGCTTCATCTCGCCCTTCCCGGCGACGGTCGATACCGCGCAAAACCTGGCCAATGCGATCGGTGGTCCGGGTGCGATCGTGACCTACGCAAACGGCCCCAACGCCGGTCAGCCCTATGCCAACCCGACAACGTCGAACGCGATTGGCGTGGTGCTGTTCAACACCAAGCTCAACAGCCTCAACAACATCACCAACGATCTGCGCGTGAACCGTCGTTTCAACGCGGGCAGCGGGACGATCGACGTTTCGGCCGGTTTCTACAAATCGCGCCAGACGATCGATATCGACTGGACATGGTCGTCCTATCTGCTCGACGCGCAGGGTAACAATGCCGCGCTGCTGAACGTGCGGACAGCCGGCGGACAGTCGCGCACCGACAACGGCCTGGTGGCCTATGGTGCCTCCTATTTCGGCAATTGCTGCCGTCGTAGTTACAATGTCGATTACGACACCAACGCGCCATTTGCCTCGATCGGCTATACCGGCGGCGGGCTCAACGTCGACGCGAGCATTCGCTATGACACGGGCAGCGCGCGCGGCTTCGTGGTTGGCGATGGCCCTGTGACGAGCTTCGATGTCGATGGCAACGGGACGATCTCCTACCCCGAGACGCAGGCCACGGTGCTCCCGCTCAACAGCCCGCAGCCGGTCAATTACAACTTCCATTATACCTCTTACTCGTTCGGCGCGAATTACCGGCTGGCAAGCAACCTGTCGATTTTCGCACGCTACAGCCGGGGTGGGCGTGCCAACGCTGATCGCTTCCTGTTCAACGCCAACAATGTCAGCCCGACCTCGGGTCAGCTCCAGCCGGGCGCGCGTCCGGTCGATTTCGTGCGGCAGGCCGAAGCCGGTGTGAAATATAGCCATGCGGGCCTGAACCTGTACGGCACCGCCTTCTGGGCAAGGACGGCCGAGCAGAATTTCGAGGCAACCAGCCAGACGTTCTTCGACCGTACCTACCGTGCTTATGGCCTTGAGCTTGAGGGTAGCTATCGCATCGGCGGGTTCAGCCTGGCGGCCAACGGAACCTTCACCAAGGCGAAGATCGTCAGCGACAACGTCACGCCTGCGGTTATTGGTAATCGGCCACGGCGCCAGGCCGAGTTCGTCTACAAGGTGACGCCGCAATATACGACGGGTCTGTTCACGCTTGGTGCCAGCGCCATCGGCACGACGTCGAGCTATACGCAGGACAGCAACCAGTTGAAGCTGCCGGGTTTCACGCAGGTCAACGCGTTCCTCAGCGTGCGCCCGGTCAATCGGGTGCAAGTCTCGATCAACGCGAACAATCTGTTCAACACCAAGGGCTTTACCGAGGCCGAAGAAGCGTCGATCCCAGCCAACGGCATCGTTCGCGCCCGCTCGATCAACGGCCGCACGGTGTCGGCCGCAGTCAAGCTCGATTTCTGACCGGACCTGCCCGGGCGCGCGGTGTGCGCCCGGGGTATTTCTGCGACTGACCTGATGAGTAGCGTTTTATGACAACTATTTGGTCTGGCGATGCAGTCGCTGCGATTGCGCTCCGGCCGATCCCGCAGGCGCCGCTCATCGACAGAAACGGCGTGTCGCCGATCCTGCCAGGCTATGACTTGTGGGACTATTGGCCGGTGCAGGAACGCGACGGCCGCACTGCCGTCATCGCCGGTGGCGCACTGCAGATGTTGCTGTCAGCGCCCGTCCTGCCCGACCCCGAATCGCGTCACGCCCTCGCCCGAATCCGATTGATGCACGAGACTCCGCACGGATGGCGGGATCTTGGCAACCTGTTGCCCGATGGCTTGGCGCCCGGCAGTCGTGAATGGTCGGGATCGGCGATCGTAACGCCGGAACACGACCGTGTAACGCTGTATTTCACCGCCGCGGGTCACCGCGGAGAGGCTGAACCGAGCTTCGACCAGCGCCTGTTCGAAACCAGCGCAACGCTGTCGATCGAAGCGGGCGTACCGCGCCTGTCGGATTGGACGAACCCGGTCGAATCGGTCGTGGCCGATGGTGAGATCTACACACGTGACATGACCGGTGGCGGTGGCATCGGCACGATCAAGGCGTTTCGCGATCCTGCGTGGTTCTGCGATCCGGCAGATGGTGCCGAATATCTTGTCTTTGCCGCTTCGCTTGCGCAATCGCCTTCACCATGGAACGGCGCGGTCGGGCTGGCGCGCCGCGAGCATGGACGCTGGACGCTGGAGCAGCCGCTCATTACCGCAGACGGTGTCAACAACGAGCTCGAACGGCCACATCTCGTCCATTACAATCGGCGCTACTATTGCTTCTGGTCAACACAGCGAAAGGTGTTCGCCGCAAACGGGTCGTCGGGCCCGACCGGGCTGTATGGCATGGTCGCCGACCGGCTTGCCGGGCCGTGGGAGCCGCTTAACGGCAGCGGATTGGTCTGTGCCAACCCGGCGACGGCGCCGATCCAGGCATATAGCTGGATGGTGCTCGCCGACCTTGGCGTGCTGAGCTTCGTCGATCGGCCAGGCCTGGCGGCGGACCCGGCAGATCCGAACGAGGCGAGGCAGTTCTTTGGCGGCACGCCCGCAATGCCATTCCGCATCGCGCTCGATGCCGATCGCGCGACACTGGCATGACCACGCCGACGCCGCCTTTTTGGCGGGGGTGGGGGGGCGAACTCGGCGGCACCAGGTGCATCGCCGTCATCGCCCGCGATCGACGCGGATTGGGTGGCAGGCGCGCGTGCTGCCGGTCGAGCGGATCACTCGGCGCCGCGAGGGCCGGTGCGCAGGCGGCCCGGACGCGCTCGTCGCCGACAATGGCCGCACCCTCGCACCCTTGCCATGGCGCCCGCAACACAACGACCTCGATGCCATCGTCGTGCACGCGTTCGCCTGGGAACGCTCGATCGCTCAGAGCGATAACCCGTAAGCAATTCTCCGCAACTTGCCGCATTGCTGGCGGGGGAAGGTGCGGTTTTTTGCAGAAATGGGGCTTTAATAACCTCATTTATAACCAATTAAGTATTTCCGGCATGGATTTATTTGCCATTGTTGCCACATTGGGGGCGGAGAAGGATCTGCCCGATGAAACCAAAAATTTCGACGTCGTCCAGCGATGATTTGATGTCACCAGTGCAGTTGAACCCCGTGCCGACCGAGCTTGGTGCGGGCAGCCGCCCCGTGCCGCACGTGCTGATGGAACAGATTGAGCGTGCCGCTCCATTGTTTCAGCACCCTGAAGGCCGGGCCGAGGATCGCTATCCGGGGATCGTCCGCCTCGCGCTGTTGATTGGCGCCCCGTTGCTTTTGTGGGCCGTCGTGTTCCGGCTGGTTGGACTTTTGATCGCGCCAAACTGAGCCGTAGTCGGCTAATCGCGCGTCGAATCGACCTGATTTGAACGGGCGGGTCAGCCATATGCGATTGGCTTTAAGAGATAATGTCAACCAAACGGAATCTGTGTAGGGTTTTCCCACAAATGGTCGGAAGCGCCTGAGATTGCCATTCGGCCTTCCACAATCCTCTGTTCCACCGTCCAGAAGTAAACGTTGATCGACCTGCGCCATCGGCTCAAGCGAGCCACGCCGGGATCACCCTCGCCCGGAACAACCGGCGCGATTATCCGATCCGCTCAGGCTTTCCGGTCGGTCACCGGCGCAGCGGAATAAAACGCGCCGTCATACGACAAGCCCGCTCCGCTCCAGTTCGGCCATGCTGGAATCGCTCCGGTCAACCGGCTTGCGGGCAGAGCGAACCCAGTCGATCAACTCAACCATGCCGCTTTCAAAATCATGTTTTGGGGTAAAGCCAAAATCGCGCTCGATCTTGCCGATGTCCGCGAAGCAATGGCGAATATCGCCGACGCGATATTGTTCCAGAATTTCAGGGGCGATATTCTTTTGCAGAAGGCGGATAAGCATTTGCGCGATTTCGTTTATGGTCACCGGGGTGCCGCTGCCAACATTGAAAATGTCCCACAATCGCTTGTCGCTCTCAAGCACGGTGGCAAATGCTTCGGCGACATCCCGCACGTGAACAAAGTCACGCTGCTGCTTGCCATCTTCGAAGATCAGCGGCGGCTGGTCGTTCAGCAGACGGGAAATGAAGATCGCCGCAACGCCGGTATACGGATTGCTCAACGCCTGGCGTGACCCATAGGCATTGAACAGCCGCAGCGCGACTGTCGGAATGTCGAGCGCCCGCCCGACCGCAAGAAACATCTCTTCGTGGTCGCGCTTGTTGACTGCGTAGATCGACGCGGGCTGCAGCAACTTTCCCTCGCTGGTCGGCACGGGGTCGAGGGCGGCGTGGCCGTCATTCAGTTCCCAGTCCTTGTCTGCCAGTTGCTGCCGACTGCGTAGCGATGGCGCGGCGCGCCGACCGGCTTCGTCGACATATTCGCCTTCGCCATAGATCGACATCGAAGAGGCAACCGCGATGCGTTCGATCGTATGCGGGCAGCGGGACAGGGTTTCGAGCATGATCGCCGCCACCATCACGTTATTGCGCGTATAATCGACGATGTTCGTCATGCTCTGCCCGACGCCGACCGATGCGGCGAGATGGGCAAGGTGCGTAACGCCATCAAGAGCGTCACGGAACACGCCGTCGTCAAGCAGGTTGCCCTTGATGCGGCGCGCGCGCTTGTCGAGGTACACCGGCCATCCATCGGCGTCCATTTCGGCATCGCCATGCACCTGAGGCAGGAGCGCATCGATAACGGTGACCTTAAAGCCCCGTTCAAGCATCATATCCACCAGATGCGAGCCGATAAATCCGGCGCCACCGGTGATGAGGACATGTTTCGGGTTCACATTCATCTCCCGCCGGGTTGCTCGCGTACGGAGCGATCATGGACCTGTTGTTCAATCGCGTTGATCTTGAGCGTGCGTTCCCAGGTAAGCCCGCCGTCCTTGCGATACATCCGCCACCCCAGCCAGAGCGGGATGATCCACCACATCCAGTATAGGAAAAGGGCGATCGGATTGATGCGCAGCATGTACCACAGTCGCTTGCCAAAGGATGGGATGACCAGTTTGGTCATGCGCCACGTCCCGATGTAGAGGTTGATCAAGCTGATGGTGTAAAACAGAAAATTCAGGGCAGCCAAAACCAGCGTCCAACGCGGCAGCGGGCTGGTGCCCTGCCACCACACGATGGCCGCCCACACCCCCACGGGAATGCCGATCGAATTGACCCACATGGAAAGGCAGGGGAGGAAATTGAGCCAGGCCTTGAACCGTTCCTTGCGCGTGAACCCCATTTCCTTCAGCGGAACGTTCAACGACTGGAAAAATCCGGCAACCCAGCGTTTCCGCTGGGTGATGGCCCGCCCAAAGGTTTCGGGCACTTCCTCGATCAGCGGTGCGTCGATAAGTCCCAGGCGCCTGCCGTTCTTCCAGAGGCGCATGCCAACCTCCGGATCCTCGATGGTAATCCAGGGGTGAAAGCCGCCGAGTTCCAGAAGGTCGGACGACTTGTAGAACAATCCCTTGCCGAGCACCCAATAGGGATGCTTCCCATTGGCCGTAAGGTGACCATATTTATTGGCGTCCCACACCAGATGGTCGAACGCGCACATGGTCGACGCCATGGTTTTCAGCAGATTTCCGGCAACGTTGCGCGATTGAAGGACATCATATTCCCGGATGCCGGCGGCCGCGGCCAGGAAATGATCTTTCGGCGGGGCGCTGTCGGCATCGATGTAGTTCAGCAGGAAATCATCGCCGCGTTGTTTGGCGATGGTGTAGAAAGCATAGATAAGCTGCCGCGTCTTTTTGGGCGGCAGATCCTTGTCTCCGGCCCGCGCGCCGCGGTGGTACCAATAGACATGGGGATTGGTCTCCCACTCGTCCCAGACCACATTCCAACTCGCATCGGCCGTGCTCGGGACCGGCAGAATTTCCAGAAATGGAAACTCCTTCTGCAGCTTTTCGAGGCTCGCTATAGTTGATGCGTCATCGTGATTGGGAACGGCGACCACCGAGTAGAGATGTTTCGGGTAATCAATCTGATCCAGCGCGAAAAACGTCGTCCGCATCGTGCCTTCCGGCTCGTCGAGGACCGGATACAGCAAAACGATCTTCGGATATTCCTCAACGGGAATGTCCGGCAACAGGCTCATATCCACCCGATTCACCGGTCGCGTATAGATATACACATCGACCAGCATTGAAAGGAGGTACAGGACTTGGGTTGCCAAGAAGGCGACGGTCAGACAGATGACAATCCAACTCACTGTATACCCCTTTCTTTTCAGTTCTTATTGCCGAAACCACAAGGTTAGGGTTGGATCAAGCTACTTTTGCAACAATATTTGCCGCAATTTCGCCGCTGAAATATTTTATCGTCTCTTTCAGGCCGGAGACCAGATCCACCTTGGGCGACCAATCCAATATCCGCTTGGCCCGCGATATGTCGGGCCGACGCTTGCGAGGGTCGTCGACGGGCAGCGGACGAAAATCAATTTTCGATGCCGATCCGGTCATCGCCACAATCATCTCGCCCAGTTCATGAACCGGGGTTTCGACCGGGTTGCCGATGTTCATCGGTCCCGCCGCTTCGTCTCCGGCGTCCATGAGCCGCATCAAGCCCTCAACCGTGTCGTCGACATAGCAGAACGACCGTGTCTGGCTTCCATCCCCATAAATGGTGATATCGTCGCCGCGCAATGCCTGCACGATGAAATTCGACACCACCCGGCCATCATCCGGCTGCATGCGGGGGCCGTAGGTGTTGAAAATCCGCGCCATGCGAACCGTAACTCCATGACAACGGGCGAAATCGGTCAACATCGTTTCTGCAAAGCACTTGCCGACATCGTAGCAGGAGCGCGGGCCAACCGGATTCACATTCCCGTTATACGTCTCGGGCTGCGGATGAACCTCTGGGTCGCCGTAAATCTCGGACGTCGATGCATGGAATACGCGTGCCTGATCGCGAAGCGCGCGGTCGAGTACGTTCTTGACGCCATAGGACGATGTCATCAGCGTTGCGATGGGATCTTCCTGATAGCGCGGGGGAGAGGCGGGGCAGGCAAGATTGTAGATCGCGTCGAAACGCGGCAGATCGTCGGGCAACGGGGCGATGATGTCGTGCCTGATGATATGGAGCTGACCGGACCGTCGGATCAGAGCAAGATTGCGCAGGTCGCCCGTCTGGAAATTGTCCAGGACAAAAATACGGTGACCGCGCTTTATCAGCCTGTCCGCGAGATGCGACCCGAGGAATCCGGCACCACCAGTGATAGCAATTGTCTTCATGGTCGTTTCACACCACTGGGCGCCGGTTATCAGCATCTGCCACGCGCCCGACTGGCAGAATGCGTAAAACGCTGAGTTGTCGGCCCAGGCCGAATCCTCATCGTCGAATAGGCAACGCGCGCGCGGCTTTATTTGCCGCCGCTTGCATGAACGGAGGAAGCGGGGTTGAGGCTTCCCGTAATATTATGTCGCCGGGATTTGCAGGCTTCCCTTGCGCGGCTGTTCGAATTTCATCCGCGCAACCGGGGCCTTCTCGTCTCCGACGGGGCAATTTCTGCCCAGGGCTAGAAATTATACCAAATTCCGACGAACGGTCCGCGCTGCCGCAAGGCATTTTTCCCCGCTACCGTCGCCGTAGCGCCGGCCTGAATGCCGAACCTCGGGGTTACGGAATAGACGGCGCTCACCGACAGGTCATAATAACGATATTTATATCCATAGTTGAACGACGTGCCGTCCGGGTAATTCAGCGGTTCGCTACTGCCCTTGCCATCGGAAATCGTTCCATAGAGCGACGCCAGCAGCAGCAGGCGCGAAGTCGCGTGAGTACCAAACGACGCGTCGACATGAAATTCGCTGGGCGGCCGGCCGGCCCGCAGCCGATAACTGGTTTCAAGCGAGACAAAGCTCTTGCCGAACGTGTAGCCGCCAAGCGCCCTTGCTTCATATTGCACATCGTTATTGCCGATCTGCGCCACGCCAAAGCTTCGGCCCGTGCCAGGTAGCCGGACGGTGCCCTGAAGGTCGAAGACCCAGTTCGAACCCTTCGCCACTTCGTACCGGACGCCGAGCTCGGTATGGCCGAGTCCTGTCGAATCATTGCTATCGCCCTGCACTGACACGCTGCGAATGCTTGGTGCCACTATCAGGTTCACCTTGTCGGTGAGACCATATTCACCTTGAATATAAACATTGAACTGATCGTAATCGAGCGCGTCCTGCACCCGTCCTTCTCCGTCAAACTGCCGCGGGCTGGCAGTGTAAACGCCAGTTACGATGACGCGACCATCCCCGGCCTTGAGGTTAAAGGGATTGGCATGAGCGGCTGTTGAGCCAGCTGCGCAGACAAGACAGGCGAGAACTACTCGCTTCAGCATCGAAATCCCCTTGGTTAACTTCGCCGCCGTCGTATTATTTCTGTGTTTCGAATTGGAGTATATGATTTTCTTGCCGCAAAGAGTCGAGAGAGCATTTATCCGTCAAAGCAGAATTATGTCCCATTCTTGTATAGAAAATCGAGGACATCTTGGCAATTAATCATTAATAGGTCAAGGATTGAGATAGTTGCGGAGTTACCGTCGGCTGAACCGGGATGGATCTATTCCGGGTGAGGGGCGGCACCTCATTGAATTGGCTGGTGTCGTGACGTAAATCGGCCGGGTGACGGGCGAGATCGAGTTGACTAGGCGGATGGTGCTGAGCGCGGCAATTGCCTCGCCCGTGGCCGCTCGCTTGCCTCGGCGCGAGGCCTTGCAAACCGTTGCGGGGCGCGCCGGCCGGTTGTTCGGCGCTGCCGTTCGAGCGGAGGCATTGTCTTCCGACCCCGGTTTTCGATCGGTTGTGTCGCGCGAGTGCGGGATCATTACCCCTGAAATAGAGTGGAAGTGGGCGTATCTTGAGTCTCGGCAGGGTCATCTAGACTTTGCAGCGGCCGACCGGCTCGCCGATTTTGCGCGAGCCACGGGGAAAAGAATTCATGGTCACGCGCTGCTCTGGCACCGGAGCATCCCGCCCTGGGCATCCGCAGCGCTTGCCGACCGCCCCGATTGGATATTGGTGCGGCGTTTTCTTTCCTCGGTCATGCCGCGATATGGCGATGTGGCCTTCACATGGGATGTGGTGAACGAGCCGATCGAGGCTGGGGTACTGCCCGATGGCCTGCGCCCGTCGCCCTATCATCAGGCTTTCGGGCCGGATTACATCGTGCGGGCGTTTGAGGATGCGCGGATGCTGGCGCCAACCGCCGGGCTCTTCGTCAACGAGTTCGGGATCGACCATGATCTTCCCGAAGAAAACGAAAAGCGCTTGTTGCTGCTCCGGCTGCTCGAAAAACTGAAGAAGAAGGGTGTGCCGATCGACGGGTTGGGGATTCAGGCGCATCTCGACCTCGCCAAGCAACCCTATTTCCGGGAAGCGATACTGGCCGATTTTCTCAACGATGTCGGTTCGCTCGGTCTTCAGGTGCGCATCAGCGAGCTGGACGTGCGAGAGGCCAATCCGCTGCAGCCGGTCGCTGACAGGGATACCCAGGTGGCGCAGGCCGTTGGCCGCTATCTTGACGTCGCACTTGCAAACCGCGCCGTGGGCAGCGTCACCTGCTGGGGTTTGTCGGACCGTTATTCGTGGTTATCTTCCTGGGGGCGGCCGGCGGGACTTAATCGCGGTCTTCCACTGGACAGTGATTTCAACCCAAAGCCGATGGCGAATGTACTAAACATTGCGTTTGCGAGTCTATTTAACAACGCCTAAAATACTGTATAGGTAATTTCACGTTAACTATTAATTCTGAATAAACCGAAGCAACTTAACCTTATTTAACGATGTAGATCTAATACTACGATTCGCAAACCGTAGTTGTTGGAGCATCGTTTCGGTGTCGTTAGGTCTGTCTCGCCGGGAGATATTGACTGGTGTGTTGGCCATGCCATTAATATCCGGCATGATGGTCACGACACCAGTGGATGGTATGTCGTCGGGCGACAGCGGAGCGACTGTGCCTGTGCCGGCGCGCAACTTTGGTGCGGCTGTGCGGCCCGATCAGCTTTCGTCCGAGAACGCCTTGTGCGACGCCATTCGGGGCTGTCAGATACTGGTTCCGGAATATCATGGCCAATGGAGCGCGGTTGAATGGCGCCGCGGCGACCCATGGTACGGCAATTATGACGCGATCTGCGACTTCGCTGAACGGAACGGGCAGATAGTCCGCGGCCATTCCCTGATCTGGGAGAAGATGACGCCGGATTGGGCGCGCGATGAAATGGCCGAGCGGCGCGATTGGCGCACCATCGAACGCCATTTTGCGACGCTGGTGCCGCGATATCGGGGACGAATTTCCGAATGGGTCGTCGTCAATGAAATGATCGACACGCAGGATGGCGATCACGGGTTGCGGCGCACCAGTTTTCAGCGCGCCTATGGCAATGATTATGTCAGGCGCGCCCTGGAAACCGCGCGGGCGCTCGACCCGTCGGCAAAGCTCATGATCAACGATTACTCGCTGGTCTACGACAATCCGATCGACGAGGCACGCCGCAACCGGATGTTGCGCCTGGTCGAGGACCTCAAGGCGCGCAATGTCCCGCTCGACATGGTCGGCATCCAGGGGCACCTGGAACTGGCCAAGGGCAAAGTCGATCAACGCCGGACCGCGCGGTTCCTGAAGGACCTGGCCGCCATGGATGTGGAAATAGCCATTACCGAGCTGGACGTTCTTGAAAGCGATATGTCGCTGCCCATCCCGAACAGGGATGCGCGGGTCGCCTCGACGGTTCATGATCTTCTGGACGTCGCGCTCGATCAGCCGGCGGTGCGCAGCGTGGTGACCTGGGGGCTTTCCGACCAGGACAGTTGGCTGCAGGATCGCGCGCGCTCCACGCGTGAGGCGCAGACATGCTCGCCGGTCGATTGCCACCGGCTCAATCGTGGGTTGCCGTTTGATGGCGAAATGAAGCCCAAACCGATGCAGATCGCGCTCAGCCGCGTCCGGGCGCTGGCCTGAGCCACGCGCCGCGGGTGCGATCGATCATCCACCCGCCAAGCTGAATTCTGCTGGCGCGACTCCGCGCGCGATGGCGACCTCTGCCGCACTGCGGTCCTGAACGGACGGGTGAGCCGAAAGCTCGAATCGGCAGGTCGCGTCCTCTTCCGAGTCGTCCGACAAGCTGGCCCTTGCGCTCTGAAATTTTGCCAACCCATCGCAGGACTCGCCCGGTTTGCCGCACATGCACACAGTTTCCCGTCTTAATTCCTGCGTCTGCGAGAGAAAGTTTCGGTACCGATACTAGTATCGTCGCTTTTTTTAGTAAGGTTGCCGCTCGCTTTGTCGTGTGAAAGCAGGTGGTTGGTCGCATTTTTGCGTAGAATGTGCAGAAACGGGGCGAAAAGGGAAGGTTGACGGGTTGTTTAGAATCATCAAATCGTGGAAAAGGTGCTGCAGCGCAAAAAACCGCAAGTAGAAATTGGAGGCGAGTCGTGAACGTCATGAACTCTGCGGCGACCAGTCATCTTGGCTCTTTTGGCGTCGGCTTGAAACGGGCACCTTCGGTGCCGATGGGGCGCAGGCTGGATAATGTGGCGTGGCGGACGATTGACGTCGTCGCCAGCGTGGCTGCGATAATCTTCCTGTTGCCGGTTTTGCTGCTGACCGCGCTTGCGGTGAAGATTTCCAGCCCTGGGCCGGTGCTGTTTGCGCACAAGCGCATCGGCCGGAACGGGCGACTGTTTCCGTGCCTCAAATTCCGTACGATGGCGGTCGACGCGCAGGAGCGGCTGGCGCATATTCTTGCGACGGACGCCGAGGCGCGGGCCGAATGGGCACGCGACCAGAAATTGCGCAACGACCCGCGCATCACTCCGATCGGCAAGTTTCTGCGAGCCAGCAGCCTGGATGAACTGCCGCAGTTCTTCAACGTGCTGAGCGGGCAGATGAGCCTGGTGGGACCGCGCCCGATCGTTGGGGCGGAAAAGGAGCGCTATGGGCGCTATTATCGGCACTATTGCAGCGTACGGCCGGGGATTACGGGCTTGTGGCAGATCAGCGGGCGTAACGACGTCAGCTATCGCCGCCGGATCGCAATGGATGTCAAATATGTCCAGAAGCGCAACCTGGGTGTCAATTTCCGCATCCTGGTGATGACGGTGCCGTGCATCCTTGCGGCTCGAGGCTCCTACTGAGCCAGAGCGCTTCGCTCACCGGGCCTTCCCCGCACCTTTAACCGATCAGTCCACATCTGCCCTTCAGGCCGCGCGTGCCGGCTGGAAGGCAAAGCGTCGGGGATGAACGCGGTCGGTTTCGATCAGCATAATGTCGTTACCCGCAAACGCCGCCGCGGTGAGCCGCCCGGTAACATAGCTCCCGCTGTCCAGGCAAAGGCGGCCCGCCGAGCCATAGGCTTCGGACTTGGGCGTGTGTCCGTGGACCACCAGCCAGTCATCCGTCCGTTCGGCCTGAAGAAATTCGCCGCGAATCCAAAGAAGGTCGCGGCGGCTCTGCTCTTCAATGGCGACGCCCGGCCGAATGCCGGCATGAACGAACAGAAGCTTGCCCACGGGGATCATCAGTTCAAGGTTCTGAAGGAAGCCGACATGCGCCGCCGGAACCGCAGCGCGGAGCGTTTCGCGTTTGTCCGACCATGCCGTGCGCGTTTCATCGTGAGGCGGCTCGACGCCGTAGGACCGAAAGGTGGAGTCGCCCCCATGGCGGCTCCAGCCGAGCCCGCTGATCCGCCCATCGAGATAATCGAGCATCGCGTCTTCATGATTGCCCAGAAGAAAGCGGGTTTCGAATGCGGGATCGTCCCGGAAGGCCAGCAACAAGTCGATCACGTCGCGCGACTGCGGCCCGCGGTCGATATAGTCGCCGAGGAAGACAATCAACGGCCGTTCGCCATCCTCGGCGCGTTGACGCGCGTCGCTGCGTATCTGTTCCAGCAGACGACCCAGAAGGTCCGCGCGGCCGTGAATATCACCGACCGCATAGGTCAGCCGGTCAACGGGCGCCAAGCCGGGCCTCAACTCGCCGCTGCCGTCGCGGGCGTGTCGAGCTGACCTTCGACATGGCGCGAGGATGAAGAGCGGCGACGCGTTCGGCGTTCATCGCGCATGCAGAACATGGCCGACAGCATGACGCACCCCAACGGGTTGAGCGGTGTGAGCAGCGTGCCTTCAAACGAAAACCATATGGCGAGGACAAAGGCAAACTGACGGCTCGGTGCCTTGTCGAACATGGAGTACAGATAGAAGACGTAGAAGAGTATTCCTTCCAACAGGCCATATTCTACCGACGTTTTTACGATCGGCCACCAGAAAGTGTTGCCACCCTGTTCGATCTGACCGGCCCCGACGCCTGAATAGACGGCGCTTTGATTTTCCAGCGCAGCCCTGATCCGGTCAAGCGGTGCAATGAAGCGGGAATTGGCGCTGCTTCCGCTTTGCTGGAATTCGCCGAGACGATGCGCCACCAGGTCGAACCAGTGCAACTCCAACGCGACCAGGAATGCCACGAATACCGTAACCAGAATGATCGTGAAGGAGCGGACGTTCAGCCGGGTAAGAATGACGGGCAAGCAAACCGCCAGCAGGACCAGCCCCGTGCCTGCGAATGTTGCGAACATGGTCGCCCCCAAAAACACCGCGCGCCACGTTCGATGGAAGAACAGCAATTCAATAATGAACGCAAAGGCAATAAACTGCGACAATATTGACACTTCAAGGAAAAATATTCCAGAAGGTTTCATCAGGTTAAGGCCTGTTCCCCATTCGATCGGCTGAATGTAATTGAACATGGGGATCAGGTAATTTTTCGGAACCATGTGTTCCAGATTTGGCCAGTACTGCCAGCTTGTTGCGAATTGAATAAATTGCTGTGCCCACACAATTGCGGAGAATATAAGCATGACGTTGCCGAAAAAACCCAGGCAACGCCGGTGGGTTTCCTCAGTCGTGTCGAAGCATACCAGGAACGGTAGATACAGCGCCAGATACAGCGCGATGCTGTTAATCGAGAAATGCGGCGAGAATAGAACGTTGCTCAACGTCGAAACGGCGGCAAGAACCAGATAGATGATCATGCGTTCCGGGCGGAATACCGGGCGCGCAAACAACACCCCGATAGCCAGCGCCGCATAAGCGAGCGGAAGGATCAACGGAACGACGAAAGCGCGGCTGGGCGCGTAGCCGATCTTCTGGAAGAACGTGATGCCGATCGTCATGGCGACAAAAATGCCAAAGACGACTTGCTGCTGTTCAGTCGTGGCGGGCTCCAAGGCACTGCCATCCGACCGGACGTTTCGGTTGTGCGACCCACCGCCGTTGCGCTCCCCGCGGCCGGAACCGCCTCGACGACGCGATCCGCTCGATTGATGCCTGCCGCGTTCGCCAACCGGACGGCCGCCCAACTCAAATTCCTCGGCCAACCCGTGTTCTCCCCGCGTCGTCAATCGGCCCGCAGGATGGCAAGAATCCGCCCGATTGTCCATCCGCGGAGAAACCCCTTTCCTACATGAGCGGAAAGAACATAAAAAGAACAAACCAAAGATAGAGGAGTATAGAAATGAGTTTCGACGCTTTCTCCCAAAATGCGGATATCGTAAATGGGCCGGCCCGTTCGCCCTATGCAATCATACCCGATGATGTTGTCGCCCTGCCGGTCATTCCACGCGGAATCTATGTCGGAACAGGCGGGGACGTGACGCTGCGCGGCGTGGATTGCGATAACGACGTAACCTACCGCAACCTGCCCGATGCGAGCTATATTGCGGTTCGCGCAAAACTTATTCGTGCGACGGGAACCACCGCCAAAAATCTGATCGCGGAGGCCTGAGCCATGACGAGACCCTCCGGAGCAATTGGCGGTGTCAGCGACAGCGCGCTTGCCGCACGCGGCCTGGCCTTTGGCACGCCGCTCATCCGACCTGCGCTGTTCACTTACACGCGCAGCCTGTTTCCCTTCGACTTCTGGCGCGACGCGACGGGCCGGGTGCGGACCAATTTCACGCGCCAGGCATTTTGCCCGACCCCCGACGTGACGCCGTGGCTTGCCGTCACCACTTATTATGTCGACATCAACCAGGCCAATGACACCGGCGATGGCTTGTCATGGGCGACCGCCAAAAAGTCGATCAACGCGGCGATCACCACCGGCAATGCCCAGGCGAACCCGTATATCGTCTATGTGCGGGCAGGTACTTATCCGCGCGGCAATTGCCCATCCGGTTCAGCAGGCACGGTCATCGCCAACAAGGCATGTTCGCTGATCGCGGTTGGTGGGAGGGTCGTCACCGGGTTTTTCGATGCGCTGACCTGGACGCTCGACCAGGGAACAACCTACAGGGCAACCCGCGCCGGAAGCAGGCGGGCCATCCGGCTTGATACGGTGGACCAGGATGGGCTGTTCCCTGATTACACCTGGGTCGTTGACCTGGCCACTTGCCGCGCCACGCCGGGAAGCTGGTACACCGACAACACGACCACCTATGTCAACCGCGCAGACGGGGCGGCGGTGAACGACGCCAATACGCGTATCCTGTTGACGGTTGGCTCCACAAGCCCGCTGCCGATGACGACAAGCGGCAACATGTATGTCTCCGGGTTCGACCTGAGCGGCAACACGCCCTGCATCCTGTTCGGTAATGCGACCGGCCGCTTCGTCGCGGAGGATTGCACGTTCCGTTATTCCGCTGGGGATGATGGCATTATCGTTGGCACTACCGGGCTTCGCAATGGCGTGTCGATGGGCAATATCGAGGCAGCGGCGTTCATCCGCTGCGACGCAAGCGCCAATCAGGTCGACGGGTTCAACAGCCATGCATCGAGCGGCACCCAGGCATTTGTGTTCACGATGGACTGCACCGCGTTCAACAATGGCCGTCCGGGTGCGCAAAGCTGCAATGCGTTCACCACGCATGATGGCGGCAAGTGGATCGACCTGCGCGGCATCGCTGCGCGAAATGCGGGCGGGCAAGTCGCCATCGTTCAGGACAACACCGCGATGTGGTGCATCGATACGCTGTGCTATGACAGCCGTGGCGACCAGATTTACGGCGGCACGGTGCCCCCGTCCGACTTCCTGGTCGATCAGGGATCGGTTGGCGGTTGCAAGCTGTTCCTTGAAAACTGCGCGGCCGCGACATCGCAATATAGTCTGAACGTCAGATATGGCACGATCTACACGCGTGGCGGCAAGTTTCCGGTCGGCCGGTATGTGGGCAATGGCGGGGTGGTCACGCCGCTGAGCTGATCGCCCGAGCAGCACGGGTCGGTTGTCGCAGACGCGTCATCAACCGATGGCCGACCCGAACCGCAGGCTGCTCGATGAACCGGAACACGAGCGTCGCCAGAGGCATGGCGATCAGCAATACGCACGCCAGAATCACGATCGCACCTTTCCACCAGGGAAGATCATAGCCGATCCAGCGCCCGATCCGGAGCGTCAAACCATGTAGAAGATAGAAGGAATAGCTAATCCCGCCGAGAAATATTGTAACGCGGCTGACGAACGCCTTTCGCAAGATGCAGTAAAAGAACAGTGCATATCCTGCATACAGACCCGTTATGCCGGAAATCCACGGATCAACGTCAGGCACCTTGGAGTAGGCCAGGTAGCTGATCCCGATTGTAGCGATCAGCGCGCAGGCAATGGTCCAGGGAAGCAAGCGCCGCGCGAGGACATCGCCCTCCAACGTCGCCAGCCGGGCAAGAGTTCCGATATGCATCGCCGCGAGAAAATTGATGTATCCGACCGGAACCGGTGCATGCGGATGGCTATATCGAATTGCGGCTGCGGCCAAGGCGAGTAGCAGCAAGCCAACGCTTGTTGCGGCGAGAAATCGTGCCGAACGTAGGACACCGAATACGAACCAGGTCGCGCAACAAACATAAAAGACCAGTTCAATAAACAAGGTCCAATAGGCGCCGATTACATCCTGTTGGCGCAACGCGAATTGTATCATGGTTACATTCGCAAGCAGTTGCTTCAACGGATGGTGCTCGATGCCAAGTACCGGCATCAGAAACGCCATGAGCGCCAGTGATACCCAATAAGCGGGATAGAGGCGAAAGAAACGCGAGATTGCAAAAGTCTGCAATGCATGTGGCTGTTTGAGGCTGAAGGGGATAACATAGCCGCTGATGAGGAAGAACGCGACAACACCCGCGCGACCAGGGCTGAAATAGGTCGTATTGACCAGATTCGCGAACGCCCGATACCATTGAGGAGCGGCGGGATGTTCGGCGATGATCGTCATGCTATGCTGAACCATCACCAAGACGGCGGCAAGACCACGCAGCGCATCCAGATGGACAAGGCGGCCTGATGTGCTGGCCTCTGCGGGCGGCATTGCCGAACCCTTCGGATCATCCGCAGATGTCGGTCCAGTGGCGAGTGACGCAACGTCCATGGATACCGTTCCTCCAGGCTGGCCGTAAATCTGTTCTACCGCACCGCAGCAAACCGTTCAAGCGCGCCGCCGTGGCGATCTTCGGCCCCGTCGGGCATGGGTCGCGCGACGTATGCGCAAGTCACCGCCGGTGGAGGCGGCGGATCAAGCCGGGCGCCAGGCGTTCGAGCAGGCGGGGTCGGTATCGCGCGGCATAATCATACGGACTGGCGGCGATGTCACCGAACATTTCCAACGGCGTGAAGCTTGTCGTCGGCTTGATTGCCCGCCCGCTGGAACCGGCATTCTGAACCAGCAGGGTGATTTCGTTCAGGTGGATAAGGAAATCCGGCGGCATCGGTTGCGCACGCCCCTCGGCAACTGCCTTGCCCATTTCAGCGATGCCGAGCATCTTGTCCTGGGCATAGACTTCACGCCGCCGCAGCCAACTGACAAACTTGTGCTTGAGCGAACTGCCCACGCCCTTTTCCGCCTCCACGGCGTGTGATTTCCAGCGGCGGATCAGCGGCAGTCGCTGCCCGCCCACGCCGAACCGGCGGCCGACAAGCGGTTGGGTTCGCAACGTATATGCCTTGCGTGCGCTCAGCGATACCCGGGAGAAACGTTCGAGATGGACAGGCGACTGGTCATGAAAGGCGTTGTCCACGGTAATCTGCCCCGCGTCGCCGATGATCCGCATGCTGTGGTCGCGCGGCGCAACCCAACTGCATGTGATCCGCGCGCTGACGCCATTGGCGAAGTCCAGGCACGCGACTGAAAAATCGGGCGTGTCCGGCGGCGCCAGCGGCGTCGGCGTGTTCTTGTCGGGGATCAGCGCCTTTGAGAAGGCAGTGACGCCAATGGCCGGGCCGAACATCGCGCAGATCCAAACGAGGTGATAGCCGATATGTTCGACGGTGCAGCCCTCCTGCATCTCTTCGGCATAGGGGAAGGGCGCGCCTGTCGGACTCTGGACAGCGTCCATGCGCATCAGGTGGACGGGGTTGTCGTCCATCTCCGCATAGATCAGCGCGGGGCGGCCGATCGCGCCATCATTTACGGCCTTCCAGATAGTGCCGACCGCGTCCGAATGGAGATTGCACGGCGCGGCCGCCAGTACGCGCCCATGTCGTTCGGCAACCGCGAACAGTTCGCGCGTTGCGGCAAGATCGGTTGTGATCGGCTTTTCGGTATAGACGTGCTTGCCGGCCTCCAGCGCCGCACGGGTTACCGCATAATGCGACGCGATGTTGGTGAGGTTGACGACGACTTCGACCCGTGGATCGCCCAGCAGCGCGGCAAGGTCTGGGTACAGGTGAAAGCCGTAATGGTCGTGCACGACCGCTGCTCTCTTCGCGTCGAGGTCGAACACGCCGCATATCTCGATTTCCGGATAGGCCCAGCGCGTGCGCATATAGATGTCAAAGACATAGCCGCAGCCGACGAATGCAATCTTCATGCTGGCGATCCCATGGCGCGGACGCCTTCAACGATGGCGCGCACCCGGTCCAGTCGGCGCGATCCGATGAGGGTGTTTGAAACAATGGGTGTCGCGTGCGCGTTGGCGGAGGCGCGGACCGGGTCGACGCCCGGTTGAAAACGCAGCACTTCGCGCGCGATCACCGCAATGCCACGCTCGGCTATTGTCGCGGAGACCGGGCCATCGGCGATGCGCGCGATAACATCCCATGGCAGCTCAAGGATGTCGACCTCGCCTATCGCCAGGGCCGCTTCGAGCGCGGCAAGATCGTCGCAGGCCACCCCAACCCGCTCCGCCCGCCCCGAGGCGCGGACGCGGGTCAGCGCTTCGGCCGCATCCGGCAGTGCAAGCACGTCCGCCGCCGGACTGTGCAACAGGAAGGCGTCGACACGGTCTGTCTGTAACCGGCGAAGCGAGCGGTCGAGGCTGGCGACGATGGCGGAGGCGCGGCGGTTGGCGCGCATCTGCCCGGTACGTTGCTTCACGACGGCGTTCTTCATCTCCTGCTGCATCAGGAGCCGGCGGAGCAGCGGTTTGAACGGCCGAAGCAGCAGCATCCTGCGTGAAAAGGTCAGGCCCCCTTTCGTCACCACGAACGCTTCGTCGCGCACCCCCGCAATCGCGCGACCGATCACCCGTTCGCTGTCGCCCTGGCCATAGATGTTGGCGGTATCGAGCAGCGTGACGCCCATCGCCATCGCACCGCGGATCAATGCAATGCTGTCCGACGTCGAATTCGAATTGCTGAGCGATCCGATCCGCGCACAGCCCAGGCCAAATGCCGGAAGAGGCTTCATCGCCACAAATGCCCCCCGCACTGACGGATATAGGCGCGGGCCGACCGCCCGATCGGCTTGCGACGAAGCCGACCCGGTTTCCCAAGCCAGGCGAAGAATTGGCTGGCAGCGCGCGTCACGTCCATTTCGCCGCGCGCGAAGGCATAGGCATAAGGCGGGAATGCGATGAGATTGATCCAGACATAAGGCGCCGGCATTCGCAGGAAACTGATGATGAACTTGTTCGTCAGGCGATCGGATTGCACCTGCCTTTTCGGCCGGCGTCCGGCAGGGTGTTCAAGTTCCTCGCAAATAATGTCGGGATCGTAGAGGATTTTCCAGCCGGCGTCGATGATCCGGTAAGACAGTTCGATTTCCTCCAGGCCGTAGAAGAAGTCGGGCAGGAATCCGCCCGTTTCCCTCAGCATCGCTGCCCGGAACCCGACGCATCCGCCAACGAAGCGAAAGGTGAGGAACGGCTGCGTCAGATCGATCCGTTTGTTGGTGTGGGGGATCAGGTCCGGCCGAGCGCCGGTTTCGCCGCGGACATATTTGCGGATCGTAACCGCGCCCAGACGGGGCGCGGCGGCGAATTGGGCGCCGAACCGGTCCAGAAAATCGGGTGTGTCGACGAACACGTCGTCATCAAGCAAGATGACGACTTCTCCCCGGGCCGCCGCAAACCCCAGGTTGCGCGCCACGACGCCCTTGTTCATGCCATCCCACAATAATCGCGGCTGGTGAAAGCGCGCGAGTTGGGCGGTGCGATCGACCGCTTCCACATTATTGTCGATCAGGATCAGCTCATAATCGGTCCGCCCGGCCAGATGCATCGCCAGCCGGTCGAGACACTGCGCCAGGATGGGATCGCGCGCAAAGGTCAGGATCACGATGGAGTAGCGTGGCGCCGCGGCGACCGCTGTCGCGCTTGCGCCGGGTGTCTCAGTCATGCCGCCTTTTCCCCGTTCCTGGCCGCAATGCTGCTTTCGACCAAGCGCAGCATGACGAAATTGGCAGCCTGGGTGATGGCGAAGGCGAGGGCCATGCCGGACACGCCATAAGCTGCGCCCAGCGCAAGCGCGGCGATGGTTGCCAGTGCCGTGATTGTCCTGATCGCCAGCATGGTACGCCCCGCGCGCAGCACGATGAGCAGAGTCTCGGAAGGAAGATTGAGGCCGAAGAGGAAGAAGCCAAGCGCCAGCAGCCGGACTTCCTGTTCAAGGCCGGCATATCGCCCCTTGAACGCGAAGGCGATCAGCGTCGTTGCGAAGATTGCGACAAGGCCCAGATAAACGCCCGTCGCGAGCGCAATCGACAGGCGCGAACGATGCACCACCGATCGCAGGCCGGCCATGCCGGTATGGGCATAGGCGCGCGCGGCGCGCGGCTTGTCGATCGAATCAATCGCGGACACCAGACTGATGGCCGGATTGGTGATGGTGCGCGCGGCGGAAAAGACAGCCGCGGCGACAGGGCCAACGAGGATCCCGATCAGCACCACGATCGACGCGCTGCTGTACATCGAATAAGGAAGGTTGGTCGCGGCCAGCCATCCCGCATTTGCCTTGTTGTCACGGATCAAGCGCAACGTCGTCGACCGATCCGCGCGCACGGGGCGGAGGATTGCAAGCGCGATCAGCAGCGCGCCGATGCTGGAGATGACCCATGCCGATGCCGCCCCCAGAGTATTGGGCATGATCCTGCTCGCTGCCCAGGCGGTGCCGACCAGCAGCAGAGAATATATTGTGGAGCACAGGCCGACCATGTCGGCCCGTTCGATCTTGTAAAGCCAGCGTCGCGCAAATTCCCAGAGCAGCATCGCGGGGGCGATCATCGCCGTCAGTAACAAGGGTTCGGTGACCCAGGCCGCCGCGGCCCAGACGCGCCCCATGGGAACGACGGCAAGGCCGAACAGCGCGGCGGCGAGTGACAGCAGAACGGTGAGCGCCAATCCCAGCCACCACCAGGCGCTGTCTTCCTGATGTGCCAGATGACCGTGGCGGCCGGCGCGATGATCGGTGGTGAAGGGCAGGACGATCGCCGATCGGTGGAAACCCGCGATGAAGTAATACAGGCCCATCATCATGCCGATGGCCCCGAATTGGGTTACCGGCAGCGCCCGGGCGAACAATGCGAAGGCAATTAAGTTCGCAAGCCCCGACGCCCCTTGGTCGGCCAGCGCATAAAGCCGCGATGCGGCACCAGACCCGATCCGTCTTTCAACCGGACCGAGAATGGTGCGAACAGGGCGCTCCAGGATTGAGGACATCCGGCCATCCTTGCCAGGGGTGCGATTGCGGGTTCGACCGGGCTCAGGTGCTGGCGTAATATTCTTTCATTTCATGGTAGTAATAGGAGGCGTCGCCATAGCCGGACTGCGCCTGCGTCTTCAGGTTGACCATGGATATGACCACGCCGAGCAGCGGCGCGCCGACAGTATCAAGCTGATGCAGCGCGGCGCGGATTGCCTTGACCGGGGTGGTGCGCCAGTGCGCCAGCAGCGCGAACGAATCGAGGTGCGGTGCGATCGATCGCGTATCGACCAGGGCCAGGACCGGAGCGGTGTCGATAATGACGACCTCGAACTCCTGACGGAGCCGGGCGATCAGATCTTTGAACCCATCGCCATCGAATACCCGCGACGCCTTTTCCGCACCTGGCGCGAGCGGGAAAATCTTCGCGCCCGTCTGGTCGTCCAGCATCACCTCGTTCAGCGCAGCGTCTCCGTTGAGAACGTCGATCCAGCCTTTTTCCGTCGACGGTGCCAGCGTCATGGTGATCGAACGCCGCCTTAGATCGGCGTCGACCAGGGCGACCTTCGTCGCACCCATGGCCAGCACCCGCGCGATGGATATCGCCGTAGTGGTCTTGCCTTCGCCCGGCAGCGCCGAGCCCACGCCGATCACGCGACCGCCTGGCGTGTCTTCCTTGCGCGCGTCGAAGATCAGCGACTGGGCCAGGCTGCGAAACGATTCCGCATAGGATGACATCGGGTGAAGGATCACCGCTTCCGCCGGGTTGCTGGTCTTGGGCTTGTCGATCGACGAACGCAGCGTCGGCACCGAGCTTACATAGTCCACGCCGAGCAGGCGATAGACATCGTCGATCGTGCTGATCTTTTGCGACCAGCGTTCGCGCAGATAGGCAAGGCCGACCGCGATGGCGAGGCCAAAGGCGAAACCGACGACAAGGTTGATGAGGGGACGCGGCGACGACGGCGAAAGCGGCGGCACGGCAGGCGTCACCATCTGCGCGTCGGGTTGGACAAGCGCCAGATTGGCTTGTTGCTGACCCAATGAGGCCAAAAGATTGGTGTAGAGCGAATGTGCATCCTCGGCCGTGCGCTGAAGTGCCGCGAGTTGAACGCTATTGCGAACGCTGTTGGCGATCTGGCCTTCGGTTTGCGCCTTGCTCCCGGCGATCGACGAGGCGCGGGCGGTGGCCGCGCTGGATTCCGCCTGCACACCACGCGAAACCGACGCCATTTCCCGTCGAATCGCCGCGTCCAGATCCGCCACCTGCTCCTGGGCGGCCACGACCTGGGGATTGCGGGCGCCGTAATGCGCGCTGAGCGAGGCCAGCGTGCCCGACGCCTGCGCCCGTTGTTCCTGCAGCGCCGACAATGCCGAGGTGTCCACGGTGCCCGAAACTACCGTCGAGCCGCTGGCGGCGCCGCGTGCCCGGGCCTGGGCTGCATCGCCGCGCGCCTGGGCCAATTGCGTGTCGATCTGCGGCAACGGATTGCCGAAGGTGGACTGCGTGGAATTCGGGTCGACCAGCAGATTATGCTGGAGCCGGAAGACCGCGACTGCCTGATCGGCATCCCGCGCCTTTTTCTGCAGCAGCACGACTTGCTTCTTCAGATCGTCCAACGATCCCGAATTGAGGCCGAGCTTCTGCCGCGCGTTGACGGCCAGAAACGCCGCCGCAAGCACATTTGCGAACTTCGCCGCCTTGACCGGGTCGTGGCTGGTATAGGACACGCCGAACAGCGATGTCTGCGCCACGCGCTTGGCATCGACATCGGCCAGCAATGCAGCCGCGAGCACATCGGGGGCGGGCGTAGCGGCCGTGGGATCGAAGGAGCGGGCAACGCTCTGGATCTCCGGATCTTTGCCGATGTCCGACATTTCCAGCGCCTGCCGCGCCACAGGCAGCGACATCACGGCTTGAATCTGGGCGTCGATCGCGGCGTCGCGCTGTTGATCGCTGATCTGTGGCGGCGATGCGGGGCCTTGCGCTTCGCGTGCGATTGCCGCCTGCGGCGCATAGGCGAGTTGCGCCGTCGCGGTATATTTGGGCTTCATCAGCTTGGTGGCGCCATAAGCGATCGCGACCATCGCGACCACGATTGCAATGCTGATTGGAATATGTCGCCGGAACCGCGAAACGAGGCCGGCAAGATCCTGGGTCGCTACATCCTGTTCTTTATCGACACTCATTGCTGACGCACTCTTTCGCTGGAATTCTTGCTGAAACAGACGGGGGCGTGGGATAGGGGGTCAGGGATGGAAGGTGATCGTTATCAACCCCCGCAACTCGTTGATGTTCGGGCCGCTTTGCGTGCCGCGGCTGCTGCGCGACACATATTCCGCGCTTAGTTGCGCAGTGAAACGACGATTGACCAGATAAGTGACACCGCCGCCAGCGTCATAAGCCCGGTCGACGCGGTCGATGCCCCTGAAATCGTCGTGGATATAATCCGCGAAAACATAGGGAAGGACATTGCGCAGCAGTTCATGGTCTATCCTGCCGCCGATGCGCAGGTCCGTATAGCCCGATGACCCGACGATCGTGGCCTCATCCAACTCGCGTGAGACGATCGCCGATATCGTCGTCAGCGGCGAAAGATAATATTCGGCATGGACGTCCGCGACAACGCCGCCGATCGAACGAAACAGCGGGCTGCTGTAGCTGCGATGAAAATAGCCGACAGCCCCCCCGACACGTAGCAGGTCCGTGACGTCCGCTATAACGCCCACGCTGCCGCGCCATTCGTCGCTGGTCCGGTCGTTGACGGTGCCGGTCGCCTTATAGTCGGTGCGCCGGTAGGTGAATTGGGTGAAGACCGAATTGTCCTTGCCCAGCAGATACTCGGCGCGCGCGCTGGTGCGGTAGACGTCGCGGTCTCGAAAGGAGAGGTTGAGCCTCACGCCCGTCGTCGACACGGTGTCGAGATAACGAAACCCGTTATAATCGCCACTGACGGTCAGCCGCAGCCGGTTGGTCTGCGTCGTTCCGCGGATCAACGCGCGCGGCTGATCGACCGCAACCGCGCCGCCCCCGCCGAGCGGGAAGCTCGCCTCCGCCTGATTCTCATAAGTGCGGCGAAAGGAAGCCGAACCAAAGACGCTGCTCTGGGTCTGAATATCCAGTCGCCCGTCCAGTTGAGCCAGGAACCCGTCCTCGTTCTTGGGTCCGGTGTTGAGATAGCGCCGCGCGTCATAATAGAATGTGCCGGTCAGCGAATGGCGTTGCCATTGGCTTTGCAGCGTCAGTTGCGGCTTCACTTCCGCATAGACGTCGGAACGCTTGTCGATTTCGGCGATTACGACATTGTCGGTATAGCCCTGGCCGATCGTGATGCTTGGCAGGGCCAGGAACCCGCCAATCGGCACCCCCACCTGGTTGAGCTCCGGCCGGTCGCGATCCAGCACGCCCTGGTTGCGCCCCGTTGAGACCGTGGTCGGAATTTCCGAATCGAGCAACTGCCCATAGGTATAAATCTGGGCCGATGCGCTGGTCCCGCACAGGGCCGCGCCCAGCACGCCGCCGATAAAGGCGACGCAACGCGCGGTCTGGCGCGGCGACGTGCCAGGCCGGCGCGCCAGGCGAAGCGCCGCCTCATTTCGGGGCGAACTCCTCTTCATCAGAAGTAGCGCTCGCCGATCCGGATGGTGTCGCCGGGACGTATCGGAATATCCGAGTCGAGGCGGACGTGAAGTTCTTCGGCATTGCCCTCGCGCTTCAGGAAAATTTCGTTCTTGTTGGCGCGATAGGTGTAGCCGCCGGCCCTGGCGACCGCGGCCAGAACGGTCATGCCTTGTGCATATTCATACTGGCCGGGCGTATTGACTTCACCCAGGATATAGAAGGGACGATATTGCTCGATGGTCACGGACACGCTGGGGCTGCGGACGAAACCTTCGCCCAGCTTGTTGCGGATTTCATCGGAAACATCGGGCGCCGACCGACCAGTCGCCTTCACCGCGCCGATCAAGGGTACGGTGACGCTACCGTCGGGACCAACCTGTTGTTCGCTCGACAGATTTTCCTCGCCATAGACGGTGATCTTGAGCTTGTCGCCAGGCCCCAGCCTGTACGCGCCATCGGCGCCGTTCGGGGTGGCCAGCGAACTTGCCGACACCGTTTGAACCGAGCCATATTGTGGCCCCGCGCAACTTACCAGTGCCAGCATTGCCATCAGCGCAATTGGCGTCCGCGTCATTCAGGATCTCCCAACATCGTCTAATACGTGCCCGTGCGTCTTTTTCTCGTCTATCATTTGACGAGACTCGTCAATATGCTGCGTTGCAGCAACATGGCGCGAATTGCCCCGGATGACCCAAAACAGGTAGATTTGATCCGAAATTGAGTCGGGAGCTTTTTAACACCGTCCCCGTAATGATATCTTCAATACGGGCGAAATATGCCCTCTCGCTGACCTTGGAGTCCGTGCTAGCATGTCATCGTCGTTAGCCCAATGGTAATCCTTACTAACCCCGGAGCGTGCGTATTATAGCGATCTGGCAATTCTCGGCAGGATTGGCCGCTGCGTTTCTGGCTTTGGCGACGCATCCGCTCCTAACCTATCCGCTTAGCCTGATGATATTCGTAAGGCGAGGCGCGCCGCGCCATGTGGCCGCGGTTGATGGTGCGCGCCCGCAACTCGCCATCTGCATGTGCGCCTACCGCGAACAGGAAGTGATCGCGGCAAAAATTGAACGGCTGATCGAGATTGCCAGGGCGTATGGCCCCGCGACGGTGCATGTCTATCTTGACGCTCCGGATGACGGCACGGCCGATATTGCGCAGCATTATGCTGACCGGATCGACCTGGTTATCGGTCAACAGCGCGCCGGCAAGACATCGGGCATGAACCTGCTGGTGGCGCGCAGCCAGAGCGAGATGCTGCTGTTTACCGACGCCAATGTCGAAAGCGATGCGAATGTGGCGATCGAGTTGCTTGCTCCCTTCGCGGATCCCGGCGTGGGCTGCGCGACGGCCAAGCTGATCTATTCAAACAGCCGCGAATCGCCGACCAGCCGCCTGGGCGCGCTGTACTGGTCGCTGGAGGAATGGATAAAGCGGATCGAGAGCGACCGGATCGGACTGATCGGTTGTGACGGCGCGATGTTCATGATGCGGCGGTCGCTGCACCAGCCGCCGCCGCCGCATCTGATCGACGACCTGTACCTCAGCTTGCTCATTCTGATTTCGGGCAAGCGGATCGTATCGGTCGATCATGCCCGCGTTTTTGAGCGAAGCGCGACGCAGGCGGACGAGGAGAAGCGGCGCAAGCAGCGCATCGCCTGCCAGGCGATCAACGTCCACCGGGCGATGTGGCCGCAGTTGCGCCGGATGGAAGGCGTGCGCCTTTACGCCTATCTGTCTCACCGGCCGATAAAATGGTTGATGCCCTTCTTCGTCGCCGGGGCCATCGTCGCTGGCTTCGTCACGGCGGCGGCGGCCGTCGGCTTCGGCATCGCGGCAGGTGCCGCGGCGATTGCCGGGCTGTTGCTGCTCGTCGGTGAAAAGGCGCAAATCAAACCATTCTCCATCGTCTCTTCGGCGCTGCTCAGCCTTTTCGGCGTGGGCGTGGGCGTGATCGAATCGATCGTTTACAAAAAGACCTACACGGTGTGGAACCCGGCGCCGTCGGTAAGGCTCGACGCGCATCACACGGAAACGCGGTAAGCTGGCCTGGGCAGGTATCCGCGCAAATGGCGATCGTCGTTCGGCGTGGCTGTTCAGGGCGCGGCGACGTTTACGTCCGCCTTCAAGGCTTTGCCCCGACGCCCGATTTGAAGAATGCGCCGCATGGGACGATCGTAACCGCGATCGAGCAACAGCGCGATGATTGCAATCACCGCCGCGGCCAGCACGGTCAGCGCCTGGCGCGTGGCGAAGGGCAGCGGCAGCACCAGCGGCGCGGCCAGCACCAGCAGCGGCATGTGCACCGCATAGAGTGGATAGGACAGGTCGCCCAACCATTCGGCCGGTCTTTCCATCCATCCAGGGACGTTGGCACGGACCAGCAGCATCAGCCCGGCAGGGAACACCAGCATCACCGCAAACAGCCAATAGACGCTCGCGCGGACGTGCTCGCCAAGCGCGGCTTCGCCGAGCACGACGACCAGGAACCCGGCAAGCAGCAGCGGCAACGGCAGCGCGGGGACATGCGGGCGCCATTGCGGCGCCGTCCGGCAGATCAGCACACCGACGAAATAGGAAAAGAACGCCCGCGGAAAGCCGCCCCAGAACGTAAACGGCGAAAAGCCGTTGGCCAGTCCGTGCAGTTTCCACCCGGCAACGCCCAGCAGCAGCAGGGACAAGGCGATGGTCGCGGCAAGCATGCGACGACCCAGCCACGGCAGGGCCAGCCGGTGGAAGAGATTGGTGACGATTTCGAAGAAGATCGACCATTCGGGAATGTTGACCGGGAACAGCACGGCCCCGGACCAGACCAGCGGGACCATCAACAGCGCGCTGGCGCCCGCCAACCACAATGTCGGACCGTTGCCTCCCCTTGCCGCAAAAACGGCGATGCCGAGAAGGGCGCCAAGCAGCATCATGGGATACAGCCGCGCAAATCGCAGTTTGACGAAACGCCCAAAGCTCATCCCGGCGGCCATCCGCGGTTCATAGGCCTGGGCAATGACGAAGCCGCTCATCAGGAAGAAGATGTCGACCGAAAGATAGCCATAGGCAAAGCCAAGGCTGGAATGCAGTTCGCGCTCGCCGTGGTGAAAAAGCACTGCGATTGCCGCGATTCCGCGCAACGCGTCGAGCGCAAGCAACCTCTGCTGTTTCATCGCTTTCCCTGAGACTGACCGGCACCGCAATCTGCCCGAACATCGACGCGCGGACAAGCGAGGCACCAGCGAAGAATTCCCATGGATTTCGGCGCGGCCACCCTGCATCCTTTGGCGCCCGTCGGCGTTCAATGGGATGCGGCATTGACGCCGCGTAGTACGGAACATGCAGGAAAGGACATCCGGCGGATGATCGATCGACGTTCGGTGACCGGGCTGGGATTGGCCGGGGCCGTTGCCATCCTGGCGGATTGCCGCCGCCTCGAAGCGCGGACGACGGATATTCCGGTGCAGCAACTGGGCGTTATCGCCAACAACGACCGCGGCACCGCGAAGGATTGGGAGCGATGGCTGGGCAGGGCGCAAAACCATCAGTCGGTTTATTTCAACCAGCAAAGCTGGGCCGCGCTTGAGGCGTCGGTGGATTTCATCGTGGCGCTTGGCCGCTCCATACAGGCTGCTGGTCGGCGAGTGCACTGGTCCGTTCCGGTTGGCGGCGCCCGTGCCTATGGCGAAGCGGCGTCTGGCGCGCACGACGCCCTTTTCCAACGGATCGCGCAGGGCATTTTGACCAGCACGCCCGCACAGGCCGGGCGCATCTGCATAAGGCTGCCATGGGAATTCAATCTGGAGACGCAGTCGCTGGCGGCGCGCGACGCGTCCGGGCGATGGGACCAGCGACCCTATGTCGCGGCATTCCGGCGGATGGCGTCGATATTCCGGCGAGCGTCGGCGCGATTTTATTTCGACTGGTGCCCCAACATCGGCCAGGGCGGGCTGAACCCCGAACTGTGCTATCCCGGCGATGATCTGGTCGATATCGTCAGCGTCGACCTTTATTATCGGGGGCAATATGACGATCAGGGCCGCCGCGACGCGGGGGCAGGCATTTTCTATTACCGCAAATCCCAGCCGTTCGGGCTCGATTGGTTGTCCGGGTTCGGCCGGCGCCATGGCAAGCTGATCGGCCTGTCCGAATGGGGCGTCGACGACAACCGGGCGACCGAGTTCATGCGATTGATGACCAGGTGGATCCAGGAGCAGGGAGCCAGTCTTGCTCACCACAATTATTGGGACCGGGTGGATGGTGGGATCGATTCGCGGTTGAGCGACGGCCATCTGCCCGCCGTGGGCGCGGTTTATCGGCAGGCCTTCGGTCGATAGATCGCGATTTAACCCGATTTTATCGTCCTGCTGTCATCAGCGGGACCATGGACCTCGCCGCGCTTTATCACCATGGAACAGACGCCGTTCTGACGCTGACCGGCATGAGCGACAAGGAAGCCCATATCAACGCCGGGCTTCTCATTTATGTCGGCGCACAGTGCATGTTGCGGACGCGTCGCGCGTCGCTGCAGGCGCTGATGGCAGTTTTGGCTTGCGAAGGAGCCAACGAAATCCTCGATTACCTGTTCTTCGGCGACGCACGCTGGGCCGATACGCTGGGCGACATTGGTGCGACGCTTGCCTGGCCGGTCGTTCTCTTTACGGTCTCCCGCTACCGCCGTCGCCGATGGGCGTTCGAAACCGCCCGCCCAGTTTCGCGTCGGCGCGGCGCAGCCCGGCCGTTCGCCGCGCTTGGCCATCAGCGCCTGCCCAGCCGGGCGTGACGAGCCGTTCCCGATACGGGAATGATCGGCTTGCAGAAATTTGCCGCACCGCAGCAAGTCGCTTAACGGCGGCAGGCACCCGTGGTAGCTACGCGAGGCCGTGATTCTGATCATCGGGGGATGACGCAGCCTTGCGGAGAGCAATCAAGTTCCGGAGCCGCTTTGAATGACCATCCTAGTTACGGGAGCCGCAGGTTTCATCGGCGCGGAATTGTGCCGCCAATTGGTTGCACGGGGTGACCATGTCGTCGGCATCGACAACATGAACGACTATTATCCGGTCAGCCTCAAGGAAGACCGTCTTGCCTCGATCCGTCAATTGCCCGGCGCGGCGGAGCGTTTCGTCTTCGACCGTGTCGATTTTTCCGACGATGCCGCGCTGAAAAGCGCGATGCAGGGGTTGGAGATCGAACGCATTGCCCATCTGGGGGCGCAGGCGGGCGTGCGATACAGCCTGGAAAATCCGCTGGCCTATGCCAAATCCAATCTGGTCGGCCATTTGAACATGCTCGAACTCGCTCGCGAGCGCGGTGTGGCGCACCTGGTATATGCGTCGTCCTCGTCGGTGTATGGCGGCAACGAATCGCTGCCGTTCCGGGTCGAGGACCGCACCGATCATCCCGTTTCACTCTATGCCGCCACCAAGAAGGCGGACGAGTTGATGAGCGAAACCTACGCGCACCTTTATCGCATTCCCCAGACCGGCCTTCGCTTCTTTACCGTATATGGTCCGTGGGGGCGGCCCGACATGGCGCCGTGGCTGTTCACCTCCGCCATTCTGGAGGGGCGACCGATCAAGGTGTTCAATCACGGTCAGATGATGCGCGACTTCACCTATATCGACGACATCGTCTCAGGCGTGATCGCGGCGCTCGACAATGCGCCCGCGGATGACGGCCAGGAAAAGGCGGGCGGCAGCCACGCGCCCCACCGGCTCTATAACATCGGCAACAACAAGGCCGAGCAACTCGGTGATTTCATAGCGACGATCGAGCTTGCTTGCGGGCGGGAGGCTGTCAAGGACTTCCAACCGATGCAGCCGGGCGACGTTCCCGCCACCTATGCCGACATTTCCGCGATCGAACGCGATCTGGGTTATCGGCCAACCACCCCGATCAGCGTCGGCCTGCCGCGCTTTGTCGACTGGTATCGCGATTATCGAGCAATTTGAGGTCGGCCACCGGCAAGGCGGTTGAGCATGCCATGCTATCGGGTCGCCGCGCCATTTTCCCTGGTTTGCCGCACGCGCCCATCTGGCATCTAACTCATTACGTTTCCGTGATAAAATTCGCATTTCCATTAGGTTATGCTTAACGCCACATTTACCTGATTCTGGCAGACCGGATTCCGGAGTGCGCAATGGCACTCGGCAATCGGCACGCGCAGGAATTCCGGCACCATGTTAAAATCGGGCACCAACATTAGGCGTAATCCGGTGCGAGCGGCGTTGGACAAGTGCAGGGCGCATTTCGTGGCCGCTGCATTGTTCAGCGCGATGAGCAATATCCTGCTGCTGACGCCGTCGATCTACATGATGCAGGTCTATGATCGGGTGATCCCGACCGGTGGTCTGGTAACGCTTGCGGCGATCAGCGCGATCGGGCTGTTCGCGCTGGTGACGTTGAGCGTCTTTGACTGGCTGCGCGGACGGTTGCTGGTGCGCGCGGGCGCGCGGTTGGATGAAGAACTGGCGGGCACTACCTTGCGACTCATCATGTCCAATCCGGCGCTCGGGTTGCCGCAGCGCGCGGAGGCGATGCGTTATCTGGACAGGTTGCGCCAGGGCGTTTCCAGCCCGGCGGCGACCGCCCTGTTCGATGCTCCCTGGGCGCCGATTTACGTGCTGGCGGCGTTCCTGCTTCACCCCGCGCTGGGCGCGCTGGCGCTTGCCGCGTCGGTGTTGATGGTGCTGCTGGCCTATTACAACGAACGGCGGACCGAAAAGCCGGCGCGCATCGCCAGCGAGGCGGCGAACCTGGCCTATGCAACGCAGTCGCAGATGTCGACCTATGCGGCCGAGGTTCGTGCGCTTGGAATGGCGAGCGCGCTGACCACGCGCCAGCTTGCCGAACGGGCTGAGGTCAATGGATTGCAGGTGAAGGCGAGTTTCATCGGGGCCGACCATAACGCAGTCGTGAAACTGGTGCGCCTGACGCTGCAATCGGGCGCGCTTGCCCTTGGCGCGGTTCTGGTGGTCGAAGGGAGTGTGTCGGGCGGCGCGGTGTTCGCCAGCTCGCTGCTTATTTCGCGTGCGCTTCAGCCTGTGGAGCAACTTATCGCCTCCTGGCGCTCGCTCCTCCAGACGCGCATCGCGTATGACCAGCTTGGCGAGTTGTTCGAAGGCGAGCAGGAACGCAGCTTCATTCATCTGCCCGCGCCAACGGGCGCAGTGGCGGTCGAAAATCTGGTCGTCGCCAATCCCGGCACTGGACGGATCGTGCTCGCCGATGCCAATTTCAGCGTTTCCGCCGGACAGATTGTCGGGGTCGTCGGCCTGAGCGGCGCGGGCAAGTCCACGCTGCTGCGCGCAATCGTCGGCGCGGCAGCGATTGCGCGCGGAACGGTGCGCATCGACGGTGCGTCGGTCGCCGATTGGGAACCGGAGCAGCTGTCGAGCCATATCGGCTATCTTCCGCAGAATTTCATTCTGTTTCCCGGCAGCATCAAGGACAATATCTGTCGTTTCCGGGTGGCCGAAGAGGGCAATCGGTCGCTGCTTGACCAGCAGGTGGTATCGGCGGCGCAGATGATCGACGCGCATGAGATGATCCTGCGCCTGCCGGAGGGGTATGACACGGTCATCGGTGCGGGCGGGACCGGCCTGTCGGCAGGCCAGACCCAGCGCATCGCCATTGCGCGGGCGCTGTTCGGGCAACCGCAACTGCTGCTGCTGGATGAACCGACCGCGCATCTTGATGGACAGGCGCAACATGCCTTTATGAAAGCGCTGATCGAGCTTCGCCGGCGCGGCGCGACCGTCCTGTTCGCCACGCACAACACCGACGTTCTCGCCGGGGCCGATATGGCACTGGTCGTCAAGGATGGCCGGGTCGACCGGCTCGCCCCGCTCACGGACGTCAGGTCGCAGGCGCGACCGGTATCCCACAATGTACAAAGGGCTTCGTCGTGAACGCGTTCACCCATTTTGCAACGCCGTTCGAAAAGGTGGCGGCTCCCCGAAAAGCGCATGATCCGCGCGTTGAAATTCGCGCCGGGCTCGCGCTGATCGCGCTTTTTGGCGTCGGCTTTGTGGGCTGGTCCGGCGTCGCCCGGCTGGACGCAGCGGTTCATGCGGGCGGCGTGGTCAAGGTCGCTGGAAGTCGGCAGGAAGTGCAGAGTCAGGCTGGTGGTGTCGTGTCCGCGATCAACGTCCACGAAGGCGATCATGTTCGCGTCGGCCAGGTGCTGGTCAGTTTCGGTACGGCTGCGGCGCTCGCGCAGGAACGCTCGCTGGCGAGCAGGGTGATCGGCCTGCAGACAGAAATCGCCCGGCTGGGTGCGGAGCTGTCGGGTTCGGCGCAGGTGCCAGCACCATCGGACTGGAAGGAACTGGAAGGTGAGGAGCGCCAGATGGCGGCCCGCGCATTGGCATATGAGCAGACCAATCTGCAGGCGCGCCGCGCGCTGGTGCAGTCGGAGCGCGCCGTGCTCCGTCAACGGATGGCCGAGGTGGACAGCCAGATTACCGGCTATGCCCGCCGCCGTTCGTCCAACGTTCGCCAGGGTGAAATCAACGTCGGCGAACTGAGCGACGTCAACTCGCTGTACAAGAAGGGTTATGCGACGAAGACCCGCGTGCTGGCGCTGGAACGCAACGCCGCCTCGATCGACGGGGAAATCGGCTCGATCGATGCGGAAATCGCCCGGCTGCACGCAGTTTCCGGCGAGGCGCAGCTCCAGATTCTGGAACAGGCCGATCAGCGGGCGCGCGAAAACACGGATCGCCTGCGCCAGGCGCAGACGGAACTGCAGGGGTTGTTGCCGCAGTGGCGGGCTGCACGCGAAGAACTGTCGCAGACCGAGGCGCGGTCGCCCGTGTCCGGGACTGTGCTCGGGCTGGCGGTGAATTCGGTCGGCGGCGTGCTGCCGCGCGGCGGCAGGCTGATGGATGTCGTGCCCGACAAGGGCGTATTGGAAATCGAGACGCAGATTGCCGCCGCGGAGGCCAATGACGTGAAGCGGGGGCAGCCCGCCGACGTTCATATCGGCGGCGCGAGCGGGCGCAATCTGCCGCCGCTGCATGGCGTCGTCGCTCGCGTGTCGGCGGACAGCTTGACCGATGAGAGGACGGGCCGGACATATTTCACCGCGACGATCCAGGTGCCGGCCAAGGCGCTCGATGCCGTTGCGCGGCAAGCGGCGGCCGACGGCGCGATTAAACCGGGAACACCGGCTGACGTGGTCATCCCGCTCAAGCGGCGGACGGCGCTTGAATATTGGGCGGGTCCGTTGGTGGCGCGGATGCGTTCGGCGATGATCGAGCAGTAAGCGTTCGCCGACCAGACCGACCGGCACCGCTCGCAGGGCTTGCCGCCCCGGCGTAGCTCGGCGGTGACGCGCCCTGCCGCCCCGCGAGCGACGGCTGACGTCCTTGTCGTTTCTGTTCCGCTTGGCGTTCCTGCTCTGCTTGTATGCCTGCCAGCGCACGCGCGCCGCATCTCCAAACGGTCGCCGATTCGGATTCGCCGACCGCGCACCTTTTCAACAGGTCAAAGGACAGGCGACACGCCGCCGTTCGCCACGAGAGCAATAAATCCAGGCTGGATATTATAGAAAAACCCATCAATCTGCGCAGTAGTACTTATATATTTTCCATGTCTGACTTAATCCATCAATACACCGAAGATTGTTTCGAAAACGAAATGCATCTATACAGCCTTGTTTGGCTGGTCGTTGTGTCGGATACGTTACAATTACTGATATTTAGACCCATCAAATGCGATAAGTAATATAACGGTATTATAGTTTATTGAAGATTATCCATAATCATCAACCAGAATATCAGATGATTGCGCCATATATACTTCATATCGGGGGTTTGTATGAGCGACAACATCACTTCATCATCATCATATGGCATGTCAGGCGCATCGGGATCGGGCGCGTCGACGACATTGAGTTCGGCGAGCAACGTCATCGCCGCCAGCGCCCTGATCAACAGTTTTGGCATAAATACCAAAGCCTCCTACGAGGGGGCCGATGCGTATGATAACGCCGCGCTGATTATTCGCGATCTCAATTATATCGGCATCCACACTGTCCGCGAAGGGCTCCGTGCGACGGGCATGTCCGCCGCGATCGTGGCCCAATTGGCGGACGCGGGCGTCAAGTTCGATTTTGGCCTTCCGATCAGCGCCGGGCAAAACGGAAGCGGAGGCATCGACGCATTTGTCGCGTCCGTCGCGAATTTTGCTGTCCAGCATCCGGGCTCGGTGATTGCGATAGAAGGTCAGAACGAAGTCGACGTGTTCGGCACCAACTATACTGGCGACACCTCGCTCTCGGCCGCCGCTGAAATACAGAAATATCTCTATTCCAGCGTGAAATCCAATCCCCTCCTGTCAGGCGTCAGCGTATATAATCTGACAACGGGCGGCATCGACTCAAATATACTTCAGTCGATCGGTGATCTCGGTTCCTATAGCGATTATGCGAACGCTCACATCTATTCCGGGACAGCCAGCAACATTGAGCAACGGTTCCTGCAGAACATCTCGGCGGCGGATGTCATATCGAGCGGTCACGCCACCGTTATCACGGAAACGGGCGTGACCACGCTGGATGGTTCTTCGCATCTGAGCGTCGACGAATATGCCCAGGCCAAGATGGATTTGTCCGCCTTGCTGCGCGGATACGCTCAAGGCGCAAGCCTGACGTATCTGTATCAGTTGTTCGACACGCCCGATATTGATCCCGGCAATTCTTCTCTGGGCGCCGCCAACAATTACTTCGGCCTGTTCAATGCCGATGGATCTCCAAAGCTTGCGGCGACGGCGCTTCACAACTTCACGACCCTGATCGGCGGCGACAACGGATCGGCGATAGCCGGATCGTTTCAGGTGCAGGGGCTTGGCAGCGATGGCGAATTGCTGAACGTCGCCAAAAGCTCCGGCGCGACCGATCTGATATTGTGGCGCGACATCTCCTCATGGGACAGCAAAACCGACACGGCAGCGGTCGTCACGCCCACCCAGGTCGTGATTACCTTCGACACGGTTCAGGCGCATGTCTATGTCTATAGCCCTGCGGACAGCCTGACGCCGGTGGCATCGTATGAAAACGTGTCGTCGATCACGCTGAACCTCGCAGACGCGCCGCTTGTCGTCGAATTGGGGGCGAACGCGCCCTTCGTCGATGCGCCGGTTCACGCCGACAGCGACACGATCAGCGTCGACGGGCGGTGGCTTGCCGCTCATCTGGATGAGCTTTCCCATACGACCGGGTTGACGACGATTCATTTGACCGGCGACCACATCCTGCCCGTCGCCTCCATTGAAACGCTGAACGACATTCGGGCGAATTACGCCGGGGTGCTCGGCAAAATCGATGGCGAGTACAACTTCGACCTGCAGCGCACGGGTTCGGGCTGGCAAACCGACACATTGTACGACAAGGCAGGCAATCTGCTGTCGACATCGGAACTGTCGCTGACGGGAACCACGCCAAAGTCGCGCCACGTCGACTATCCATCGGGAGCAACGGACGATTACACCTATACCAACGGGGTGGTGACGCGCGAGGTGCACGTTGCGGCAGACGGCAGCCGCCAGACCATCAGCCGCAACACCAGCGGGCAGGTCGTGTCGAGCCAGGACCTCACCACCAGCGGTGTTTCAACCTATCAGACATTCGATCCGGCCTCGGGTGTGGCAACGACGCGCCAGGTCACCAATGTCGACAAAAGCGGGTATGTTGAACATTACGGCATCACGGGCCAGTCTTATGTGGCCGACAAATATGTCTATGCCGCCGGGTCGGTGCTCACCGGACTGACCCGCTATCACACCGACGGCACGCTGGATTACGCCGCGCAATATGGCGCCGACGGCGGAAAGTTCGTCGAGAATTTCGATGCCGCGGGCCACAAGGTCAAGCAGTCGACGCAGAACGCCGACGGCAGTTCCAGCGTCATCAACTACAATATCGCCGGACAGGCGACCGGGCGCCAGGACACCGCCGCCGACGGCACCTATACGGCCCGGGACTATAATCCTGCATCGGGCGCGGTCACCAGACTGACGATCACCCATCCCGACAAGAGCAGCGAAATCTCTCACTACGGCGTTACCGGGCAGAGTTACACTTCGGACCATTATGTCTACGACCAGTACGGCACGGCGACGAGCGTAACGCGCTATCACGTCGATGGCACGACCGATTATGCTGCGCAATATCATGCGGATGGCAGCAGGCTGGTAACCAATTATGATGCAACCGGCCACAAGACCGTGGACACGGCGACGGCCGCCGACGGCGGCACCATCGTTACCTCCTACGACACGCGCGGCACCACGCTTTCGGTAGTCGAGCGCGCCGCCGACGGCACCTATTCCGCATCCAGTTTCGACGCGGCAACCGGGGCGCTCACCCGGCTGACTGTCACCCATGCCGACAAGAGCGGCGACCTCTATCACTATGGGGTCACCGGGCAGAGCTATGTATCCGACCACTATGTCTATGGCGTCGGCGGCGCGCTTTCCGCCCTGACGCGCTATCATGCTGACGGAACGCTGGATTATGCTGCGCAATATGGAGCCGCTGGCACCAGCAGCACGACCACCTATGACGCCGCTGGCAAGGCAGTCACGCGCCAGGATGTGTCAAGCACCGGGGTGACCACCGCGTGGACATATGATCCCAAGACGGCCGCGGTGCTGGTCGAGAAGATCACCAATGCGGATCAGAGCGGCGACACTTATCATTATGGCATCACCGGGCAAAGCTATGTGTCCGACCACTATGTCTATGGCGCCGGCGGCGCAGTCCGCAGCGTTACCCGTTCTCATGCGAATGGCACGCTCGACTCCTCGACGCAGTACAACCCGGATGGAAGCAGCGTGGTCGACAGCTACGATGCAGCCGGCCACAAGCTCACCGAAACCCGTACCGGCGCCGATGGCGGCACCGCCATCCTCAGCTACAACCTTGATGGTCAGCTGATCTCAAGCGCCGGACGCACGGCGGCGAACGTGGTTACCGGGTCGAGCTATGACCCCGTTTCGGGCGCGCTGCTGAGGCAATCGGTCACCAACCCCGACAAGAGCGGCGACCTCTATCATTTTGGCGTGACCGGACAGAAATATACGTCCGATCACTATGTCTATGCGCCCGGCGGAGCGCTGTTCAGCATCAGCCGACTCCATGATGACGGGACGTTCAGTTCCTACGAGCAGTATAATGCCAACGGCAGCAAGTTGGTCGACACTTACGACGCGGTCGGACGAAAGACGCTGGAGGTGATCACCGCAGCCGATGGAAGCAAGGCTTTCCATACCTATGCCGAGGTTTCCGACCAGGACACGGCGACGACCAACCTGTTTGCGGGCACGGCGTTGAAAGGCACGCTGTCGATCGTCGGCACGCCTTCGGTCCAGGTGGTGGATGACAAGGGGAACGTGCTGCACGCGCTTGATCCGTCCGCCTACACCATCAAGAACGGCACGCTGACCCTGCACGCCGACGGGGTGGCCGGGAACCTTTCCGTCGGAAGCCACGCGTTTGTCGAGGTGCGCTACGCAGTGACGGACGGGGTTACCCTTGCCCCGACCTCCGTCTACAGCCTCCAGGTCGACGGGACCAACCCGATCATCCATGTCGATGCCAGCACGTTTGTGTCCGACATCGACCAGCTTTCCGCAATCGCGGGCGTCACCGCGATCCAGTTGACCAGCGATTCCACACTGCAAGTGGCCTCGGCGCAGGCGATACAGGATCTGACAACCAAATATGCCAGCCTGTTTGGCAAGATCGTCGGCGAATACGACTTTGCGGTTCTGGGCAGCGGAGATGGCTGGACGAGCAGAACCCTTTACGACCAGGACGGCGATCTGATTTCCACGTCGACCTATAACTACCAGGATGGCGTGGTCGGCACGCTGAATGTCGTCAACGCCGATGGCAGCACCAGCACCACTTCCTACGATACCAACGGCCATGTTAGCTGGGTGACGGAGCGGGATGCCGACGGCACGTACAGCGGCTCCAATTTCGATCTGGTGACCGGCGCGCTCACCCGGCTGGCCATCACCCATAGCGACAAGAGCGGCGACCTCTATCACTATGGCGTCACTGGCCAGCGCTATGTGTCGGATCACTACGCCTATGCGACCGGCGGCGCGCTGGAAAGCCTGTCGCGCTATCATGCCGACGGGACGCTCGACTATTACACCGAATATCATGCCGATGGCAGCCGGGTGGTCGACAATTACGACGCGACCGGTCACCTGACGCTCGAAACGTTCATGGGTGCGGATGGCAGTCGCAGCACAACCAACTACAATCTCAACGGCCTGGCCACCAACAAGGTGGAATATGCCGCCGACGGCACGTACAGCGGCTCCAATTTCGATCCGGTGACCGGTGCGCTCACCCGGCTGGCCATCACCCATACCGACAAGAGCGGCGACCTCTATCACTATGGCGTCACTGGCCAGCGCTATGTGTCGGATCACTACGCCTATGCGACCGGCGGCGCGCTGGAAAGCCTGTCGCGCTATCATGCCGACGGGACACTCGACTATTATACCGAATATCATGCCGATGGCAGCCGGGTGGTCGACAATTACGACGCGACCGGCCATCTGACGCTCGAAACGCTTATCGGGGCAAGCACGGCGGACGTCTTCCACGTTACCCAGGCGAATACCACCATCACCAACTTCACGGTGAAGCAGGGCGACAAGATCGATCTGTCGAGGATCGACGCGATCAGCGGCAATCAGGGTGGGACGCTCGATCACTTCACCCTGGCAGGCAGCACGTTCACCAGCGTGGCCGGACAGTTGATCGTGCACAAGGATCCGGCGAATGGCGACGGCAATCACTGGATCGTGGAAGGCGACGCCACCGGCGATGGGCACGCCGACTATCTGATCCACCTGACAACGCTGAGCGGGCATGTCCCAACCGCGAGCGACTTCATCCTGGGATAAGGGCCAGCCGGTGCGGGGTAAGGATTCGCCCCGCATCGGCCCCGGCCATCTTGACGCGCCAACTCCGCCCGCCATGCGCGGAATGCCGATGCCGATGCCGATGCCGATGCCGATGCCGATGCCGATGCCGCGGGCAGCAATACGACATCAATGTTGTCCTTCCCGGTAATCGACCGGGATCGTTCGCCCCGTTCCCTTGTCAGGCGCGTCGAAAACGGCGGTGCCCGACCACGCTCCTGACCGCGGCGAGGAACGGCGCGACACGCAAGGCGAGCAGCATGATCGTGTAGACGCCCCCGCCCACCGCCACGAGCGCGATCGTCGCCAGCGGGGAGGTAAGGTGCGCGAACGGATAGAGCGCCAGCCCCATGACCGTCGCCGCCGCGATGATCTTATAGGTGTCGAGCGACAGGATTCGGATCGGCAGCACGCGCTTTGCCAGAACTGCGCTCAGGGCATAGCACACCGCCTGCGCGACGACGGCGGCCACCGCCATTCCGGGCAGGCCGGCAATCCGGACGCCGATCAACCCGGCAGGTATCAACACCAGCAAGGTGGCGATCGGGGGAACGATCATCCACTTCATGCGCCGGGTCACCTGAAACACCATCATCAGGTGAAAGGTCACCATGCAGCGGAGGAGCGATGCCACGCCGATCAGCGGCAGGAGCCGCGCGCCTTCTTCACGGAAGGCAGGGCCTAACAAAAGGCCGACAAGGCCGGGCGCCAGTACCATCAGGCCGACCGCGGTCGGCAGCCCGAGGCCAAGCTGCAGGTGGAGATTGTCGTCCAGCGTCTTGCACGCAGCCTCCGGCCCCTTGCTCTCATAAGTGCGTACCAGGGTGGGGTATCCGGTCAGGTTGATCGTCATCATCATGAAGACCAGCGTTTTTTGCAGAAGATCGACCGGGGCGGCGTATAGTCCGACCGCATGAGCGCCCATGGTCGAGCCGATCAGGAAGCGATCGGTCACCCCTGCTGCATAGGTAAGCGCACAGCTCGCGATCAGCGGATAACCCAGGTGCAGGACTTCCGTGATCTGGGTTCGGGATGCGGCCCAGGGTTTGACCGTTCGCCACAGCGGGTCGACCAGCATGCTCACAACCGCAACCACCCCTTGCGCCACCACCATGCCCAGCAACGTGCCCAGCGCGCCGAAATGGAAATGCCACACCAGCGCCACGCCGAGCAGGACGGAGACGAGGGACCGCGCGACCGAATTCCAGAAATACGGCCACGACCTCATCTGCAGGCGATAGATCGTCTGGATGATGGTGAGCGCCATCTCGGTCAGCGTGAAAACCGCCATCAGGGGCCACCATTGCGCCGCGACTTCGGCAAAACCGACGTTCAGGCCATAAAGGGCAGCGATGACGGCCAGGAACAACAATATCGTCAGGGAATAGATGGCAAACAGCGCATTGGCCCGTTGGGAACTGATCCCGGTGGGGGCCTTGGGATCAAAGAGCGTGCGCGCGCCCACGATGCGCAGCCATTCGAAAATCATCGCGTTCAGCAGCACCGCCGAAGCCGAAACCAGCGCATAGACCCCGAATTCGCGCGGATCGAGCAACCGCGTCCAGACCAGCGTTGCAGTGAAATTCAACCCGCTGCCGATCACCGTCGCGGCAGTGATAATCGCGGCGTTCGACTTGGCCGACATGCCTGTTTTTTTCCCGGAGCTCATACCGCGGCTCATGCCCCGACTTGGATGATAGCGACCGCGGCATCGAAAAATTTCGCAAGGTCGCCCAGTCGTTCCTCGCGGACCGCAAGCTGTGCGTTTCGTTGCGGCCATGCGCGCACCGCCTCTACCAGCATCGATGCGGTCGTTTCCGGATCATGCTGCGCAACCGCCAGACCGGGCACGTGATAATCCTCCATGAACGCGTGGGTCTTGGTCGTCCGGCTAAGGCACGAGATCGGGCAGACGCCGAAGGACAGGATCATGGCGTGGAGGCGCATTGCGATCAGCCCGGACGCACTGTGAAGCACGGTGAGCGTCTCGCTCAATGTGGCCGGAACGCAGGCGCTGGCCCTGCCTCGCAGCGCCTCCGGCAAGGTCTCCACGATCTTCCTCACGCTGTTGCTGTCGCGCTCGTCCATCGACAGGACCACAACGTCCCTGTCCAGCATTGTTGCGGCGTGAATGGCGACGCGCCGAAATATGTCGATGACCAGATCGTCATACTCGCCCTCGAACGCGGGGGCCAGGACGACGGGCCCTGCCCGGTCGTCGCCTTGCGTAACCTCGCTCAGCGAAAACGCAGGGTCGCAAACCCGGATGATCCGATCGTGCGGACTGCCGACAAGGAGCGCCCGCCCGTTCGCCAGCGACTGCTCGTCCCGCACAAAGATCGCCTGCGCGGCGGAAAGGAGTTCCGCCGCGACGCGCTTGGCATGATCGCTTTCAAGCGTGTCGATCCCAAGCGGCGCGGTGACGAAAGGCTTGCGGAAAATACGCGCCAGCCGGGAAACAAGCCAGGCATAGCCCAGAACGCCCTTGATACGTCCTCCCCCGAACTTGTCCTGAATGAGCGACCCGCCGCCGACGATCACCAGGTCGGCGCGCGCGATGGCGCGAACAAGGGCAAAAAAACCGAAGGGATTGCGCCGCACCGCCAGGAAGGGTTCAATGCCCGGCGCCCTGGGGATCGCCCCCAGGACAAGCATGGCGATTTGCACGGTGACGTCCGGCAGGCGGGCGCGGAACTCATTGGCCATTGCTATCGCAATCGCATCGTCCCCGCGATTATGCCCGGCCACGCCGCAGATAGCGATGACCTTTCCGCCACGATTGTGTGTAGCACGCTGCAATTCACCAATCTCCTCTCGGCCGCGTGGCCTGGTCAGGCCTGGTCGAGGGGCCGCGTCGAACGCTCTTCGAATGACGAGGAACCCCGGCGTCTGCGCCGCGATCTCTGCTCCGACGCGATCGGGTCGCCGGGACGAAGAAGGCAGCCGATTCCGTATCCCAGGAAAATACTCGCCACCGCCCCGGAAACCACGATATTCGCGGTTATCCCGTTCAAAATCAGCAGCGTGACAATGGCGAGGGCCGAAAAATCGACGCCGTCACGCACGCGGACCGCCCAGATTGCGCGCGCCGCAATCAGGAACAACGCGATCGTCAAAGGAAGGCCGATGCTCAACGCGGTGAAGAGGAACATGTTGTCGACCATCGACAACGATGGATTCGACGCAAAGGGTCCGATGCCGCCCAGCCCGTAACCCAGCAGAATCTGCGGAAATTTGAAAATATAGGGCATGACGCCTGGCCACACCTCATCCATGCGCTGATCGAGCGTTGGCGTGTTCAGGCCGAACATGTGGCCGAACTCGACTCCGGCAAAGAGAGGCGGCACCGCGATGCAGAGGACAAGTCCCGCAATCCCCAGCGGTTTCAACACTCGAGCCGCCTGGAAGCCGTTCAACCTGAACGCAATGATCGGTGAGATATAGGCGGCAAGGGCCGTGATGATAAGCCAGGCAGCCGTCGCTTTCTGGGTCGTGAGGATCAGCGTGTGCACAGCCACCGCGCAGAATGCCAGATTGGAAATGCGCACGCGGTTGCGAGTGAGGCCGAAGAAGACGAGAGTTCCAGCGGCGATGATGATCGAGGTGTCGGTGGATCCAATGCCGAACCCGGAAAGGCGCCGCACGCCATCCGATGTCCATTGGCGGGAAACATCCGCGGTGCCGCCTACGCCTTCGAACTGAATGCCCGCCCATGGCACGTGGAAGAAATCTTCCCAATAGACGCCGATCATGCTGATGATGGCCGCCGCCACCAGCGCAAGCGGTAATGGCGAGCCGCTGCGCCTCATTCCCAGAGCGGCGAAATAGGCAAGCAGGATATAGCCAAGCCCGCGGATGCCGGTGGCGGCGGCGAAGGGGGTGTTGAGGATCGCTGAATAGGTAACCAGCAGCCCGACCAGCCCGACTGCGACCAAAACCGATATGACGCGACTGCGAAGACCCATGGCCACCACCACCAGCAGCGCGAGCCCCATCAACAGGTCCGCCCCGTACCACAGCGCGGGCACATATGCCCGGATGGGCGCCGCAAGCGTCTGGCGAAAAATCAGGATTATCGCCACCCATGTGACAACCGCGCGGGCGCGATTGTCGCGCGCCACCTCGGCAGACCATCTTCCGAAAGATGCCTTGTAGGCCGGTGAAACCGCCGTTCCCGCCGCGCGACGCGAGCGTCTGCGTCGCCTGCCGCTCTCGCCGTTATCGATAGCGACAACGGATGCCCTTGCACCTTCCGGTTCCATCGGTTCAGTCGACCCTCGTTACGCGAGAGCGCTTTAGCTATCTCTTGTTGCAGCGCGATGCAATGCCGACTATCCCCGCATTGCTTACGCTGCACTGCAGCACTGCATCCGGGGCGATGAAGGTGACCAGGGTAACGATTATGCTTTTCGTGGGCAGACGCCACCCCCCCTTGTCGGTCTTGCGCGGCAGGCTTGCCGACCGGCTTCCAGGCGTATTGGTCGCCGCTGGCGGTCAGGGGGGATAGCTGGATGCGCGTGTTGCTGGTTTCCCGAAACTATTTCCCACCGAAAGTGCATGGCGGCGCGCAGGTATCCGTCATGCAGCTTGGCCAGGGCTTGCGGCGCCTTGGGCATGAGGTGGCGATACTGAATGTCGACGATCACGAACATTTCGGCATCCATGAAGCGACCGAACTGCCGGAATATCGCCTGAAACTCAGGAACGTCTATTTGCGCGGCGAACAATCGGCGCCGAAGCGGATCGCATGGCATCTGATCGACCGGCTCGGCAATCGGATGGAGGGTGAATATCGGCGCGTCCTTGCCGACTTCCGCCCGGACATCATCAACACCCATGTCATGGCCGGAATTGGCACCGGCATCTGGCGCGTGGCGTCGGACATGCGCGTGCCGATCGTGCATCGCGTCAGCGATTACTATCTGCTGTGCCTCAATTCCGGACACCGGAAAAACGGCGAAAACTGTGCGAGCGTCTGCGGAAGCTGCCGGGCGCTCGCGCTGGCACCTTCGCGGCGGCACACCTCGCTCGTCAACCACGTCATCTTCGTCAGCCAGAAAATCCGTTCGATCTACGAAGCCGCGAATGTGTTTCCGGGCCACATGCCCAATACGATCATTCACGGCGCCTATCGCCCGAAACAGGCAATACCGGCGCGATTGGACAGGGTTGACCAGGATTGCCTGACGATCGGCTTTTTCGGGAGAATTTCGCCTGAAAAAGGGCTGGAAGAGCTTATCGCCATGCTGCGCACATTGCCTGCCGATGGTTGGCGGCTGATGGTGGGCGGCGACGGAAATCCCGCCTATGTCGCAAAGCTCAGGAAAATGGCGGCCGACCTTCCCATCACTTTTCTTGGCGTGCAGACGCCCGACGCCTTCTATGCCATTGTCGACACGCTGATCGTGTCGTCGCTTTGGGATGAACCATCAGGGCGCGTGGCTTTCGAATCGGGCATTCATGGCGTGATCCCGATTGTGGCCTCACGCGGCGGCCTTCCCGAGATGGTTGGCTTCGGGACGCGAGGGCTGGTTTTTGATCCGGACGACCCCGCGACGTTGCTGTCCGCGATCGCGCAGGTGCGCGACGACAAGGCGCTGCGGGAGCGGATTCGCGAGCGCTGGGTTCAGGACACGCATGAATATGACCCTGATTTCGTGGCCGGGCGGACGCTGGAAATATATGAACGCCTGTTGAGAGACAAAACTTAGGCATGCTATCCAAACCCGAAATACGCTAAATTGCGTCTCGGCCGCAAAATTGAATTACGCCGGTTCGCCCCGTACAACCAGACCAGGATAAGAAAAAAATGTCCGCTACGAACGGCATTTCCAACACTGATCTGTCGAAATCCACGCCGGATTCGGCGTTTCGCGGCGAGCCGGAATTGCGCGCGTGTTTCGCCGGCCTGCGGGTGGCCATCGTCCATTACTGGCTTGTCGGGCCGGGCGGCGGCGAGAACGTGGTCAAGACGATGCTGCGCATTTTTCCGCAGGCGAATGTCTACACCATGGTCGAGCGGCCCGAATTTTCGGAAACGATCGTCCCGCGGGAACGGCTGCATACCAGCTTTCTGCAGCGGATTCCCGGCGCGGCCAGAATGCATCGGTCGCTGCTGCCGCTTGCCCCGATAGCGCTCGAAAATCTCAATCTCGACAATTACGATCTCATCATATCCAGCGAGTCCGGCCCGGCGAAGGGGATCATGCCGCCGTTGAAGGCCGTGCATGTCTGTTACTGCCATTCGCCGATGCGATACATCTGGGATCAATATCACCATTACCGGGATGGCGCGTCGTTCGTGAAACGTCTGGTATTGTCGCTGACCATTCCCCGGTTGCGGCTGTGGGATGTGGGCACGGCGCTGCGCGTCGACCGGTTCATGGCCAATTCAAAGCATGTAGCGACCAGGATAGAGCGTTATTACCGTCGGCAAGCGGAAGTGATCTATCCGCCCGTTGAGGTTCATGACTTTGGCATCAGCGACGAAGTTGACGATTATTATCTCGTTACCGGCAGGCATGTTTCCTATAAACGCATCGATCTGGCGATCGAGGCCTGCAACCGGCTGGGTCGCAGGCTGGTTATCACCGGGAACGGCCCGGAGACGGCGGCGCTGCGAAAAATCGCCGGTCCGACGATTGAATTTGTGGGGCAATGTTCGTTCGATGACCTGAAGCGCTACTATGCGCGGGCGCGTGCTTTCCTTATGCCGGGCGAAGAGGATTTCGGCATTGCGCCGGTGGAAGCCATGGCATCCGGCCGACCGGTGATTGCTTTCGCATCGGGCGGTGCGATGGAAACCGTTATCCCGGCTGTTTCAGGCCTGCATTTCGACGAACAGACGGTCGACAGCCTTGTCGACGCAATGACTGCGTTCGAGGCGAATGCGGCAAGCTTTGATCCGGAGGCAATCAGGGCGCACGCCCTGACTTTCAGTAGCGAACGCTTTCTGGACCAGTTTGCCCACGCGCTGGAAGACGCGCTGGCGGAGGGGGGAGCCCCTTTGCGGACTTATCGTTGAAGGCCAATTCAGCCACCTTCCCTCGTCCGTAGCGGAGCGACTGATCCCCATGACCCTGTTCATCAACGGACGATTCCGCCAACAGCCGATGAGTGGCGTGCAGCGGTACGCCACTGAAATCGTGCTGGCCATCGACGCGCTCGCGGCCGAGAAACGGATATCGGTGCCCTGCCGGCTGGTCGTGCCGCCAGGCACCGCCCCGCTTGCCCTGAAAGCGATCGAACAGGTCGAATTCGGCCGGTTCGGCGGGCATGTCTGGGAACAGGTGGATTTCGCCAGGGCAGCGCGCGATGGCGTCGCCTTGTGCCTTGCGGGGAGCGGCCCGGTGTTCAAACGATCGCAGGTGTGCGTCATACACGACGCCGCCATCTATCGTTTCCCCGAGAATTATTCGAAAAGCTACCGGCTGCTCCACAAGGCGATCGACCATCTGATCGCGCGCCGCGCGACCATCGCCACCGTCTCGGAATTTTCGCGCCGCGAATTGTCCGAATGCCTGTCGATCCCGGCGGACAAGATCGTCGTCGCGCCCAATGCCGCTGAACATCTGTCGGCATATCCGGACGAGACCGTGTTCAGCCGCATAGGCCTGGCGCCCGGCCAGCCCTATTTTCTGATGATCGGCAGCCTGACCCGCAACAAGAACGTGCAATTGGCGGTCAAGGCAATCGCCGCGATGCCGGCCGATACCAGGCTTGTCGTCGTCGGCCGCATCGACCGGGGCGTGTTTGCCGCGCAGATGCCCGAGACATCGGAGCAGACCATCCTGGCGGGGCGTTTGTCGGATGAAGAAGTCACGGCGCTGATGCGCAAGGCGCGCGCGCTGGTTTTCCCCAGCCTTTACGAAGGCTTCGGCATCCCGCCGCTCGAAGCCTTCACCAACGACTGCCCCGTTCTGGCCAGCTCGATTCCCCCCGTGCGCGAGGTATGCGGCGATGCCGCGGATTATTTCGACCCGCATGACGCCCAGCAACTCGCGGCACTGATGCACCATGCGCTTGCCGACGGCGGCGACTGGCGCGCCGAACGACTGAGACGAGGCAGCGAGCGGCTGCGCCTGTTTTCCTGGAAGAAATCCGCCGCGACGCTGATTGACGCTTGCGAGGCGCAAATGAGGAACCATGGCTGAGATGCGCGCCATCGGTGCTCTTCGCATCACGGGCAAATCGGGGTGCGTGCCATCGGCGGCCCTGGCAGGCGGCGTGAGCCGGGTCCGCCGATCCGTGCCCAAATCGAGTGGTACGACGGATCGATTCGGGGGCGTGTTGGTTAGGCAACCGACCGTTCGATCGAGATGTCCGGGCGAGATGTCCGGGCGAGAGTTCGCCGCGATCGTCGGAAGGAGATCATCGATGAAACTCAGCAAGCGCTCGCTCGCTTTCCTGCCCCTTGCCGGCATGGGCATATTGGCCGCGCCTTCGTGCCGATCCCAGACGACCGAGCCTCGCCAGGTCGTTTTTCCCGCCGCCGGCACGGCCGCGCGCGCGCCGTACACGCCACCGATTCTCGGCACGCAGACGCATTTCGGCATGGCGCATATCCTGGGTTATGAATCGGGCCCGCGCGCCATGTCGCAACTCAGGTCGATTGGCGCGGGTTCGTATCGTGACGGCATCAACTGGGCGAATTTCCGGTTTCCAAACCCCGGCGTCGCTTCCCTGGCGGAACCCCGCCGCATTGTCGGCTTCCTTGCGACAGAGGGTGCCCGTCCGCTGCTGATATTCGGTGGTCCGGGGTTTAACCCGCCGTTACAGGGGGCGCCCCTGTCCCCGGAACAACTTGACCAATTTTCGACGTACATAAAGTCCGTCGTTCAAATGACCGCCAGATACAACCCGCTGTATGAGGTTTGGAACGAGTATAATCTGCGCGTCGGCAGCACCAAGCCCGCCGGGCGACTGGTGGGTGCGGGCGACCCGTCCGACAGCCGGGCGGCAATCCATTATGCGGCATTGGCCAAGGTTGCGGTTCAAGCCGCCAAAAGCGCCAATCCATCGGCGAAGGTGCTGGTCGGGGCGGTCGGCATAGACCCTGGCTGGAAATGGACACAGGCCATTGTTCACGACGGCGCATTGAACGGTGCGGACGGGCTGTCGGTGCATGTATACAATAATTGCGTGCCCGTCGCCGAACGCAACGCAGACGAGATGTTGAGCCGACTGGCGACTCTGCAGGCGCTGCTGAAGCAACAGCGGGGCGGCACGACGACGCCCATCTATGTCACGGAATTCGGATGGTCGACCATTTCGGGCAAATGCGGGGTGCCGCGGGAGCGCCAGGCCTATAACTTCGCGCACTACATCCTGCAGTCGTCAACGCTCCCCTGGCTCCGGGGATCGTGGATCTATGAACTGAAGGATGAAAGCGACGAGCAGGCCGACATGGAGCGGAATTTCGGGGTGTTCGGCTATGATGACCAACCCAAGCCCGCGGCGTGCTTCGTCGAGGCATCAAGAGCAATCGTCGCGGCGGCGCAATCGGTCGAATTGCAACGGCCCCGGCCCGGCATCTTCATTCTTCGCGCGATCTTGCCCGACCATCAAGTCGCGGCGATTTGGACGAACAGCCTGGATTCCACGGCCAGGGTACTATTGGCCGGGCATCCTGGCCCGGCGAAATTCATGTGCGGACAAGGGGTCGCTGCAAATGATTCCATTCCCATCTCGCAAGCACCGCTCATCGTGCAATATCCCCTGGGGCAACCCGTTTCGCTCACCATTTCCGGTTGAGCGGATGGCTGATGAAATTCCCGGGGTTGGCAGGGGCGCGGCCCCGGAACCGGACGACGGCAGGCGCGCACCCGGGGATGCCGCCACCCGCCGTTCGATGGCAATTGATGATACCGGGATGACGGGAGACCCCGCCACCGCCGAGGCAATATCCAGGGGCAGGCACCTGCACAGACTGGGCGGGGAACCTGCTGGACACATCTTGCAAATGGGAGCGCGCTGACAATGGGCCCTGACCTGGACAACGCCACGGATCGACAAGGCGTCCTGTTTCTGGCGCAAGTCATCAATTGCAACGACGGCATCACGACCTATTGCCAGACGCTGGCAGAAGGCCTGAAGGCGCGCGGCATACCGGTTTACCTCGTGTCGGGGTCGGTGCGTTCGGACGAGAAGTCGCAGCGCAAGCGCGAACTGCTGGAACAAGCGCTTCAGGAATGGCGGACGATCGAGGGGATCAAGCGTTTCCCATCCATTTCGGTCATTCGTGAAATCGCCGGTTTCATCCGATCCCACAAAATCTCCGCGATCAACGCCCATGGGCTCGGGATGCTCTATCTTGGCCGGGTGCTGTCGCTGATGACCGGCGCGAAGTTGATTGCGACCTATCACCCTTCGGTAATCGGCAATCTCCACACGGTGGTCAAATCGGCAACCGGCAGATGGCCGCTAGGCCAGCGGATGTTCCTGAACCTGTTTTTCCCGGACAAGCTGATCGTCCTTTCCGAAGAATCGGTGCAATTCATGCGCCTGAACGGGATCTGGTTCAAAAATCGGATGGTCAAGCTCTATGGCGGCACCGACCTGTCGCAATTTCATCCGCCCAGTCCCGCGCAGCGCGAAGCGGCCCGGCGCGCATACGCACTCGATCCGGACGATGTCGTCATCATCCTGGCCGGCAGGCTGGCATGGGTGAAAGGGCACGACCTGCTGGTCAAAGCCGTGCGCCAGCTTCGTGACCAGCACCCGGAGATCAAGCTGAAATGCCTGTTTGTCGGAAGCGGCGGAAAGGACCGCGAGGCCGAGATCATTTCCTTCGCCCATAGCGGCGGCAAGGCGGATGAACGCGCGTTCCGGTTCCTCGGTTTCATGAGCGATGTCCGTGAACCGTTATGGGCATCGGACATCTTCGTCCTGCCAAGTCGGTTTGAAGGGTTTCCGCTGGGCGTGGCGGAAGCGATGTCGACCGGGCTCCCCGCGATCCGCACGCCAAGCGGTGGCGCAACCGATCAGGTTATCGACGGCAAGACCGGCTACATCGTCCCGTTCGAGGACGTCGATGCCCTTGCCGATGCGATACGGCGCCTTGCCGACCCCGCGGTGCGCCGGGAAATGTCCGCGCAGAGCATGGACCGCGCCCAACGTTATTTCGGCGTAAAGCCGATGGTCGACGTGCTGCTGCCGATGTACGGCCTCGCTGCCGACCAGGCGACGTGATGCCGTTGGCAACATCGGGGCCCATCCACGCCCGATCGACCTTGCGGGCCGGATGGACCGATGATCGGGCCGCACAACGGGAAGGCATGGCGACGGCATGAAATTTCGGGACGTGATCAACGCGGATCTCAAGGCAAACTCCAACCGAAAGGGGTTGGGCGGCCTTGTCGCGGCTTTTTTGTTCGATCCCGGTTTCGCCACTATCTTTCTCCACCGCGTCGCCCTGATCTTTGTCCGCACGCGGCTCGACAAGCTGGGCGTATTGATCTGGGCCTGGAATACGCGCCGCAGCGGCTGCCATTTCCACCTCGACAGCGTAATTGCCCCCGGCCTCTATCTTCCGCACCCGACCGGGATTGTGATCGGCCAAGGCGTAAGGGTGGGCGCAGGCGCAACGCTTTATCAATCGGTGACGATCGGCCGATCGAAGGGCGAAGCCTATCCCGTCGTCGAGGACAATGTGACGATCTATCCCAATTCGGTGGTGGCGGGACCCGTAAGGATCGGCGCCGGCGCGGTGATCGGCGCCGGATCGGTGGTTCTGAAGGATGTGCCGCCGGGTGCCGTCGTGGCAGGCAACCCCGCGCGCGAATTGCGATAGCGCGATTTCAGGGCGGGAAAAGCGCAAGCGTAATTTCTTCCCGCATTTCCGGGTTGTCTGCGGTCGCCAGGGTGGCGCCGGTTCTGTATCGGCGCGCGCAGCGGGTTGAAGACTGCCTGCCGATCAGGTCGATGCTCCGCACCCGACGGTAAGCCTGCGGCCAAAAAAAAGCCACCCGTGAAACCACGGATGGCTATGAAAGTTTTAGGAGAGGATGCCTGAAAGGCCCGATCCTGTTGCAACCGCGAAGACGCCTTCGCAATTGCAAAAAACAAATCCGCACGTGCGATTGCATCAACTGCACCGATTGTCGCTGCCGATTGCCACCTTGGTGAGCTTCCCGTTGCCAATCGCAAAATTCCCGGGAAGGATTTCTGCTGCTCATGTATCTAATGAAGCACTCGCAGAACCCGCACGAAGCGGGCGGCGGGGGAGGTGATGCCAGGGGAGGCGATGAAGGAGCAGGATGCACACAAGGACGTGGCACGGCGGCAGTCGACCGCCCGCTGGGTCGCGCGTGAGATCATCCCGCACGAGCCGCGGGTTCGGGCCTGGTTTGCCCGGACGCGCCTTGCAGCCGAGGACGTGGACGAGTTGTTGCAGGAAGCATATTGCCGGATCGCCATGCTGGACTCGGTTGACCACATCACGAGCCCGCGCGCCTATTTCTTTTCCATTGCCCGCAACCTGCTGCTGCGTCGGCTGAAGCGGCAGCAGATCGTTTCCTTTGAAGCGATCGCGGAGATCGAGAGCTACACCGACGACGGCCTGCCGACGCCCGAGGAGCTGACTGCGAACCGCATGGCTTGCGAAAAGCTGATGGTCCTGATGGCGGCGCTGCCCGAGCGCTGCCGACGTATCGTCGAGTTGCGCAAGATCGAAGGCTGGTCTCAGAAAGACATCGCGGCCCATATGGGCATTACCGAAAAAGCGGTGGAAAAGCAGGTCTGGCTGGGCATCCGTCAACTGCGCGCGGCGTGGGATCGTGCCCAGGATGATGCGGACCGGCTGCTCGCCGGGTTGGCGACCCTTTCGCGGGGGCGTACATGAACGGCCCGCGCAACGACGCCAGCGATGATGCGGCGCGTTGGGTGGCGCGCATGGATGCGGGCAACTGGACGGATGCGGACGAAGCGGCGTTGCGGTGCTGGCTTGCCGAAGATGATGCACGTCACGGCTTGTTGCTGCGAACCCATGCGTGCTGGCTCGCCGCCGATGACATCCTGGACCCGCCAAAGGCTGCGGAGGAACCCGCGCCTCGATATCGGCGGCGCCATGTGCTTGCGGGGGCCGCTGCCGCGGTCGTCGCGGCCATTGCAGGCAAATCGCTGCTGCTGGGCCGTGGTGTAAGCTATGCGACCGGATTGGGCGAGATCCGCCGGGTGCCGTTGACCGACGGTTCGGTCATGCTGATCAATTCGTCGACCGCGCTCAACGTGCAGATGGAAGCCAAGGCGCGTCGGATCAGCCTGGCCGAGGGCGAGGCGTGGTTCGAAGTCGCCAAGGACGTGCATCGCCCGTTCGTGGTCGCTGCCGGTCGCGTCAGGGCAAGGGCGGTGGGCACGGCGTTCTCCGTCCGCGTCCGGGGCGACGGCGTCGAGGTGCTGGTGACCGAGGGCGTCGTCGAGACATGGGCCGATCATGGCAATGCGGATCACGTCCATCTGACGGCGGGGCAGCGCGTCCTCGTCAAGGAAGACGCGTCGATGCGCTATGAGCCGGGCGAGGCGGCACCGGTCGATCGCGCGCTTGCATGGCGGGAAGGGATGATCGACCTGGTGGGCGAAACGCTGGGCGACGCCGCCGACGAGTTCAACCGCTACAACGAACGCAAGATCATCGTCGCCGACCCCGGCCTTGCCGCCGAGCGGTTCGACGGGGTGTTCCGCATCAACGACCCGGAGGGTTTTGCGATGGCGGTGCAAAGCAGCCTGAACGTCACGGTGCGGACGACCGATCCGGCCGCCATCCGCATCGAGCGCTGATCCGACGGGGCCAACCGCGACGGGTATTACCGAACAAAAATAATGTTCTTGGGGGAAGGATCGATGCCGATCATGTCTCCTTACAAGATACAAACAACAAAAAGGGATCCACCGAGATCCCGACAGGAGGGGTAGAATGGCGAAAACGATGATCCGCCGCGCGCTTTGTTCATCAACCGGGTTGCTGTGCCTGATGTCGGCACCAGCCTTTGCGCAGGCCAGGCATTTCTCGATCACCGCGCAGCCCGCGGAAACGGCGGTCGGGTTGCTGGGCCGGCAAGGCGACGTGCAGATCATCGCGGCTCGCAAACTGACTCATGCCAAGCAGGCCAACGCGGTGCAGGGCGACATGAGCGTGCCCGCCGCGCTTGACCGCTTGCTGGAAGGAACCGGCCTTGCCGCGCGCCAGACCGGCCCGCACACTTATGCCATTGTCCCGATGGCGGTGAGCGCGACCGCAACCAAGGGCAGCGTCGCACCCGCAACGCCGCCCGCCGCCACCCGGACCGCCCCGTCCGACGATGCCGGGGCTGCGGATCCAGCCCCCCAGCCCCAGGAAGCGGCCGATGCGCGGCCAGCGCCGGAGCAGGGGGAAATCGTGGTGACCGGCCTGCGCGCCAGCCTTAACAGCGCGCGCGGTATCAAACGGTCGGCATCGGGGATCGTCGATGCCATCGCCACGCAGGACATCGGCAAGCTGCCCGACGCCAATCTGGCCGAATCCCTGCAACGCATCACAGGCGTGTCGATCGACCGCTCGGGCGGTGAAGGGGCATTCATTACCGTTCGCGGTTTTGGCCCTGAATTCAACACGGTGTTGATCAACGGCCGCCAATTGGCGACGCCGACTGATCCCAGCCAGGCATCGGGGCGTGCATTTTCGTTCGATACGCTGGCTTCGGAACTCGTTTCGGGGGTTGAGGTCTACAAATCGTCCACCGCCCGTTATCAGTCCGGTGGCGTCGGTTCGACGGTGAACATCAAGACCGCGCGGCCCTTTGATTACAAGGGGTTCAAGCTTTCGGCGACCGTCGATGGCAATTATGACACCAACGCGGAAAAAGCCGCGCCGGACGCCTCTTTCCTGCTGAGCGACACGTTCGCCGACGGGCGCCTTGGCGTCTTGTTGAGCGGCAGTTACCAGCGGCGCTATACCAAGCTCAACCAGGCGCAGACCGATGGCTGGCTGGTCAATCCAGCCGTGCCTGCCGATCAGGTCAATGGCGGCCTGGGTACGGTAAGTGCGACCAATCCGCAGGGCAACCTGTTCATCCCGCAGAATTTCGACACCAAGGTGACGCGCGAGGACCGCGAACGGATCGGCGGTACGCTGGTACTGCAATACCGGCCCAATGACGACCTGACCTTCACCGCCGACGCGCTCTATACCAAGTTCACCGACACCACCGATGCACGATCCTATGGCCACTGGTTCACCGCATCCAACCTGACCAACGTCGTGACAGACGCGAACGGGACCGCGACCGACCTGACCCAGGCAACCGGCATCGCCACCGACTTTCACGACAAGAAGTTCGACAAGAAGACCAATACCCGCGAATTCGGCCTGAACGTCGAATGGAATATCTCGCCAAAGCTGACGGTCAGCGTCGACGGCACCTACTCGCTGGCCAAGGAAGATCCCAATGGCGGGCGGGAAGCCTTTCTGTCGTTGCTGGGTTATCTGACCGGATCGGATCGTTATCGCTCGGACGGCTCGATCCTGCCCTACACCACTGAAACCCTGCCGACCTTCGCCAATCCGGCCAGCCCGTGCGGATCGGCCGTTACCGATTCGGGTACGCCTGCCGACGCCAACATCGTCGGCGCGGGCGAACCGCTTTGCCAGCACGTGATGCTGTTGCGCGGCTATGGCATCAACGATCGCGTTGCCCAGGTTCGCACCGACTTCCATTACAAGTCGGACGACAGCGAAGGGTTGGTGAACGCGTCATGGGGTGGATATTTCTCGCATGATCGCAAGGATACCTCGCTCTTTTCGAACGACGGCGGCACCGGTTGCACGGTCTGCGGCTATAACCTGCCCGCGCCCGGCAGCGTGCCCATCTCGGTCTATAACGCCGGGAACGGGTTCCTTTCGGGCATCAGCGGCGCGAACCGGCTGCTGACCCAGTGGCAGACGTTTGACGGCGATGCGGTGTTCGCCGCGATTACTGCCCAGCAGCGCGCGACCGACCCCAATTTCACCTTCGCAGCGCCATTGGTCAACGACACCATCGTCAAGGAACGGGTGATCGGCGGTTATCTGGAAACGCAGTTCGACGGCAATCTTGCCGACCGGCCATTTTCGCTGGTCGCTGGCGTCCGGGTTGAAAATACCTCGACCAGTGTCAACGGCCTCGCCACCGCTTATACCGCGCTTGTCCGCCTGGCGAACGACCAGACCCAATATGGATCGACGGCGTCGGGCACGACGCGGACGGTTGGCAGCACAAGCTATACCGACATCCTGCCGAGCCTGGCGTTCAAGTGGCAGGTTTCGAATAACTTCACCGCGCGCTTCGCCGCGTCGCAGACCATCACCCGACCGACGCTGGAACAGCTTTCGCCGGTTACCACGCTGGTCACCCTGCGCCCCGGCAACTTCGCGGCGAGCAGCGGCAACCCGGACCTGAAGCCGTTCAAGTCCAGCAACCTCGATGTTTCGTTCGAATATTATTATGGCCGGTCGAACTATGTGTCGCTGGGCGGCTACTTCAAGAATGTGAACAACTTCATCGTCCTGAACCAGACCACCGGGCCGGTTGCGGCGGCGAATGGCAGTCCGCTGAACGACCCGGCGACGGGTACGCCCGCGCAATTCACCATCACCGCACCGGTAAACGGGGCCGATGCATCGGTTTCGGGTATCGAGGCGGCGTGGCAGCAGAGCCTGGGGAATACCGGGCTGGGTTTCCAGGTGAACGGCACGCTGGTTCATTCCAACCGCAAGCTCAACCCGCAGGACTTGACCAACAAGTTCGCGCTGACCGGCCTGTCCAATTCGGCCAACGCGGTGCTGTTCTATGACAAGCACGGGATCGAGGCGCGCGTCGCGTACAACTGGCGCGACCATTTCCTGCAATATCTCGCGCCGCCGCCGCTCAATGGCGCGGGCCAGGCCGTGACGCAGGTCCGTGCCTATTCGCAGGTCGATGCCAGCCTGACTTATCACTTCACCCCGCACATCGCGGTGTTTGTGGAAGGGGCGAACCTGACCAACTCGATCGCGCTGAAATCGGCCTATTATTCCAATCAGTTCCTTTATGCCGAGGATAGCGGACGCCGGTTCAAATTTGGCGCGCGCGTCAATTTCTGATTGGACTTCCCAATCGCGCGAAAAGCGAGGACAGCCATGCCGTGGGAAACTGCGGCATGGTTTTCCCGTTTGAGGGTTGAGGCATAAGGAGCCGCGCCGGAATAGGGCGGGGCGGAGGCGGTTATGGACCGGTTTGTCACATCGATATGCATCGTCGGCGGCGGCTCCGCGGGCTGGTTGACGGCGGCGTTGATTGCCGCTCGCCATCGGCAGTCGAGCGGCGGGGGCCTTTCGGTCACGCTGGTGGAGAGCGAGCGTATCGGCATTGTCGGGGTGGGAGAGGGCACCTGGCCGACGATGCGCAACACGTTGAAGAAAGTCGGCGTGTCGGAAACGGACTTCATCCGCGCCTGCAATGCGTCGTTCAAGCAAGGGGCCAAGTTCGCGCGCTGGCGCAACGGACGAGCGGATGATTTCTACTATCATCCGCTCGTCCTGCCCGAAGGATTTCCAACGCTGGACCTTGCGCCCTACTGGAACGCACAGGCAGCGGCGGACGCGCCGTCCCCGTCATTTTCCGACGCTGTCTGTTTCCAGGAATTTCTGTGCGAGCGCGACCTGGCGCCCAAGCTGATTACCTCGCCGGAATTTGGCGGCATCGCCAACTATGCCTATCATCTGGACGCGGGGCGGTTCGCTGAATTCATGCGTGACCACTGCGTCAACAATCTGGGCGTCCGCCACATCGTCGACGACGTGACGCGCGTCGTGCAGGCGGACAATGGCGATATCGCAGCGGTCGTCACCAACGAGCATGGCGAGATTTCCGCCGACCTGTTCGTCGATTGCAGCGGCTTTGCCTCGCTGCTGCTGGGGCAGACGCTGGACGTGCCGTTTATCGACCGCAGCGATGTCCTGTTCGTCGACCGGGCATTGGCGGTGCAGGTGCCTTATGAAGATGTCGACGCGCCGATTGTCTCGCACACGGTATCGACCGCGCAGCGCCACGGCTGGATATGGGACATCGGCCTGCAGAACCGGCGCGGCGTCGGCTATGTCTATTCCAGCCGTCATGCCGCGGGAGCCTCGGTGGAAGCGGAACTGGCTGCCTATGTCGGGCCCGAATTCGACAAGCTTTCCCCGCGCGAAATTCCCATTCGGTCGGGCCATCGGGCGACGTTCTGGAAAAACAACTGCGTGGCCATCGGCCTGTCGGCTGGATTCCTCGAACCGCTCGAAGCGTCGGCGTTGGTGCTGATCGAACTGTCGGCGGATTATGTCGCCACGGCGATGCCCGCGACCCGCAGCGGCATGGACATCGTCGCCCGGCGCTTCAACGACATGACACGCTATCGCTGGGACCGGATCATCGAATTCCTGAAGCTCCATTATATGCTGAGCGAGCGCGACGACAGCGGCTTCTGGCGCGACAATCGCGATCCGGCGACGATACCTCAGCCGTTGCTCGATCAGCTTGAATTGTGGCGTTACACCGCGCCGGGCGAACATGATTTCGCCAGCGCGCACGAGATGTTCCCGGCGGCGAGCTATCAATATGTGCTGTATGGCATGGGGTTCAGGATGGACCCGCAATTCGCCGCGCGGGCGCTGCTCGACCCGGACGGCGCCCGCGACGCGTTCCACCGCGCCGAGATGACGAAGCGAAAGCTGGGTGGCATGATGCCCACCAATCGCCAACTGCTGGGCAAGCTGGCGCAATACCGGCTGCAACCGGTGTGATGGCGGCGCCGCGAGTGGCGGACGCACAGGGAAAGGATTGACCGATGCGCCTGATTCAATTGTCACGAGAATTGCACGGCCAGTTGCGCGTCGACAGGGCCAGGGCCGCCGCGACTGCCGCGAATGTGCATCTCGTGCAGGTGGTGCGCAGTGAATTGCGTCGGCTCGCCGCGGATTACCCGTTGGTGCTGGCGAAGAACAACGAAACGGGCGAATTCTATCCCGCCGTGCTGATGGGGCTGGAGCCGCACGAAAACCTCTATTGGAACGGGACGGCGTTCGAATCCGACCGGGTGCCGCTCAACCTGTTGCGCCAGCCATTTTACGTGGGCGGCGACGATGCGGCATCGGGCGTGATGTGCATCGACCTCGACAGCCCCGCCATCGTCGATGCCGGGGGTGTCGCGTTGCTCGACGCGGATGGAAGCGACAGCGCTTATATCAAGGGCATTCTGGCGATGCTGGGCGAATTGACCGCGGGGCAGGCGCCGACGCGCGAATTTGTCGATCAGGCGCTGGCGCTTCGGCTGGTGACCGAAATCCGGCTCGACATTCGCTATAATGACGGCAGTTCGGCGACTCTGGAGGGGTTTTACGGCATCGATGAACGAGCGTTCGAACGGCAGATGCCCAATATCGCCGCGTTTGACGACATGATGGATCTGGCCGCGATGCTGTTGTCGCTGGAGCATGTTTCCGGGCTGGTGCGGCGCAAGAACGCGCGGATTGATGGCGAGGCGGCGTGGCTGGGCAACGCCGCCTGATCCGCGCGGGATTGGCGCTGCCATGATCGTGCGGCCGTTGGTGAGCATGGGGGCGGAACATGTTCCCCTGCAGATCATCGATGATGCGCATCCCGCGCCGGATGCTCTTCGCCGCACCGCGCTTGATCGCGATTTCCGGCGCCTGCCCGGCGATTTCTATCCGGGGCTGCGCGCCGATATCCCCGACGATTATGCCGACTGGTTGAGCGGGGCTTTGAACGATCTCGGCTCGTTTGGCCACGTTACGACCATGCGGGCGAGTTTTGCGGTGGCGACCGACGACCCTGCGGCGCTGGCCCCAATCCAGCGTATCCCGCACTTTGACACCCCTGATCCCGGTGTCTTTGCCGCAATCCACTATCTTTGCGATCCGCCGCACGGCGGCACCAGCTTCTATCGCCACCGGCGCACGGGCTATCAACGGATCAACGCCGAACGCCAGCCCGCCTGGCGACAGGCGTTGGTGCAGGATGGCAAGGTCCATGGCCTGCCGCCTGCGCGCTACATGGCCGACAGCGACGAACGGTTTGAACGGATTGGCACGGCGGACCTGCGCTTCAACCGGTTGATCCTCTATCCCGCCAATTGCCTTCATGCCGGGAATCTGGCGCAGGGTTGGCGCGAGGAGGCCGGCATGGCGACGGCAAGGCTGACCGTTACATCCTTGTTGTCGATGCCCGGCATGGTTGCTTGAATGGTGGACCGCGCGCCCGTCGGCGTTCGACACCCGGCGGCAAGCCCGCGGTCAAAAAAAAGCCACCCGTGAAACCACGGATGGCTATGAAAGTTTTAGGAGAGGATGCCTGAAAGGCCTGATCTTATTGCAACCGCGAAGACGCCTTCGCAATTGCAAAAAACAAATCCGCACATGCGATTGCGTCAACTGCGCGGGTTATCGCTGATCGGGTCGGCGGATTTGGTGATGGCTGACGGGGCCGCCGCTGCATCAGCGAAGACGGGGGCTTGATCGATGGCGACAGTGCGCCGAAGCTGGATGTGTTTCGCCAGGAGGGATGCCATGCGCGCGCTTGTTCCAATGTTGATTTTCGGGTTCGCCTCGGTTGCGGCGCACGCGGCAGGACCGGCGGCACACCCGGTCGCGGATGCGCAGGCGCTTGATCTTGCCAAACGCGCCATCGCGCTGCGATCGGTCATCGGGCCGGACAATCGCACGCCCGATGTCGCCTTGCTGTTCAAGCAGGCGCTGGTCGCGGGCGGTTTTGCCGACAAGGACGTCTCGATCGCCCGGCTTGATGATACCGCCTATCTGATCGCAACCTGGCCAGGCACCGACCCCGCGCTGAAGCCGCTGGTCGTTTCGGGCCATATGGACGTCGTCGAAGCCAAGCCGTCCGACTGGCAGCGCGATCCGTTCACGCCGGTTGTCGAAAATGGCTATCTTTATGGCCGCGGCGCCACCGACATGAAGTTTGACGGCGCCATCGCCATCGCCGCGCTGAACGAACTGCGGCGTGAAGGGTATCGGCCCAGGCGCACGATCATCATCGAATTTTCGGGTGACGAGGAAACCGCGATGAGAACGTCGGCAGTCATTGCCGACAAGCTGAAGGATGCCGATATCGTCATCAACATCGATGGCGGTGGCGGGGTGCTGGACGAAACCACGGGCAAGCCGAAATACTGGACCTGGCAGGGGGCCGAAAAAACCTATGCCGATTTCGAGCTGACGGTCACCAATCCCGGCGGCCACAGCTCGGCGCCGCGCCCGGTCAACGCGATCGTCCAGATGTCGCGCGCGCTGGAACGGATCGGCGCCTATCACTTCAAGCCCGAACTGAGTCCGCTGACGCGCGAGGCATTGACCAGCGCAGCGCCGTTCGAGGAACCCGAAATCGGCGCCGCGCTGAAAGCCTTTGTCGCCAATCCGGGGGATGAAAAGGCGCTGGCCGCCCTGCGCGCCAATCCCAGCACCGTCGGGCGGATCGGGACGACGTGCGTGCCGACGATGGTGAACGGCGGCCATGCCATCAACGCCCTGCCCCAGCGCGTGACGGCCAATATCAATTGCCGCATCTTCCCCGGCCACAAGCCTGCCGACATCATGGCTGAACTGGCCAATGTGGTCGATGATCCGGCGGTGAGCTTCAAGGACGCGACCGAGGGCTCGGTCGCCAATGACGCGTCACCGTTGCGGCCCGATTTCATCGCGGCGATCACCAGGGCGATGGGCAAGGCCTATCCCGGCGTGCCGGTGTTCCCCGCCCAGGCATCGGGCGCGTCGGACAGCATGTGGTTTCGTTACCACCATGTCGACAGCTATGGCGCCAGCCCGACCTTCATCAAGGAATCGGACGATTTCAGCCATGGGTTGAACGAGCGCACGCCGATCAGCAACATTACGCCGGGCATCACTTATTATCTGTCGCTGTTCACCGATCTGTCGAAATAACCGGCTCGCCGAAATAGCTGGCCAAATGCCGCGCGGCGATGCGGCAGGCATCGCCGGGGGCGAAGGTGGCGGGGGACAGGCAGAGTTCCAGCCACAGCCCATCGACCAACGCGGTGATACCGATCGCCGCGAGGCGCAGGTCGTCGTCCGGCAGGCCGCAATCGGCCAGCAGGCGCTCCAGCGTCGCGCGGTATCCGGCATATTGTTCGTCGTGCAGCCGCGCGATGTCGTTGCGCGCCGCCACCAGGCTCCAGAAGGCGATCCAGGTGGCGAGCAAGGCCGGGTCGGCAATGGGGGCGGCAAAACTGGCCATCACATAAGCATCGAGCCGCGCGCGCGCATCCTTTCCCGCGGCGGCGACTGCCTCGTCGAGCGCCTGCGTCACCACGGCGTCGACATGGGCATAAGTGGCGGCGATCAGGGCGTCGATGCTGCCGAAATGGTGATTGACCAACCCCGGCGACACGCCAGCCTCCACCGCGATGATCCGCACCGACGCGCCAGCCGCGCCGACCCGCGCCAGCACCCGCGCGCACGCCTCGATCAGGCTTTGCCGCCGGACATCGGGTTCGGCGCGTCGAAAGGCGGGGTTGCGCATCGCCGAACCTTATTATACGATCGTTCAACAATCAACCGGAGTGCCTTGGTGGCGCATCTCTACAGCGATATCGCCGACGCAATCGACCTCGCCCCAATCGACCCGGATGCGGACTGGAGCCTGCCCGGCTGGCTCTACACCGATCCTGAATATTTCGACGTCGAATGCGCGCGCGTCATCCGCCCGTCGTGGCAGATCGTCTGCCATCAAAGCGACGTCGCTGCCCCGGGCGACTGGCGCAGCATCGATTATGTCGGTGAAAGCGTCGTCGTCGTGCGCGACGACGATGGCGCGGTGCGCGCCTTCACCAATGTCTGCCGCCACCGTGCGATGCGATTGGTGGAAGGGGCATCGGGCTGTGCGAAGAAGCTGGTCTGCCCTTACCACGCCTGGACATATGAACTGGACGGCCGCTTGTCGGGCGTGCCGATGCGGCGCGATTATCCCGCGCTGAAGCTGGAGGAAAACGGGCTGGCGCCGGTCGAGGTCGAAATCTGGCGCGGTTTCGTGTTCGTGCGGCTGGCGGATGACGGCGGGCCGACGGTGGCCGCGATGATGGCGCCTTATGACGATCAGGTCGCGCCATACCGGTTCGACGAGATGCAGCGGATCGGCGATATCCGCTTGCGCGAACGCGCGGTCAACTGGAAGAATGTCGGCGACAACTATTCCGACAATCTCCACATCCCCGTTGCGCATCCTGGTCTTTCCCGCATTTTCGGCAAGAGCTACGCGATCGAGGCGGCGCCTTATGTCGACCGGATGTCGGGTTATCTGGTCGACAGGCCGTCGGAGGATTTCTGGGAACGATTCTACCAGACGCATCTGCCGCGCGTCGATCACCTGCCGGACGCGAACCAGCGGCTGTGGCTGTATTTCAAGCTGTGGCCGAATTGCGCGTTCGACATCTATGCCGACCAGATCGATTTCATGCAGTGGCTGCCATTGACGCCGACGACCAGCGTGCTGCGTGAAATGACCTTCGCCCTGCCCGACGCCTATACCCCCGACGACAAAGCGCGCGAGATGAAGCTGGCGCGCTATGCCAACTGGCGCATCAACCGCAACGTCAACCGCGAGGATACCCGGCTGATCGAGCGGGTGCAGCAGGGAATGGCATCGAAAAGCTATTCGGTCGGGCCTTTGGCGGCGAGCGAGGTTTGCCTGCGCAGCTTTGCCCGCAAGATCCGCAACATCATTCCCGAAGCACGGCTGCACCAGCCGCCCGCACCGGGCTGGAGCAGCCGCGCGCGGCATGGCGCCTGACAATTGATATCGAACGGGGGAATGGATGACCAAACGCTATGACGCGCTGATTATCGGGGGTGGCCACAATGGCCTGGTCTGCGCCTTTTATCTGGCGCGCGCGGGGTTGAAGGTGCGGGTGCTGGAGCGGCGCGACATCATCGGCGGCGCCTGCGTGACCGAGGAGTTCCACCCCGGTTTCCGCAATTCGACCGCCAGCTACACCGTCAGCCTGTTGCGGCCCAAGGTGATCGCCGACATGAAGCTGCACGATCGCGGCTATCGCGTCATCGAACGCACGATCAGCAATTTCTTCCCCTTCCCGGATACTTATCTGAAACTGGGCGGCGGCACCGCGCGCACCCAGGCCGAATTCGCCCGCTTCTCGCCCAGGGATGCCGAGACTTTCCCCGCTTATGAGGCAGCGCTGGAACGGGTGGCCGAAGTGTTGCGCGACATGGCGCTGAAAACCCCGCCCAATGCGGGCGGCGGGGTCCGCGCGTTGCTGGCCGCCGCATCGCAGGGGCGCAGGCTGGCCGGCATGGATATCGAGGCGCAGCGCGACGTGCTCGACATGTTCGTCAAGTCGGCGCGCGAATTTCTCGACCATTGGTTTGAGGACGATCACGTCAAGACCGCGTTCGGTTTCGACGCGGTGGTCGGCAATTATGCGGGCATCAGCTCGCCGGGTTCGGCCTATGTGTTGCTCCACCACGTCTTTGGCGAGGTGAACGGCAAGAAGGGGGCATGGGGCCATTCGGTCGGCGGCATGGGTGCGATCACCCAGGCGATGGCGGCGGCGTGCGTCGAACAAGGCGTCGAGATCAGCCTTGAATCGCCCGTCGCCCGGCTGCTCGTTGATGGCAGGCGCGTCACCGGCGTGAAACTGGCATCGGGCGAGGAGATTGCCGCGAACATCGTCGCCGCCAATGTCGGCCCCGCATTGCTCTACCGCCAATTGGTCGATCCCGGCGACATGGCGCCGGAATTCCGCCGCCGCATGGATGGTTTCAAGACCGGGTCGGGCACGTTCCGCATGAATGTCGCCTTGTCCGAACTGCCCGACTTCACCGTGCTGCCCGGCAAGGACAAGGCCGAACATCATACCGCGGGCATCATCATCGCGCCGGGGCTGGATTATATGGACCGGGCCTATGACGACGCGCGCGCGCATGGCTGGTCGAAAAAGCCGATCGTCGAGATCAAGATCCCGTCGAGCGTCGATGACAGCCTTGCACCGGCGGGCCAGCACGTCGCCAGTCTGTTCTGCCAGCAATTCGCTCCCGAACTGCCCCCCGAACCCGATGGAAGCGCTAAATCATGGGACGACGTGCGCGATCAGGTTGCCGACCAGATCATCGACACGATTACCGATCATGCGCCCAACTTCAAATCGGCGGTCATCGCGCGGCAGATCCATTCGCCGCTCGATCTGGAACGCAAGTTCGGGCTGATCGGCGGGGATATCTTCCACGGGCGGATGAGCCTGGACCAGTTATGGGCGGCGCGCCCGGTGCTGGGCTATGGTGAATATCGCGGGCCGATCCAGGGACTGTATATGTGCGGGTCCGGCACGCATCCCGGCGGCGGCGTCACCGGCGCGCCGGGGCACAATGCCGCGCACGAGATTTTGAAGGACCGCACGCTGCTGGGGCGTCTGTTCAGGCGGGGGTGATTTCCGGCGGGTGGCGTGTTCAGGCGCGCGCTATGCGGACTTCGGCGCGGCGCCCCATGTGCGCAGGGCATAGACGGGCAGCGCCGACAGCATCAGCGCGATGCTGAGCAGGCTGGCGTCGCGCCCGGCACCCCAGAACGCCCAGAAGGTGAAGGGCAGGCCGATCAGCGAAGGCACCACCGCGACGCGCCGCATCAGTGCTGCGACACAAGCGGCGGCGTAAAGCCACAAGCTGGCGCACGTGGTCAGTTGCGCGGCGAATTCGAACACGCCGGACATCGACTTGCTCGAATTGGCATAGACGAGCAGGCTGGCGAAGATGCTGGAAATCACCAGCACCCGCACCGGCACGTCGCGCGGCGATACCGCAGCGAACCAGCGCGGCAGCAGGCCCGCGCGCGCCATCCCCAACGGTACTTCGCCCTGGATCAGCACCCAGCCATTGAGCGCGCCAATCGCGGCGATGGCGGCAAAGGCCGATACGATGCCTGCCAGTGCGGCGCCGCCATAAGTGACGATGAACAACTGGAACGGCGCATTGCTGTTGCCCAGCACTTCCGGCGGCAGGGTAAGGACGATGCCCGAACAGACGATGATGTAGAGCAGGCCCGTCAGACCCGTGCCGATCATCGTCGCGCGCAGGACATTGCGTTCGGGATTGCGCACCCGTTCCGCCGCGATTCCCGCTGCCTCGAACCCGACGAGCGGAAACAGCGTCAAGGCAACCGCGCTGCTCAACCCGGCCAGGATCGTCGTGCCACCGGGCAGGGGCGGCAGGATCTGCACCGGCGAAAAGGCGAGATGGAACAGGATCGCGGCGACGATAATCAGCGGCACGAGCTTCAACACCGTCGTCACGACCTGAAACTGCCCGGCCAGCCGCGCGCCGCCCATGTTGATGAGGGTCAGCAGCCAGATCAGCACAATCGCGGTCGCCGCGCCGGGCAACGGGGTAAGACGCAGCACCGTCAGATAGCTTGCCGCGGCAATCGCGATCGCCGCATTCGCCGCCCATACCGAAACCCAATAGCTCCAGCCGACCAGCACGCCAGGCAGCACGCCCAGCACATTGCCGACAATCGCGATCGCGCCGCTTTCACCCGGCATCGTCGATGCAAGGCGGGACAGGGCAAAGGCGACACATGACGCGCCGATGATGCTGACGACCCATGCCAGCACCCCGGTCCAGCCAAATGGCGCCAGGCTGGTCGGCATCAGGAAAATGCCCGATCCGATCATGCCGCCGACCACCAGGGCAGTGGCGGTCCACAGGCCGAAAGGACGGATGTTCGGCGCGTCCTGCATAATCGCCCCCGTTGAGGTTCAGCCCGGAATGCGCCAGCAAAGCACGAGTTGGTCCCGATGGCCAGGGAACTGTGCCGGGGAGCCGTGGCCGGGGGACTGGCGAAACGGGTGCGTTCGCGGCTAGACGGGGATCGATGTCGACAAACCCTGCAAGCTGGATCGCGACCACCGGCCGTTATCACCCGCGCCTGATCGAGGCGGCGATGGCGATGAACGACAATCGGCTGCACATCGCCGAACCTTTGTTGCGCCAGCATCTGAAGGAAGATCCGTTCGACGTCGCCGCGATCCGCATGTTCGCGGAACTCGCCGGGCGGATCGGGCGCTATCGTGACGCGGAAAACCTGTTGCGGCGCGCGGTCGAGCTTGCCCCGGGCTTTGCCGCGGCGCGCGCCAATCTGGCGCTGGTGCTCTATCGCCTCAACCGCCCGATGGAGGCGATTGCGGAGCTGGAAGCCGTGATGGCCGCCGAACCGGACAATCCCGGCCATCAAAACCTGCAGGCGGCAGCCACTGCGCGGCTGGGCAATTTCGAAGAGGCGATCGAACTCTACCAGCGTGTTCTGGCCCAGGCGCCGCATCAGCCGCGCGTGTGGATGAGTTTCGGCCATATGCTCAAGACCGTCGGCCAGCAGGCGCAAGGCGTCGCGGCGTATCGCAAGGCGATCGGGATCATGCCCGCGCTGGGCGAGGCGTGGTGGAGCCTGGCCAACCTGAAGACGGTGAAGTTCGACGATCGGGATATCGCGGCGATGCAGGCGGCGCTGGCCCGCAGCGACATCGCCGACGAGGACCGGTTCCACCTCGATTTCGCGCTCGGCAAGGCGCTGGAGGATCGCCGTGACGCGGCGGCGGCCTTTGTCCATTATGCGGCGGGCAACGCGCTGCGCCGCCAGTCGCTGCGCTATGATGCCGACGAGACGCGGCGGCTGGTCGATCGGCAGATTGCCTTGTTCACTCACCAACTGCTCGCATCGCGGGCGGGGCAGGGATGCGGCGCGGCGGATGCGATCTTCATTATCGGGATGCCGCGCGCGGGATCGACGCTGATCGAACAGATCCTGTCGAGCCACAGCGCGGTGGAAGGCACCAGCGAGCTGCCCGACATCCCGTTGCTGGCGCGCACGATCGGCGATTATCCCGATGGCCTTGCCGCGCTGCCGCCCGAACGCCTGCGCGCGCTGGGTGAGGATTATCTGGGGCGGACCCGCATCCAGCGGCGCACCGACCGGCCATATTTCATCGACAAGCTGCCCAACAACTGGGTGCATCTGCCGCTCATCCACCTGATCCTGCCGGGTGCGACGATCATCGACGCGCGGCGCCATCCGCTGGGTTGTTGCTTCTCCAACTTCAAACAGCATTTCGCGCGGGGGCAGGGGTTCAGCTATGCGCTGGACGACATGGGCCGCTATTACCGCGATTATGTGCGGCTGATGGCGCATGTCGATGCGGTGCTGCCGGGCCGCGTCCACCGGGTTTTCTATGAAGACATGGTCGCCGATACCGAAGCGCAGGTCCGCGCGCTGCTCGCTGCCTGTAACCTCGCGTTCGAGCCTGCCTGCCTCGATTTCCACAAGACCGAACGCGCGGTGCGCACCGCAAGTTCAGAACAGGTGCGCCAGCCGATCTTCCGCGACGGGGTGGAGGGGTGGCGCCCGTTCGAACCCTGGCTCGATCCGCTCAGGCAGGCGCTGGGCGACGTGCTGGACGCTTATCCGGCGGTGCCCGGGTTTTGACGATGTCGGCGGACGCTGTCCTACTGCAAGGCCAAGCGCTATCCATCTAGGCGCTCTTTCAAATCGTTGGTTCAGGCTGAAAATGCGCGGCGGTTGAGGACCCTCAACCAAAAGCAATGGCAACCCTCAACTTCCTCAATCGATATACTCAACTAATACAGTCCGAAGCGTTGGGCGCCACGCTAGCGATCGTTCGTGGCTCGTTCGACGATACGGTTGAGCAACCATCCCAGGGCGGCGGCCATGGCCTGGAATGGACCGATGGCAACTTCAGAGCAAGCCGCGCTGCCAAATCGATCATCCCCGACGCCAAATCACGGCATCGGTTCGCGGTTACAGTTTTGTTGCGAAAATATCACAAACGGTGTGTGAATTGATTCCGCCCGGTGGCGCGCCTGCTCGCCCCGCTTGACGAAGGATGGGCCGCGGCACACGCTGCTTCGCAACAAGCTGGCGTCTGCCCAAAGGGGGAATATAATGTTGTTGCGTCGTAAGGTCGTCCGGGCATTGCTTCTGGCTTCCTCGGTCATCGCTTCATCCTCGGCCTTCGCCCAGACCAAAGATCAGGTCGCCGCCACCGACAACGCGGCGCCCGCGGATGAAAGTCACGACATCGTCGTGACCGCGCAAAAGCGTTCGGAAAGCCTGCAGAATGTGCCGATCAGCATTCAGGCGCTGGGCACCAAGAAGCTCGACGAGCTCAACATCTCCAGCTTCTCGCAATATGCGGCGCAATTGCCCTCGGTCGCGTTTCAGGCGCTGGGCGGCACGCCTGGCACCAACGTCATCTATATGCGCGGCATCGCCTCGGGTGGCGATGGCAACCACTCGGCGTCGCTGCCCTCGGTCGGTGTCTATCTCGACGAACAGCCGGTCACGACGATTGGCGGCAATCTGGACGTGCATGTCTATGATATTGCCCGGATCGAAAGCCTCGCCGGGCCGCAGGGCACGCTTTATGGGGCCTCGTCGGAAGCGGGCACCATTCGCATCATCACCAACAAGCCTGACCTGAGCGGCTATTACGGCCGCACCGATGTCGAGCTGAACTCGGTCGCGCATGGCGGCATCGGCGGCAAGGCCGAAGGGTTCATCAACGCGCCGCTGACCCAGAACATCGCACTGCGCGTCGTCGGCTTTTATGAACGCGACGCAGGCTATATCGACAATGTCGCCGGTTGCCGCAGCTTCCTGCCCGAACCGACGGGCAATGCCTGCACCGCCACCAATGGCGGTATCACGGTCAACAACAACGCGTTCGTCAAGAAAGACTATAACGACACCGAAATCTGGGGTGGCCGCGCGGCGCTGAAGGTTGACCTGAACGAAAACTGGACGGTGACGCCGACGGTTATCTACCAGGATACGCGCAGTCACGGCGCCTATGGCTATGACGCCTCGGTCGGCGATCTGCAGGTCCAGCATTTCTTCCCCGAATTCCGGCGCGACCGGTTTGTGCAGGCTGCGCTGACCATCGAGGGGAAGCTGGGCAATTGGGACCTGACCTATGCGGGCGCTTATCTGGACCGCAAGGATTACCAGTCGAGCGACTATACCGACTATGCCGAGGCCTATGACCAGCTTTACCACAATGCCGGTGGCCTGGCGGGGTATTTCTATTTCAAGGACAATGCGGGCAACACGATCGATCCGCGCCAACGGATCATCGGCACCGACCATTTCAAGAAGCTGAGCCAGGAACTGCGCGTCGCATCGCCGCAGGAAGACCGGTTCCGTATCGTGGCGGGCCTGTTCTATCAGCGCCAGTCGAACGATATTCATCAGGATTATCAGGTCGCAGGGTTGGCGGACACGCTGTCGGTCAACGGGTTGCCGGGCACATTGTGGCTGACGCAGCAGCACCGCGTCGACCGCGATTATGCGGTGTTCGGCGAAGCCAGCTTCGACATCACGCCGAAACTGACCGCGACGGCGGGCGCGCGCACCTTCATCTATGACAACACGCTGATCGGTTTCTTCGGCTTCGGGCGTGATCCGGCCAATGGCTTTGACACGACGCCCTATAACGCGGCGGGCAGTTCGCGCACGGGCGTGGCGGGATGCTTCACCGATCAGGGGCTGCGGCTGCGCACCGCGGTTGCAAACGGCGCATCGACCACCTTGCTGCCCGCGGCAGTCGCGGGCGGGCCATGCACCAATCTGGCGGTATATGCCGACGGCGCAGGGCTGCAACCGGTCAAGGCGGAAGGACAGGGCGTCACTTATCGCTTCAACCTGACCTGGAAACCGGTGCAGGGATTGTTGCTATACGGCACGGTGTCGCGTGGTTTCCGTCCGGGCGGCATCAACCGGCGCGCCGATGTGGCGCCGTATCAGTCGGACTATCTGACCAATTACGAACTCGGCGCCAAAACGACGCTGCTGGGCGGAAAGCTGCGCCTCAACGCCGCGATCTATCAGCAGGACTGGGACAAGTTCCAGTTCTCGTTCCTGGGCGCGAACAGCTTTACCGAAATCCACAATGGCCCGAACGCGCGTATCCGCGGTGTCGAGGCTGATGCGACCTATAATCATGGCGGATTGTCGTTGACGGCGGCGGGCGCCTATACCGATGCCAAGACCCGGCAGAATCTCTGCCTGTTCGACGATCCAACCTATAGCTGCTCGGCGCCAGGCAACCTGATTTCCGCACCGGCGGGCACGCGGTTGCCGATTACGCCGCGCCTGAAGATCAGCGGCACGGCGCGCTATACCGTGCCGGTCGGCGACATAAAGGTCTATGGTCAGCTTAATGCCTCGCATCAAAGCTCGGCCTCGTCGGATATTCGCTCGCAAATCTATCAGGCGGGGACGGGCGACATCATCAGTCCGGCGGATCAACTGGGTCGACTTAATCCCTATACGACCTTCAATCTTGCCTGGGGGGCCGAACTGCACGGCTTTACGCTGGAATTGTTCGCGCAGAATATTGGTGACGAACGTGGTCAGCTTTCTCGGTTCGAGGAATGCGGGTCGTGCGGTCAGCGGCCGTACATCGTGCCGGTCACACCGCGCACGATCGGCATTCGGGCGGGTGCGAAGTTCTGATGGTGGCAGACCGGCTATTGCGCGCCGCGCCTTGCCAGGATCGCGGCGAGCGGGTTGGGCTGGGGGTCGCCGATCTTCTTCAGGGTGTTCTGATCGCGGTGCGCAAACGGCGTGTTGCGGCCGCGCACCGCCAGCATGGTGGTGGTGACATAGCTCCATGAACCATCGGCGTTGAAATCGATCTCGATCTGGTAACTGTCGGTCCTGAACGCATATTCCAGGAATTCGGTCGAACAGATGCCATATTGGGTCTCCTCGCGCCTGGCCGAAACGACCAGCCGGTCCGCATCGGGTGTCGCATGGCCCGACGCAATCGCCACTTGCCCGCGTGGGATGGCCAGCGTCTGGAGGACAAGGCCCGTCGCCGGCTCCCAAAGCCAATAGCCGACCTGATCGTGGAAGGTGATATCCTCTTCCTCGGTCGTGATGTGGATATGGTAGCGCAGGCCATAGAAAAGCTGCGGGCCATTCGCCTGCGGATCGATTGGAGAAAGGTCGATATCCTCGATGAAAACCCGGCGCTCGGGGCCATCCTCCTTGGGGCTCAAGTCCACGCCCTTCAGTCCGCTCCATCGCCCCGCCAGCCGTCGCAATGGGCCAAGATTGGCGAGCGTATCGGGATCGACGTCGCTTGGTTCGGTGAAGATGTCTTCGGGGAAGGTGCGCATATGAAATCCCTGTGCGTTACAATCTGGGCAAGTATGGCGGGCGACGAAAACTGGCGGTCACCGGCGTTTCCGCACCATGCTGGAAAGTTGAAGCGCGACGGCCAGGATGGCAAGTGCGGCGCCCAGCAAGGCAACCGCGATCCAGCCATTGGTCAGCCACGCCCAGGACGCGCCCGCCGATCCGGCCGCACCGCCCAGGAACATCGTCCCCATGAAGATGGTGTTGATGCGTGCGCGCGCTTCGGGCCGCAGCGCATAAATCAGGTGCTGGTTGGACACCAATGCGCTTTGCACGCCGAAATCGAGCAGGATCACGCCGACGATGAGGCCGGCAATGGGTTGCCACAAGCCAAAAATGACCCAGGACAGCAATGTCAGGACGGCCCCCAGCGCGACGACTTCATGCGGTCCGCGCCGATCGGCGATCCGCCCGGCAATCGGTGCGGCCAATATGCCGACCGTGCCGACCACGCCGAACAAGCCCGCCACATCGGCGCCAAGCCGGAAGTCCGGGCCTTGCAGCCGAAGCGCCAATATCGTCCAGAAGGCGCTGAACGCGGCGAACAACAATGTCTGGGTCGCGGCCGCCAGCCGCAGCGCGCCAAATTCCCGCCACAGGCCAAGCATCGACGCGATCAGGCCGGCATAGCGCAAGTCGGTTGCCGGCTCGCTGCGCGGCAACCGCGCCGCCATCCAGCCACCGGCGGCAAGCGCCATTGGTACGCCCAGCCAGAACATCGCCCGCCAGCCGACATGGGCTGCGACGAACCCGGCCAATGTCCGGCTGAGCAAAATACCGCACAGCAACCCGGCCATGACCGTGCCCACGGTGGCGCCCCGGCGTTCAGGTGCTGCAAGATGCGCGGCCAGCGGCACGATCTGCTGCGCGACAGTCGATGCAACGCCGACAAGAAGCGAGGCCATGACGACAAATTCGACGCGGGGTGCCGTTGCCGTCGCGGCAAGTGCGGCGGCCAAGGCGAGGAACTGCATGACGATCAGCCGCTTGCGCTCGATCAGATCGCCCAGCGGCACCAACAGGAACAGTCCCGCCGCATAACCCAACTGCGTCGCGGTCGGGATCAAGGGCGCGGCCGAACCCGGAAAGTCACGCTCGATGACGCCAAGCATCGGCTGGTTGTAATAGATGTTGGCGGCGGCAATGCCCGCCGCAGCGGCCATCGAGAAGGTAAGAGTTCGGCTGAGCGGGGGCGACGGCGCCGCGGGGGTTGATGGTGCTGGCATCAGATACTTTCGGCAAATGACCCGCGGTTCCATTGAACGATGCGGAAACGGAAAAACGCTATTTCAGAACTGCGGCGCCAGGTCGATGCCCGGCAGCTCCCGTTCACATGATGCCATCCGATATTGTCCCTATTTCATCCTGATCGACAGGCCTGCCGCGACGAGCAGCACGGTATCGGCCACGCCCGCGACTTGCTGGTTCAACCGTCCCGTCGCATCGCGGAAGCGGCGAGCGAGGGCATTGCCTGGCACGATACCCATGCCGGCTTCGTTGCTGAGCCATAATCTCGGGCAATCGACCAGCAACACCCGGGTGCTGCCCGAACGCCCGCCGCCGACCGGCAAGGTGATGATATCGCACGTCATCGGGCTTGATTCGAAATTTTGTTACGCATAATGGGGCCCTGCGACAGGTTCTCAGAGATGAGAATAATAGGGAACGCGGAAATCGGCATTTGCCGGTAAACCGCGGCTGTCCCCGCAACTGTGACCGGCGAGCGGTCGTCCCACAAGGCCACTGGTTGCGCAAGCAGCCGGGAAGGCGGGACGAACGTGCTGACCCGGGAGCCAGGAGACCTGCCTGTCGCAGTCAGTCCTTTGCGCGGACGGGGTGTTCAGCGTGATCGAGGAGTTTCCTCGCGTGACGACATCGGTCGGGGTGGCGTGCGCGGGTGACGGCAATCACCAGTGTTATGGCGTCAACGCGTGTGTTCGCCCCTTGTTGTTGAACAGGGGATACCCATGCGTATTTATAGTGCCAAACTGCCTTCCGCCTTGCTGCTGCTTGCCTGCGCCAGCCCCGCATTTGCCGACACAGCACCAGATGCCGCGCCAGGCGCCGGGGATCAGCCCGACCCCAAAGACGTCATCGTCGTCACCGCCAGCCGCACACCCGAACCCTTGTCGCGCATCGGGCAAAGCGTGACGGTTATCGACCAGGCGGTGCTGGAGCGTCGGCAAACCGAAACGGTTGCCGATCTGCTGCGCGCGGTGCCGGGTGTGACCATCGCCCGCAACGGGCCGATCGGTGGAACCACGGCGGTTTTCATCCGTGGCGCCGAAAGCGACCAGACCGTCGCGTTGATCGACGGCGTCAAGCTCAACGATCCGTCGTCACCCGGCGGCGGTTTCAATTTCGGCAATCTGCTGGTCGGCAACATCGCGCGGATCGAGGTTTTGCGCGGACCGTCATCGGTCCTGTGGGGCAGCCAGGCGATTGGCGGTGTCGTCAACCTGATTACCGTGCCGCCCACCGACAAACTGACCGCCAATGCCCGTGCCGAATATGGCTATCGCAACACCGGGCAGGTCGTCGGTAATATCGCCGACAAGATCGGACCATTGTCGCTCAATGCAGGCGGCGGCTATTTCCGCACCGACGGCATCTCCGCGTTCAGTGAAGCACGCGGCGGGCGAGAGAAGGACGGGTATCGCAATTACGGCGCCAACCTGAATGCGCACCTTGACCTTACCGACGCGATTTCGCTCGACGCGCGCGGTTATTATTCGGACGGTCAGGTCGGCATCGATGGTTTCGCACCGCCGACCTTTGCCTTTGGCGACACGCGTGAGATTTCTACCACGCGCGAATTTGTCGGCTATGGCGGCGTCAACATCGCGCTGTTCGACGGGCGGCTGCGAAACCGCTTTGGTTATGCCTATACTGATACCAAACGTCGCAATATCGACCCCGATTCGACGCCGACCGAAACATTTGTCGGCAATGGCCGCAATGAACGGCTTGAATATCAAGGATCGCTTGATCTGTCGGCGGCGCTTCAGGCTACATTTGGCGCGGAACGGGAAACGTCGCACTTCACCTCGTCCGGCTTCGGCGGTGCGCCGACGGTCGGCCGGGCGCAGATCGACAGCTTCTATGGCCAGTTGTCGCTGACCCCGGTTACCGGGCTGACGGTGACGGGCGGGGTCCGGCATGATCGCCACAGCCAGTTCGGTGGCGCGACGACCTTTGCGGGCAGCGGCGCCTATTCACCCAATCGCGGCGCAACCACCCTGCGTGCGAGCTACAGCGAAGGTTTCAAGGCGCCGACGCTGTACCAGTTGCAGAGCGAATTCGGGAATGCATCGCTGCGGCCCGAACGCGCCAGGGGTTGGGATGCGGGCATCACCCAGCGGGCGCTGGGTGGCGCGGTCGAAGCGAGCGCCACTTACTTCCACCGCACATCGAGTGACCTCATCGACTTTGTATCATGCGACGTGCCGCTGACCGGTATCTGCGTCGACCGGCCCTTTGGCACTTATGACAATGTCGCTCGCGCCGTTTCACAAGGCGTTGAATTGACGCTGGCGCTGCAACCGGTCGAACCGCTGCGCGTGCAGGCAGGCTATAGCTATATCGATGCTGAAAACCGCTCGCCCGGCAGTGCGAATTTCGGCCAGCGCCTCGCTCGTCGGCCCAGCCAGAGCGTCAACGCGTCGGTTGATTATCGCTGGCCAATCGGCCTGACGACCGGGGCGACGCTGACGCATGTCGGCGCCAGCTATGACGACGCGGCCAATCGCCGCAAGCTGGAAGGCTATGTGCTCGCCGATATCCGTGCCACCTTGCCTGTCTTCAAACGGGCCGAGGTTTACGGCCGGATCGAGAATCTGTTCGATGAGCGGTACGAGACGGTCTATCAATACGGCGCGACCGGACGTGCGGCCTATATCGGTGTACGACTGCGCTATCGGTGAGCGTGATTGCGTCTTCGTTGATCGCGGCTTTCGCGCATCACGGTGGACGGCTGGACGGCTGGACGGCTGGACGGCTGGACGAGGCGCGGGCGGCATTTCCACAAGCCGGTAACTGGCAGGATCTGTCGACCGACCTCGCGCCATGGCCCTATCCGGCGCGGGTTCGGGCATCCATCGTTGAACGGTTGCCCGAACCTTGGGCATTGGCCGGATTGGAAGCGGTGCGGCTGGCGCTTTTGTGGCCGGTCCAGCTTCGGTTGTGCGCGGTCGGTGGCGGCGTTCACTGCGAAAAGCTGGTGTGCCGATACAAAAGAGTGATCGAGACACGGCGGTTGCGCGCGTCGGACGGGTTGCCAATGATGACAGGTTCGCGGTCGGCGACGCCTTCGATCCGGTCGAAGCGATCCTCGGCGACGCCGCCTTGCGCCAGACGGCGACGGGTGGCTTCCGACCGTCCGCTGGACAACAGCCAGTTGTTCATGCCTGCGGGATTGTTGAACAGCAGGTTGTCGGTATGGCCGCGGATCATGATCGGGTTGGCCATGTCCTTGATGGTTTCGCCGATCATGCCGATCAGCTTGTCGGCTTCGGGTTCCAGCGCGGTCGTGCCCAGCGCAAACATCGAATAATCGGCATTGTCGACCAGGTCGATGCGCAGGCCATCGCGCGTCGGCACGAAGCGGACGTGCGACGACAGCCGCTGCAACTTCGGGTTGGCGGCGATTGCGGCGGACAGCATCCGCTGGATCCGCGCGAAATTCTTCTTGTCCTCGGCGTTGAGCTGCTTGTTGCGCAACGTCCCCTGGGGGCCACTGCCCACATCCTTGCCGCCAGTCGAATCGGCGGGAATGGTCATCGACCGCGTACCGGTCTGCGACGCGCGATTGGGGTAATTGTCCTTGTCGGTCAGCGATGCGCCGCCGAACAGGCCGTTCGACCCGGCGCTGCCCTGTTTCAACTGGATAAGCGTCGGCGAGAAATAATCGGCGATCGACTTGCGTTGTTTTTCGCTCGTCGCGCCCAGCAGCCACATCAGCAGAAAGAACGCCATCATCGCCGTCACGAAATCGGCATAGGCCACTTTCCAGGCGCCGCCATGGTGACCGCCATGCCCTTCGATATAGACCTTCTTGACGATGATCTTGGTCGGCTGATTATTGCCGTGCGGCGCACGCGCGGCGGCCATCTTACCGACCCCTCAGGCCGTCAAAGACTTCGGCGAAGCCCGGCTGGTTTGAGTGAGCGATACCGGAGCGCGCAGCCTCGATGACCAGCGGCTGCGGGTGACCGTGGAGCGACGCGATGATGATCTGCTTGACCACATGATAGATGGCCGAATCGGCTTCGACGACCTGCTTGATGCGATTGGCAAGCGGCGCGACGATGCCATAAGCGAGCAACACGCCCATGAACGTGCCGACCAGCGCGGAACCGATCATCGCGCCCAGGATCGATGGCGGCTTGTCGATCGAGCCCATCGTCTTCACCACGCCCAGCACGGCGGCCACGATGCCCAGCGCGGGCAGCGCGTCGGCCAGCGACGCACAGGTGTTGGCCGGGCCTTCGGTTTCGTGGTGATGGGTCTTGATCATGTTGTCCATGACGTCCTCGACGGCGTGAACGTCGAGCGTGCCTGACGACACGACGACCAGGCGCAAGGTGTCGGCGATGAGGTTGACCAGTGTGTGATCGGCCAGCAGGCGGGGATATTCGCCGAAGATGGCGCTCGACTTGGGGTCCTCGACATGCGGCTCAAGCGCGATCGGGCCTTCGGTGCGCAACATCTTCATCAGTTTCGACACCAGGAAAATGGTGTCGAGATAATCCTGTTTCTTGTATTTCGGGCCCTTGAACGCCTTGCCCAGCCCGCCGCCGAACGCCTTCAGTTCCTTCATCGAATTGCCGATGATCAGCGCGCCTGCCGCGGCGCCGCCGATGATGAGCATTTCGTGCGGAATGGCCTCCATGACAGGGCCGAGCGCGCCACCGGTGATGGCAAATCCGCCAAACACCATGGTCAGCAACACGACGAGACCGATAATCGGATACATTAACCCGCCAACTCCGTTCCCTGCCGCACTATCGCCCCGGGTGGGAGGAAGGCGGCAAACCCAGAGTCGTTATTGCCGACCTTTCCTCTTCATTTGGTTACCAAGGCGAAAATTTACTTGATATAATCGAACAGCGAGAGTTGGCTGAACTTGCTGAAGCTCGCCTGGGTCGCTTGCAGAACCGTCGACGTTTTCTGCAATTCGGTGATCGCGGTGGTGATGTCGGTATCTTCCAGCGCCGAACGTTCGGTTTCGCGGGTGAGGCTAACGTCGGTCAGCCGCGCCGACTCGACATCCAGCCGGGCACTGCGCGCGCCGGCGGCGCTGCGCACGTTGGTAACCTGGTTCACCGCCGCGCCAAGGTCGGTCAGAATGGCGTTGGACACCGGCCCCCCGCTTTCGAGCGCATCGGCGAAGCTCGATAGCAGCGCGAAGGTATCGGTGGTGCCGCCGGCAGATGTCGGAATGTTACCGAAAATGCGTGCGGCGGTATCGCTGGGCTGGACACTGGTGCCGTTGCCGACCGGAATCGACGCGGGACTTCCCGTCCCACTGAAGCTGACGACGCCAGTCGTCGCATCGACGGCGACCGCGGTGTTGCCGGTCGCCGCGCCGAACAGGGGTTGGCCGCGGACATCCTTGGTATTGGCCAGTCCCACCAGATCCTGGATCGCCGAACGGACGTTGTTCGCCAATGCCAGGCGATCACTCGCCGACAATGTGCCCGTGGTCGCCTGAACCGCCAGTTCCTGCAATTGCTGCAGCCGGTCGGTAATGTTGCCCAATGTCGAGTCGGTATCCTGCAGGATGGTCCTGGCCAGGGTGATGTTGCCTTGCCATGCCGCGTCGTCCGTACCGGCCTGTTTCAGCCCCTGGAGCCGTTGATAGGCGACCGCGTCGTCGGACGGCGCCGACACCTTCTTGCCCGTCGAAATCTGCTCCTGCAGCTTGTCGACCTGCGACTGCAAGGTCTGGAACTGGCTGTTGGAGCGTTCGTAGTAGCGGTTGGTGCTGATCTGCATGGCGCTCTAACCTCAGCGGATGTTGAGGATGGTTTGGAAGGTGTCCTGCGCAACCTGAATCACGCGGCCAGACGCCTGATAGGCCTGCTGGTAACGAACAAGATCGACAGCTTCGGCATCGAGATTGACGCCGGACACCGAATCGCGTGCCGCCACCGCGCCGTCGAAGATGCTGTTCTGCGCATCGGCCACCTGGCGACGGGCGGAAAGTGCCGACGCATTGGCTGAAATGATCGTGGTCAGGTTGTTTTCGAAGCCCGATTGGCTGCGCAGGGTTTCAAGCGTGTTGATATTGCTGTTGTCGCGCGTGCCGCCGCCCACCGCTGCTGCCGCGACGGTGCTGGGATCGGTGATCGCAACCGAAATATCGGTCGGCGTTGCGCCGACGGTGAAGAACGCCGCGCCGGGATTGCCGTTCAAATCCCGGCCCTGCGCCTGGAAATTGTTGATCTGGCTGGTGAAATCGGAAGCGAGCTGATTGATCTCGGTCCGCGCCGCGGCGATGCGCTGCGCGCCGTCGATGACACCAGCGAGCGCGCCGCCCGTCGGCGTCAGCGAATCGACCGATCCGTTGCGCGATACCGCAAAGGCGACGGCGCCCGAACCGTTGCGCGCATAGGATACATAAGCGGGAATATCGCCCGTCAGTGCCACTGGCCCGGATGCGTCACCCAGCCGCAGCGTCACACGGCCACGATCGTCGGTGGTGACGGTGGCGTTGGTGATTGCGCTCACTTGCTCGAGCAGCTGGTCGCGCTGGTCAAGCAACTGCGCGTTGGCGGAAGTATTGGCCTGCGCGGCGCCCAGACCGTTGTTCACCTGGCCCAACGTGGTCAAAAGACCGTTGAGTTGCGTCACGGCATTCTGCGCGGTGGTGTCGAGCGAGGCGTTCGCGGCGTCGAGCGCCTTGCCGGTCAGGTTGAACGAGTTCGCAACGCTGGTGCCAGCCTCGATAAAGGCGGCGCGCGGCGCGCTTGCGGTCGGATCGGCGGCGACGGACTTGGCGGCGTTGAAGAACGCCGTCAGGTTCGCGGGCAAAGTGTTGTCGTTCAGCGCGCCTTCGATTTCGCTGAGCCAGGTGATGCCGGATTGAGTGCGCCCGATATCGCTGCCCGCCGAACGGACGGCAGCCTGGCGCAGTTCGTCGCCTGCGCGACGGGTGCCGGTAACGGTAACGCCGCTGCCGCCCGATGCACTGGCGGACGCGCGCGCGTTGATCGCGCTGATTTCGCCCAGCGTGGTCGTGCGCCGCGAAAAACCGGCCGTGCCGGCATTGGCGATGTTGTCGGAAACCGTGGTGAGCGCGGTTTGATAAGCGCGAACGCCGGTTGCCCCGATGGCGAGCAAGTCGCTCATGCGGCACTCCCTTCATTTGGCGTCGGCGCAGGACCGGCAGGCGCCTGCAGGTCGGGCTGCGACTTGGCGAGGAAATCGGTCACCGCCTTGCCGATGCCCAGCGGATGATTGATTGCCAGCGTCTGCGCGATCTTCTGGTCCTGCATTTCGCGGAACGTATCGAGCGCCTTGGACGACAGGATATCGTCGGCCAGATGGGCACTGCGCATCGACTTCAGCATCATCTGGGTGAAGATCGCCTCGAATTGCTGTCCAGCCTTTTTCAGGTTCTCAGGCGTCGACAGGCGACTGGTGTCGCTGTTGACGCTTGCGACCCCAAGCGGGCTGCCGACAGGCGAAACGGGCGAAATAAGGTCGGTCACAGGATGACCAAGTCGGCTTTTAACGCGCCGGCTTCCTTCAATGCTTCCAGGATGGCAACCAGATCGGCAGGCGACGCGCCGATGGCGTTCATCGCTTTCACCACATCGGCGAGCTTGGGACCGGGATCGAGCAGGAAGATCGGCTTGACCTCCTCCGCCACGCCGACGGACGAATGCTGTTCGGTCTGTGTCGTCCCCTGGCTCAGCGGCGCTGGCTGGCTGACTTTCTGATTTTCATCGACACGCACCGTCAGCTTGCCTTGCGTCACTGCCGCGGTCCCCAAACGTACCGCAGAATTTATAACGACCGTTCCGGTGCGGGCATTAACAATTACTTTCGCCGAGGGTTCGGCGGAAGTGACGCTCAGATTCTCAATCCGGCTCATCAGCGTCGAACGCAGGTCGGCCCCTTCGGGCGCATCGACCGACACGGTAACCGCGTCGATTGCGTTGGCGCGTCCCGTTCCCAATTGGGTGTTGATGGCGGCAGCGACATTCTGCGCGGTCGTGAAATCGGCCCGCGCCAGGTTGAACAGCAGCGTCGGGCTGGTGGCGAAACCGGTATCGACCGCGCGCTCGACCGTAGCTCCCTCGGGAATGCGGCCAGCGGAGGGCACGTTGATGACGATTTTGGACCCATCGGCGCCATCCGCGCCCAACCCGCCAACGGCCAGCGTACCCTGAGCCATGGCATAGACCTGGCCATCAGCGCCGATCAGCGGCGTCAGCACCAATGATCCGCCACGCAGGCTTTTTGCCTTGCCCAGCGCGGCAACCGTGACGTCGATCCGCTGGCCGGGCTTGGCGAATGCGGGCAGTTCGGCAGTGATGAGCACCGCCGCCGAGTTTTTCAGGCCCGGATTGACGTTGGACGGCAATTGCAGGCCAAAGCGTGATGCAACGCCCTTCAGCGATTGCACCGTATATTCCAGATTGTCGTCGCCCGTGCCGGGCAAGCCGACAACGATGCCATAACCGGTCAACTGGTTGGTACGGATACCCTGGAACGTGCCAAGGTCCTTGACCCGATCGGCATAAGCCGGCTGCGCGAGCAGAGCCGCGACAAGAATGGCAAGGATCAGGCGGAACATGCTCTTGGCTCCAGTCAGAATGCGCATCAGAACGGGCTGATCACGCCGAAGAACCGCGAAAGCCATCCCTGGCGCGCGGCCCGGGCGACGTCACCCTTGCCGGTATAGGCAATCTGCGCGTCGGCGACGCGGGTCGATGGTATGGTGTTGGTCGCGTCGATATCCGCCATGCGGACGATGCCGCGGATCTGGACGAGTTCGTCGCCGCGGTTCAGCGTTACCCGCTTGGTGCCCTGCACCAGCATCGTCCCATTGGGATAGACGGCGGCGACGGTGACGCTGATCGCGCCCGACAGGCTGTTCGACTGGCCCGCGGTGCCCTGGCCGTTGAAATTGCGATTGCCACTGGCGCTCGCCGCGTTCGGGTCGAACGCCAGCGGGCCAGTCCTGGGCGGCGTGATGCCGATGGTTGCGGTGCTGTCCAGCTTGGAAGACGATGATTTGGACGCGGCGGTGCTTTCCACCAGGATGATGGTCAACGGATCGCCGACATGCTTGGCGCGCCAGCCTTCGTACAGCGCGGCATAGCCTGCGGATGCCTGATAAATCGCGCCATTGGCCGGCGCGGGCGGCGCGGGCGGCGCGGCAGGCGGCATCGTGGTGGTGAAATCGGTCTTCGGCGCCTTCCTGCCGAACAGGCTCGCGTCGGCATTGCCCGGCATGACCAGCAAGGCAGCAACGGTCGCGGCGGCAATGCCGGCCGACAGGCGCACGATGGGCCGCCGATCAGATGTTCTGGTTGACATATTTCAGCATTTCGTCGGTGGCGGTGATCATCTTGGAATTAACCTCATAGGCTCGCTGGGTTTCGATCATGTCGACCAGTTCCTGGACGACGTTGACGTTCGATCCCTCGAGCATTCCCTGGCGAATATTGCCGCGCCCATCCTGCCCGGCGATGCCCAGATTGGCGGCGCCACTGGCGGCGGTTTCGACGACATAGTTGTCGCCACGTGCTTCCAGCCCGGCGGAATTGGGGAATGTCGCGACCTGAATCTGGCCCAACTCACTCGGTTCGGTCTGGCCGGAGATCAGTCCGGAAACCGTGCCGTCGGTGCCGATGGTGATCGACGTCGCGCCTGGCGGAATGGTGATGCCCGGCTGGACCTGATAGCCTTCGGCGGTGACGAGCAATCCTTCGGGGCTGCGCGTGAAATTGCCTGCGCGCGTGTAGCCAAGCTGGCTGTTGGGCAACTGGACCTGGAAATAGCCATCGCCGTCGAGCGCAAGATCGAGCGAGTTGCCAGTCGTTGACAGCGTGCCCTGCGTATCGATCCGCGCCGTGCCTGCGACGCGCACGCCCGTCCCCAGATTGAGGCCGGTCGCGTATTTCACGTCGGCGGTATTGGGGGCGCCAGCGGCCGTCACCGTCTGATAGGCAAGCGTCTCGAACGCTGCCCGATCACGCTTGAATCCGGTCGTGTTGACGTTGGCAAGGTTGTTCGAGATGACGCGAATACGGGTATCCTGAGCGTCAAGCCCGGTCCGCGCGATCTGCAGGGCAGCATTACCCATAACCTATATCCCCTGTTAGGACGGAATCCGCATCAGCGATGCGGAACTCTCGTCCAAAGTCTTGGCTTCCTTGACCAAATTGGCCTGAACTTCATAACCGCGCTGGTTCTGGATCATGTCGATCAGCGATTGCGCGATATCGACGTTCGATCCTTCCAGTGCGCCGGTTTGTACCTTTGCCTCGGCATCGGTGGGCAATGCGCCGCCCGTGCCGCGGACGTGCAGCAGATTGTCGAGGCCCTTGACCGTGTCGCTGCCCTTGGTCGACGCCAGCTTGATCTGGTCGATGACTTGCGGTTGTGCGCCAACACCGGCCCCTGGCGGGATGATCGAGATCGAACCATTGGGCGCGATCGTCACCTTCTGCGCGGGTGGTACGGTAATCGGGCCGGATTGCCCGATGACCGGAAAGCCGTCGCCGGTCTGCAGGACGCCGCTGTCCGAGATCTGCAGATCGCCGCGCCGGGTATAGGCTTCGCTGCCGTCGGTTGCCTGCACCGCGATCCAGGCGTCACCCGTCACTGCGATATCAAGCGGCCTGCCGGTTTCGCTAACCGATCCGGCCTTCCGTTCGGCGTCCAGAACCTCTTCCGACACCGGCTGGCGGGTGTCGAAACCGGGGCCGGTGACTTCCAAACGGTCGAACACCGAGCGGTCGGCGCGAAAGCCGATTGTCGAGACGTTGGCGATATTGTTCGCGATCGCAGCCTGCGACGCGATATGGCCTTTCAGTCCCGATGCAGCGGTGTAGATCAGTTTGTCCATTTAACCGGCCCCGTGTTCCCTTGTCCGCCAGTCGCTTACTGGATCTGGAAGATCGTCTGAGCGATCTGGCTTGCGGTATCGAGCGCCTTGGCGTTCGCCTGGAACGAACGCTGCGCGGCGATCAGTCCGACCAGTTCTTCGGTAATGTCGACGTTGGAGCGTTCGATCGTGCCCGAAAGCAGGCCGCCAAAGCCGTTGGAATTCGCCTGGCCCGCAACCGCGTCACCCGACAGGCCGGTTGACGCCCAATTGCTGCTGCCAAGCTGGCGAAGGCCGGCCGGATTGGCGAAATTGACCAACGCCACCTTGCCCAGAACCTGAGTGTCACCGTTCGAGAAGCTGGCCTTGACCAGGCCGTTCTCGTCAACGGCAACGCCCTGAAGCTGGCCGACGGCCACGCCGTCCTGAGCCTTGTTCGTCACCTGGAACGCACCGGCGGCCTGCTTGGTCGCCGTGCCGAAATCGAGCGAGAACGACTGCGAAGCCGCGCCGCTTGCCGGGGTGAACGCGTCAAAGCTGGTTGCCGTGGTCGGCGAAGTGATGGCGCCCGACGCATCGAAGCTGAGCGGGATCGGCGCCGCCGAACCACCGCTGGTGAGCTGCTGGTCGCCAACGAAGCTATAGGCGTTCCACGTGCTCGGCGTACCTGTGCCGGTGCGGACGAAATAATTGGTCAGCGTCTGCGGGCTGCCGTCGCTGTCATAAATCGTCGTCGAGGTTGCCGCGTTGTAGCTGGTCGGATCGAAACGATTGAACGTCGCATTCGTCGGCACCGTCGCCGTCGAGGGCAGGCTGGTGGTCAGCGCCACCGTCGACGTGGCAACCGGTGCACCGCTGGTCGATGGCAGTTGCAGCGGAATGGTGCTGCCCAGGTTGGACGATACCACGTTGCCGCTGCCATCCACCGGATAGCCGAGCAGATGAGCGCCCTGGCCATCGACGATATAGTGATCGGTATCGACCGAAAAGGCGCCGTTGCGCGTGAAATTGACGTCGGCCTGATCGAGTGCAGGCTTGACCGCGAAGAAGCCGTCGCCCGAAATCGCCAGATCAAGCGACGACGACGACTGGACGAGATTGCCCTGGCTGAACTGCTGGCGGTTGGCCTTTACCACAACGCCTGAACCGATCTGCGATGTCGGGTTCTGCGACACCGACGACGCGATCACGTCGGCGAATTCCGAACGGCTCTTCTTGAAGCCGTTGGTCGAGACGTTGGCGAGGTTGTGCGAGATCACCGAAAGATCGGTCTGTGCCGCCTGAAGGCCGCTCAAGGAAGTGTAGAAGGACATTTAGTTATCTCCTGATCGAACTTGTCAGATTGGATGGATGGAATCGATTGACTTGGATTGAGCCTCAGCCGACTTCGCGGACATCGGATGCGTTGACCTGGCCGACGCCAGGCAGCGACAGCACCGGTCCGCCGGTCGAGGGCAGCGATACCGAACTGACGGGCGCCCAGATCAGCGGCTGGGCCGAAACGGCCTTGCCATCGCTGTTGGCTGTCACGACCACCTTGAACGGCCCCGACCCTGCGTCGGCGCCGCTGGCGGTCAATCCATCCCAGTCGAAATTGACGGTGCCTTTGGCCTGGGCGCCGAGGCTTTGGGTTCTCAACACCTGGCCATCCTGGGTTTCGATCGCCAGGCTGACATCGGATGCATCGCCACCAAGTTCAACGGCGCCCGAAAGGCCACCGGAGGTGCGCGGATACGCCGTGTCGCCGGGCACCAGCACATTGTGGCCGACATAGGCCAGCGCGTCCGATGTCGTCGTCGTTCCGCTCTTCGCGGAAAGCTGGTCCTGGATCGATTTCAGCGTCGTATTGATCTCGCTGATGCCCGAAACCTGGGAAAATTGCGCAAGCTGGGTGAGCTGCTGCGTCGCATCGACCGGGCTGGTTGGGTCCTGATTCTGGAGCTGGGCGGTCAGCAGCTTGATGAAATCGCTGGAGCTGAGCTGGTCGGCCTGGCTCGCGGTCTGGACTTGCGGCGTGGTGCTGCCCGCCCGGTTGATGCCCAGATTGGTGAGCGTGGTGTCAAATGCAGTAGCCATTATCAGCGTCCCAGCTTGATGGTGTCGAGGATCAGTGTCTTGGCCGTCTGAAGGACCTCGACGTTGTTTTGGTAGCCGCGTGCCGTCTCCATCATGTCGACGAATTCGCGGGTTTCATCGACGGCAGCGTCAAAGACATTGCCGTCCTTGTCGGCGAGCGGATTGCCCGGATCGTAACGCTTGGTCGGCTCTTCGCCGGCCGTAACGATGCGATCGACATTGACGGTCGCCAGCCCCGATGCCGCGTCATATTGTGTGCGGAACACCGGTTTGAGCGAGCGATAGGCTGTTTCCGCGCTGCCCGACGTCACGCCGACATTGGCGAGGTTGGACGCCGTGGTATTCAGCCGGACGAGCTGCGCAGACATTGCGCGCCCCGCGACGTCGAAGATGGTGAGTGGCTTGTCAGCCATCGTTATTCACCCCTCAGCGCGCGGGTGATTTCGCCGATCCGCCCGTTCAGGAACGACAGCGTCGTCTGATACTGGATCGCGTTTTCCGCAAAAGCCGTCTGCTCGGTCGACAGTTCCACCGTGTTGCCGTCGAGCGAGGGCTGGGTGGGATTGCGATAGAGCGTGGCGCTGCTGATCGCCTGGTCGGTTGAAACCGTGCCCGACGTCGCAGCGGAAAGAGCTGACGAAAAGTCGATGTCCTTGGCCTTGTAGCCCGGCGTCGACGCATTCGCGATATTGGAGGCGAGCAGGCCCAACCGCCGCGAACGCAATTCGAGCGCCGCGCCGTTGATCCCGAAAAGAAGGTCGTTTGCCATCGTGGCGCACTCCACACCTAGTTGCCTGCGTGAGTACTAAGCAATGTGCGTGCCAATTCGTCCACGGGAGTGCCTGATGCCCCAATTTGCCGTGTTTGCAGGAGTGGGCGGCAAAAACTTGCCGGTTGGCGGCAATGATTGCCGGGTCGGTTGCCGCTTTGCCGGTCGATTGGGCTGGCGGCGAGCGAGTGGTCGGTAAACCAGACAAGCGGCCTGGCTCTATTTATCGCGTGCCACGCGCGCGACGTGCGGATGCCCCCCGGGGCGTTTAGTCGCCGTTTTGGGAATTGGCCCGGCTCTTGCTTGTGCGTGTGGCATGAACATACCGGCCTTTGTCGGGCCCTTGGAGCCCTTTATCGATCCGGTCGCCATCACGATCGTGCTTGGCGGCACGACGCTGGCGACGCTACTGCGTCAACCGCTCGGCGACGTTGCCCGCGCGGTGCATGCGCTTGTCGTGTTGCCACGGCGATTGTTCAACGCTGATTCGCTGGTCGAACAGATTGGCGCGCTTGGCCGTATTGCGCACCGCCACGGGGTGATGGCGCTCGACCGGTCGCGGATCGCCGATCCTGATGTCGCCGCGGCCATCGCTGCCATCGTCGATGGGCATGAAGCCGATGTGGTTGCCGCGACGATCCGTGATCGACGCCGGGCACGGGTCGAGCGGCATGTCGCGGCGGCCGACGTCTGGGCGGGTGCGGCCGAAGTGGCACCGGCCATGGGGCTGGTCGGCACGCTGATCGGGCTTGTCCGCATGTTCGCCACGATGAATGATCCGGCTGCGATTGGTGCTGCGATGGCAATTGCCCTGCTGGCGACCCTTTACGGCGCCCTGCTTGGCAATTTACTGGCGATGCCGATTGCGGTGCGATTGCGCCGTTTGGCACGAGCGGAGGCGGTTGAGCGCCAGCGCCTCGATGCGCCGTTGATTGCGATCGCCGTGCGAGAGGCGCCACGCCATTTGGGGCAGGCGGCGGCATGAGCGTTGCCGATCCATTGCTGTCCGATGCTTTCCCCGCCTCGGTTCCCGGACGACCCGCCTGGCTGGTGACGCTCGCCGATCTCGGCTTGTTGCTGGTTGGCTTTTTCGTGCTGCTGCAGGCGGAGCAAAGCAACGACCGTGGCGCCATTGCCCGGGCATTGCGCGATACGTTCGGCGGTACGGATCTACCGGTCGCGGCGGCGCCACTGCCCGTTGCGGCGGCGGCAGTTAATGGGTTTTCGCCGGGCGACGGCAGGCTTCGCCAATTTCCCACCGCGCTGATCCGCTGGGCGCGGGAGCAAACTCAGGATGACCGAACCGTGCTGACGGTTATCGGCAGCACCGACGGCAGTGATGCCGATGTCGATCCGGCGACCGGCAGCGCTTCCTTGCTGGCGGTCGACCGCGCGCGCGCGGTTGCAGGCGCGCTTGCCGATGCCATTCCGGGCGTCCGCCTGTCGATCGGCATTGCCGCCGATACCGCCGGTCCGCAGCGCCGCATGGTCCAGGTCAGCCTGGGTTTTGCCGGTGCGCGGCAGGATTCTGCCGGATTGCCGGTCGATGCCGCGGGCGGCCAGCCCGCGCCAGATGCCCGAACCAGCCATTGATATGATGGAGAAGACAATGCCTCGCCCACTGTCGATCGCGTTGATGCCGATTGCGCTGCTTGCCTCACCCGTTGTGCCAGCCAATGCGCAGCGTGCCTTTCAGGATACCAGCGCAATCGACGCTGCGGTCGCCAGCTTTACTGGCCAGCCCATTGGCACGGAGGGCGGCGCGCGCGCGGCCGTCGACAAGCGGTTGAAGCTTGCCACATGCCCGATGGTGGCAATGTCGTGGTTCGGTAATGGCCGCAGTGCCGTGGTCGTGCGGTGCACCAACCCCGACTGGCGGATATATGTCCCCATGCTCGTTTCGCCGCCGACCGCGCCTGTGCCCGTTCCCGCAGCAGCACCGGCGCCAAAGCCCGTCATTGTCATCAAGCGCGGCGACCCGGTGACGATTGAAGTCAATGCGCCGGGTTTTGCAGTTTCGCGCGACGGTATTGCGATGACCGACGCCGCATCGGGCGCCAGATTGCTGGTCAACGTCGATAACGTGAAGAAGCCGGTTCAGGCTATCGCATTGGAATCAGGCCGTGCTACGCTTCCTGGCTGGGCCCAATAAATTTTTTCTAAAGGTTTTGCGGCATCGGCCGTTCCTACTTCCGTGGATTAATTCCAAGGGGCGTAGGCATGGTGGATTCCATCGGTGCGAAACCAGTTACAGCGGTCGATCGGCGAGTTTCGCCGGTTGCGACCAATGTTGCCGCGCCAACATCACCGGTTGCCCAGGTTTCGCCGGTCGCGCCGGTTTCTCCGGCGGCAAGCGCAACCACTGCCAGCAATGCAGCAGCGTCCGCGGCGGCTGTTTCGCGCTCGTTGAGCGGACCACCGCCCGTCGATACCGAACGGGTCTCGCGTATTCGTTCCGCGATCGCCCGTGGAACCTATCCGATCACTCCGGAAACCATTGCCGATCGCCTGATCGCGCTCAAGCTGGAATGGAAGCCGCATGAATCGTCATGATGCCATGGTTCGGGTGATCGACGCGCTTCATGCTGAGATCGCCGCGCTGAAGTCGAACGACATCAACGGGCTGGAACGTGCCACCCAGACCAAGCTTGCGCATATCGAAGCGGTGGCCAATGCAACCGACGATGGGCCGCCATCGCCCGAGCTGCGCCTGCTGACCGAAGAAGCGCAGCGCCTGAACGAAACCTGCCGCATCTATGTCAACCTGATGGCGGCAAATGTCCGCCGCCGCCTGCAACAGATTGCCGGTGCGGAAGGTGGTGGATACCGCCCGTCGATCGCCGCAATGGCGTGATCGCCGTTTCTTAACAATCCGGATAGTTTGGCACGATCTTTGCTGCGTTGCTCCCGTTAGGGGTAACGTAGTTGGGTTCGATGGGTGTAATTCCGATCAGCAATGGCACAGGCACGATCCAGTCGGCGATCGCGCTTGCCAGCCAGAAGACTGGAATCGATTTTAATTACCTGCTTGGCCAGGCCAAGCTGGAAAGCGGTTTCCGGGCCGATGCCAGGGCGGCGACGTCGTCCGCGTCGGGCCTGTATCAGTTCATCGAGCAAAGCTGGCTGTCAGTCGTCAAGCAGCACGGCGCCGAACATGGGCTTGGCTGGGCGGCGGACGCCATCCAACCGGGTGCCAATGGCCGCCTTACCGTTGGCGACCCGCAAACCCGCCAGGCCATTTTGAACCTGCGCAACGATCCGCAGACCGCCGCGTTGATGGCCGCCGAACATGCCGCTGACAACAAGACCGCGATCGAAGGTTCGCTCGGTCGTTCGGCGACGGGCACGGACCTCTATATGGCGCACTTCCTGGGTCTTGGTGGTGCGCGGACGTTTTTGTCGACGCTGGCCAACAATCCGGATCGCGTTGGCGCCGCGATGTTCCCGGCGGCCGCGCGGGCCAATCGCGCCATCTTCTACAACGGCAGCGGTCAGCCGCGCACCCTTGGCGAAATCTACCAGAATTTCTCGGCCCGGCTTGACCACGGCGCGGCGAGCGTCGGCGCGACCGGCCTTGCGTCGGCAACGTTTGGCCCGTCGTCAGGCGGCGTGTTCGCCAGCAAGCCGGTGATCGCCGCGCTGGGCGGCGAAGCGCTGACGGTCATTCCTGGCAATGGAGAGACATCGCCGGGCAACGCCCTGCAATGGGCACACGCCACCCTGGACCAATTGAACGGCGGTTCGCGCGCGCCGTCGGTGAGCATTTTGCGACCGACGCCCAAGCTCGCGCAACTCGCCTACATGATGCTTGCGACGATAGGCGGCTGACGCATGAACCTTGCCCTGCTCAATTTGCGCGGATTTCCGCTCCTTGCTCGTGGTGCCGCGCTTCCCGGCGCGATCCTGATGCTGGTCATGTTGATGGTCGTGCCGATTCCGGCCGCCGCGCTCGACATGTTCTTCATCCTCAACATCACGATCAGCCTTGCGGTGTTGATGGTCGCGTTGAACGCGCAAAAACCGCTCGACTTCTCGGCATTTCCTACCGTGTTGTTGTTCGCCACGCTGTTCCGCCTGTCGCTCAACGTCGCCTCGACGCGCGTCGTGCTGGTTCACGGCCATGAAGGCGAAGGCGCAGCGGGCCACGTGATCGAGGCGTTCGGTACTTTCCTGATCGGCGGCGATTATGTCGTCGGCCTGTTCGTCTTTTCGATTCTGGTCATCATCAACCTGATCGTGGTCACCAAGGGTGCGGGCCGCGTGTCCGAAGTTTCGGCGCGTTTCACCCTGGATGCCTTGCCCGGCAAGCAATTGGCGATCGACGCCGACCTCAACGCCGGCCTGATGACGCCCGACGAAGCGCGCGCACGCCGGGTCGAGGTGGCGACCGAAGCCGATTTCTATGGCTCGATGGACGGTTCGTCCAAGTTCGTGAAGGGCGATGCGATCGCCGGACTGTTGATTCTGGCGGCGAATATCGTCGGGGGCCTGATCCTGGGACCCGTCAGCCACGGCATGACGATCGCCAACGCGGCTCACAATTATGTGCTTCTGGCGATCGGCGACGCGCTGGTCGCGCAGATTCCCAGCCTGATGCTGTCGATCGCGGCGGCCGCGATCGTAACCCGCGTGACGTCTTCCAAGGATCTCGCCGGCCAGATCGGCAGCCAGTTCGGCGCGGCTGCGACATGGACGCCGGTTGCCGGCATCCTTGCCTTGCTCGGCGTGTTGCCGGGGATGCCGCATCTTGTCATCCTGCCTGCCGCCGCGATTGCCGCTTTCCTGGCCTGGCGACTGCGCCAGATCGCTCGCCGCCCGGTGGTCGTCCCGGTCGAGGAACCCGCGCCGATCGATCTCAGCAAGATCAGTTGGGACGAAGTCGCCGACGCGATCCAGGTCAATATCGATATCGGTTATGGGCTGGTGCCGCTGGTCGACGAACGACGTGGCAGCCCGTTGACTGGCCGCATCACTGGCGTCCGGCGTCAACTTTCCAAGGAACTGGGCTTCGTCGTGCCGCAAGTGCGGGTGCGCGACGACATCAACCTTGCGCCTTATACATATCGCATCGTCATCGGCGGCGTGGTCGTCGGCGAAGACACGGTTTCGCCTGATGAAATGCTGGCGCTGAACACCGGTCAGGCCTTTGGCAAGCTGAACGGCAAGGCGGCGAAAGATCCGACCTTCGGCCTTGAGGCAACGTGGATTTCCAATGGCGACAGCGATGCCGCCACGGGCGCGGGCTATCTGGTCGTCGATGCCAGCACGGTGATGGCGACGCACCTCAACCATCTGCTGAACCAGAACGCGTCTGATCTGCTTGGCCCGGACGAAGTGCAGAACCTGCTCGACGGGCTGAAGGAGCGCGCGGCCAATCTGGTGGCGTCGTTGTCGCCTGCGCCGCTGCCGCTGACCACGTTGACCCAGGTGTTGAAGGGACTGCTGGCCGAAGGCATTCCGATCCGCGAGTTCCGCCGGATCGCGGCTGCAATCGCGGTGGCCGCACAACGCACCCTCGATGCAGAGGAGCTGATCGAGGCCATTCGTCCCGAGCTTGGCGCGCTGATTATCCAGAAACTGTGCGGCATGCGCGAACCGTTGCGGGTGATGACGCTGGAGGGCCAACTGGAAGGCTTGCTTGGCCAGGCCGTCCGCTCGGACCCGTCACGGCGCCACACCATCGAACCTGATCTTGGCCGCCGCATCGTCGATGCGCTGCAGCAGGCAGCACGGCCGTTGATTGCCGAAGCCAAGCCGTTCGCGCTGGTGGTTCAGCCGGCCATTCGCCTGGCGATCCGCAAGCTGGTCAGGTCGTGCATGCCTGACACGCCGGTGATGAGCTTCTTTGAGGTCCCAGAAGACAAATCGGTTGAGGTCGTCGCCGTGATCGGCGCGCCGGGAGCATTGCCCGCATGAGTGTAGAGCCACCATTTCGGGACGCCTTTCAGGGGGCCACGCCGCTGACTTATACGCGCGACGGCTCGCAACCGGGCGCGCTTGAGGCGCTGGTCCGCAAGCATATGCCGCTGGTCCGCCGGGCCGCCTGGCATGTTCATGGCAATATGAGCAGCCTGATCGAGATCGAGGATCTGATCCAGATCGGCCTTGTCGCTTTGGTTGAGGCTGCGTCTTCGTTCGAGGAGCGTGGCCAGGCCACGTTCGATCAATATCTGCAAACGCGCGTGCGCGGGGCGATGATCGATGAATTGCGACGGCAAGCGACACTGACCCGTGGCGCGATGCGTCGACGGCGTGCCTATAACGACGCAATCGCCGCGTTGATGACCGAAACCGGCAAGAAGCCGGATGACACTGCTGTCGCCAATCGGTTGGGAGTAACATTGGAAAAGCTGCGCACCGATTACGCCACGGCGGAAGCCGTCCGGTTCGATCCCATCGATGACGTCTATTCCGACGAGCAGCCCTGGTTCATGAGTGATGAACCAAGCGCGTTCGATCAACTGGCCGACGCCGATCAGCGTGTGGCGCTGGTCGCCGCCATCAAGGCGCTGCCCGAACGCGAGGCGCAGGTGATTCAGCTCTATTATGTCGAGGAACTGAATCTCGAGGAAATCGGCCAGGTGCTTGGCGTGGGCGCTGCGCGCATTTGCCAGATCAAGGCATCGGCGCATGCGCGCCTGAAAAAGGCCCTCGCGCGCGCGGTACTATAGTGCCGCCATCGGCTGTCCCGCCGCTGCGGACCCGTCAGGGCTGAAATCAGCATCCGAATCATCGCTACCGCCCGCGCCTCGAGCGCCGCGCTTGTCCGACAGTTGCGTGCCGGAGTGAGTTCCGCACCGGTATTGTCCAGGAGTTGACGGCGCGATCCGTATCGCGCGCGTCGGATCGGATCGCATTAAGCCACCGGGCAGGCTGACGATGATCCTGCCTGCCGCACACAGTAAAACCCCGGCAACCGCGTGCGGTCACCGGGGTAGGTTTTGCTCTCCAAGTCTTGGCCGGGAGCGCCGGGCGGCTCCGACACCCGGTTAGGGGGGCGGTGCCGGAGCCGTTTCCAGTATTACTGGAGCAGACGCAGAACGCCCTGCTGGCTCTGGTTTGCCTGAGCGATCAGTGCCGACGAAGCCTGCGAAAGAATCTGCTGCTTCGCCAGTTCGGTCGTTTCGGTCGAGAAGTCGACGTCTTCGATCCGGCTACGTGCATCGGTCAGGTTGACGACTGAGTTGGTCAGGTTGTTGACGACCGAGCTGAGACGGCTCTGGCCGGCACCCAACGAAGCGCGGGTCGTGTTGACTGCTTTCAGCGCATCATCAACGTCGGTCAGCGCGGTGGTTGCGCCAGCGGCGGTGCTGATGTCCGCAGTCTGTGCAGCCGTCGTGTCGAGTGCGGTAATGGTCAGCGAAACAGTGTCCGTAGCGCCCGAGCCGGCCTGAATGCTGACCGAGGTGTCTGTAGCCGAACCGAACAGCGTAACGCCGTTGAAGGTCGTACCCGAAACGATGCTGCCGAGCTGCTGCGTGAGCTGGCCAACTTCGGTCTGAAGGTTCGAACGGTCGGTATCGCTGTACGTGCCCGAAGCCGACTGAACGGCCAGTTCACGAATGCGCTGCAGAATGTTGGTTGCTTCACCAAGTGCGCCGTCGGCAGTCTGGGCAAGCGCGATGCCGTCATTGGCATTGCGGATCGCCTGGTTCTGACCACGGATCTGCGAAGTGAAAGAGGTGGCAATGGCCAGGCCGGCGGCGTCATCGCCAGCGCTGTTGATGCGCTTGCCGGTCGACAGGCGTTCGATGCTCTTGGACAGCGCACTATTGGCGCGGCTCGAAGCGTTGCTTGCTTTCAACGCGGTAACGTTGGTTCCGATAACAGTCATGGTATCCAGTCTCCGTTTGCTCTGCGACCCCGCCGCCCCCCAAACGGAAGGGCTGAGCCGCCACCACTAGGAACGGCCACCGGCGGCGCGGATTAAGCATTTTTCCGACTCGGCCCGAATTTTTTGCAATCGATGCTTGTGGCCGGGTGCCGATCGCCCCGACGGAGCCGCCCTTGCGCGCGCGCGGGCGTGTAATACGCGCGCTGCGCGCCCGGATAACCAATGTGAGTAGCGAATTCGGGCGGCAAGGGCGGAAAGAACTTGCCGGAGACCGGCATATTTACGGTTGGTTTACCATATCACGGGCATTGTTTGCGGGTCTTAGGGGGAACGCAATGCCCATTATCTACCCGTCTGCTGCTGTGCTCCGTCAGAAATACGCGCTGGTCTCGTCCTTGCGCGCGCAAGGTTTTGAGATCGGCTCGTTTGAAGACGGCAAGGCTCGCCCGGGCGCCCTGTTCCTGATCGCGGAAGGCGAGGTGCCATCGTGCCCCGCCCGCACCGTGATCCTGGGCAATGATGGCCGCTACGTCACTCCGGCACGCGACGGCAACCCGGCCCGCGTGGGATATTGCGCCGACGATGCGTCGGTGGGCGATGCCTTTGTTCGCGCGATCATCGGCGGCCCGGAAACCCCGACCGCCGCCGATCCCGAAAGTCTGGCGCTGTTCGCGCTGGCAGACCGGGTGGCAGCCGCTGACATCACCGTGCTCATCAACGGGCCGACAGGCACCGGCAAGGAAGTGCTGGCGCGCACCATCCACCTTCAGTCAAGCCGCCGCGACGGACCGTTCATCGCGATCAACTGCGCGGCACTGCCTGAAACCATGCTGGAAGCGCTGCTGTTCGGCCACCAGAAGGGCGCGTTTACCGGTGCCTCGTCGGGTGGAGAGGGCTTTTTCCGCGCGGCGAATGGCGGCACGCTGCTGCTCGACGAAATCGCCGAGATGCCGATTACGCTTCAGGCCAAGCTGTTGCGCGCCTTGCAGGAACGCGAAGTGGTGCCGCTTGGCGCCTCGACGCCAGAACCGATCGATGTCCGCGTGATCGCCTGCGCCAACCGCGACTTGCAGATCGAGGTCGCCGAAGGGCGGTTCCGCCAGGATCTTTACTATCGGTTGAGCGTATTTCCGCTGGCGACCAAGCCATTGGCCGAACGCCCGCAGGATATTCCGGCGCTCGCGGCGACGCTGGTGCTGCGCCATGCGGCTGGCCGCGCCTGCGTGCCATGGATCGACCAGTCGGCGATCGACCTGCTGATGCTGCATGATTGGCCCGGCAATGTCCGCGAACTGGAAAATGTCGTCCAGCGCGCGCTGCTGTTCGCTGCGGGCGACACGATTTGCGCCCAGCACATCCTGTTCGACCGCCCGATGGCGACGCAGACGTCGCGCCCAGCATCGCCCGCGACATTGGGCAACATCGTCCAGATGTCCGAATTCCAGGCAATCCGCGATACACTGGCAGCCTGTGGCGGCAGCCGGACGGAAACCGCGCGGCGGCTGGGCATTTCAGAACGCACTCTTCGCTATCGGCTCGCGCGAGCGCGCGACCAGGGCGAAGACATCATCCCTAATAATAACAGGGCGGCTTCGGCATGAGTGGTGTTGGGGGTATAGGCGGCGCGACCAGCGTCGACCGGGTGCTGGCGCTCCGTGCCCAGATCCTGGAACAGAACCAGGCGCTGCAGCGCGCCAGCCAGTCGGCCAGCGTCAGCAATCCGGCGCCAGTCACGACGGCGACGCAGGCCGTGGCCAATCCGGGGAACAATTTCGCCTCGGCTTTTCAGCAGGCGCTCAGCAGCGTCAACGATCAGCAAAGCCAGGCCGGTCAGCTTTCCGACGCGTACCAGCGCGGCGAGGGCGTCGATATCGCCAAGGTCATGCTGGCCCGCCAGCAGGCTGGCGTCAGTTTCGAAGCGACGTTGCAAGTCCGCAACAAATTACTGTCCGCATACAAGGACATCATGAGCATGCCGGTGTAATCGATGAGCAACGCACTCACTCCTTCCGCCGCTTCGCCTGCTGGCGTCGTGACGTCCGAACGGTTCGCCAATCCGCTGAAGCAGATTGCCGGCCTCCTGTCTCAACCCGCGGTAAAGCGCAGCTTGCCGATGATCATGCTTGTCGGTTTGCTGGCATCGGCGGCGCTGGCGTGGATGCTATTGTCCACTCCGACGCAAAAGACGCTGTTTCCCAACCTGCCCGACAGCGACAAGGCAGCCGTCACCCAGGCGCTGACCCAGGCGAACATCAAGAGCCGCATCGACGATGCGACCGGCGCGCTGACCGTCAACGAGGACGATTATTCGCGCGCTCGGCTGTTGTTGGCCGGTCAGGGCCTGCCCAAGGCGGCGCCGACCGGGTATCAGGTGCTCGACCAGCTTCCGATGGGGGTTTCCCGCGCGGTCGAGGGCGAGCGCCTCCGTCAGGCGCGCGAAAGCGAACTGGCCCAGTCGATTGGCGAAATCGATGCGGTTGGCGACGCGCGCGTTCACCTTGCCATGCCGGAATCGACGGTGTTCGTGCGCGATCATGCCGAACCATCGGCATCGGTTATCCTTCGGCTCCAGCCGGGGCGCAGCCTGTCGGACGCTCAGGTGTCCTCGATCGTCAATCTGGTCGCCTCGTCCGTACCGGGCATGAAGCCTGATGCGGTCACCATTGTCGATCAGATGGGGGCGCTGCTCAGCCATCCGGGGTCGAGCGACAGCGCAACCCAGGCAAGCGATGCCCGCATCGACTTCCAGCGCAAGATCGAAGCCAAATATCGGGAACAGATCAACCAGTTGTTGACCCCGCTGGTCGGCGTGGGAAATTTCTCGGCCGAAGTGCAGGCGGATGTCGATCTGGACGAAACCCAGGCGACGCGCGAAAGCTATGAGAAGGATGGCTCGCTGCGTGCCGAACAGGGCAATTGGGTCGGCGATCAAAAGGGCCCCGGCAATGCCGCGGGTATTCCAGGGGCGCTGTCCAACACCGCACCGCCGGCCAGCACGATTACCGCGCCCAAGCCCGCGACACCCGCTGCGGGTGCACCGGCTGCGGGCGCTGGCACCGGTGCGCCCGGCGGCGGAACCGCGGGTGGCGGTGGGGCGCCTGCCGATGTCGTCAAACAGTCCGACACTTATGCCCGCGCCTATGATCTGGGTAAGGAAGTGTCGGTAACGCGTGGTGTACCGGGCAAGGTTCGTCGCCTGTCGGTTGCCGTGGTGCTGCGTGATCCTGAAACGGGCAAGCCGCGCAGTGCAATGGAAATCCAGCAGCTCAATGATCTGGTGCGCGCGGCGGTCGGCTATGATCAGGCGCGCAACGACCAGGTGACGGTGATTTCGCGCCACTTCGCAGCGCCTGTCGACACCGCGGTCAAGGCACCATGGTATGAAGCTGCCTGGGTGCCCCTGGTGGCGCGCAACGCAACGGCGGTAATCATTGCCCTGCTGGTGCTGATGCTGGGTGTGCGGCCGCTGGCGCGCGGGTTGATGAAGAAACGCGACGAGGCCGCTGAACCCAACGCCCGGCCATCGGCGCCCGAACTCGTCTTCAACGAGGAAACCGGCGAAGCGGTGCTTGCACCGCCCAAGCGTTCGTCGATCAGCATCGAGATGCTGGAACAGACGCGTGGCTATGACGATCGCATTGCGATGGTGCAGGGCTTTACCCGCGACAACCCGACGCGCGCCGCGCTGGCGGTACGCGACATGATCAAGCAGGAATCGAACTGATGGAAGAACCTGCACCAAAGACCTTTTCCGGTGTCGAGCGCGCGGCCGTGCTGATGATGCTGGTGGGCGATGACGAAGCCGCTTCCATCCTGAAGAAACTGGAGCCGGACGAAGTTCGTGATCTGGGCCGGGCGATGTTTGCCGTGGCCGATGTCAGCGAACTTGAGGTCGAATCGGTCCTCGATGATTTCGTGGCGCGTGCGCGTGACCGCACGGCGGTCGGTTTCGATCCCAGGCCAAAAATCGAATCCGTGATGATGCGTGCGCTTGGCCAGGAAAAGGCCGACAGCGTGCTCGCTCGGATCACGCCGGCGGCAGCGGCTTGCGAGCTTGATCTGCTCGACTGGCTCGACGCGAGCGAGATCGCGCAACTGGTCGACAAGGAACATCCGCAGATCGTCGCGGTCATCATCGCCAATCTCGATCCGTCGATCGGCGCGCAAGTATTGGAAATTCTGCCCGAATCGATTCAGCCCGACGTGCTGCATCGCATCGCCAAGCTGGGGCCGATCACGCCCGAAGCGGTTGAAACGTTGAAAACGGTGTTGGCGGGGCGGGTTGGTTCAGCCCGCAATTCGGGGGGCGTTTCACTGGGCGGGACGCGCGAGGCCGCCAAGATCATGTCGAGCGCGCGCAAGGCAACCGAAGCGCGCGTCATGCCGAAGCTGGCCAAGATGGACCGCGAAACCGCGCGCGCCATCGAGGAAGCGATGTTCGTGTTCGAAAACCTGCTCGATCTCGACGACAAGAATCTGGGAACCCTTATCCGCAACATCGAAGGCGATATCCTCACTCGCGCGCTCAAGGGCGTGGACGAGGCGGCGCGCAATCGCTTCCTGGGCTGCATGTCCAGCCGTGCGGCGGACTCGATCCGCGACGAAATGGAAGCGCGCGGACCGATGCGCCTGTCCGAAGTGGTCGAAGCGCAAAAGGCAGTCATCCAGATCGCCCGCAACCTTGCCAAGGACGGCACGATCATGATGGGCGGGGGCGAGGACGATTATGTCTGATTTCACCGCCGGTTTTGCGTCGCGGCTGGATGAGGCGGCGCGGGCCCTGGCATTGTCCTATGCGGTTGAAGCCGAGGAGGGTTTCGCACCACGCGACCTGAAAGCGCGCGCGGGGCGCGCATCCTCGCGGCGCCCGACGGCGTCTGCCAAACCGGATGACGGAGAGGCGGGCTTTTCCCCACAACCGGTTGGCGCACGGTTCGCTCAGGCCGCGGCCGATGCCGCCGCGGCTGCGGCCGATCCCGACGGCTCTTCGCCGACCGAACCAGCGCATTTCATCGATCCGATCGCGGAAGCGCGAGCGGAAGGCTATGCCCAGGGCTTTCACGAAGGCCATGAACAAGGCGAGTTGGAGCGTGAGCGCGACCAGGCAACGCTGCGTGGCCTGGGTGAGGCGCTGAAATCCGCCGAACGCGTCGATCGAGACCTTGTTGCCGGGCGCCTGCGCCAGACCGTGCTGTTCCTGGTGTCCAAGATCATCGGTGATATCGGGGTTTCGCCTGAACTTTTGACCAAACGGATCGAGGCGGCGACTGACCTGATTGCCGACGGCGCCGAAAATGCGACCTTGCGCGTCAATCCGGAGGACCTGCCGTTGTTGAAGGACTCGCTGCCTGCCGGAATCCACCCGCTGGGTGATGCGCTGATCGAACGCGGCAGCTTCGTTCTGGAATCGGCTTCCACCCTGGTAGAGGACGGCCCGGACCTGTGGCTCGAACAGCTTGCCCAGGCGATTGAGCGGGTTGGCGTGCCGCCGCTATGCTGAACCGCTTTTCCGCCGATTATCTCGATGGGCTGGCGCAGGCGGACTTTACGCCCGCACCCAGCGTTTCAGGACGCCTTGCCTCGTTTGACGGGTTGCTGATGGAAGCAACCGGCCTGACCTTGCCCGTCGGCACCGTTTGCGCGATCGGCCACGGGCCGGGGCGTGTCGAGGCCGAGGTCATCGGCTTCCGGTCCGGCCGAACGATGTTGATGAACCTTGGCGGCAGTGCTCCGTTGCTGCCGCAAGCGCCCGTCCGCCCCGTCGGCTCACCTGGGGAAGCCGAAGTGGGGGCCGCGTTGCTGGGCCGCGTTATTGACGGTGCGGGCAAGCCGATCGACGGCATGGGGCCGATCCGGGGTGCCGATCGGTGGCCATTGGCCGGGAAACCGGCCAATCCGCTCGATCGAGGCCGCGTTTTGAAGCCGATGGACGTTGGCGTGCGGGCGATCAACGGCCTGCTGACGATCGGCCAGGGGCAGCGTATCGGCATCATGGCAGGGTCTGGCGTCGGCAAATCGGTGCTGCTTGGCATGATCGTGCGCGCCGCGCAGGCCGACGTCATCGTCATCGGCCTGATCGGCGAACGCAGCCGCGAAGTCGCCGACTTTCTGGAAACCAAGGTTGCCGGCGAAGCGCGCAAGCGAGCGGTCGTCGTTGCCGTGCCCGCCAATCATTCGCCGGTGTTGCGCATTCGGGGCGCCTTGCGCGCCACCGCCATTGCCGAGGCGTTTCGTGCGGAGGGCAAGAACGTCCTGCTCATCATGGATTCGCTGACGCGCGTTGCCCATGCGGGCCGCGAAATCGGGCTTGCGCTGGGCGAACCGGCATCGGCGCGCGGTTATCCGCCGTCGGCCATCGCCATGTTGCCCAATATCATCGAACGGGCAGGTGCCAGCGTTTCGTCGGGCGGGTCGATTACGGCGATCTATACCGTGCTGGCCGATGGCGATGACGGCAATGATCCGGTGGTCGATTCGGCGCGTTCGATCCTCGACGGCCACATCGTCCTGTCGCGCCAGATGGCGGAGCGCGGCGTTTATCCGGCGATCGATATCGGTCCATCGGTCAGCCGCGTGATGACCGACATCGTCGACAAACCGCATCAGCGCGCGGCGCGGGTATTGCGGGGACATCTGGCGACTTACGAGGAAAATCGCGATCTGGTGCTGATGGGCGCTTATCGCGCGGGCGCCGACCCGACGATCGACGCCGCGATCGCCAGCCACGGCGCGATCATCGAATATATCCGGCAGGATCCCGACCAGATCATTTCGATGGACGAAGCCGTGAACGAGCTGATCGGCGTGTTCGGCGATGGCTAAAAAAGGCGTCAAGCTTGGTCGCGTCCTTCGGGTGCGAACGTTGCAGCTCAACCTGAAACTTGCCGACGAAGTGCGCGCTCGCGATCAGGTGACCAGTGAGCATGAACTGCGCCATCGCATCCGCCAGTTGAGCGAGGCGGTTGCGCCCGCGCCAAGTGCGACGGAAGCGTTTTCGTTCATCGCCGCGGCGCATTTTCGGGAGCGCCTGCACCAGACGGCGTCGGCTACCGAACATCGGGTATATGTGGCGGAGAAGAAGCTGGAAACGGCGAGCGAGGCCACGCGCGAAGCCCGCCGCGATCAGAGCGCGATTGAGAAATTGATCGAGCGGGATGCCGCCCGCGACGCGGTGAAAGCGATCCGGGCGCTTGAAGAAGCGCCGTCGGTTCGGCGCAATCGGCACGATCCTTGCTGAACATACGATGTGCGGCATTGGTGCCGCTTATCGGGATAGCTCATGGTCAGTATTTCGGCCGTTTCTGCACTACAAACCGTCAAGCCGCAGTCCGCGGCGCCAAGCAGTTCGTCCTCGGGCGGATTCGCTGACGCACTCGCCGCGTCGAGTGACCAGCAGGCGACATCACCGGTCAAGGCCGTGCCTGATGCGCAGGGCGCTGAGTCGGTCGACGGGCGGCAAAAAATTGCCGTGGACGGCAAGGATTTGCCCGACAAGGGCGATGGCGACCAGAAGGACGACGACGCCAAGGATCAAAATGACGCGTCGGGAACGGTGACAGACCCGACCCTCATCGATCTTAGCTGGATCACGCCGCAGGCCCTGCCACCCGCTCCGCCGCCACCGCCGGTTGCGGCCGTGTCGGGAGGCGGATTCAACGTCGCGTTCACCAGCGGAGCGGCGTTGCCTCTGCTCGTCAGCGCCGAGCAGAGCGCGATTGCACAAACCGGTGCCGATGCCGATGATGTTGAAGCGGGCAAGTTGACGCCAGGCAAGGCAATTGCCGACCCGGTAGCCCAGGGCAAGGCCGGCGATACGCCGATAATCGCGACTGCCGACGCCTCCAGCCAGAAACCGGCAGATTCGAGCGATCCGATCGACGCGCTCGCTGCGGCGTTGCGGGATCGTTTGAGCGGCGGCACCGCAGGCGCGGCACCGCCATCGGCGAACGCGGCGAACCAAGCTACCCCAACGGCCGGTCCGGTAACGGCTTCAACCGCCACGAACCAGGCGACGACGGCCGCAATTGTCGCGCCAGCAATCGTCGCACAAGCGGCGACATCAACAGACACCAAAACTTCGCCTCCGGCGCGCGAGGGGGACGATGCCTCCGGCACGACGGCGGTCGCCTCTTCCGTCGCGGCTCAGGCGACGGCCAACAATATTGGGCAGGGAATTTCGGCCCGGCGTGCCGATGCAAGGGCGCAGCGCGCCGGTGGCGTGGCAACGCTCGCATCGGCTCAGGCGGATGCGCCGGCCCGGTCGGCGGTCGGTCTGGTCCAGCCTGCCGCACGCGCATTTGCCGATTCGATCGCCGCTGCCCAGGCGCCGTCACGCCGTTTGTTGCGCGATCTGGCGGACAACGACCAGAATGGCGGAATCGCCTCGCTCACCGGCTTCTCCGCATCGGGCAGCGACGCCATCCGCGCGCCGGTTTCCTCGCCGGTCGTCGATACCACCAACAGCAAATGGCTCGAACAGACGATCGACCATATCGAAACGCTGCGTGATGCGGCCAACGCGCAGGATACGCGCATCCGCCTGGTGCCCGATGCGCTGGGCAAGGTGGACATATCGCTGACGCGTGACGGCGATACGCTTCATGTCCGTTTCAGCGCCGAACAGCCCGAAACCCGCCAGCTTCTTGCCGATGCGCAGCCCAAGCTGGCCGAAATCGCCGCTCAACGGGGCATCCGCATCGGCCAAAGCACGGTCGATTCCGGCCAGGGCGGTGGCCAACAGCGGCAACCCGAAACGGCGCGTCAACCGATTGCCAACCGCCTTGCGGTTAACACCAGCCCTGAACCAACCGATGATTCGGCGGATCAGGATGGTTGGATTGCGTGATTTGAAAGGGAATTAGGATGGCGAAGACCCCGGAACCCGCTGAAGAGGGCGGCAAGAAGAAAAAGGGCGGGATGATGAAGATATTGATCTTCGTCGTCCTGTTCCTGGTGTTGATCGGCGGCGCGGTTGGCGGCACGCTGTATGCGGTGCAGGCTGGATTGCTTGGTTCCAAGGGACCGGCGGCCAAGGTCGATACCGGCCCCCATCTGGTGCCCAAGAGCGAGGAAAAGCGCGCCAGCCTGGCAGCCGAAGGGCACGGTGAGGGCGGCGGAAGCGGCGCCAGCCACAGCAAGGAGCCGATTGGTGAGGGCGGCGATAAATACGCGTCGACCTATTACACCATGGAAAAGGAATTCACCGCCAACCTGAAGGAAAGCACGCATTTCATCCAGGTCGGCATCGCTGTTTCGACCCCCTATGACGATCGCGTCCTCGAGAATTTGAAGACGCACGAGATTGCGATTCGTTCCGCTATCCTGATGGCGCTCAGCGACGCGACCGAGGATCAGGTGTTCAACAACGACGGCAAACGCGCGCTGCAAATCCACCTGGTTCACGCAATCAACGGCGTATTGAAGCAAAAGGAAGGTTTTGGCGGAATTAGTAACGTCTACTTTACCAATTTTGTTGTTCAGTGACCGGGCATGGTTAACGAAGATTCAGATACGGGAGCCGATCGGCGGTCGCGGGGGCGGCAGGGGCCGCTGGTGTCGCACAGCGCGATGTTCAGCACTGCCAACCTGAATCCGTTCGGGGATCTGCATACGCTCCAGCACCTGTGCGCGCTGATGGCGCGCCAGTTGCGCGGCGTGTTCGAACCGCTGGTGCGGCGTGAAGTGCGCGTGTGGGCCGATCCGTTCGAGGTTATGCGTTTTGCCGATTACCGGGCGAGCTTCTCCGACCGGCTGACCGCGTGGTTGCCGGTGTCGATGCGGCCCAGTGCCGGCCAGTTGCTGGTCGTTTTCGACGGGCGTTTTGTGCTTGAACTGCTCGATCTGTTCTTTGGTGGCCCTGGCGAAGCGCCGACCGTCATGCCGGGCGAATTTTCGCCCGCTGGCGAAGCGATGGCCAAGCGCCTTGGCGACATGCTGATGCCACCGCTGAAATCCGCCTGGGAGCCGATGGCTCGCATCGATTTTCATCCAGGCACGATGGAATCATCGCCGACGCTGATTGCCGAGATGGACGGTGACGACGCCTTGATCATCACGCGTTTCGGGCTGGTGATGGGCACGCGCGAACCAACATATTTCGATGTCGCCTACCCGGTTTCGGCGTTGAAGCCCTATGCGCCGACGCTGACCGGCAAAGTGCTGGGCCGCAGCGCGGAACCCGACCCGAGCTGGCGCAACGGCCTGACGCGTTCGGTGATGACGGTCCCGTTCCACGTCCGCTCGGTTCTGGCCGAACCGATCATGTCGTTGGGCCGGTTGATGGACCTGAAGGAAGGGGACGTCATTCCGATCAATTTCGGCAACGACGTGCCAGTGATGGTGGGCAAGGACAAGCTGGGCACGGGCATGGTCGGCACGTCCAACGGGCGTGCGGCCATCAGACTGAACTCGATCGAACACAAGATTGAAGAGGATTACCGATGAACGACATGACCGGGGGGTTCCCCGTCGATGGGGCATTGGCGGCGAATTTCCGCCTGCTTCAGGACGTCGACGTCAAGCTGACCGTTGAGATCGGATCGACCTCGCTCACGCTGCGCGAACTGCTCGCGCTGGGGGAAGCCAGCGTGATCGAACTCGATCGTCAGGCCAATGAACTGCTCGACGTGCTGGTCAACGGTACGTTGATCGGCCGGGGAGAAGTGGTGACGGTGGGCGATCGCTTCGGCGTGCGCATGACCGAACTGGTCAGCCCCGAAAAGCGGGCAGGCCGGGCGTGACCGAATATATCATCAAGCTCGTCATCATGCTGCCGCTGGTGTGCGGCTTGATGATCGGTTGCCTCTTTTTGTGGCGCAAGCTGGAAAGCCGTTTGCCGGGCCAGCCGGCCAACCGCATGTTGAGCGTCAAGGAAACCATGATGATTTCCACCGGGACGCGCCTTGCCGTGCTTGAATTCGAAGGCCGCAAGCTGCTCGTTTCGGTCAGCCGCAATGGCGTATCGCTGATCGACAGGATCGAAAAGTGACCACGCATACCCCGATCGTGCGCCGCTTTGGGCGCGGCCCCAGCCTGTTTCGCGCGGCATCCGTACCGACGAAGCGGAGCGTTCGGGGCAAGATCATCCTGATGCTTCTGGCCGTCCTGTTCTGCGTTGTCGTGGCGATGCCCGCGCTGGCGCAGACGGTGCAGACGGTTCCTCCGGTTCCAGCACCTGCCGGCCCCGCCGTCGGTGACGCGGTTGACCGCGCGCTTGGCGATCTGGGCGGGGGCAAGGCGCCACTGTCGCTGTCGCTGCAGATCCTCATCATCATGGGGCTGCTGTCGATCCTGCCCGGCATCCTGCTGATGATGACCAGTTTCACGCGGATCATCATCGTGCTGGCGCTGCTTCGCCAGGCGCTGGGCCTGCAGCAGACGCCGCCGAACCAGGTGCTGATCGGCCTGTCGCTGTTCCTGTCGCTGTTCGTGATGGCGCCGACGCTGAACGAAATGAACCAGCGCGCGATCCAGCCTTATGCCGCAGGGCAGATGGGTGCGACCGACATGATAAAGACGGCGGGGGAGCCGTTGCACGCTTTCATGCTGAAGCAGACGCGCAACAAGGACATCACCATGTTCGCGCAGATCGCGAAATCCGGTCCTTATGCCCGCCAGCAGGACGTGCCGTTTTCGGTGCTGTTGCCGTCTTTCGTGACCAGCGAGCTGAAAACCGCCTTCCAGATCGGCTTTCTGATCTTCCTGCCGTTCATCGTCGTCGATCTGATCGTCGCCGCCGTGCTGATGTCGCTGGGCATGATGATGGTGTCGCCAACGATCATTTCATTGCCGTTCAAGCTGTTGTTGTTCGTCCTGGTCGATGGCTGGGCACTGACGATGGGTAGTCTTGCCAGCAGTTTTGCCAGGTAGCGGGCGATGGACGCAGATTATTTCCTGACCATCGCCAACGAAGCGATGTGGGTGCTTGCATTGGCCGCCGCGCCGATCCTGATCCCCGCACTGCTGTCCGGCCTGATCCTGGGCATGATCCAGGCAGCGACGTCGATCAACGAACAGACGCTGACCTTCGTGCCCAAATTGATCGTCGTTGCGCTGTCGCTGCTGATTTTCGGCGGCATGATCCTGGGATTGCTCAGCGATTTCACGGTCAGCATCTTCGAACGCATTCCTGACCTGGTTCATTAGAGTAGGGGCGCAGGCACAGCGATGCTCGGCTTTGGCCTTTCGATTGAACCCCAGCTCTGGACGCTCCTCTTCGTGATGGTGCGTATCGGGGCCGCGTTCATCGCTGCCCCCGTATTTGGCGCGGTGTCGGTGCCGGTTACCGTGCGCGTTACGCTGTCGGGCGCGATTGCGGTGCTGGTGATGAACGTCCAGCACATCCAGCCGCCCGCGCAAGTATTCTCGCTGATGACTTTCCTCGCCGTCGGCACCGAGGCGTTGACGGGATTGGCGCTTGGTTTCGTGATCCAGATTGCCTTTGCAGCACCGCTGGTGGCGGGTGAGTTGATCGGCAACGCGATGGGCCTTGGCTTTGCCGCTGCGATCGATCCGCAAAACGGGCATAGCTCAACCGCGCTCAGCCAGTTCCTGATGACGCTGATGACGCTGTTGTTCCTGTCGCTCAACGGCCATCTCATCCTCACTGACATCATCGTCAAAAGCTATGAAGCGATGCCGCCGGGCAAGTCATGGCTGGGGGTAGAGAGGCTGCGCGACATCGCGTTTTTTGGCGGATACGCGCTTCTGGCCGGCTTCCTGCTTGCATTGCCGGTCGGCTTTCTGCTGCTGTGCCTCAATCTGGTCGTCGGCATGTTGTCGCGGTCTGCCCCGGCACTCAACCTGTTTGCCGTCGGCTTGCCGATGAGCCTGGCGGTTGGCGTCGTGGCGCTGGCGGTCGCCTTTCCGGCGATGGGCGATTACATGGTGGTCATCGTCGGTGACGGCTTGTCCGCCACGCAGCGTCTGGTGTTCGGCTGATGGCAGAACAGCAATCCGGCGATAAGACAGAAGCACCAACACCAAAGCGCATCATGGACGCCTTCAAGGAAGGCGACGTCCTGCGCTCACGCGAATTTGCGACCGCGCTGGTGGTGCTGGCGGGGTGCGGGTGGCTGGCGTTGTTCGGGCCGTCGCTATTGGGGGCGTGCCGGGCGCTGATGGCCGAAAGCTTTCAGTTCGGGCGAGCCGATGTCGATGATTTCTCGCCGATGCGCCCGCTTGCTGCGGCAGGTTGGAAAATGGTGCCGTCGCTGGTGTCGCTTGGCGTCGTATCGGTCGCAGCGGCGATCTTCAGCCAGGTCGGGTTGGGAGCGATCACTTTCAACGCCACCCTGCTCCAGCCGAAGTTCAAACGTGTCAACCCGGCGTCGGGTTTCAAGCGCATCTTCGGCGTTTCGGGCTGGATCGAGCTTGTAAAATCGCTGCTCAAAGTGACGTTGCTCGGTTCGGTTGGCTGGTACATGCTGTCCTGGTCCAGCACGCAGTCGATCGGTCTTGCCGCGACTGACCTCAATCATGCCGTCGCATCGATGGGCTGGATGCTGATGTCGATCCTGTTCGTGATGTCGGGCGGGCTGGTCGCCATCGCGGGCATCGATGTGCCGGTGCAGATGTTCCAGATGTTCCGCCGGTTGCGTATGAGCAAGCAGGAAGTGAAGGACGAGCACAAGGAATCCGAAGGCAATCCAGAAGTGAAGGCGCAGGTCCGGCAACGCCGACACGACGCGGCGAAGCGCAACTTGCGCCAGACCCTGGCTTCGGCGCATGTCGTGCTGACCAACCCGACCCATTTCTCCGTTGCATTGCGATATGATCGCGCCAACGATCAGGTGCCGGTGGTGGTTGCCAAGGGGCGCGGCGTGATCGCGCTGGCGATCCGCGAACTTGCTTCCGAAAACCGCGTGCCGATGCTGGAATATCCCATGCTCGCCCGCGCGCTCTACTTCACCACGCGCGAAGGGCAGGAGATCCGCGACGACCTTTACGGGCCAATCGCAACCGTGCTCGCGTTCGTGTTTGGCCTCAATACGCTGGCTGGCGGCAGGCCGCCCAGCATCGACGTGCCGACCACGGCGAGATTCGATGAAAACGGCGTCAAATTGGCGACCGAAAAGGCGAATGATTCCTAAACATCGGGTTCTTCGGGTCGTTTCAGTGTTCAAGGCTGAAGAAGTGGGTGCGAGACGATGGTAACGACGACTTCAACGACATCGACGCCGACGCCGACGCCCACGCCGACGACAAGCTCGCTCAGCAACGCGCAGACGGTGCTTACCGCGCTCGGCGCCGGTTCAGGCGTTGATACGGCCTCGCTCGCCACCTCGCTCGTCAATGCGCAGTTCGCCCAGAAGACGCAGGTCCTGCAGGATCGCGGCACCAAGCTCGATACCCAGATTTCCGCGATCGGTGCGCTCAAGAGCAATCTCACCAGCCTTGCCACTGGCCTGTCCCAGCTCATCACGGGCGGTACGCTGACGGCCCAGCCGAGCAGTTCGAACCAAAATGTGGTCAAGGCCAGCGTCATCCCAGGACAAAGCACGTCGGGTCTTGCCGCCAGCATCGAAGTGCGCCAGCTCGCCGCGGCTCAGGTGGCGGCCAGCACGGCGATCAGCGATCCCACCGCTTCACTCGGCACGGGCACGCTGACGCTGACGCTGGGCAAGGCGACTTATTCGAACGGCGCGATCAGCGGCTTTACCGCCGGCAGCGGCACACCCGTTTCGATCACGATCGATTCATCGAATTCCAGCCTGCAAGGCATCGCCAAGGCAATCAATTCATCCAATTCCGGCATTACCGCAACGGTGTTGACCGATTCCAACGGTGCACGCCTGTCGCTGAAGGGCAAGACGGGCGAGGACCAGGCCTTCACCTTGGCCGCGACCGAGGATGCGGGCGCGCCAGGGTTGTCGCAACTGAATGTCGGCATTGGGGCGACCGGGACGACCATCGGCACGGGCGCCCAGAATGCGATTGTCGCGGTCGACGGCATTGCGCTCAATCGTTCGACCAATTCGATCAGCGACCTCATCGCGGGCGTCAAGCTGGATCTGGTTTCGGTATCGCCGGGCACAATTGTATCGCTTGGTTCCTCGACGCCGAGCGACGCACTGACCCAGGCAGTCAATGATTTCGTTTCGGCCTATAACGACCTGTACACCGGGTTGCAGGGCGACACCGATGCCAAGACCGGATCGCTGTTCGGCGATCCCGCGGCGGCGTCGCTCAAGCGGTCGCTCCAGGGCATCACGCTGACCAAGCTGTCCAAGGTCACCACGGCGGGTGCGCCCACCACCTTGGCGGAGATCGGGGTTGCGACCAATCGAGACGGCACGCTGAGCGTGAATGCCAGCCAGTTGAAGACTGCGCTGACCAATTTCCCCGATGCGGTGGAGGCATTGTTCGCCAACGGCACCGGTGCGACGGGCGGCGGCATTGCGGCGGCATTCCAGTCGATCACCAATGCCGCGACCAGCGGTCTTTACGGCCTGGGTGCCAGCGAAATCAACTACAACCGGGCCAAATCGAACCTCGGCAAAGATCTGGACAAGTTGGCAACCGACCGGGATGCCGCGACAGCCCGGTTCACCCAGCAGTTTGCGTCGCTCGACGCTCGGGTTTCGGCCTACAAGGCGACGCAGGACCTTATTACGCAGCAGATCGCTGCCTTTAACAAGACAGGCTGATGATACAGTACGCAACCACAATCGGCCGCAATCCGGAAGCTGTGTACCGGCAGATCGATCTTGCCGGACGCACGGCGGAAGCCGATCCGCAACAGCTCGTCTCGGTGCTTTACGAAGAGCTCGACCGGGCACTTCGGGCATTGGCCTGGGCAGTCGAAAACCGCCAATATGCGGTGCGCAGCGAAAAGGCGACGCGCGCGATGACCATCCTGTTCGCGCTGGATGCCGGCCTTGATTATGAAAAGGGCGGTGACCTGGCCCAGACCTTGGGCAAGGTCTACCTTGGCGCGCGCCGCCAGATCGTCGACGCAAGCCTTGGCGATGATCCCGCCCCTTTCCTGGCGGTCGCCAACAACATGGCGGAAATCGCCAGCGCATGGACCAGCATCGCCCGCCGCGCCTGATCGGCTTTATTCGCGTTCCGGCGTTGCGGTGCGGTGGTGGATTGCCAAGGCCATATCGATAAACACGCAAAGGCGCGCCAAAAGTTGCACGACGGCCGTGGGAACGCGCTAAGAAGGGCCTAATGCTCGCGCGTCTGGTCCTCACTGATTTCCGCAACCATCAGGATGCCGTGATTGCTCCCGGCGCGGGCTTCGTCGTGCTGACGGGCGACAATGGCGCGGGCAAGACCAATGTGCTGGAGGCGGTGTCGCTGCTGGCGCCCGGCCGGGGGCTGCGCCGCGCCGCATTATCGGAAATGTCCCGGCAGGGCGGTTCGGGCGGATTCACCGTCGCGGCGGAGGTTGCCGAGGACGTGCAGGTTGCGACCGGCACGCGAGCGGATGCGCCTGAACGACGAGTGGTACGGATACAGGGCGTTGCCGCCGCCGCGACCGCGCTGGCGGACTGGTTGACGGTATTGTGGCTGACCCCGGCGATGGACCGGTTGTTCGTCGAACCGGCCAGCGAACGACGCCGTTTCCTCGATCGGCTGACCCTGGCGCTCGACCCCGGCCATGCTGTCCACGCCAACCGGTATGATGCCGCGATGCGCGCGCGTAATCGCCTGCTTGCCGATGAACGCCCGGCCGACCCCGAATGGTTGACCGCGCTGGAAGTGCAGATGGCAACGCATGGCTCGGCGGTTGATCTGGCGCGGCGGGATGCGGTGTCGGCGCTGGCGACGGTGCTGGTCGATCAGCCGGATGGGCCGTTCGCGCGTGCCGGGCTGGCGCTGGAGGGATGGACGGGGCGGGCCGACATGCTGGCCGACGATCTGCGCACCGGCCGCGCCCGCGACGCCGCTGCCGGGCGGGCGCTTGCCGGGCCGCACCGTACCGACCTTGCCGTCACGCATATCGGCAAGGGCCAGCCTGCGGGATTGTGCTCGACGGGGGAGCAAAAGGCGTTGCTGCTCGGCATCGTGCTGGCGCATGGAGAGATGGTGGCGGCACGGACCGGGCGATCCCCGGTGCTCCTGCTTGACGAAGTTGCCGCGCATCTGGACCCGTTGCGCCGCACCGCGCTGTTCGAACGGCTTGCCGGGCGTGGTCAGGTCTGGATGACCGGAACCGAAGCGGCGCTGTTCGAAACCGTGCCGGGGGAGGCTGTGCGCCTCACCGTTTCGGACGGCCGTATTTCGGGCTGAACGGGGGAACAGGCGGGCCGATGGCGGGCGTGGCATTTTGCTTCCGTTCGGCGGGGCGAGTGCCTATATGCTTGCTATGGCAACTGACCCCAACACGAACGAATATGGCGCGGACTCGATCAAGGTTCTGAAGGGCCTCGACGCGGTCCGCAAACGTCCCGGCATGTATATCGGCGATACCGACGATGGTTCGGGCCTCCACCACATGGTGTTCGAGGTATCGGACAACGCGATTGACGAGGCGCTGGCCGGCCATTGCGACCGGATCGACATCACCCTCAACGCCGACGGATCGGTCTCCGTCGAGGATAATGGCCGCGGCATCCCGACGGGCATCCACACCGAGGAAGGCGTATCGGCCGCCGAAGTCATCATGACCCAGCTCCACGCGGGCGGTAAGTTTGAAAACACCTCCGACGACAATGCCTACAAGGTTTCGGGCGGGCTGCACGGCGTCGGTGTCTCGGTCGTCAATGCGCTCAGCGAATGGCTGGACCTGACGATCTGGCGCGATGGCCAGGAACATTACATGCGCTTTGCCTTTGGCGATGCGGTCGCGCCGCTGAAAATCGTCGGCGAAGCGAACGGCAAGAAGGGGACGAAGGTGACGTTCTTCCCGTCGCCCGCCACTTTCAAGATCACCGAATTCGATTTCGACAAGCTGGAACATCGCTACCGCGAACTGGCGTTCCTCAATTCGGGCGTGCGCCTGTTCCTGACCGATGCCCGCCATGAAGAGGCCAAGACGGTCGAGCTGTATTACGAAGGCGGCATCGCCGCGTTCGTGAAGTGGCTGGATCGCAACAAGCAGCCATTGATGCCCGAACCCGTGGCGATCAACGGCACGCGCGATGACGTGACCATCGACGTCGCGCTGGAATGGAACGACAGCTATTATGAAAATGTGCTGTGTTTCACCAACAACATCCCGCAGCGCGATGGCGGTACGCATCTGGCCGCGTTCCGCGCCGCGTTGACGCGCACGCTCAACAATTACGCCGAAAAAACCGGGCTTCTCAAGAAGGAGAAGGTCACGCTGACTGGTGACGACATGCGCGAGGGCCTGACCGCGATCGTCTCGGTCAAGCTGCCCGATCCCAAGTTCAGCAGCCAGACCAAGGACAAGCTCGTCTCGTCCGAAGTGCGCCAGCCGCTCGAAAGCCTGATGGCGGACAAGCTGGCCGAATGGCTGGAGGAAAATCCCGCGCACGGCCGTTCGATCATCGGCAAGGTGATCGACGCCGCCGCTGCCCGCGAAGCAGCGAAGAAGGCGCGCGAACTGACCCGGCGCAAGGGGGTGATGGACATTGCCTCGCTGCCCGGCAAGCTCGCCGATTGCCAGGAACGCGATCCGACCAAGTGCGAACTCTATCTGGTCGAAGGTGATTCGGCAGGCGGTTCGGCCAAACAGGGACGCGACCGGCATTTCCAGGCGATCCTGCCCCTGCGCGGCAAGATTTTGAACGTCGAACGCGCCCGGTTCGACCGGATGCTGTCGTCAAAGGAAATCGGCACGCTCATCCAGGCGATGGGCACCGGCATCGGCCGCGACGATTTCAACCTGGCGAAGCTGCGTTACCACAAGATCGTCATCATGACCGACGCTGACGTCGACGGCGCGCATATCCGCACGCTGCTGCTGACCTTCTTCTATCGCCAGATGCCCGAAATCATCGAAGGCGGGCACCTCTTCATCGCCCAGCCGCCGCTCTACAAGGCGACGCGCGGCCGCTCCGAAGTTTACCTGAAAGATGATCCCGCGCTCGACGATTATCTGGTCGAAGGCGGTGTCGCGGCATCGTATCTCGATACCGCCGGCACGGTGCGTTCGGGCAAGGATTTGGCCGATCTGGTCGATCACGCCCGGCGGATGCGCACGCTGATGCGCTACGTGCCCAAGCGCTATGACCCGGTGATTGTCGAGGCATTGGCGCTGTCGGGCGCGCTCGACCCCAATGCGAGCATGACTGACCGTGCCGATCGGCTGGCAGCGGTGGCGGCCAAGCTGGACGCTGGCGATCCCGAAGCCCGTTGGAAGGCAGCGCTTTCGGCGGAGGGCGGCCTTCATTTCGAGCGCTGGTGGCGCGGCGTGACCGATCATCACATCATCGAAGCCGCATTCCTCGCCTCTGCCGAAGGGCGCAGGCTGCACGCGCTGGCCGCCGAACAGGCGCACAGCTATGCAGCGATCGCCAAGCTGGTGCCGATAAAATCGGCCGCCGTTGCCGAAGAACCTGTCGACGAGGACGACGATACGCCAGTCGTCGTCGGCAAGGGCGAGGCGCTGATCGCCCGTCCGTCGCAACTTCTCGACGCGGTGTTCACGGCCGGGCGCAAGGGCCTGGCCATCCAGCGCTACAAGGGCCTGGGTGAGATGAACGCCGAACAGCTTTGGGAAACCACGCTCGATCCGGAAAACCGGTCGATGCTGCGCGTTCAGGTCGACCAGGCGGACGTTGCCGATGGTGTGTTCACCCAGTTGATGGGCGACGAGGTGGAACCGCGCCGCGACTTCATCCAGGAAAATGCGCTGTCGGTCGCCAATCTGGACGTATAACCGGGCGGCGCTGATTGGTCGCATGGCGATATGAAGCGGGCGGGAACGGGTGCGCGGGCCGCTGGTTGGCGGCTCGCGTTCTGGGAGCGGCGCTGACCGCGGGCATTTGTTCATCGATGGCCGAAGGCCCGCTTTTGACCCGGAACAGAAGATTTCTTGCTGTCTCCGCCGCGGTGCATGGCCGCGGTGCATGGCTTCGGTCGGCCGGTCTATGGCGGGGAAAATTCGGGACGCTTGCGCTTCCAGCACGAACCGGTTAAATACTGAACCATATGGTTCAGTATGTGAGTCCTCCCCTCGATCTCTCGTTTGCGGCGCTGTCCGATGCGACTCGCCGCGGGATCATCGACCAGCTCGGCCGGGCGGACGCGTCGATCACCAGTCTCGCGGATAAGTTCCAGATGACGCTGACCGGCATGAAGAAGCACGTGCAGGTTCTGGAGCATGCGGGGCTGGTCGTCACGCGGAAGGTGGGGCGGGTGCGAACCTGCACGCTTGGCAAACGCGGCCTCGAGGCGGAGGCAGCGTGGATCGAGGCGCATCGCAAGCTCTTCGAGACGCGCTTCGACGCATTGGACGAAATCATCAGTGAAATGAAGCAGGAGGCAAGCGATGAGCAGCCAGGTTGACAACGCAGCGGGTGCGCAGAACCGCACGTCAGTCGTGCGCAAAGGGGACCGCGAACTCGAGGTAACGCGGATATTCAACGCGCCGCCGAGCCTTGTTTACAAGGCGTGGAGCCAGCCCGAGCTGTTCCGGCGCTGGTGGGTGCCAAAGTCGGTATCCGGCGTTTCGCTGGTATCGTGCGACATGGACGTCCGAACCGGCGGCAAATATCGGCTGGAATTCAGTGTCGGCGGCCCGGACACCATGGCCTTTTACGGCAAGTATCTCGAGGTGGTGCCGAACGAGCGCATCGTCTGGACCAACGACGAGGGCGAAGAAGGCGCGATCACGACCGTGACTTTCCAGGACCAGGGTGGGAAGACGCTGCTGACGTTCCACGAAGCCTATCCGTCCAGAGAGGCGCTGGAGGAAGCGCTACGGGGCTCGGCGGCCGGATTGCCGGAGCAGTTGACGCAGCTCGACGAATTGCTTTCCAGCACCGGCGAATAACGCGGGTGGGGAAACTCGCCTCGGGGTGACCTCCGTTCCTGAGGAATGCCTCTTCCGGCTTTTTCGGTAGCAGTCGGGCGCGCCGCCATCGAGCAGTGTCGATCCAGCGAAGGTCTGCGGCTGGCGTTGCCCATCCCAGGAACAGCCAGGCCGCTTCGCGTCAATCCCCGCCGTTTTCCCCATCGATTGAGCAAACTGGTTGAGGAAGTTGAGGGTTGCCATTGCATTTGGTTGAGGGCCCTCAACCACGGAATATTTTCAGCCTGAACCAACGATTTGAAAGAGCGCCACGCAAGATAGCGTCGGCGCCGACAGTAGGACAGGTTGTCCCGTGCCGCTCTTGTTGTTGCTTAATGACCAGTCGGATGATCTAAGCGATGAGATGGTGCCTACTCTCGTGGTTTCGGCGATTGTTGCAGTACCGGTGGCCGCGGCAGTGGTTGGCACCGCGGGCATGGCGTTCATTGTCAAATGGCTGTCTGCCAAGACCGTCCGCAACCGTTTATGGGCATTGATTGGAAGCGTGATACCGGCCCTGATCGCATCATATGGACTGTATCTGGTGTCACCCTGGCCGTGGCGACAGCCTGAGCCTGTTCTCGACGGCTTTCCACCTGGCCCCTTGCTCGTCATCGCGGTTCTGCCGTCCTGGGCGCTGTGCCTTTTGACAAGCCGATTGATCCTGCGCCGCCGCCCCGTTTGAGGCGCTGCCACGACCCTATTTCAGGATGCTGGTCGCAACGGCTTCGGCGACCTTGATCCCGTCGACGGCGGCGGAGAGGATACCGCCGGCATAGCCTGCGCCTTCGCCCGCCGGGAACAGGCCATGGGTGTTGAGGCTCTGGAAATCCTCGCCACGGGTGATGCGGACGGGCGAGGAAGTCCGCGTTTCGACGCCGGTCATCACCGCGTCGGGATGGTCATACCCCGGTATCTCGCGCCCGAACGCGACCAATGCCTCCCGCATCGCGGTCACCGCGAAATCCGGCAGGCATTGCGCCAGATTGGTCAGGTGGACGCCGGGGCGATAGGAAGGGATGACGGTGCCCAGCCTGGTCGATGCCCGGTCGGCAAGGAAGTCGCCCAGCAACTGCGCGGGCGCCTTGTAGCTCGATCCCCCCGCGACATAGGCCAGCGATTCCCAATGGCGTTGCAGCGCGATGCCCGCCAGCGGGTCGCCGGGGTAATCGCGTTCGGGATCGATGCCGACGACAATGCCCGAATTGGCGTTGCGTTCGTTGCGCGAATACTGGCTCATCCCATTGGTCGCCACGCGCCCGACTTCGGACGTGGCGGCGACCACGGTGCCGCCCGGGCACATGCAGAAGCTGTAAACGGTGCGCCCGTTCCGACAATGATGCGACAGGCTGTAATCGGCGGCGCCAAGGTCGGGATGGCCGCCATGATAGCCAAAGCGGGCATCGTCGATCCATGATTGCGGATGTTCGATGCGCACGCCGATCGAAAACGGCTTGGCCTCGACATGCACGCCCTCGGCATGGAGCATGTGGAAGGTGTCGCGCGCGCTGTGCCCGACCGCCAGCACCACATGGTCGGCGGCCAGATAGTCGCCGGTGTGGAGGTGCAGCCCGCGGACGCGGCGGTTGCCAAGCGCATCGGTGGCGATGTCGAGCCGCTCGACGCGGTGCTCGAAGCGGTATTCGCCGCCCAGCCCCTCGATCGTTTCGCGGATGCTCTCCACCATCGTCACCAGCCGGAAGGTGCCGATATGCGGGTGTGCCTCGGTCAGGATTTCCGGTGGCGCGCCTGCCTTGACGAACTCGGTCAACACCTTGCGATCCAGATGGCGCGGATCCTTGATCCGGCTGTAGAGCTTGCCATCGGAGAATGTGCCCGCCCCTCCTTCGCCAAACTGCACGTTGGATTCGGGGTTGAGCACGCTGCGCCGCCACAGACCCCAGGTGTCCTTCGTCCGTTCGCGCACCACCTTGCCGCGATCGAGGATGATGGGGCGCAGGCCCATCTGCGCCAGGATCAGCGCGGCGAACAACCCGCATGGTCCCGCGCCGACCACCACCGGGCGTGGCCCGGCCCAATCAGCCGGGGCCTGCGCGACAAAGCGGTAGCTGGTATCGGGCGTCCGCTGGACATGCCGGTCTTTCTTGAAGCGGGCGAGCACCGCCGCTTCGTCGCGCAGGGTGACGTCGACCGAATAGACCATCTGGATGTCGGTCTTGTACCGGGCGTCGTGCGCGCGCCGGGCAATGGTATAGCGGATCATGTCGCGCGGCGTGATCCGCAACCGCTTGCGGATTGCCGTCGCCAACGCTTCGTCCGCATGGTCCAGCGGCAGTTTCAGTTCGGTGATGCGGAGCATGACGGCCGCAATAGCGCCGCGTTGGCGGTTCGGCCACTTGCTTTAGCGCATCGCGCGAAAAGTGGGCACCGGTTTTTCGCAAAAGTTATGCAACAACAAAGGCATAGAGCGCGATGGTTGAAGCCGCGCTTCAGACGACGGCTCAAACCGCGGCGAAGGCCCAGCGCAAGGTGGCGGCCATGCCGAACGTCGCGGATCGAACCAGTATCTCGCCGGGACCAGACCCTTTCAGGCGCAGTTCGTTGCGCGCCCAGCCCGGCAGCAGATCAATCGCGGAGCGCGCGACCAGCCCTTGTGCGGTCGACGCGGCCATCCCCCGCATACGTTGCGACAGGATCAGCCGCGCAACGTCCCGGCATTGGGGAGAGGCGTGGAGTTGGGGGCGCATCTGCTCGACAAGGGCGATGGCGTCGTTGTGCGTCTCCGGCACCGGATCGGCGCCCAGCATCCGCGCGATCAAGGCGAATTCGGCGAAATAACGATCCTGGTCGGCGCTCGACATGCGTGGTTCGGCAAAAGCGATCCACGCGCCCAGAAAACTTACCGCCTCGGCAACGTGAACCCATGCCAGCAGGTGCGGATCGCTGGCGCGATACATGGTGCCGTCCGCCAATGTGCCGCTGACCCGGTCGTGGATGACGCGGACGCGATTGATCGCCTTTTCGGCATCGGCGCGATCGCCATAAGTGGTGGTGGCGATGAAGCGCGCCGTCCGCCGCAGCCGCCCGAGCATATCGGTGCGGAATGAGGAATGATCGATGACCCCGGCCAGCGCCGCTGGATGCAGCATCTGCAACAACAGCGCCGACATGCCACCCGCCATCATCGCCGTCACGTCGCCATGGACTCGCCAGATGACCGAGTTGCGGGCGAACAGCGCGTTGTCCGAACGCCGGACCGGCTCCTCGCCATTGCCGGTGTCGTTGAACACGGAGCGCACCCGGCCGACAATCCTTTTGCGAACCAGAAGCGCGGGGTTCATCGGTAACTGGTCCGGCATAGATCGGGCTCCTGCCAGTACATGGTTGCCGCCGATCTGGCCCGGCGTCTGTAACCGGCCCCCAGCGGCTGACGAATATCGTTATAAACCAAGCCCAGCGACGTGCGCCACGCACTTTGCGCCGACAGCAAGGCCAATATGGTAGCGATTTCGAGTATCCCCATCGGCCTGGCCAACCCAAATTCGGCCGGACGGTTGGCTGGCGCGGGCAATCGATAGGGTGATGCCTGATTTCGACCGCCGCTCGCTCATGTTGGCACTCGGCATCGGGGCGGTGGGCGTTGCATCGATCGGGTCATCGCTTGCCGCTGAAAGCTATGACGATCCCCGAGATATCTATGCCGCGCTCCGGCAGCAGCCCGCGGTGCCGATCCGCATGGGCGGCCGCACCATCAACGTGGTCTTTGCCGATGGCGCGCCCGGCGTTGATCGCGTGCGGACGCTCGCGTGGATTCGGCATGGCGCTATGGCGGTCGAACACTATTTCGGCCAATTGCCCGTCACCGATTATGGCTTGCTGGTCATCGCGGAGGACAGCGACACCGTCGGCCATGCGACGACCTTTGGCTATGCGGGGTCGGTAACGCGCATCCGGGTCGGCACGCAAGCCACCGACGCCGCGTTTGCGCGCGACTGGGTGCTGGTGCACGAAATGATGCACACGGCGCTGCCCGATCTGCCACGTCGCGCGCTGTGGTTGCAGGAGGGCAATGCAACCTGGGTCGAACCGGTTGCACGCGTGATCGCCGGGCAATTGCCGATCAGCGAAGTCTGGCGTCAGGCGATTGCCGGAATGCCGACGGGCGAGCCGCGTCCGGGCGATGGCGGCATGGACGGGACGCGCGAGCATGGCAGGCTCTATTGGGGCGGTGCCACCTTCTGGCTGCTCGCCGAAATAGCGATCATCGAACAGAGCCGGGGCAAGCATGTGCTGCGCGACGCGATGCGCGCGATCAACCGGGCAAGCGGCGGCAACACCGCCGACTGGGCACCGGAAAGGGTGATGGCGGTCGGCGATCAGGCGACGGGAACCAACGCGCTGGCCGGATTATATGCGGCGTTTTCCACCAGCCCGGTCAGAACCGATCTTGCCGACCTGTTCGCGCGACTCGGCGTGGCGGCAGGACCGGGCAGGACGGTGGTGTTCGACGACACCGCCCCGCTTTCGGCAGTGCGCCGCCGGATCACGGCCGCCTAGGCGGCCGTGATCCGGCCAGCTTGCTGGCTTTTACGGCGCAGACCCATCAATTCTGCTCGCGCAGCTTTGCGACGTCCTTCGGGGTGATGCTCGATGGCTTGGCCCCGAACCGGGCGGTGACATAATTGGAAACGGACGCGATTTCCCGATCGGTATAAGCCGCGGCGAAGCTGGGCATATAGGGCCTGCCGCCATTGGGATGGCCAACGCCGTTCATCACCATCTGCGCGACATTGGCGGCGGTCACGTCGTTGACGGCGCGGTTGCCGGTCAATTGCGCTTCCTGCACCAGCGCGCCCTGGCCGTTCCAGGCATGGCAACTGGCGCAATTGCCTTCAAACAGGCGCTTGCCCGTCGGGTTGTCGCCCGGCCCGGCCTTGGCCAGCGCCGGCGCGGGTCCGGCCATTTGCGGCAAGGTGGCGCTGCTCAGTGCCGGTACGCTTTGCACGTAAGTGGCGATTGCGGCGATATCGCCTGGCGTCATGCGGCTCAGGCTCAATTCCACCACGTCGCGCATCGGGCCGGAGGCCGTGCCCTTGCCCAGCGCATGACCCTTGGTGAGATAAGTGGCGAGTTCGGCCGTCGACCAGGCGCCGATGCCGCTCACCCGGTCCGCCGTGATGTTGTATGCGTTCCAGCCTTCGGCCTGGCCACCGGCGAATTTCTGCCGCGTGTTCATCGCTTGCAGCGTGTTGCGCGGGGTGTGGCATTCGCCGCAATGGCCCGCGGCTTCCACCAGATAGGCGCCGCGATTCCACGCCGGGCTTTGTTCAGGCACTGGGCGGAAACGTTTGTCGCTGTTGAAGAACGCCGACCAGAACCCCATCAGCCAGCGCTGGTTATAGGGGAAGCTGAAGGTGTTGGGCTTGCTCGCCTGATGCACCGGTTTCAGCGACAGCAGATAGGCCTTGATCGCCAGAACGTCCGCGTCGGTCAGCATGGTATAGCTGGCATAGGGGAAGGCGGGGTAGAGGCGGCTGCCATCGGGCGCGATGCCCTGGTGGACGGCCTTGACGAAATCCGCATCGCTCCACTTGCCGATGCCGGTTTCCGCATCGGGCGTGATGTTGGGCGTATAGATTGTGCCGAACGGCAGGACGAACGGCCGCCCGCCGGCAAAGGCCACGCCACCCCTGGCGGTATGGCAGGCTTCGCAATCCGCGGCTTCGGTCAGGTATTTGCCGCGCGTCAGCACGTCGGCATTGGCAAGCTCCGCGGGAACGCCGGTTGGCGACGGCCCCTTGTATTGCGCCAGTTCCACCGCCGTGCCCTTGGCGAAATCGGTGGGTCCGGGCTGGAGGACCAGCCAGCCGATAAAGGCCGCCGCGACGGCGCCGATGGCGACAACGATGCCGCCCAGCCACAAAAGGATGCGCTTCATGCGTTGGCTCCCTTCGCCAGCAGGGCACGATCGATCGGCATTCGCCGCAATTGCACGCCGGTCGCGTCAAGAATGGCGTCGGCGATGGCAGGCTGGACAACCACCGTGCCCGGCTCGCCAATGCCGCCGGGCTTCTCGGTGCTCTGCACCAGATGGACGTCGATTTGCGGCATCTCGTCAATCCTCACCACGCGATAATCGTGGAAGTTGCTTTGCATCACGCGCCCGCGATCGATGGAGATGTTGCCGTGCAGGATTGCGCTCATCCCGAAAATCGTGCCGCCCTGAATCTGGGCTTCCAGGCCGTTGGGATTGATGATGGTGCCGACGTCCGCTGCACAGACGATCCGCTTCACCTGCACATCGCCATCGTCGGGCACCACGACATCGGCGACGCACGCGATGAAGCTGCCAAAACCGGCGAGCAGCGCAACACCGCGTCCTGCCCGTCCATTGGCGGGCGCGGGCAGCGCGGTGCCCCAGCCCGCCTTTTCAGCGGCAAGGTTGAGCACGGCGAGCGCCCGCGGGCTTTTGCCCAGCATTCCGCGCCGGAACTCGACGGGGTCGACGCCGGTCTGGCGCGCGATATGGCTGATCAGCCGTTCGGCCGAAAAGGTGTTGGCATTGGGGCCTACGCCTCGCCAGAAACCGATCGGCACTTCGGGAATTTCGTGGCGGACATATTCGACCAGCAAATTGGGGAAGTCATAAGGCTGGTCGACCGCGCCGTTGACCGCATCCGCGTCGATGCCGTTCTGGAACGCGGGCGGCAGCCAGCGCGCCAGGATCGACGGGCCGGTAAGCCGGTGATGCCAGGCGACGATCTTGCCGCCATCGACCCGCGCGCGCAATTTGGTGTGATAGAGCGGGCGGAAATGTTCCTGCTGGATGTCCTCCTCGCGCGACCAGATGATCTTGACCGGGCCATCGACCTTCTGGGCGATCCGCGTCGCCTTGATGACGCCATCGACTTCCAGCCGTCGGCCGAAACCGCCGCCGATCAGATAGTTGTTGATGGTGACCTGTTCGGGTTTCAGTCCCAGCACTTCGGCGGCACCCGCCTGCGCCATGCCGGGCGCCTGGGTGCCGACCCAGATTTCGCAGCCATCCGGTTTTGCATGAACCGTGCAGTTCATCGGTTCCATCGGCGCATGGGCCAGGAACGGCAGTTCGAAGGTCTCTTCATAGACCGTTCCGCCCTTCAACTGGCCCGGCGCGTCGCCAACGGTCTGTGCCGTGACGCCGGGGCCTTGCGCGCCCTTATCGATATTGGCCCATAACTGATCCTGGGTGACGCCGGCATTGGCGCCTTCGTTCCATTCGATCGCCAGTGCAGCGAGGCCCTGTTTGGCCGCCCAAAGATGATCGCCGACCACGGCCACCATGTCGTCCAGCACCACGACTTGCCGCACGCCCGGCACCGTCCTGGCCTGGCTGTCGTCCACGCGCGCGATCTTGCCGCCGAAAACGGGGCTGGCGGCAAGTACGGCGAACTTCATGCCGGGCAGCATGACGTCGATGCCATATTGCAGCTTGCCGTTCACCTTGTCGGCGGTGTCGATGCGTTTCAGTGGCTTGCCGATCAGGCGGAAAGCCTTGGGGTCCTTCAACGCCGGTTCGGCGGGAGGGGTAATGGTTGCGGCCCGGCTCGCCAGCTCGCCATAGCTGGCCTTGCGTCCGCTGGCATCGTGATAGACCACGCCCTGGGCGGTGCGCAGGCTTGCCGGATCGACACTCCATTGCGCAGCGGCCGCGCCGACCAGCATCGCCCGGGCAGCGGCGCCGACTTTGCGCAACGGCAGATACCAGCCCATGGTCGTTGTCGACCCGCCGGTTACCTGTGCGACGAAGACCGGGCTGCCATAATTTTTCTGGTCAGGCGGCGCCTGTTCGAAAACGATGCTCGCCAGATCGACGTCGAGTTCCTCAGCCACCAGCGTCGCCTGGGTGGTATAGGCGCCCTGGCCCATCTCCACCGCGGGCATGATCATGGTGATCCTGCCATCCGGGGTGATCCGCAGAAAGGCGTTGAACCGCGCGCCAGCCGCGGGATTGCCCGTGCTGGCTTCGGCGCCACGCCCACTGGTGACGGCAATGCCCAGCAGCAATGCGCCGCCGGCAACGGCGCCTGCGCCCAGCAATGATCGGCGCGACAATGCCATCAATGGCTTGCCCGCGCCGGGATTTACCGTTGCGGCTTCGTTGGGCACGCCCGACTCGGGCGCGGCGTCAGGCCTGTCGTGCAGCATTTTTGATGCCCTCCCGAATGCGTACATAAGTGCCACAGCGGCAGATATTCCCCGCCATCGCAGCGTCGATATCGGCATCGTCGGGCGACGGGTTGCTGGCGAGCAATGCGCTTGCCGACATGATCTGGCCCGACTGGCAATAACCGCACTGGACGACTTCCAGGTCGAGCCAAGCCTTCTGGATCCTGGCGCCCGCCGGGGTGTCGCCGATCTTTTCGATCGTGGTGATCGCTCGGTCGCCGATCGCGCCAACGGGAAGCTGGCACGAACGCAGCGCGGCGCCGTCGACCTGAACGGTGCAGGCCCCGCATTGCGCGATGCCGCAGCCGAACTTGGTGCCGGTCAACCCCAGCACATCGCGCAATACCCAGAGCAGCGGCATGTCGGCGGGAACGTCAACCTCCCGTTCCTCGCCATTTATCATAAGCTTGGTCACGGCCGGTCCTCCGGAAACCTGTTACTGTGTCGGGCCTGTCTAGAACAAACAGTGGGCGTCCAACAAGCATGGTTTGGCATTCTGGCCCAAAGGACAGTCTTTACGGGGCCCGCTTGGCCAAAAACTTCTTGGCCAGCGAAGCTATGGGCCGCAAGAGAGCGCCTGAAAGTCCGTAAATGGCGCGGTCGAAGGGAACGGAGTGGGATGCAGCAAGCCGATATCGTGATTGTGGGGGCGGGCCATGCGGGCGCGCAATGCGCCATCGCCCTGCGCCAGAACGGCTTTGCGGGCAGCGTTGCGATCATCGGGCGCGAAGCGGAAATGCCGTATGAACGGCCGCCGCTTTCCAAGGAATATTTCGCGCGGGAAAAGGCCTTTGAGCGCCTGTACATCCGCCCGGTGCAATTCTGGGCCGACAAGGCGATCGACTTTCTGCTGGGCACCACCGTCACCGCGCTCGATCCGGCGGCGAAGACGCTAACCCTTTCCGACGGGGCGAGCTTTGCCTATGGCACGCTGGTCTGGGCGGCGGGTGGCGATCCGCGCCTGCTGTCGTGCCCCGGCGCGACACTTGCCGGTGTGCACAGCGTGCGCACGCGTGAGGATTGCGACCGGCTGATGGCCGAGATTGACGGCGGCGCGCGGCAAATCGCGGTGGTCGGCGGTGGTTATATCGGGCTGGAGGCCGCGTCGGTGCTGACCAAGCTGGGTTGCAAGGTGACGTTGCTGGAAGCGATGCCCCGCATTCTGGCGCGCGTTGCCGGGCCGGAACTTTCCGCCTTTTACGAAAGCGAGCATCGCACCCACGGCGTTGACCTGCGCACCGGTGCATCGGTCGAGGCGCTGGAAGGCGGGGATGGCCGCGTCACCGGCGTCCGGCTGGCGGATGGCGAATTGATTGCGGCCGACGCGGTGATTGTCGGCATCGGCATCATCGCGGCCGTCGGCCCGCTGATCGCGGCTGGCGCGGCGGGGGGCAATGGCGTGGACGTCGATGACTATTGCCGCACCTCGCTGCCCGACGTCTATGCGATCGGCGACTGCGCGGCCTTTGCCAGCAGCTATGCAGGCGGCGTCGTCATGCGGGTCGAATCGGTTCAGAATGCCAATGACCAGGCGACGTGCGTGGCCAAGGCGATTTGCGGCGATCCGCAACCCTATCACGCGTTTCCGTGGTTCTGGTCGAACCAATATGACCTGAAGTTGCAGACCGCCGGCTTGTCCATGGGGTATGACCGGGCAGTGATGCGCGGCGATCCGGCGAAGCGGTCATTCTCGGTCGTCTATCTGAAGGGCGGGCGAGTGATCGCGGTCGATTGCGTCAACATGGTCAAGGACTATGTCCAGGGTCGCAAGCTGATCGAGGCGGGCGCTCACCCGGATCTGGAAAAGCTTGCCGACCCCGATGTGCGCCTCGCCGAGCTGATGCCCGGCTGAACGCGGCGCACGCGTCGCTTATTCGATCTCCAGGATCACCGCGTCGACGGCAAGGCTGTCACCGGGTTTGGCATTGATGGTCTTCACCGTACCCGCCTTTTCGGCGCGCAGGATGTTTTCCATCTTCATCGCCTCGACCACCGCGAGCGGCTGGCCGATTTCAACCTTGTCGCCCGCGCCGATGTCTAGCCGCATCAGCAGCCCCGGCATCGGGCACAGCACGAAGCGTGACAGATCGGGCGGGATTTTCTCGATCAGGTGCGCGGCGTGCGGCGCGGCGTAGGCGGGCAGCACCCGGGCGAGGTGGCTGGCGCCGCGCGCCGTCAGGCGGAAACCGGTGCGGGTCCTGGCAATCCGCACCGTCAGCGCCTGGCCGTCGATCTCGGCATCGATGATCCGGTCGCCGGGCGTATATTCGGCGATCAGGTCAAGGGCGTCGCCATCGACCACCACTTCGTCCTCGCTCAGCGCGACATCATGGTCGATGCCCGCAATCCGCACTACCCAATCGGCGGGCGGGCGCAGTCGCTGGCCAAGCTGCCCCTCGATCCGGCGCGCGCGATCCGCTTCCGCCGTTGCCGCGAAAGCCGCAATCGCCGCGAGCGAGCGGAGCAGCGGCGGCGACGCTGGCGCACCGTGGAAACCATCTGGATATTCCTCGGCGATAAAACCGGTGGTCAGGCGGCCATCGCGGAACCGCTCGTGCTGCATCAGCGCCGACAGGAAATCGATATTGTTCCCCGGCCCGGCAATCTCGAACGCGTCGAGCGCGGCGATCTGTGTATCGATCGCTTCCTCGCGCATGGGCGCCCAGGTGATGAGTTTGGCGATCATCGGGTCATAGAAGATCGACACTTCGCCGCCTTCACGCACGCCGTCATCGACGCGGACATAGGCATGGTCGCCAGTCGGCTTTGCAACCGGCGTGGCGGCATAAGGCGTGTCTTCGCTGACCGGCGGATTGTACCGCACCAGCCGACCGGTGGAAGGCAGGAACCCGCGATACGGGTCTTCGGCATAGACTCGGTTTTCGATCGACCAGCCGTTGATGCCGATATCGTCCTGGCCGAACGGCAGTTTTTCGCCATAGGCGACGCGGATCATCTGTTCGACAAGGTCGACGCCGGTAATCGCCTCGGTCACCGGATGCTCGACTTGCAGCCGGGTATTCATTTCGAGGAAATAAAATCCCTCGCCCGTGGTATCCGCGCCCGACACGATCAGTTCGACCGTGCCGGCCGAATGATATCCCACCGCGCGGGCCAGCGCGACGGCCTGTTCGCCCATCGCCTTGCGCATCTTGGGCGTGACGAAGGGCGACGGCGCTTCTTCGACAACCTTCTGGTGGCGGCGCTGCACGCTGCATTCGCGCTCGTTGAGATAGACGATGTTGCCATGGCTGTCGCCCAGCACCTGAATCTCGATGTGGCGCGGGCTTTCGATGAACTTTTCGATGAACACCCGGTCGTCGCCAAAGCTCGCCAGCCCCTCGCGCTTGGTCGCCTCAAAGCCTTCGCGCACATCCTGTTCGGACCAGGCCAGCCGCATCCCCTTGCCGCCGCCGCCTGCCGATGCCTTCATCATCACCGGAAAGCCGATGTCGATGGCGATTCTCACCGCTTCGTCGGTATCGGCGATTTCGCCCAGGAAACCGGGGACGACATTGACGCCCGCTGCCTTGGCGAGCTTTTTCGATTCGATCTTGTCGCCCATCGCGGCAATGGCGCCCGGCGGCGGGCCGACAAAGGCGATCCCCGCATCCGCACACGCCCGCGCGAAACTCTCGCGTTCGGACAGGAAGCCATAGCCGGGGTGAATGCAGTCCGCCCCCGTCGCCTTGGCCGCCGCGAGAATAAGGTCGGCCTTGAGATAGCTTTCCGCCGCCGGCGCCGGGCCAAGCCGCACCGTCTCGTCCGCCATCAGCACATGGGGGGAGCGCGCATCGGCGTCCGAATAGACCGCGACGGTCTTGAGGCCCATGCGTTTGGCAGTACGGAACACGCGGCAAGCGATTTCACCGCGATTGGCGACGAGGATTTTTTTGAACATTATCTCTGTCTCGCTAAATTGCCGCGTCAGGCTTCTTCGTTATCAACCGGTCGCTAGAATCTACCCCGCGATCAGCTTCGCGCATTTTTTTGATCGATAATGACTTCGTTGGCGAATTTTGCTTCTCTAATAACGACCGAATTTTAGATTCTGGACCATTGTAGACCACGTCATATGACGGTTCTTGCCAGTTGATCTGAATGGCGATCAGGCGCAAATTATCCGGACGAGGAAATTTGCTCGTACGAAATTGGAAACTTCCATTTTCCCGACCGGTAGCTTTTATTTGGACGGGAATTTTCTGCTCGCAACGAGTGCACCCGTCAATGTGGCGGCTAGGATCTAGCTGCAGGTCAAACAATTCCGCGACGATTGCTTCCGCTAAATCTCCAACCAGTTTACCGTCCAACGTAAACTGCAGCGTGCTGCCGTTGCAAAGTTTTATGTGGCTGTATCGTTGAACGAGCGCGCTTTGCGCTTCCGCGACCTTAAGAACTTCGCTGGGAAGGCCGCGCATCAAGCCATCACCCGCATCGGCTCAGCGCCCGCCATTGGCCGTAGCCCCAGCTTGGCGAACAGCGCCACGTCCTTGTTGTCGCCGGGGTTGGCGGTGGTCAGCAGCGTGTCGCCGGTGAAGATGCTGTTCGCACCCGCCATGAAGCACAGTGCCTGCGTCGCGTCGCTCATATGCTCGCGCCCGGCCGAGAGGCGCACCATCGACATCGGCATGGTGATGCGCGCCACCGCGATCATGCGGACGAACTCGATGTCGTCCACCCCGGCATTCGGCAGCCCTTTCAGCATGTCGCCAAGCGGCGTGCCGGGCACGGGCATCAGATCGTTGATCGGCACGCTTTCGGGGTGGCGCGGCAATGTGGCGAGCGCGAGGATCAGCCCCACCCGGTCGGCCCGTGTATCGCCGATATTGACGATGCCGCCGCAGCACACCGCCATCCCCGCATCGCGCACCGCCGCGAGCGTGTCGAGCCGGTCCTGGTAAGTGCGCGTGGTGATGATATCGCCATAATGCTCGGGCGAGGTGTCGAGATTGTGGTTGTAATAATCGAGCCCGGCCTCGGCCAGCCGCTGCGCCTGCCCGGCCGTCAACATGCCCAGCGTCATGCAGGTTTCCATGCCCATCGCCCGCACCCCCGCGACCATGTCGACAATGGCATCCATGTCGCGGTCCTTGGGGTTGCGCCAGGCCGCCCCCATGCAGAAGCGCTGCGAGCCCGCCGCCTTGGCCGCGCGCGCGGTGGCGAGCACCGCCTCGACTTCCATCAGTTTTTCCGCCTTCAGCCCGGTGTCGTGTGCGGCGCTTTGCGAACAATAGCCGCAATCCTCCGGGCAGCCGCCGGTCTTGATCGACAGCAACCGGCTCAACTGCACTTCGCCCGCGGCATGATGCGCGCGGTGGACGGTTTGGGCCTGAAACATCAGTTCATCGAACGGCAGGTCGAACAGCGCGGCGATTTCCGCCCGGGTCCAGTCGGTACGCACGTCACTCATTCGGCAGCTTCCTGTTGGGGTGGCATATTGTGGCCGAGCAGGCGCAGCACTTCGCCTGCCGCCTCGACCAGATTGGTGCCCGGGCCGAAAATCGCCTGGACGCCTGCATCGCGCAGGAAATCATAATCCTGCGCGGGGATGACGCCGCCCGCGATTACCTTGATATCGGGACGGCCGGCATCCTTCAAATGGCCAATCAGTTCGGGAATCAATGTCTTGTGGCCCGCCGCAAGGCTGGACGCGCCGACCACATCGACATCGCTTTCGATGGCCAGCGCGGCTGCTTCCTTCGGCGTCTGGAACAAGGGGCCGGGAACGACATCAAAACCCAGATCGCCGAACATGCTGCTGACGAGGTTGGCGCCGCGATCATGCCCGTCCTGCCCCATCTTGGCGACCAGCATCCGGGGTTTGCGGCCCAGCCGGTGTTCGGTGGCGGCGACACCTTCTTCCAGTTGCGCCCAGCGCGCATCATCCTTGTACGCACCGCCATAAATGCCGCTGACCGGCGTTGGCACGGTCGCGTGACGGCCGAACACATCCTCCATCGCCTGGCTGATTTCGCCCAGTGTCGCACGGGCGCGGGCACAATCGACCGCGAGCGCCAGCAGATTGGCATCGCCACGGGCGCCAGCGCGCAGCGCATCGAGCGCGGCAACGCATTTCGCCTCGTCCCGCGCCGCCTTCACCGCGTTGATCCGCGCGATCTGGCCTTCGCGTACCGCGACATTGTCGATGTCGAGGATGTCGATCGGGTCCTGTTCGGCCAGCCGATATTTGTTGACGCCGACGATGACGTCCTCACCCCGGTCGACCCGCGCGGCGCGCGCCGCGCTCGCCTCCTCGATCATCGCCTTGGGCCAGCCTGCCGCGACGGCCTGCGCCATGCCGCCTTCGGCATCGACGCGCTCGATGATTTCCCAGGCCTTGTCGGTCAGTTCCCTGGTCAGCGCCTCGACATAATAGCTGCCGCCCAGGGGATCGACGACATGGGTGATCCCGGTTTCCTCCTGCAGCACGATCTGGGTGTTGCGGGCGATGCGCGCGGAAAAATCGGTGGGCAGCGCAATCGCTTCGTCCAGCGCGTTGGTGTGGAGCGACTGAGTACCGCCAAGTGCCGCGGCCAGCGCCTCCACCGTGGTGCGGATGACGTTGTTATAGGGGTCCTGTTCCTGCAAGCTCACGCCGCTCGTCTGGCAATGCGTGCGCAGCATCTTGGACCGTTCGTCCTGCGCGCCAAGGCCCGTCATCACCCGGTGCCACAAGGTGCGCGCGGCGCGCAGCTTTGCGACTTCCATGAAGAAGTTCATGCCGATGGCGAAGAAGAACGACAGGCGCCCCGCGAACGCATCGACATCCAGCCCCGCCGCCATCGCCGCCTTGGCATATTCGCGGCCGTCGGCGATGGTGAAGGCGAGTTCCTGCACCTGCGTCGCCCCGGCTTCCTGCATGTGATAGCCGGAGATCGAGATGCTGTTGAACTTCGGCATGTTGGCCGAGGTGTAGGCAATGATGTCCGAAATGATCCGCATCGACGGGGCAGGCGGATAGATATAGGTGTTGCGGACCATGAACTCCTTCAGGATATCGTTCTGGATGGTGCCATCCAGCTTGGCCTGAGGGACGCCTGTTCCTCGCCCGCGACGATGAAAAAGGCGAGGATGGGGATCACCGCGCCGTTCATCGTCATGCTGACCGACATCTGGTCGAGCGGAATGCCGTCGAACAGGATTTTCATGTCGTCGATCGTGTCGATCGCCACGCCCGCCTTGCCGACATCGCCGGTGACGCGGGGATGATCGCTGTCATAGCCGCGATGCGTGGCGAGATCGAACGCTACCGAAAGCCCCTTCTGCCCGGCGGCAAGGTTGCGCCGGTAAAAGGCGTTGCTGGCTTCGGCGGTCGAAAAACCGGCATATTGGCGGATCGTCCACGGGCGGCCCGCATACATGCTTGCCCGCACCCCGCGCGTGAACGGTGCGAAACCCGGCAGGCCGGGGTCGATCCCGGCAACATCCTGTGCGGTGTAGAGCGGCTTTACCTCAATCCCTTCGGGCGTGTGCCAGGCGAGATCGGCGCCCTTCACTTCCCTGGCGGCGAGCTGCTGCCAGTCGGCGATGGACCGGCCAGTGGATGACGGCGTGTCGTTCGCCTGATTGTTGTCACCCGCCATGGGACTCCCCGATCTTTCCAGTTGAAGGGCCGTTACACCGCCGTGCGGCAACAATGAACCCTGCTTTTATTCGGTCTGGGCTTTCATCGTTTTGATGATCGCGGAGAAATCCAGCCCGGCATGACCCTGGTCGGCGAATTGCTGGTAAAGCTCCGCCGCGCGGGCGCCCATCGGCGTCGTTGCGCCGACTTCGCCCGATGCGGCCATGGCAAGTTTCAAATCCTTGAGCATCAATGCGGTGGCAAAGCCGCCTTGATAGTCATGGTCCGCCGGGGTTTCGGGGCCGACACCGGGGACCGGGCAATAACTGGTCATCGACCAGCTCTGGCCCGAAGATACCGAACTGATATCGAAGAATTTCTGCTGGTCGAGGCCAAGTTTTTCGGCCAGCGCAAACGCCTCGCACGTCGCCACCATCGTCGCGCCGAGCAGCATGTTGTTGCAGATCTTGGCCGCCTGGCCCGCGCCATTGTCGCCTGCGTGGATCACCGCCTTGCCCATGTCCTCAAGCACCGCCTGCGCGCGCGCGAAACCATCGTCGCTGCCGCCCACCATGAAGGTCAGCGTGCCCGCGTTCGCCGCGCCGATACCACCGGAAACTGGCGCATCGACGGCGATCAGCCCCTTGGCGGCGGCCGCTGCCGCAACCCGCCGGGCCGTGGCGACGTCGATGGTCGAACAATCGATCAGCAACGTCGCGGGTTGCGCGACGGCGAACACCGCGTCGGCATAGACGCTTTCGACATGGCTGCCGGCGGGTAGCATGGTGACGACGACATCGGCCGGTTCGACGGCGGCGGAAGCGCTTTCCACCGGCAGGCAACCAGCGGCGCGCGCGCGTTCCAGCGCATCGATCGACAAGTCGAACGCGCGGACATCATGCCCCGCGCGAGCAAGGTTGGCGGCCATGCCACCACCCATATTGCCCAGGCCGATAAAGGCGATTGTCGTCATGCGCTCAGCGTCCTTTCCAGTTACCCGGCCGTTTCTCGACAAAGGCGGCCATGCCTTCCTTCTGGTCTTCGGTGCCGAACAGCGCATGGAACAAGCGGCGTTCGAACAACACGCCTTGCGTCAACGTGGTTTCAAACGCAGCATTGACCATTTCCTTGTTCGCCTTGACCGCCAGCGGCGCCATCCCGGCGATGGCCGCGGCGGTTTTGACGGCCTCCTCCACCAGGTCGCCCGCGGGGATGATCCGGCTGACCAGCCCGGCGCGTTCGGCTTCGGTGGCATCCATCATCCGCCCGGTCAGGCACATTTCCATCGCCTTGGCCTTGCCGACCGCGCGCGTCAGCCGCTGCGACCCGCCCATGCCGGGTGAAACGCCCAGTTTCACTTCGGGCTGGCCGAACTTCGCGGTGTCCGCCGCCAGGATGAAATCGCACATCATCGCCAGTTCGCAGCCGCCGCCCAGCGCATAGCCAGCGACGGCGGCGATGATCGGCTTGCGCGTGGCGGTGATCCGGTCATAGCCCGCGAAATGGTTGGTGCCGAACATGTCGGCAAAGCCCTTGGGCTGCATTTCCTTGATATCCGCGCCCGCCGCGAACGCCTTTTCGCTGCCGGTCAGCACGGCGCAACCCTGGCCGTCATCGGCATCGAAGGCGGCGAACGCATCGATCAGTTCCGCCAGCACCTGCGAATTGAGCGCGTTGAGCGCCTGTGGCCGATTGAGCGTGACCAGGGTCACCGCGCCACGTTGTTCGACCAGGATGGTTTCATAGCTCATGGCGGATATCCTTCAGGCTGGGGTCCAGGCGTCACTGGCTGGCAGTGGCGCGAAAATCTCGTCGATCATGGCGTCGGACACGCCTTTGGCCGTCGCGGGATGCCATTTGGGCGCATTGTCCTTGTCGATGATGACCGCGCGCACGCCTTCGATAAAGTCATGCCGCGTCACCACGCGATAGCCGACCGCATATTCCTGGCGCATCTCCGCGGCAAAGTCAGGCATGGTCGCGCCTTCCTTCAACAGGCGCAGCGAGACCTTCATCGTCTGGGGCGATTTGGTGGTCAGGGTTGCCAGGGTCGCCAGTGCCCATTCGCCACCATCGGCGGCCAGCGCGGCCAGCACCTCTTCCAGCCGGTCGGCGGCAAACAATCGGTCGATATCGGTGCGGCTGGCCAGTATCCTGGCCTCTGGCGGCGTGACGGACATGCTGGCGAGAACCGCTTCCGTCGCCGCCGGATCGGCCGAAATTCGCGTCTTGGCTGCGTCCAGCGTGGCCGCGGGGAGATAATGCGTCGCCAATCCCAGCGCCGCGCAGTCGGCCCCGTCCGCGCGGTATCCGGTCAACGCCATGAACTGCCCGATACGGCCGGGCAAGCGCGACAGATACCAGCCGCCGCCGACATCGGGGAACAGGCCAATCCCGGTTTCGGGCATGGCGAGCCGGGTGTTCTCAGTCGCTATCCGATGGCGCGCGGGCAGCGAAATGCCGACACCGCCGCCCATCGTGATGCCATCCATGAAGGTGACGATGGGCTTGGGATACGTGAACAGCCGGTGGTTCATGCGGTATTCGGTCAGGAAGAACTGCCGTGCCTCAACCGCATCGTCCGCGCCGCTGGTCGCCAACATGCGGATATCGCCGCCTGCGCAGAAGCCGCGCGCATGTTTCGGGTCGCCATCGGGGGAGGGGGCGTGGTCGATCAGGATGACCTGCACCGCCGGGTCATGCTCCCACGCCGCCAGCGCTTCCAGAATCGCGGCGCACATCGCGGTGTTCAGCGCATGGATCGCCCTGGGCCGGTTGAGGCGGATGCGCCCCGCCTTGCCATCGACGAAGACCAGGACGTCGCCGGTCACGGGCAAACCGGCGGTCTCGGGCATAACGTCGCTCATTGCCGCGTCAGTTCGCGCCCGACGATCATCCGCATCACCTGGTTGGTGCCTTCCAGGATCGAATGGACGCGCAGGTCGCGCCAGAAACGCTCGATCGGATAGTCCATCAGATAGCCATAGCCGCCATGAAGCTGCAACGCGCGGTCGACCACCGACGATCCGGTATCGGTGGCGAGCCGTTTGGCCATCGCGGCAAAGCGTGTCTTGTCGGGCGCGTTCGCGGTCACCTTGGCCGCGGCGATGTAGAGCAGCGCGCGCGCCGCCTCCAGCTCGGTCGCCATGTCGGCGAGCATGAACTGGGTGTTCTGGAAATCGGCGATCGCGGTACCGAACTGCTTGCGGTCGCGGGTATAGGCGATCGCTTCGTCGAGGCAGCGTTGCGCGCCGCCCAGCGAGCAGGCGCCGATGTTCAGCCGCCCGCCGTCCAGCCCCATCATTGCGATGCGGAAGCCTTCGCCTTCGCTGCCGACGATGTTTTCCACCGGCACGCGCACCCCGTCGAAGATCACTTGCGCGGTCGGCTGCGAATGCCAGCCCAGCTTGCGTTCATTGGCGCCGAACGACACGCCGGGCATGTCCTTTTCGATGACCAGGCACGAAATGCCCTTTGGGCCTTCCTCGCCGGTGCGGACCATCGTCACATAGATTTCGTTGGCGCCACCGCCGGAGATGAATTGCTTGGTGCCGGAGACGATATAATGATCGCCCCCGGAATCATTGGCGCGCACCGCCCGCGTCTTGAGCGCAGCGGCGTCCGATCCAGAACCAGGTTCGGTCAGGCAATAACTGGCGATCTGGTCCATCGCCACCAGGCCCGGCAAATATTTGTCTTTCACAGCCTGGCTGCCGAACCGGTCGATCATCCAGCTTGCCATGTTGTGGATGGAGATGAACGCCGATGTCGACGGGCAGCCATAGGCCATCGCCTCCATGATGAGCGCCGATTCGAGCCGCCCCAGGTTGATCCCGCCCGATTCCTCGCTGACATAGATGGACGCGAAACCGAGTTCGGCGGCTTCCTTGATCGTGTCGCGCGGGAAGATGTGTTTCTCATCCCATTCCGCGGCAAACGGCGTGATGCGATCGGCGGTGAACCGGCGCGCCAGTTCCTGGATCTCGCGCTGGTCGTCGGTAAGGTCGAATTGGTTGGTCATCTCAGCGCCTATAGACGCCCTCAACCCTGGTGGGGAGAGGGCCGGTGGGTGGGCAGGCCGTTCACCCCATCGTCGGGATGACGAAGGCATTGCTGCCGTCGGGCGCGCCATCGGGCCAGCGCTGGGTGATGGTTTTCACCCGCGTCCAGAACTTCACGCCTTCGATGCCGTGCTGGTTGGTGTCGCCGAACGCGCTGCGCTTCCACCCGCCAAAGGTGTGATAGGCAACCGGCACCGGGATCGGCACGTTGATGCCAACCATGCCGACATTCACCCTTGCGGCAAATTCGCGCGCGGCATGGCCATTGCGCGTGAAGATGGCGACGCCATTGCCATATTGGTGGTCGCTGGGCAGGCGCAGCGCCTCCTCAAAACTGTCGGCGCGGACGATTTGCAGCACGGGGCCGAAAATCTCTTCCTTGTAGCTTGCCATGGACGGCTTCACCCGGTCGAACAGGCTGGGGCCGATGAAGAAGCCCTGTTCATGCCCTTGCAGCGCGAAACCGCGACCGTCGATGACGAGTTCGGCGCCTTCATCGACGCCGGTCTGGATCCATTGTTCCACCTTGGCCTTGTGCGCGGCGGTCACGACCGGGCCGTAATGCGCGTCATTGTCGGTGGAGACCCCCACGCGCAGCGCATGGATCGCCGGGATCAGTTTCTCGCGCAGCGCGTCGGCGGTCCTGTCACCCACCGGCACCACCACCGGCAGCGCCATGCAGCGTTCGCCCGCCGACCCGAATGCCGCACCCGCAAGGTCGTTCACCACCTGGTCCAGATCGGCATCGGGCATGACGATGCCGTGGTTTTTCGCCCCGCCCATCGCCTGCACGCGCTTGCCCGCATCGACACCGCGCCGATAGACATAGTGCGCGATGTCGGACGATCCGACGAAGCTGACCGCGCCGATTGCCGGATGGTCGAGGATCGCGTCGACCATTTCCTTGTCGCCATGGACGACTTGCAGGATACCTTCGGGCAGGCCCGCTTCGATCATCAGTTCGGCCAGCCGCACCGGGACCGAGGGGTCGCGCTCCGACGGTTTCAGGATGAAGGCGTTGCCGCAGGCGATGGCGACGCCGAACATCCACATCGGGATCATCGCCGGGAAGTTGAACGGCGTGATGCCCGCGCCAATGCCAACGGGCGTGCGCAGCGAATAGACGTCGATGCCGGGGCCCGCGCCATGGGTGTAATCACCCTTCAGCAGATGGGGGATGCCGCAGGCGAATTCGATAACGTCCAGTCCGCGCTGGATGTCGCCCCTGGCGTCGGCGATCACCTTGCCATGTTCGGCGGACAGCGTGTGCGCCAGGCTTTCCATATTCGCCTCGACCAGTTCCTTGAAACGGAACATCACGCGGGCGCGGCGTTGCGGATTGGTTGTCGCCCAGGCGGGTTGCGCGGCCTGGGCGGCGACGACCGCACGGTTGAGGTCAGCGCTGGTGCCCAGCACGACTTCGGCCTGCGCCGCGCCTGAATTGGGATCGAACACCTGGCCGCGCCGCGTGCCGCCGCCGCTCGATCCGCCGTCGCCATTGCCAGCGATAAGATGGTCGATCACGCGCATCACATTCTCCACAACCGCATTTGTTTGAGGGGACGTTGGGCCAACAAGGCTGCACAGGCAATGCCTAGACTCGCCGTATATACCTGCATATTTGCAGGTGAATGAACTGGGACGACATCCGCGCCTTTCTCGCCGTGGCGCGGACCGGGCAGATTGCGCGGGCAGCGCCGGTGCTGGGTGTCGACGCGACGACGATCAGCCGGCGGTTGCGGCGGCTGGAAAAGGCGCTGGGGCAAAATCTGTTCGAACAGCACCGCGATGGCCAGCGGCTGGCCACCGCGGGTGAGCGGTTGTTGCTGCGCGCCGAGGAAATGGATCGCGCCTTTGCCGCGCTCGACGCTGCCGGGCCGCATTCGCTCGACGGCTTGGTGCGCCTGAGCACCGCGGAAGGCTTCGGCACCTGGTTCATCGCGCCGCGGCTGAGCGGATTTGCCGAATCGCGTCCCGGCATCATGCTGGACCTGGTGGCGACCAGCGGCTTTCTCAGCCCGTCCAAGCGCGAGACCGACATCGCCGTCACGCTCACCCGGCCACGGCGCGGGCCGGTGGTGACGCGCAAGCTCGCCGACTATGCGCTGGGGGTCTATGCCTCGCCCGCCTTGCTGGCCGCTGCATTGCCGATCACCCGCGCAGCCGATCTGGGCGCGCATCCGCTGATCGGATACGTCCCCGATTTCATCTACGCACCCGAACTCAACTATCTCGACGAAATCGCGCCGGGCCTGTCGCCGCGTTTCCGCTCAACCAGCATCAACGCGCAAGTGCAGATGACGGTGGCGGGCGCGGGGCTGGCGATCCTGCCATGCTTTGTCGGCGATGCGGCAGGCGGCATGATCCGCATATTGCCTGAAATCGACATCCACCGCTCGTTCTGGCTGGTCACGCACCAGGACACGCGCAATCTGCCGCGGATCAGGATCGTCGCGGACTGGCTGGCGGAAATCGCGGCGGCGGAACGGGCAGTGCTGCTTGGGCAGAAACCGGCGGAGTCAGCCTCGGCTGGCTAACGCGAATGATCGACGCGCGCGAATGCTGCGGCACCGCCCGCCTTGGCCGTGCGTGCTGCTCCGTCGTTGTCGCGGGGCGCGGCGACGGTGCCTGCAAAGGCGTCGAGCAAGGCAGACAGTGCGGCGAAGCGTTCGTGGTTCAGTCGATAGAAGACCTGTTTCGCCTCGCGCCGGGTCAGCACCAGTTCGGCCTTGCGCAGGATGGCAAGTTGCTGGCTCAATCCGGGCTGAGCCACGCCGGTTGCGGTTTCGATCTGGCTGACGCTGCGTTCGCCCTTCACCACCGCGCGCAACAGATCGAGGCGGACCGAATGCGCCAGCGCGCGGAGCAGTTCGGCACTGGCTTCGGTATCCATCTCGGCAATGCCGTTCACGCGCGGCCATCCTCGACCGGCCTGTAGAACCAGTCGATGGCCCTCGCCGCGTCCAGCACGCCGTGGAGGGTCGGGTCGGGTGCTTGCAGCAGGGCCTCGCCAGGAGTCCAGTCGGCGGGGGTAAGCACGGGCCGACTCTCCACCCGCTGCAACGCGGCGACGATTCTCAGTATTTCATCGACTGACCGACCGATTTCGGCGGGATAGCACGTCGTCGCCCGCAGCACGCCGGACGGATCGATGACATAAGTGACGCGGACATTGGATGCGTCGGTCGCATCGGGCGCGACCATGCCCCAGGCCCGTGCAATCTCCAGCGTCGGGTCTTCGATCACTGGAAATTCGACCGTCACGCCAAATGTCTCGTGGATCATGCGCAGCCAGGCGAAATGCGAGTAAAGACTGTCGACGGACAGCGCCATCAGTGCGCAGTCGAGCGCGGCAAATTGGTCGGCGGCGCGTGCAATGGCGACGAACTCGCTGGTGCATACGGGCGTGAAATCGGCGGGATGGGAAAACAGCACCAGCCAGCGCCCCCGAAAATCGGCCAGCGACTTTACGCCCTGGGTGGTCCGGGCGGTAAAATTGGGCATCGTTTCACCCAACAGGGCGGATGCGCTGCGTTGTATCATTGTCTGTTGGTCGGCCATCGGCACACTCCCGGCGCGGCTGAGTAGCACCGAGGCACTTTGATTACACGATTACACGACCTTTGCAATTGTGAGGCAGCGGCGCGGCCGCCTGCGTGGCCGTTGGCGGCGCGATCCGACGATGATGCAAAAGGAAGGGGTGGTGGTGCCCAGGGACGGGATCGAACCGCCGACACTGCGATTTTCAATCGCATGCTCTACCAACTGAGCTACCTAGGCATTACCGGCATCGCGCGGCAAGAGGCGGCCTCTTAGTCGGCGATTCGCGCGCTGTCCAGCCCATCCGTTGCGCCGTCTTCATCATCGCTTACCGGCATTCGGTAACCCTCGCTGAGCCAGCGCATCAGGTCGCGGTCGCGGCAGCCCTGGCTGCAAAACGGCTTGTGCGCCTGCATCGCGGGTTTGTTGCAGATCGGGCATTGGCCGAGGGGGGGATTGGGGCGGGTCATGGCCGCGTCATTACTCCTTGCTCCGGCCGATATCGGTGATCGGCGTGGAATTTCCAGTGCGGCGGTGCAGTTCGGCGATCAGGTCGGGCCGTTTGGCGGCCAGCCATTGCGCGATCGGGGTTTCCGCCGGACGCGTTGCCGGACCGGGCGGCGGTTCACGCTCCCAACGACGCAGCAGCGCACGAGCCGCCGCCGCGACCGGCGCACGCCGGAGGATTTCGGGCAGCGACGCGCGCGGGCGGGGACGGATGACCTGCAAAAAGCCGAAGCCGTTTACCGCCGTTCGTTCAAACGGCTGGGGCAAAGCCGAATCGAGCGCCAGCGCAACGGCGTGGCGTGGCGCCTTGCCGCCCAGGGTCGGGAAGTCGACGCCGATCGAACCGCCAATGTCATGGCGCCGCAATGCCTGGCCAACCGCGCGTGCCGCCGATTCGGCAAGGGGTTCGGGCGCGCCGTCGCCGTCAACGTCGAACAAGGTCATCGCCGGGGTCATCGCCATACGCAGCACGCCGCCGGGAAAGGTGATGTCCCCCGTCCATGCTTCGTCGAGGATTTCAGACCAGCCCGCCGCTTCCAGCCAGTCGGTCTCATGCGCGCGGCAATGGCGAACGGGCAGGCCATAGGTGGAGATGCGCTCCAACAGGCCTGGCCCCGGTCCCGGTGTCGCGTCGGGCGCGGCGGGCATCGCGCGGGGCAATTTGGTGCGGTTGCCTTCGTTCAACGCCTCACGAGTGATTTCGACGCGAATCGGGCGACCGATGCTCAATCCCGTGGGGACCGCGCCCAGCATCGCTTCGCCGCCATCGGGCAGCTTGACCTTGGGGTGGCGGCCGGTTTCGGCCAGCACGGCATCGAGCACCGCGCCGACCCGCGGCGACAGATCATCGGGTTCGATCCGCGCCTCGACGATGCAGCCATCGCCGATCAGCGCGGCGCGCGCTTCGCCGATGCCGTTTTCATACAGCCATTCGGCGCTCACAATATGCCCGAGGCGGCGAGCAGCGCGCGCGTCTCGAACAACGGCAAGCCGACAACGCCCGAATGACTGCCCGAGAGCGCGCGCACAAAGCTTTCGGCGCGACCCTGTATCGCATAGCCGCCCGCCTTGCCCATGCCCTCGCCACAGGTGACGTACCAGTCGATTTCCTCGGCGCTCAATCGTTTGAAGATGACCGCGGTGTCGGAAACGCGCACGCGTGCCTTGCCCGCTGTGTCGATGACGCACACGCCCGACCAGCAATGGTGGCGACGCCCCGACAGCAGCAACAACATCCGGCGCAGATCGGCTTCATCGGCTGGTTTGCCCAGAATGCGGCGGCCCACGGCGACGGTGGTATCGCCGGCAAGCACGACTTCGCCGGGCGCCCGTTCGACGGCGTGCGCCTTTTCCAGCGCCAGCCGTTCGACATAGCGGCGCGGCAATTCGCCGGAGCGGGGGTCTTCATCGATATCGGGGCTGGCCAGGCGCACCGGTTCCACGCCCAGCCGCGCGAGCAGTTCGCGGCGGCGCGGTGAAGAGGAGGCAAGGACAAGCATGGACATGATCGATCTACATCACCGTTCGCAAAATCCGGAAAGATCGGCCGGACGAACGGCAATGACGCAAACCGCCGGTCACTTGAACCGGTAGGTAATCCGGCCCTTGGTCAGATCATAAGGCGTCAATTCGACGAGCACTTCGTCGCCCACCAGCACGCGGATGCGGTTCTTGCGCATCTTGCCGGCAGTGTGGCCCAGAATTTCGTGGTCATTTTCCAGGCGGACGCGGAACATGGCATTGGGGAGCAATTCCACCACCTGCCCCCGCATTTCGAGCAGCTCTTCCTTGGCCAAACAAATACCTCAGTGTTGAAAGGGCGCGACCAGCGCGATGCGCGCGCATAACGGATGGCGCGCAAAAAGGGAAGCGCGGGCGCAATCAGGGGTGTCTGGCACCCGAACAGCCGGGCGCAAACCGCCATTCGCACGATCAGGGGTGCGGTGGCGAGGCTGGTTGTCCCGGCGTGATTGGCTTGGGCGTGGTTGGTTTGGGGGCGCCTGTTTCCAACGGCGGTTCCGATGGGACTGGCGCGGGCGCAGGCGCGCCTTGCGGCGTGGCGGTGCCCGATGGCGTCGCCGTGGCGGGGGCCGCGCCCAAAGGCTGCGGCACGATTATCGGCGCGGTCGAATCCGGTCCGGGCACCAGGATGCGGGGCGGGTGCTTGCCGTGCAACTCGTCGATTTCCGCCTGGCGCCGGAGCAGATAATATTTCCGCGTGGCGACATATGGATCGACATTGGCGCGCAACGCCTCGATCTGGTCGTCAAACTCGGCCCGGCTGTCGATGGATTTCACCGTCGCGCTCGGGATGATATAATAAAGCCGGTTGAACGGGAACCCGACGGCAAGCGGCACGACAAAGCGGTCCAACCCGTCGCCAATGGCATCGCGCAGCGTCGTTGGCCCGACGATCGGCAGATAGAAGAACGGCCCCGGTTTCACCCCGTAATAACCCATGGTGTCGGCAAAACCGTTCGGGCGATGCGGCAGGTTGAACGGCTTTTTCTTGGCGACGTCGAACAGCCCTGCGCCGCCAATGGTGGAATTGACCGCAAACCGCCCGACGGTTTCCATGGCTTTGCCCGGTTTGATCTGCAGCAGGAAGTTCAGGAAAATCACCGGCTCGTTCAGGTTGCCGAAGAAGTTGCGCAGGCCGCTGCGGACCGGGTTGGGCAGGGTGTGCTTATAGGTATGGGCGATCGGCCCGGTGACGGCCTTGTCGACCGATTGGGTGACGTCGAACACCTTGATATTGACGTTCTCCAGCGGATCACCCGGAACGTTGCCTCGCCGCGCGGTGACGACGATGGCGTCCTGGCTGGTGCTGGAATTGGCGGCAGGCGCAGCGGGCGAGGTGGACGGCGGCGTCGATTGCGTCGGTGCCTGTTGGGGTGCCGATGTGGTCGTTGGCGCGGCCTGATCGCCGGTGGCTTGCGCCGGCGCGAATGCGCTGGGCAGCGAGTCACCGGGCGGTGTCGCCGTCTGGATCGTCAGCAATGCGGTGGTCAGCAGAATCAGCATAAGCGGGCGAGTACCATTTTCGGGGTGGCGAACAGAGTCATTCGATCAAGCCTGAAACTGTCCAACGACACACTCCTGACCGGGTTCGTCGTCAGGACCAACCCTGATGCTGCTTTCATCGAGTTGGGGCTCGGTGTCACCTGGAAAATATTTCCGGCGAATCCAGAATACTGCCGACCGGCCCGGTTTTGCGATCGGCTGAGCCGACAATGCGGGCGCGGTGATCGTCGATGTTGTTCGTCGATGCCATTTCGTCGATGCAACAGGGCGCATCAAGGCTCCGTCCAGCCAATTGACTGGACGGAGCCTTGATGCCGATCACACGCCGCCCAGAAAATCCATCTTGCCGACGGGCACGCCTTTTGAACGCAGCAACGCATAGGCTGCGGTCATGTGGAAATAGAAATTGGGCAGCGCAAAGCCGATGATATAGTCGCGGCCGGTGAATTTGATGTCGCGGCTGGGCGTCTTCACGATGACTTCGGCATCGTCCTTGCCGTCAAAACCTTCGCGTGGGGCGGCGTTCAGGAAGTCGATCGTCGCGGCGATGCGCTGCTGCAGATCGGCGAAAGTCACTTCCTCATCGGCAAAGGACTTGTTCTCGACGCCGCCGACACGCACCGCGACGAACTTGGCACTGTCGGTCGCGCGCTGGATCTGGCTGGTCAGTGGCGCCATGTCTTCATACAGCCGCGCTTCGGTCAGCGCGCTTTCCGCCCAGCCCTGCTCGGCGGCATAGGCGCGGCCTTTTTCCAGAAATGCCGCCATGTTCGACAGGCCCCGGATGAACGCGGGTACGGTAATATCGTATAATGTCGGCAAGCGTGCCCCCTGTTGTCATTGTTGGTTTCGGTGTCCCTCGCCAATTGGGGAGGCGCGCGCCCGGCGGCAAGGGGCGCGCGGCAAATCTTGCGGCGACCGCCGCCGATGCCGCGCGCTAATCAGTGTCTTGATCTGGCAAGACACTGATGAGGGCAAGCGATATGGGCCGTTTTCTGAAAGCAGCGGTAATTTGTTCGGGGATGATGTCGGCGGCGGTCGCGTTCGCCCCCGTAATGGCGCAGGCCAAGGCGGCAACGCCCGCCGCCGCGCCCGAAGCCGCCAAGCCCGAAAGCGCACCCGCGCTGTTCGTGCCGGAAACACATGGTGCGCAAGGGTCGGTTACGATCGGCGGCCAGCGCGTGGACTATAAATCGGTGGCGGGCACCATCGTCGTTCATGGGCATGACTGGGACGATACCGCGTGGCGCGCGCAGTCGGACAAGGACAAGGGCGACAAGTCCGAAGCTCCGGCAGAAGCATCGATGTTCTACGTCGCCTATTTCAAGAACGGTGCGCCCGCCGCCAACCGCCCGATCACCTTTCTGTACAATGGTGGGCCGGGATCATCGACGGTGTGGCTGCACATGGGGGCGTTTGGGCCCAAGCGCGTCCTGACCGCGGAGGACAGCCACACACCGGCCGCACCATATAGCGTCGTCGACAATGCCTACAGCCTGCTCGACGCGTCCGACCTGGTGTTCATCGATGCACCAGGCACCGGGTTCGGCCGTATCGCGGGCAAGGACAAGGAAAAGGCGTTTTACGGGATCGATGCCGATGCCCATGCCTTTGGGGCGTTCATCAAGTCGTTCCTGACGCAATATGGCCGCTGGAACTCACCCAAATATCTGTTCGGTGAAAGCTATGGCACGCCGCGTTCGGCAGTGCTGGTCAACGATCTGGCCAGCGAGGACAGTGTCGATGTCAACGGCGTGATCCTGTTGTCGCAGATCCTCGACTTCCATCTTTTCGCCGGTTTGCAGCAAGCCAATCCGGGCAGCGTCGAAGGCTATGTGGTGCAATTGCCCACCTTTGCCGCGACGGCCTGGTATCACAATCTGATCCCCGGCGGCCGCCCGGCGGCGCTGGAGCCTTTCCTGGCCGAGGTGGAGAAATTCGCCACCACCGATTATGCGTCGGCGCTGGCACAGGGTTCGGAAATCGATCCGCAGGCCAAGCAGGCGGTGGCGGAAAAGCTCGCCCGATATACCGGCCTGCCGATCGGTTATATCCTGAAGGCCAATCTGCGCGTCGACGGGCCGGAATTTTCCAAGCAATTGCAGGACAGCGCCGGCCTTACCACCGGTCGCCTGGACTCGCGCTTCTCCGGGCCTGACCTTGATCCGTTGTCGAAGGATGCCGAATATGATCCGCAGTCGGCGGCGATCAGTTCAGCCTATGTCTCTGCCTTCAACGCCTATGCCCGCGATACGCTGGGCTGGAACAAGGACATGGCGTTCAAGCCGGAGACCGATGTGTTCCAGTACTGGGACTGGGCGCACGCCGCACCGGGCCTGCCGCCGCTGAAGATGGCGGGCACCAGCGTCCAGCCTGACCTGGCCGCGGCGATGAAGGTCAACCCCCAGCTCAAGGTTCTGGTCGCGGGCGGCTATTATGACCTCGCCACGCCGTTCTATCAGGGCTGGTACGAGATGCACCACCTGCCGATCCCGGCCAGGCTGCAGGACAATATCGAATATCACTACTACCCATCGGGCCACATGGTTTACGCGCACGAGGAATCGTTGAAGAAGCTGCACGACGACGTTGCAGGCTTCATCCGCAAGAACGGGCGGGGCGGGTAAGCATCAACCTTCGGACTGGAAACGAATGGCCCCGCCCGGTTCGCATCGGGTGGGGCCATTTTTTTGGCGCGTCAATGCGCTTGAGTCTGGTTTTCAGCCACCCACGCCAGCCGCTGCTGCCAATGCGGCGAGCAGCAGCAGGGCGACGATGTTGGTGATCTTGATCATCGGGTTGACGGCGGGGCCCGCTGTGTCCTTGTACGGATCACCCACGGTATCGCCGGTCACCGCCGCCTTGTGCGCGTCGCTGCCCTTGCCGCCGTAATGGCCGTCCTCGATATATTTCTTGGCATTGTCCCACGCGCCGCCGCCTGATGTCATCGACAGCGCGACGAACAGGCCTGACACGATGACTCCGAGCAACATCGCCCCAAGCGCGGCAAAGCCCGCAGCCTGATCCTTCACCGCGGTGATGATGAAATACAGCGCAATCGGGCTGAGCACCGGCAACAGCGAAGGCAGGATCATCTCCCGAATGGCCGCCTTGGTGACGAGATCGACGGTGCGCGCATAATCGGGCCGGCTGGTGCCTGCCATGATGCCGGGATTGGTGCGGAACTGTTCGCGCACCTCCTCCACCACCGCGCCTGCCGCGCGACCAACGGCGGTCATGCCGAAAGCGCCGAACAGATAGGGGAGCAACGCCCCCAGCAGCAGCCCGACGATGACATAGGGGTTGGACAGCGAGAAATCGACCGCGAGATCGGGGAAGTCGCGGGCAAGATCGGTCGTATAGGCGCCGAACAGCACCAGCGCCGCCAACCCGGCGGAGCCGATGGCATAGCCCTTGGTCACCGCCTTGGTGGTATTGCCCACCGCATCCAGCGCGTCGGTACGCTGGCGCACATCGTCGGGCAGGCCGGCCATTTCGGCAATGCCGCCGGCATTGTCGGTCACCGGGCCATAAGCGTCGAGCGCGACGACCATGCCCGCCTGCGACAACATCGCGGTGGCAGCAAAGGCGATGCCGATGATGCCCGCAATCTGGAACGCGGTGATGACGGCAATGCAGATGACCAGCGTCGGCAGGGCGGTTGCTTCCAGGCTGATCGCCAGGCCCTGGATGACGTTGGTGCCATGGCCGGTTTCCGACGCCTTGGCGATCGAACGGACGGGCCGGTAATTGGTGCCGGTATAATATTCGGTGATCCACACCAGCAGGCCGGTGACGGCCAGGCCGACCAACATGCACCAGAACAGCGCCATGCCGGTTACGGTTACGCTGCTGGTCGCGGCGCCCGCCGTTGCCCCGTCAAGAAACGCGCCGCCGCCGATGGGCGTGGTCATGTCGCCCAACGCCCAGTTGGTGGCGAAATAGAGTGCCGGGATCGACAGGCCAGCCGCCGTCCAGAACCCCTTGTACAACGCCCCCATGATCGAGCCGTTGCCAAGCCGGACCATATAGGTGCCGATGATCGAGGTGATGATGCACACCCCGCCCATGATGAGCGGCAGGCTCATCAGCTTGAGCAACTCGGTCGAGGAAGTGTGGACCAGCAGTGCGATCGACACCATCGTCACGCCCAGCGTCACGACATAGGTTTCGAACAGATCGGCGGCCATCCCCGCGCAATCGCCGACATTGTCGCCGACATTGTCGGCAATGACGGCGGGGTTGCGGGGATCATCCTCTGGAATGCCCGCTTCGACCTTGCCGACCAGATCGGCGCCGACGTCCGCTGCCTTGGTGAAGATGCCGCCACCCAGCCGCGCGAAGATCGAGATGAGCGAGGCGCCAAATGCCAATGCGGTCAGCGCCTCGACGATGACCCGGCCATTGGGGGCATTGCCCGCGACATCGACCAGATACCAGAAGAACACCGTGATCGACAGCAGCCCCAGGCCCGCCACCAGCAGGCCGGTGATCGCGCCCGACCGGAACGCCAGCGTCAGCCCACCCTGCAGCGATGTCCGCGATGCTTCTGCGGTGCGGACATTGGCGCGCACCGAAATGTTCATGCCGACATAGCCTGCCACGCCGGACAATATCGCACCGATCAGAAAGCCTGCGGTCGACAGCCAGCCCAGGGTGAAGGCGATGATCGCCGCAACGATGATGCCGACAACGGCGATGGTGCGATATTGGCGGCCCAGATAGGCCTGCGCGCCTTCCTGAATGGCGGCAGCGATATCCTGCATCTTTTCGTTGCCCGGCGATGCGGCCAACACTTGCCTTGAAGTCACTGCACCGTAAACCACGGCGAGCAAGCCACAAATCATGGCTGCATAGACGACGATCATCCTCTCGCTTCCTTCCCTGCTTATGGTTTTTCCGAAATCATGCGTTTCGGCTTGTTTTATGGTGGAAAGGTATAAGCGCGCATTGAGCCAGCGCAAGCACCTCAGGCGCGGTGCTGGAAACCCAGATTGGCGGGCAGCGGGACGGTATCGTCGCCATCGCGCAACCTGATGCCGTTGCCCGTGGAGAATTGGCCGATACGGGTGGCGGGCACGGGCAGGTCGACCCCCTTGGCGGCGGCGAACAGCAATTGATAATCGTCGCCCGCAGTGGCGGCGGTTATGCGCGCGGCGATGCCGTCGCCCGCATGATCGGTATAGGCAGTCGATAGCGGCACGGCGGCAAGATCGATACAGACCGCCAGGCGCGATGCAGCGGCCATCCGCGCGGCATCGATCAACAGGCCATCGGACACGTCCATCATCGCATGGACAAGCGGGGCCAGCGCAATGCCCTCCGTCAGGCGCGGCGTCGGGCGGCGATAGGCACTGAGCAACGCGTCGGTGCCAGTGCCGATTTGCGCCGCGCCGCCAGCCAGCGCCTGCGCGATCGCCAGCCCCGCGCCCGCATCGCCGATGGTCCCGGTTACGTAGAGCGCATCGCCCGCCTGCGCGCCGCTTCGGGTCGGGCTGTGGGCGCCTGCCTTGCCGATTGCGGTCAGCGTCATCACGCGCGGCGCGCCGACGGGCAGCGATACGGTGTCGCCGCCCAGTAACGGGCAATCGAAAGCCTCCAGCGCGGCGTGCAACCCGCCCAGGAAAGCCCGGTCCCAGTCGTCGTCGCCCAGCGGAAAGCTGAGCATCACGCCTTCCGGCCGCGCACCCTTGGCGGCAAGGTCGGACATGTTGACCGCAACCAGCTTCCACGCGACATCGCCCGCGGGATCGTTGGCAAGGAAATGCACGCCCTCGACGATCGTATCGCTGGTCAGCACCAACGCCCCCAGCCGCGCGGCGTCATCCGCCAGCCCCAGCGCGCCGGGATGCAACGGCAAGCCGCGCAGGGCAGTGATGAAATCGGCTTCGGTCACGAACGGAGTGTTAGCGCGGCTTGGCACTTGTGTCTGCCTTTGGGTGGTTTGCGGGCCTGCCGTTCCCGCAGCAATCAATATCGGGGCGATGATTGCCAATCGTGCACGGACAAGCTACCCGGCGTGGAACTAATTCTGCGCTTGCACCAACCATGCGGCGCAACTTTGACATCCAGCCAGGAATGTCTGAAATTGGCACCTTCTCCATCGGTTGACGCCGAACCGCCGTCCCGCGGCATTCATGCTTTCCTCAAGGCACTTGGTCCTGGCCTGGTAACGGGTGCTGCCGACGACGATCCCAGCGGCATTGGCACGCACAGCCAGGTCGGCGCCGAATTCGGGTACGGCCTCGCCTGGACTTTTGTCCTGAGCTTTCCATTGATGATCGTCATCCAGATCATCGCTGCGGAAATAGGCAGGGTTACGGGTGCAGGCATCGCCCGCAATCTCAGGCGTCATTATCCGCGCCCGGTATTATGGTTCATGGTATCGCTGTTGCTGATCGCAAACATCATCAATCTCGGGGCCGATCTCAGCGCAATGGGGGCGGCGCTGAAGCTTCTCGTCGGCGGCAGTGGTGCGTTGTTTACGCTGTTGTTCGGCATTGTGTGCATCGTGCTTGAGGTGGGGCTGAGTTATCCGCGTTATGCGTCGATCCTCAAATGGACAACGCTCTCGCTGTTCACCTATTTCGCAGTCGTTGCCGTGGCGCATGTGCCGTGGGGGCATGCACTGCGTTCGCTGGTCGTACCGGAACTCCAGTTCAACGTTGCTTATGCGACCGCGTTTGTTGCCATCCTGGGAACGACAATCAGTCCCTATCTGTTTTTCTGGCAAGCCGGGCAGGAGATTGAGGAGCAGCGCCGACACCACGCCAAGCCTCTATGCCTTACGGCCCGCACCGCAGGGCCCGAGCTGAAGCGGATACGGCTGGACACGCTGATCGGCATGGCATTCAGCACCATTATCTCGCTTGCGATCGTCTTTGCCACCGCTGCGACTCTTCATGCCAGCGGCGTGCGCGATATCACGACTTCGTCGCAGGCAGCCGAAGCGCTGCGTCCGATCGCGGGTCAGTTTGCTTTTGCCATGTTCGCCGTCGGGATCATCGGGACGGGATTGTTGGCGGTTCCAATCCTTGCCGGGTCAGCGGCATATGCGGTTACCGAGATGGCGGGAATTGCAGGCAGCCTGGACGCAAAGCCGTTATCGGCTCGCCTGTTCTATGGGACGATTGCAGCGACTACCCTGGCGGGCGCCGCCCTGAACGGCGTTGGCATCGACCCGGCGCGCGCGCTTTATTGGACTGCGGTCGTCAACGGGATTCTCGCCGGCCCGTTGATGGTCGTGATGATGCTGATCGTGCGCAACCCCCGCGCGATGGGACGCCTCACCGTTTCGCGCTGGCAGACAATCCTGGGCTGGGCGGCCACCCTGGTGATGATCGCCGCTTCGCTGCTTTTCCTCGGATTTGCAGTCGCGGGCTATATCTGACCGTTGGGTAGAATGTCGTCTTTGCGTGTTGCAAGCGGTTACGGATCCGGCGTTGAGCGCGCCGATAAAGCGGGTGGAACCATGGTGGTTCTCAGGGAAAGGGCACGAACCCGTTAACGGCGGTTACGCCGCCGCGACTGCCCGGCTCATCCGCCGACAACCCCATATCCGCCTTAGACCAGCAGATCGGTTTCGCTGCTCCGTATGGACTTGTCGGCGGCGAGGCGCTTGCGTTCGGACTCGATCGATTCGGACTGGTGCGCCAGTGCACGCCAGGCTGCTTCGGCGCGCAGGTAACGGTCGCGGACGTTCTCCAGATTGGCCTGGAGCGCGGCGCGTTCGTTTTCGTCGGCGCGGGCCAGGTAAAAATCACTTGTCGCGGACATGGGCGCATCCTTCCAGCGCGAACGGGTGCCGGGCTGGTTCAGCCGACACGTTCAGGGGTGATGCGCTGCCCGGGGGGCGGTGCGAGGAGATGGGCGGTTTGCTTCGGCGGACGATCTGCGCTGTTCGGCAGGTCTGTCGGCGTCGCGCGCGGGCAGGGGCCGTGCGGCAGGGATTCGCCGAAAGCAGCGGCGCCAAGGCGGGGATATTATCCCCGCTCGGGCGGCGGATGGAATGCCGAAGCACCCCTCCGCGCCCTTGGGTTGCCGGGTAGAGGCAGCCGGGGATGACAAGATCGTCCCCGGCCAAGCGATCAGGCCGCCTGCAGTCTTACGGCTGCCATCTTGCCGCGACGATCGGTCTCGATCTCGTACTGAACGCGCTGTTCCTTGTTCAGCGTCACCATGCCGGCGCGCTCGACTTCGCTGATGTGCACGAAGCTGTCGGTGCCACCGTCATCGGGGGTGATGAAGCCATAACCCTTGTCGGTGTTGAAAAATTTGACGGTGCCGATAGGCATAGGATATCTTCCACAAACAAAAAAAGAACCGGCCCGCAAAATCACGGGCGGTGCTGGCAGCGCAAGAAAGGAAGAATCTGCTCGGTAGCATCAAATTCCGTCGCAAGCGACGTTAGCTGCTTTAGTATGGGCAATCATGGCACTTGAGTCAATCTGCGATTGTTTTGCCAGCGGGTTTGCGCCCTTTATCATCCCCGCCACTGCCCGATGATTTGGCGGTTCTGGTATGGATTTCCTGCCCATTACGCCAGGGCGCGCCGCGGGTCAGATCGGCAGCCGGGTGGTGGCCTTCACTTCCTCCAGCACCGCATAGGTCCGGGTTTCGCGGATGCCCGGCATGACGACCAGCGTATCGCCCAGAAAGGCGCGGTAGGCGGCCATATCGGCGACGCGCACCTTGAGCAAATAATCAAATCCGCCCGCGACCATATGGCATTCCAGCACTTCGGGCAGGCGGCCGACATGCGCGGCAAAGGCGGCGAACACGTCATCGGTCGTGCGGTCGAGCAGCACTTCGACAAAGATCATCAGCGCGCGGTCGAGCATTGCGGGGTCGAGCAGCGCGGTATAGCCGGTGATGACGCCGCTGGCCCGCAACCGCTTCACCCGGTCGAAACAAGCGGCGGGGGACAGGCCGCAAAGCTGGGCCAACGCCTGATTGGTTATCCGGCCGTCCTCCTGCAGCGCGCGCAGCAATTTGCGGTCCATCATGTCCATCGACGATCCTTTGGATTTATGGCCCCGTGGCATGTAATCTTCGGCAAGATACGACAAGTCCCGAAGCACAATAGGGTGATTATCCGATATTCCAAGCGTTGCCGCGCCACTTTGGAGAAATCGACATGTTGCCTGATGCCACCTCCTGGGATCGTCTCGACCTCCATAAATACCAGGATGAGGCAGAGGTGCTGCGTGAGCTGATCGCCGCGCTGCCCTTGTCGGTCGACGAACGCAGGCATGTCGGGCAGGAAGCGGTGAAGCTGGTGGAAGCCGCACGCCAGTCCGCCCGCAAACAGGGCGTGGTCGAAAGCTTCCTGCGCGAATTTTCGCTGGGCACGCGGGAAGGGCTGGCGCTGATGTGCCTGGCCGAAGCGCTGCTGCGCACGCCCGATGCCGAGACGCGCGACCGGCTGATCGCGGAAAAGATCGGGTCGGCGGACTGGGCCAGCCACCTTGGCCAGTCCGACAGCCTGTTCGTCAACGCCTCCACCTGGGGGTTGATGCTGACCGGACGGTTGATCGATGTCGAGGACGACGCGAAGAACGATGTCGGCGGCTGGCTGAAAAAGCTGACGATGCGCGTCGGAGAGCCCGTCATCCGCCAGGCGGTGGGCGCGGCGGTGAAGATCATGGGCGAACAATTCGTCCTGGGCCGCACCATCGAAGCGGCGCTGAAACGGGCCAGGCGCGAAGGCTATCTCTGTTCGTTCGACATGCTGGGCGAAGGTGCGCGGACCAGCGCCGATGCCGAGCGCTATGCACGCATCTATGCCGCCGCGATCGAGGCTGTCGGGTCGGCGCGCGGCGCTGGCCTGACGCCGGAGGAAGGGCATGGTGTCTCGGTCAAGCTGTCGGCGCTGTCGCCGCGTTATGAAGCGGTGCACGAGCACGACGTCTGGGAGGATCTGTACCCCCGCGTCCGTGATCTGGCGATCATTGCCGCGCGGCATGATCTCAACTTCGCCATCGATGCCGAGGAGGCTGATCGGCTGGTCCTGTCGCTGAAGCTTGTCGACCGGCTGGCGCGCGAACCGGCGCTGGGCGATTGGACCGGGCTGGGCGTGGTGGTGCAGGCCTATCAGAAGCGCGGGCGCCATGTGATCGCCGCGCTCGATGCGCTGGCTGCCGCGACAGGCCGGCGGATCATGGTGCGGCTGGTGAAAGGGGCCTATTGGGACAGCGAGATCAAGCGCGCGCAGGTGGCCGGGCGCCCCGATTATCCGGTGTTCACCACCAAGCCCGCGACTGACCTGTCCTATCTGGTCTGCGCGGATGCGTTGATCAAGGCGTCGCCGCGCCTCTATCCGCAATTCGCCACGCACAATGCGCATACGCTGGCGGCGGTGCGGCTGATGGCAAGGCGCGCCGGGGTGCGGATCGAGCATCAGCGCCTGCATGGCATGGGCGAGGCGCTGTATCAGGCGGCGGAAGGTGAAGCGGCGGGCGAGCATTACGCCCTGCGCGCCTATGCGCCGGTTGGCGGGCACGAGGATCTGCTGCCTTATCTGGTGCGCCGCTTGCTTGAAAATGGCGCGAATACCAGCTTCGTCCATGCGCTGCTCGATGAACGCGTGCCGGCTGAACAAGTCGTCGGTGATCCGATTGCCGCAGTCATCCACCAGCCGGACCGGCACCCCAAGATTCCGGTGCCCGCCGACATCTATGGCCCGGCGCGGCGCAATTCGCCGGGGCGGGACTTTTCGGTGCGCGACATCATGGCAGCAGCGGCGCGAACCGCTGAGCTGGGGTTGGGTGACGTGCTGACGGCGGGGCCGATTGTCGGTGGCGAGATGCTGGCGGGGGCAGGCATGGCGCCGCTCCGGTCGCCCGTTGATAGCGACAGGCGTATCGGCATGGTCAGCGAGGCGACGCCGGACGACATCGATGTCGCTGCCCGGCGCGCTCGTGCAGCCCAACCGCGCTGGGATGCGATGGGCGGCGCGGGGCGGGGCGTCGTGTTGCGCCGGATGGCGGACGCGCTGGAAAGGGAAATGGACCGGCTGGTCGCGCTCTTGTCCAGGGAAGCGGGCAAGACGCTGAACGATGGCGTCGCGGAGGTGCGGGAAGCGATCGATTTCTGCCGCTATTACGCCGCCCTTGCCGAGCGGCAGTTTGCCGGTCCCCAGGCGCTGGTCGGCCCGGTTGGCGAGACCAACACGCTGGAATTGCGCGGGCGCGGCGTTTTCCTGTGCATTTCGCCCTGGAATTTTCCGCTTGCGATCTTCACTGGGCAAATCGCGGCGGCGCTTGCTGCTGGCAATGCAGTGCTGGCCAAGCCTGCCGAGCAGACCCCGCTGATCGCTGCCGAAGCGGTGCGGCTGTTCCACAAGGCCGGGTTGGCACCCGATCTGCTCGCCTTGTTGCCCGGCCAGGGCGCCAGCGTCGGCGCGGCGCTGGTTGCGCATCCGCTGGTCGCCGGCGTTGCCTTTACCGGCGGCACCGATACGGGCTGGGCAATCAACCGCCAGCTTGCCGCACGCAACGGCCCGATCATCCCTTTGATTGCGGAAACCGGCGGCCTGAACGCGATGTTCGTCGATACCACCGCGCTGAAGGAGCAAGTGGTCGATGACGTATTGCAATCGGCGTTCGGGTCCGCCGGGCAGCGTTGTTCCGCGCTCCGGCTGCTGTTCGTGCCCGAGGAATCGGCCGATCTGCTGATTGCGACGCTGGCGGGCGCGTTGCAGGCGTTGACGCTGGGTGATCCCTCCGATGCCGCGACGGATGTCGGGCCGGTGATCGATGCCGACGCTCGTAACATGCTGGCGGCGCACGTCGCGTGGCTGGAAAAGCAAGCGAGGATCGTTGCGCGGCTGGACACTGGCCTATGGGGCCAGCGAGGCATGTTCTTCGGGCCGGTCATCGCCGAAGTGCCGACGCCCGATTTCCTGGAGCGCGAGGTGTTTGGCCCCATCCTGCATGTCTATCGCTACAAGCATGGCGAGCTGGAAATGGCGGCCAGCAAGCTGGCGGCACGCGGATTTGGCCTTACGCTGGGCATCCACAGCCGGATCGAACGTTTTGCCGACGAAGTGCGGGCGCTGGTGCCCGCGGGCAATGCCTATGTGAACCGCTCGATCATCGGCGCGGTCGTCGGCGTGCAGCCTTTTGGCGGAGAGGGGCTGTCGGGCACCGGGCCGAAGGCGGGCGGACCCCATGCCTTGCTGCGCTATGCCGTGGAGCGTGCGGTGTCGGTCAACATCACCGCGCAAGGCGGCGATCCGGCGCTCCTCAATCTTTGAACCGGTTGAAACGGGTGGCGCGATGGCCGCCCGTTTCCGGTATCTCCGGCTGCGCGACGTTCAGCCGCGCCACCTTCAGCCCAGCGACGTTCAGCCGCGCAGTGCCGTGCGCAACGTGTCGACGCTGACTTCTTCGATCGCGGCCGCCTTGTCGGTTGCGCGGATCACCATCGCCAGGCCGCGCTGATGCTGCGCGATCAGGTCGATCTGCTGGATGGCCTCGCAATGGCGCATGAAGATTTCCGGGTCAGCACACAGCGATGCGCCAAGTTCCTCGATATCCTTGCTGAGCCGGTCAAGAATATCGGCACTGCGCGTCAATACGCAGGGTGCAGTGCTGGCCCGCGGATGGTTATGCAGCATTGGCAAGCTCCTGGCCCAGCAATTGTGCGGTCAGCCCGGCAGGTGCGGTGCTGGTGTCGATACCCTTTTGTTGCGCCGCGACGATCGCTTCATCGACCAACGCCGTTTCGGGCGATTGGCCGAACGCATGGCCGCCGGCTGCCTTGACCGCAACCAGGCCCGCAACGCCGTCCTGGCCACCGCCGGACAGGATCGCGCCGTGCGCAGCACCGCCCGCCGTCTTGGACAATGCGGCGAAAAGAACGTCGGCCGATGGGCGGCACCCGTTGACCGGATCGCGGGCGACCAGGCGGATCATGCCGCTTGGCCAGCGATCGATGACCACATGGGTGTTGGGATCGGCGGCGATATAGACCACGCCGGTTTCCAGCTTTTCGCCGTTGGTCGCCATTTTGACCTTCGGGGCGATCGACTGGGAAAGGCGCGACGCGAACGGCACGGCCAACCCTTCGTCAATCGCCAGCAACAAAATGGTCGGCGGGCAGTTCGCCGGATAATGGGCGAGCAGTTCCTGCGCCGATTCCATGCCGCCCATGCCGCCGGAAATGGCGACGATGCGGCCATCCGGCTGATAGCCGTCGGGCGTGGCGGGCTTGGCCGGAGCGGCCGATGCCTGCTTGCGGGCGGACAGGTTGGTCTTGGCCGCGGTCAGCACGGTCTTGCACAGCTTGCCGGAGATTTTCTCGAATTCATCGGGCGTGGCGCGCTGCGGCTTGGGAAAACAATCCACCGCGCCAAGTTCGATCGCCTTCAACGAGACGTCGGCGCCCTTCTGCGTCAGCGTCGACAGCATGACGACGGGGATGGGCTTGGTTTCCATCAGTTCGGCCAGGAATTCCAGACCGTTCTTGCCGGGCATTTCCACGTCGAGCGTCAGCACGTCCGGGTGAAGTTCACGGATCATGTCGCGCGCTTCGTCCGCGCCATTGGCAGCACCAACGACCACAAGGTCTCGGCTCTTTTCCAGCGCGCTCGTGAACAAGGCGCGCATCGTGATCGAATCATCGACCACCAGTACCCGGGTTGCAGCCATTACTCTTTCCTTCAGGTCTCTTAAACTTCGTTGATCAGGCAGCTTCGGCGAGTACTTCGCCAGTGGTCAGCTTCGACAGGTCGAGCACCATTACCATGCGCTCGTCGATCGAAACCAGGCCTTCAAGGAACGGCACCATTTCGTCGCCGGTCGCAGGCGGCTGTTGCAGCGCGTCGACCGGGAAGGTGACGATGTCGCTGACCGAATCGACGATCAGGCCGCGGAACTGACCCGCGATCTGCGTGACGATGATGACGTGACGAGCGCCTGCATCGGTTGCGTTCCAGCCAAGGCGCGCGGCCAGATCGATGACGGGCAGCACCGTGCCGCGCAGGTTGACGACACCAGCGACATAGTGCGGCACATGCGGCAGGCGGGTCGTCGGCGTCCAGGCGCGGATTTCACGGATCGCCATGATGTCGATACCGAACACCTGGCTTTCAACTTCGAAAGTGATGAGTTGGCGGTTCATATCCCTGTCCCCTTCAGATCAATGCGAAACGCGGCGGACCGCGGCGGCAAGTTTGTCAGCGTCAAACGGCTTCACGATCCAGCCCGTTGCCCCGGCGGAACGCGCGCGCGCTTTCTTTTCGTCGGATGCTTCGGTGGTCAGCACCAGGATGGGGTGTTGCGCGTGGCTTCCCCCACTGCCCGAGCGGACTTGTTCGATCAGGCCGAAACCGTCCATCCGCGGCATGTTGATATCGGTGATGATGACATCGCATTCGTTGTCGTTCAGCCAGTCGAGGGCGGCAACGCCGTCTTCGGCCTGTTCGACGTGAAATCCCTGCGCCGTCAGTGCATGTCGTAGCAGCGCACGCATACTTGCGCTGTCGTCCACCGTCAGAATGCGGGTCTTGGCTTCGGTCGTCATCGTCTGCCCATCCATCTTCAAAAAAGTTCGACGTCGCCCTGCGACCTGTCGGGCCGGGGCATTGGTTGCTGTGTCGGCGCGGTGGCATCATTGACCAGCCGACACCGTGCTTGTCCGCGCGAAGCCCGGAAATCGACACGCCGCGCCTGCGTGCCGCCGAATGATGCGTGCACGAGCGGAATTTGCTCGTGCTCCAAAAACTGCTGGGCGAATTTCGCATTGGCCGTGCCAATCCGCGCCATGCCGCTGTGCATGTTCGCCCCGCCATACAGGTGGGCACGCAGCCCTGTTCTGCTTGCTCCACAAGCAAGCATTTCGTTGATTAAAACTTCCATCAGGTAAACGCCGTAGTGCTCATCGACGCCTCCGTGCCCATTTTGGGGTTCGGCGAGCAGAAAATGGTTCATTCCGCCGATCCCGCTCGATGAATCGAACAGGCAGCATGCAATGCAGCTTCCCAGAACAGTGGTGAATTCCACGCGCGGATCACCACTCACCCTGGCCTGGCCCTGCATCACCGCGACTCGCATCGGCCGGTCGGGTGCGTGTATGGGAGGTTCGTGAATCATCAGGCGGCCCTTGAGAATGCGTGTTCGGCGATACGGTGGATGGGGGCGACAATCTTCGCTGCGCCCAGGCCGATCGCCGCCCTGGGCATACCGAAGACCGTCGACGTCGCTTCGTCCTGGGCAATGGTGGCGGCGCCGGCCCGCGCCATGGCGAGCAGGCCATGGGCACCATCCTGTCCCATGCCGGTCAGCAATATGCCCACGGCTTGCGCACCAATTTCTTCGGCCGCCGAATGGAACAGCATGTCGACGCTTGGCCGGTGCCCGGAAACCTTTTCACCGGGGCGCATTCTGGCGAACAACCCATGCGTGCCCTTGCGCACCTGAAGGTGGCGGTCGCTGCCCGGTGCAAGATAGACATGGCCTTGCCGCAAGGGCAGATCCGGCTCCGCGCAAGTTACCGTCGGCGCGCATTGCGTGTTGAGCCGCCGGGCAACCGCTTCGGCGAAATGCCCGTTGATGTGCTGAACGATCAGCGTCGGCGGGCAATCGGCGGGGAAACCCTGGAGCAGGATCTGCAGCGCCTCGACGCCACCCGTCGATGATCCGACCGCGATCATTTCCGGCAGGGCACCGCGCGGTGCGATCGGGTTCGCCTTTGCAGACTTCCGTGACGGGTCTTGCGGCCGATTCTGGAGGCGGGCCTGCGCCGCGATGCGCACCAGATTCGCCAAGCGACCAGCGTCTTGGTGCAACAGATTGCCGGCACGGCCATCCGGCTTGGCGTAACAATCGATCGCGCCAATCTCCAGCGCGCGCGCCGTCACATCGGCGCCTTCGCGGGTGTGGCCGGAAACCACCACCACGGGAAGCGGGCGCAGGCGCATCAGCTTGTCCAGAAAATCGAGACCGCTCATGCCGGGCATTTCAAGATCGAGCGTCACGACATCGGGTTCGCGCTCGCGGATCATCGAGCGCGCCTCGACCGCGTCGGCTGCCATGCCGACGACGGTGATATCCGATTCGCGGCGCATCAACTCCGCAATGAGCGCGCGCATGGTGGGTGAATCGTCGACGATCAGAACCCGGATGGTCATGCGGCCCCCTTGCGATAGATAGTGGGGCCGACCGGGGTCAGCATGTCGGCGGCGGGGCCGGTCACTCGCTCGCTATGGCCGATATACAGATGGCCGCCGGGGACGAGCTGCCGCGCGAAACGCTCGATCAAGCGCTCCTTGGTCGGCTGATCGAAATAGATCATCACGTTCCGGCAGAAAATGACGTCGAACGACTGGCGCATCGGCCAGTTGTCGAGCAGGTTGAGCGCCTTGAAACGAACCAGCGCACGGGCTTCGTCGGCGATGACCGCCTTGTCGCCCTGTTCCACGATCCAAGCCTGGCGCAATTCCTTGGGCACCGCTTCCAGCGCGTCGACGCGATAGGTTGCCGCGCGCGCGGCGGCGAGCGCATGGTCGGCAAGGTCGCTGGCCAGCACCAGCAGATCCTGTTCGGCAAGCTGTTTGGCGGTCGCGCGATTGGCGCCGAGCAGGGTCATGACGATCGACCAGGTTTCCTCCCCGCTCGAACAGCCGGCCGACCAGATACGCACGGCTTCGCCATTTCCGGCGCGCTTGAGCAGGCGTGGCCGAATTTCGGCACCAAGATGCTCAAAATGATGCGCTTCGCGGAAGAAGAAGGTGTGATTGGTGGTCAGTGCGCAAATTGCGCGGTGGCGCTCTTCCTCGTCGTTGACGATCTTGGTGACATAGGCGCTGAACGTGCCGCAACCGGTCGACCGGACCAGCGGCGCCAGCCTGGAATAGACCAGCATCGCCTTGCCCGGCGGCAGCACAATGCCCGCGGCATCATAAATGATGTCGCGCACCGCCTCGAAATCGGCGGGGGCATAAATACCCCGGCCAACCCCCGGCAATTGTTCAAAGGCCTGGGCAATCGCGTTCATGCGGCTTCCCTGGCCGGTGCCGTGTCGGCGACGGCGCCCGCGACCAGACCATCGACATCGACGATCAGCGCCACGCGGCCATTGCCCAGGATGGTTGCCCCGGCGACACCTTCGATCGCGCGATAATGCGTGTCGAGGCTCTTGATGACGAACTGCCGCTGGTCGACGATGGTATCGACGAGAAGCGCTGCCTGGCCGGTTGCTTCGGTGTCGACGACGATCAGCACCGCTTCGGTCGGGTTCTTGATTGCGCCGCTTGCGCCCACCGACGCATCCAGCGGCAGGATCGGGATGAAGCGACCGCGGACATTCAGCATCGAACGGCCAACGCCCAGATGCTGGACGTCCTGTTCTTCGGGGCGCAGGCTTTCAACGACATGCGCCAGCGGCACGACCAATGTCTGGTTGCCCACGTTGACGATCATCCCGTCCGAAATCGCCAGCGTCAGCGGCAATGCCAGGCTGAAGCTGGTGCCGTTGCCCGGACGCGATTCGATGGTGATGCGCCCGCCCAGTTCCTTCACATTCTGGCGGACGACATCCATGCCGACGCCGCGGCCCGAAATGTTGGACAGCGTCTGCGCCGTGGAGAAGCCGGGCGCAAAGATCAGGTTGTCGATTTCTTCATCGGTCATCGCGGCTTCGGCGGCGATCAGGCCGCGTTCCACCGCCTTGGCATAGACGCGTTGCCGGTCGATGCCACGCCCATCGTCGGAAATGCAGATGACGATCCGGCCCGAACGATGTTCGGCGGAAAGATGCAGAACACCCTCGGCAGGCTTGCCCGCGGCCAGACGCTCGGCGACCGGCTCGATGCCATGGTCGACGGCGTTGCGGATCAGGTGGGTGAGCGGTTCGCTCAGCCGTTCGATCACGGTCTTGTCGAGTTCGGTCGCTTCGCCGCTGACTTCCAGACGTACCTTCTTGCCGGTCGAGGATTCGAGTTCACGCAGGATGCGCGGCACGCGGCTGAAGACCGAGCCGATTGGCTGCGCGCGGATCGACATCGCGCTTTCCTGGATGTCGCGGGTCAGCCCGTCGAGCATCGCCAGTTCTTCAACCGAACCAAGGCCTTCGCTGCTCAAGCGCTGCGCCATCATCGCCTGGGCGATGACAAGTTCGCCAACGGTGTCGATCAGTCGGTCGAGCTTGACCAGGTCGATACGGATCGACTGACCGGCGGCCGATGCCGCGGGCACGCCCTGGGAGGAGGCCGCCGCCGTCGCAGCCGCGGTGTTTTCGGTCGCCGCGCTTGCGGGCGCAGCGGGCGGAACAAGCGCAACCACGGGTGCGGGTGCGGGTGCAGGAGCGGGGGCCGCCTCGACAACGGGCGCGGCGGGTGCCTTGGCAATGCTGACGGGCGGCTCGATCGGGGTGACGACGGCTTCTTCGCCATCGCGCGCAATCGTCAGCGCGCAATCTTCGCCCACAAAGTCGAAAATCTCTTCAATCGCATGGCGCTCGATCGATCCGGCGAGCGTAACGGTCCACGACAGATAGCCTTCCGACGGGTCAAGCGCGTCGAGATCGGGCAGCGCGGCGGCGTCAAGATCGACGCGGTCGGCGCCCAACGCGACGAGTTCGCGCAGCAGCAGCAGCGGTTCGCCGCCATTGGCCATCGATCCGGCGCGCGGTTTGACGGTCACACGCCAGGGTGTGGCGGCAACGGTATCGGCAGCGATATCGCCGAACATCGCGTCGAGATCGAAATCGAGGCCGTCAACCGCCGGTTCGGCGGCTTCAGCAGTGCCGGCTGCCTCGACAGCGGCGTCCGGGGTTGGTCCATGCGCGTCGGGTGCCTCGATCTTGCCGGACTGCGCGGCGGCAAGCTGTGCCAGCAGTTCGACGTCATCTGGTGCGGCGGTTCCTTCGCGGGCGGCGACGACATGGTCGCCCAACGTGTCGAGCGCGCGCAACATCAACGACACCAGCGGCTCGGTTACTTCTACCAGGCCATCACGCACGTCGGAAAGCAGCGTTTCAAAGCCATGAGTATAGGCCTGGAGCGCGGTAAAGCCGAACGCGCCCGCGCCGCCCTTGATCGAGTGGACCGCCCGGAAAATCGCGTTGATGGTTTCGTCATCGGCATTGCCTTGACGGCATTGGTCAAGCGCTGCCTCTGCGGCGGTCAGCGCTTCCTCGCATTCAATGAAGAAAATGCCCTGGATTTCGTCGTTGGTCACAGATGGCCTCCGTCGATCACTGCTTCAGCATCGGCCATCGCAAGGATGGTGCGCATTGCGTCGGAAGCGACAATGGTGAATTCGTTGCCTGCCAGCACTGCCTGGCGCCGCCCGGCGATCAGCACTTGCAGCATGGCCTGGCCCAGTTGAGTTACGTCGCTGCCGTCGATGGTGACATCACCAGCCGGGATGCCCGTGCGCAATTCGGCGAGTACCGTTTCAGCGGCAACGCGGTCGGCGCGGGCGGGAAGGGCAATCCTAGTCATCGCTCTAGCTTTCGATAATCAGCCACGTCGGGCAGGGCACAAATCAGGGCATTTTTGGTTGCTGCACGGGCATTTGATCGTTGCCCGTGCAGCGGAAGGGCCAGCTTAGAATTCGGCCCAGTCATCATCACTTCCACCGGATTGCAGCGCGAGATTGCCGACAACCATCGGCGCGCGTGCCTTGCGGCGCGGGGCCGAACGGGCAGGGGCCGCGGTGGCCTGGCGCGTCGGCGCACCGTTGCCGATCCTGAATTGGCCGACGACGCTGTTCAGCGTCTGGGCTTCTTCGGCCAGGTTGCGCGACGCGGCGGTCGATTCTTCCACCATGGCGGCGTTCTGCTGGGTCATCTTGTCCATGTCGCCAACCGCGCTGTTCACCTGCTGCAAGCTGGCGGCCTGCGATTCGGCGGCATCGGTGATCGTGGTGATCAGGCCGCTGATTTCGCCGACGCGTTCGACGATGCGTTCGAGCAGCGTGCCCGTTTCGCCAACCAGCGAAACACCTGACCCGACCTGTTCGGCAGACGTGGTGATCAGCGCCTTGATGTCCTTGGCCGCATCGGCCGAGCGCTGGGCAAGAGCGCGCACTTCGCTGGCGACCACCGCGAAGCCGCGTCCCGCATCGCCGGCTCGTGCCGCTTCGACGCCGGCATTCAGGGCAAGGAGGTTGGTCTGGAAGGCAATGCCGTCGATGACGTTGATGATCTGGGTGATCTGCTGCGCCGACTTTTCAATCGCGCCCATTGCGTCGACGGCGCGGCGCACGACGGCGCCGCCTTCGCTTGCTTCACGATGCGCTTCGATGATCGAGCGGTTGACGTCATTGGCGCCGCGGGCGGTGTCCTTGGTCATTTCGGTCACGCGGTTCATCGCGGTGACGGTCTCGCTCAGTTTTGCGGTCTGCTGTTCGGTGCGCGAAGCCAGGTCGTCGGACGCCAGGCGGATTTCCGATGCGCCGGTATCAACCGTGGCGGCCGTCTCGACGACCTTCGAAAGCGTGGTGCCCAGGCCTTCCAGCGACTGGTTGAAGGAATTGCGCAGCGCTTCATATTCCGGCGCGAACACAACCTTGATCCGATAAGTCAGGTCGCCGTTGGTCAGTGCGTCCAGGCCGCTTGCCAGTTCGGTAACCACCAGCTTTTGTACGGCCGATGCCTGCTGCACGGCGACGGCGTTGTCGCGGAACACTTCCATCGCCTTGGTCATGCGGCCGACGCAGTCGGTGTGCGTGGTGTATTCGATCCTGCTGTCGAGATCGCCTGCCGCCAAAGCCTCCATGCGGACGACAGTGCTGACATAGGGCGTGCAGATCAGCTTCTTGGCCATCAGGCAGACGACCAGCGTCAGGCCGACGCTGAATGCCGACACCGACACCGTTGCCACGTTGGCACGCGAAGCGATCAGGAAAATGGCGGGTGCCGCGGCGGTTGCCGTCAGCACAATGGTCAGTGCGTCGAATTTCTGCCGGATCGGCGCTTTTGTGTAGAACCAGTTCAACATCGTTCATCCCCAATATCGCGGAATTATTAATAAGTTACCGGGTCAAACCCCCGGGAAAGTCAGTCAGAGGCAAGCTTCGCTGCCGGGTACATGCTCGAAACCCTAATCGTCTGCCGCCGAGCGGAGGCGTCGTGTCGGTCGTGCAAGTCCTGGTCCTGGCATTGTTGTTCACCCCTCCACTGCCCCTCTGGTTGCCGCGATGTGGAACCACAGCCGTAGGCTAAATTGGTGAGTAACCATTTGCAGGCCCTATACGCATTTGTTCGTATTGGTCGGCCGTGCGGTGGTTGTGCGGATTGATGTCGACACAGGTGCAATCACCAGGATTGTCTGCGCGGGATACTCACCGGTTCACCAAAGCTTACTGGGCGTCGGTATTCCTCCTAACGCCGAATGTGTTTCGATAACGTAACAACCATTGAAAACCCGATGGCGGCTGACAAAAACCAGTGCAGCAATCGTTTGTTCCCACTAGATTTGGGCGGTTAGGAATTTTTGGCCGGCGGCATAGGTATTTCCCACCAGGCATACCCATTCTGAGCGGGCGGCAGCTTTCCAAATTCCACCTTGGGATGGCTGGTATTGAGCTTGATCAAGGAACATATTGTCGTTGCGGGCCATTACGGAGTCACGATGAACCGGAGGCTGACATGAACGATATTGCTCAATTGACCCAGTTCGCCACTCGCTCGGGTGTTTTGCTGGATGTACGCCCGGCTTGCGAAGCCGATGAAGCGATGCTCGCCGAGTTTTTCGACGATGTGAGCGAGGAGGACCGGCGCTTTCGCTTCCTGTCCGCCGCGCCGCATATCAGCCAGGATCAGCTTGCCGCGCTGACCCATGCCGATCATGTCTATAAGGAAAGCTATCTGGCGTTCGACCATGCGACGAACGACCTTGTCGCTTCGGGACTGATCGCTTGCGACGAGGCGCTTGATACCGCCGAAGTTGCCGTGTCGATCCGCCGCGACTATCGTGGCAAGGGTGTTGGCTGGGCGATGCTGGGCATGTTGGCGGACGAAGCGCGCGCGCGCGGTGTCCGGCGGGTCATTTCCATCGAGAGCCGCGAAAACCATGCCGCGATCGACCTGGAACGCGAACGCGGTTTTGCCGCCGAAGCGTGCGATGGCGATCCGACGCTGGTTGTCCTGTCCAAGGCGTTTCGCTGAGCTGATTTGAGACCGGGTGGTCGGCGTTCAGGCGCGGCGGCGGGCGATGGTGCGCAGGCTGCCGAGTGCCTGCGCGACGGCCAGCGTATCGAGACGGTTATAGCCCAGGCCCAGATGATCGGGCCTGACGGCAATGGCATCGCTGACGCCGATTTGCCCGGACCTGACGCTCGCCCGGCCGATATCGCCCCAAAGCCGCGCCGTCTGCCAGCGGATAAGCTTGCGGTCGTCGCGGGCGGGTGCTTGCGTTTCGAGGAAATGGTGTTGCAACCGCATGATCGTGTCGCCCAGCGCGGTCAGGGTCGCGCGATCGGGCACGGGCGCGCGGTGCATGACATGGCGGACGATCAGCTCGCAACGCGCCACGGCATCGTCGCCGAACAATGGCCGATGCCGGTCGACGAGCACGGACAGCGCCGCGCGGTGCATCTTGTCGGCATGTTGTTTCGATATGCCGCCGGCATGGCTGCGATAGATCAGCAGTTCTTCGTCGATGCGCGCCATCCGGCCAAAGCGTTCGATGCGGGCGTAAAGGTCGAAATCCTCGGCATAGACCCGCTCGGGCCGGGTGAACGGGGCCAGCGCATGCGCGGCATCGGCGCGCATCATCACTGACGACCAGACCAGCGGGTTGGCAATCTGCAACAGCCATTCGATCAGTGCCGGGGTGGTGACGCTCGGCAAGCGCGATGGGCGCACGGTATCGCCGTGCAGGATGGCGGCGGCAGTGCCGACCAGCACCGTATCGGCGTGCTCCTCCAGATACGCGACTTGGCGGCCCAGCCGTTCGGGAACGCACAGGTCGTCGGCGTCGAGCGCGGCGATATACCGTCCGCGGGTGTGCGCCACCGCCAGGTTCCGGGCCAGCACCGGGCCGCCATTGCGCTCGGCGCGGATGACGCGGAAGCGCGGATCGTCGATTGCCCGCAACAGGTCTGGCGTGGTGTCGGTCGAACAATCATCGACGATCACGACTTCAAAGTCGCGGAAATGCTGGCCTTGCAGGCTGGCGATCGTCTCGGCAATCAACGCCGCGCCATTATAGACCGGCATGATGACGCTGACGGCGGGCGTCATCGCGTCACCAACGTGCTTGATCGAAAGGGCTGCGGCATCGGCATCTCGATCAGGACGAATAACGCGCCGCCCCTAAGAACCGGTTACGCGCGCTCTCCTTCCGGTGCCGGTGCGGACCGATATTCGTCGGCGAGCGACCCCTGGCCTCTTTTCGATTGTCGTTGCGGATGCGAAAGACTTTGCGACGATGAATGGAGAAATTGTGTCGCTGAGCGCCCGATTGACGATTGGCAGGCAGATCGTGCGCTGGCCGCTGGTGACGGCCTGCCTGTTGTGGCCGATGTTCGCCCCGCTGGCCGCCAGCGCGCAACCGGCGATCGAACTGGCTTCCCCCGATGGGTCGATCACGCTGCGGATCGATGCGCCCGCCGATGGCCCGCCGCGCTACACCATCGTCCGCGAGGGCGAGACGGTGATTGCGCCGTCGCCGCTGGGTATCGTTTATGCCGATGGCAGCCGAACCGACGCGCTGATATTAACCCAGGCGGCGCGCACCAGCGTGGATCGGCAGGTGCCATTGGTGGCGACCAAGGCGGCGGTGGCGCGCGATCATTACAACCAGCTTGTCGTGACGATGGCGGATCCCGCCGGGGCGGGGCCGCCGATCGAACTTGATGTCCGCGCCTATGACGATGGTGTCGCCTTGCGCTATCGCCTGCGCGGCACGTCGCGGCCGATGGTTATCGCGGGCGAGCGCACCGGCTTCTATCTGCCCGTCGACATGCCTTGTTGGGGATCGGCGCTCGATGGCTATACGACCAGCCATGAAGGGGCGTTCAAGCGGTTCAGCCCCGCCACCCAGCGTGCCGGGCAGCTTTATGACACCGGGCTGCTGTGCAAGACGCCGGGCGGTGGCACCAGCCTGATCTTCGCCGAAGCTGATCTGGCCGATTATTCGGGGCTGTATCTGCGTGCGCGCGCGGATGGCGGCATTGGCTTCGATGCGGCGCTGGCGCCCTATCCCGGAGACCCGCAGGCCGCGGTTCATGCCGAACCGGGCCGCGACGTGGCGACGCCGTGGCGCGTGGTGTTGATGGCGGATCGTGCGGGCGACCTGATCCCGTCGACGACGATCGGCAATCTCAACCCCGATCCGGTTGGCGACTGGAGTTGGGTGCAGCCGGGCAAGGCGGCATGGGACTGGTGGTCCGGCCCTTATTTCCCCGATTTGCCCGATGGGCCGACCAACATGGTGGGGCTGGAACGATTGATCGATTTCGCGGGTCAGTCGGGCTTCCGCTACATGCTGATCGACGAGGGTTGGGCGGACAAACCGCCCGCGACCGGCTCCGCGCCGGTTTACCCCGACATCATGCGCGCCAGGCCGGATATCGATATGCCCGCGCTGGTCGCCTATGCCCGCGCCCGCAATGTCGATCTGCTGTTATGGGCGCAATGGAACCTGCTCGATCCGCGCGTCGACGAAGTGCTCGACCAATATGCCCGCTGGGGCATCAAGGGCATCAAGGTCGATTTCATGAACCGCAACGACCAGGGGATGGTCGCCTTTTATCACCGGGTGCTGGCCGCCGCGGCGCAACGCCACCTGCTTGTCGATTTTCACAGCGCCTATCAGCCGACCGGGTTGCAGCGCACCTGGCCCAATTACATCACCCAGGAAGGCGTGATGGCTGCGGAATATAACCGATGGTCGAAATCGATCACCGCGACGCATAATGTCAGCCTGGCCTTCACGCGCATGGTGCTGGGGCCGATGGATTATACCCCCGGCGGTTTCCGCAACCGCACGCCCGCCGAATTCAGGAATTCCAATCGCCCGCCCCAGGTGCAGACGACGCGCGGCGCGGCGCTGGCCATGTTCGTGGTGTATGAAAGCCCGCTGCAGATGGTCGCCGACAGCCCGGACGCCTATGCCGGCGTGCCCGAATTCGGCTTCGTCCGCGACGTGCCGGCCGATTGGGATGAAACGGTGTTTGTCGATGGCGATATCGACAGCCATGTGGTGCTGGCCCGCCGCAAGGGCGATGACTGGTTCGTCGGCGCGATGACCAACGAAAGCGCTCGGCATGTATCCGTGCCGCTCGGCTTTCTGGGCAAGGGGCGATTTGATGCGGAGATTTGGCAGGATGGGGCCAGCGTGACCCAGGTTATGCGTGACGACCGGTCGGTGCGCGCATCCGACACGATTTCGCTGGCGCTTGCGGCATCGGGCGGTGCGGTCGTCCATTTGCGACCGCACCGCTGATTGATGCCTCAGGCGGGTTCGGCCATCGACGGGAACAAGGCCCGGCGCGCCTCTGGCGTCATTTCGGTTTCAAAGGTCTGCGTGGCGAGCAGCGCGCCGACGCGTTCGGCGGCCGGACGAGCACTGATCCAGTCGACCAGCCGCTTGATGTGGGGGAAGCGATCCATCGCGCCTTCGCCGAAGATGAACGGCAGCGGGCGTGCCCAGCCGAACACGGCCATGTCGACGATGGTGTAGCTGTCGCCGACCATGAATTCGTTCGTCGCCAGCCGGTCGTTCAGGATGTTCCAGTGGCGCTCTGCCTCAAAGCCGTAACGCTGGATCGGATAATCCTTGGGTTCGGGTGCGAAATGCTGGAAATGCACCGACTGGCCGGAATATGGACCGACGCCGCTGGCAATGAACATCAGCCAGCTGAACAGCTCGCCCTTCAGCGCCAGCGTGTCGGCGGTGAGGAACTGGCCGGTCTTTTCGGCAAGGTACAGCAGGATGGCGTTCGAATCGAACACGACTGCATCGCCGTCGACGATCACCGGCACCTTGGCGTTGGGGTTGAGCGCCTTGAACGCGGGTTCATGCTGCTGGCCCTTGCGGGTATCGACCGGAATCGGCTCATAGGCGAGGCCGGTTTCTTCCAGCATCAACGCGACCTTGATCGGATTGGGGGCCAAGCTGAAATAGAATTTGATCATTACGGTTACTCCCTGGCGGTAGGCCATGAAAGGCCGATCTAGCAGTGCAGCCAGCCCCGACTAACCGCCAGCAGGTTGCGCCAAAGACCAGCCAGGTGCGCTATTACCCAGGCGTCTGCGTCGCCGACACCAGCTCCACCGCCACGATGGTGATGAATGGTGGTGATGAATGGTGGCGACGGATGGCGGCAACGACGGGCATTGCGGATCAGAGGCGCGCGCGGGCCAGGTTGGCGAGGGCGGCAAGCGCCCCTTTGGTTATCAGGGTGGCCAGATGGTCGGCAATCGCCGCCGCCAGCCCATCGTCGGCGGCGAGCGCGGGCGGAAAAATCGCTGATATACCCATCATCGCCTCGACCATGGCGCGCGGGTCATCGCGCACGGCGGCGGCGGTGGTTGCCGCCAGCGGATCATCGACGGCGAAGGCACTGCCATCGTCGGCAATCCCTGCCTGCCAGTGCATCCAGGCGGCCACCGCCAGCGACAGGGCGTCGACGGGCAGGTTCCCGGCGCGGCGTTCGGCGATCGGCGCGAGCAGCCTTTGCGGCAGCTTTTGCGATCCATCCATCGCGATCTGCCGCAGTTTATGCTGCAGTGTCGGGTTGGTGAAACGTCGCAGCAATTGGGCGCGATAAGCCGCGATATCCAGCCCCGGTGGCGGATCGAGCGTGGCGCTCGCCTCGTCCCATAATGCCTCGACAAAGGCGCGGATCAGGGGCTTGGCGATCGCTTCGTGGACAAACTCGATCCCGGCCAGCGCGCCAAGATAGGCCATGCCCGAATGCGATCCGTTGAGCAGGCGCAGCTTGGCGGCTTCCCAGGCGGCGACGCGGCTGGTGAGTTGCACGCCAAGCGCTGCGAAGTCCGGGCGTTCGCCCGCGAAATGATCCTCGATTACCCATTGGGTGAACGGCTCGGTCTTGACCATTGCCTGGTCTTCGACGCCCAGTTTTCGGCGCAGCGCGGCAATGTCCGCATCGCTGGTCGCCGGTACGATGCGATCGACCATGGTGGCGGGAAAGGCGATCTCCGCGGCGATCCATGCGGCCAGCGCGGGGTCATGTGCTGCGGCCATGGCAAGCACTGCACCGCGCAGCAATTTGCCGTTGTCGGGCAGGTTGTCACACGAAAGGATGCTGATCGGCGGCAGCCCCCCGGCGCGGCGGCGGGCGAGGGCGGCGACGATGAAGCCGGGCGCTGTGAGCGGCGCGTCGAGCGAGGCAAGGTCGTGCGCGACATCGGGATCATCGGTGAACAGCGCGCCGGTCGCCCGGTCGAGCTTATAGCCCTTTTCGGTGACGGTCAGCGTGACGATATGGGTGTCGGGCGCGGCCAGCGCCGCGATGACGGCCGCGGGATTTTCCGGTGCAACCAGGACGTCGAGCACCGCGCCGATCACTTGTGCCCGCTCGTTGCTGTCGTCGGTGCCGTCGCGGACCGGCATGCCGCGGACCAGCATGGTGTACAACCCGTCCTGCGGGACTAGCTGATCGCGCACTCCGGGCGATCGCAACGACACGCCGGTTATGCCCCAGCGCAAGTCTCCCGCGGCAAGTGCGGCATCGAATATCGCGGCCTGATGCGCGCGGTGGAACGCACCGATGCCCAGATGCACCACCCCGCGCTTCACCTGCGCGCGATCATAATCGGGCCGGATGACGTCGCGTGGAAGGGTATCGAGAGTCGACGAACTGAGCCGCATTGTCGGTATGCCTTTTTTTAACGGATCGCCGGACACGGCATAGGCAAGCGCTTGCGCTTCGTCTCCCCTTAGTCGCTGGCCCCAAGGTCCTGGGGGTCAAAAAACCACGATCCGCGTGAACTGCGGTGATTGGGCAAGCGCGGGCAACAAGCGCGGGCGACAAGCATGTACTGGGGGCGTATCGGTCAACGGAGCGCCAATTCGCTTGAACGAGCCGCCCGATACCGCCTAGTATCGACTCCATAGGGTCGCACCAAATCGATGTCGTCTGCCCGGCCGCGCCACGCGGTCTTGGGGAGCGCAGATGTATCTAGTGCGGGAGCCGGGCATGATAGCGCGTTTTCGGGGCTTGTGGATGCTGGCCATCCTGGCCGGATTGGCCGTGGTTGCGCCGGCCGGGGCCGAATCGATCCGGCCGGTCCTTCGGGATAATTTCGGCATCGGTGGCACGGGCACGGGCGCGGTCTGCGAAGCGCAAAGCCGTATCGGCGGCCCGGCGGTGTCAGGCATCTTCGACCGGACATGGTCAGTGGTGTGCCGGGACGCCGATGTGCCCGTTGGCCAGATATTCGCGCTCCGCCGTGGTGGCCCGGCAGTCGCGCCGCGCGTTGCCGCCGCGCGCGGGCAGGCCGTCGAGTGCGATCAGCCCAAGGATGCGATGCTGCCCGATATCGGCAAGGCGGCGATCCAGGATTGCCGGGTGACCGCCAACGGCCTGGCCTATCGCATCGTTGCGGTGGAACATGGCCGGTTCAGCTATGTCGCACAGGGCCTTGCCGCTTATGCTTCGGCGCTTGACCTGGCGCTGCGCAGTATCGTTGTCGACCGGATCATTCCCGGCACGGTCAATGTGGCGACGTTGGGCAGCGGCGATGCGGTCGCCTTTGCCCGGCTGCAGGCACGCACCGCCGACGCGCGCACGGTATTGTCGGAAGGGTATCGCAGCAACAATGCGGGCCGTTACGCAGAGGCGGCGGCGTTTTTCGGCGCATTGCAGGACGTGCTTTACGACAGCGGCGGCAGCGGCGCCGAACAGCAGCGTGTGGAGCACATCAACGCCCAGCACGAAGCATTGGTCAACCGCGCGCTGCAACGATCCAACCTTGGCCAGTTTGACGAGGCCGATGCCCTGTTCGTCCAGGCAACGGCCCTGCCCACGCGCGACCCGGTGCAACTTCGCCTGCGCCGCAATTTCATGGCCATCCATCGGCTGAACCAGGGCGATTTCCCTGGCGCGCGTACCGTGCTGGATGCGCCGGTGGCGAGCGCGGGCGAGGCGCCGGCGGTCGACGGCTCGGCCTTTGTGGTGACGCCAGGCGTCGCCGCTGCGATCAACAGCGCCCAAGGCGGGGCGGGCGTGGCGCTGATCCGCCAGGATACCTCGCTCAGCCCGGCCGAGCGCGTTGCCATTCTGGATGCCCAGTCATTCGCGTTGCGCGGGGTGTCGCTGCGGCTGGAGGGCAAGCCGGGGGACGCTCATGCCGACCTGGCCAGGGCGATTGCCGCGATTGTTGCCATCCGCGACGGCCGTGTCGTGTCGCTGACCCGGTTGCACGCGCAGGCGCTGATCGAGCTTGCCCGCGTCGATGAAGCGCAGGGCCAGTTCGATGCCGCCGCCCGCGAATTCCGCGACGCCGCCGACCTGATCGAAGCACAATATCCTGAAACCGCCGCGCTGAACGGCGCGCGGGCGCAATATGCCGCGTTCCTGGCGCGCCGCGGACGGCATGACGAAGCGATGGCGCTGTATCGCCAGATTGTCGCCAACACCGTCGCCAGCCAGAGCGACCTGACCGGCGTCGCCAACCAGTTGGAGCCGTATTTCGCGTTGCTCGCCGCCGATGTTCCGCAGCATCCCGAACACGCCGATGACCTGTTCCTCGCCGCGCAGACGATCTTGCGACCGGGTGCCGCCAGCACGCTCGACCAGCTCGCCCGCGCCCTGTCGGGCGGCGGCAGCGACGGGGCACGGCTGTTCCGGCAGTCGCTGTCGCTGTCCCGCGATATCGAACGCAGCCGCATCGCGATTGGCCAGATGCGTGCCCAGATGCGTGCGGCGCCGGGGGCCGATGTCGCCGCGATTGCGGGGGAGGAGATCAATCTGGCCAACCTGCAAGCCGAAAAGACGGCTACGCTCGCCAAGCTCGCTGCCTTCCCGCAGTTCCGCGCGGTCGACAAGACGGTGATTACCCTGGCTGACCTGCGCGCCGTGCTGCATCGGGGGGAAGCGTATTTCAAACTCACCCAGGTTGGTGAGGCGCTTTATGCGGTCTATGTCGATGGCGCGGGGGCAACGGGGTATCGGCTGGCGGTCGACGGCGCGACGATGGGGCGGATGGTCGGCAATATCCGCGATTCGATCTCGATCGTCATCAATGGCGTCCAGGCGACCTATCCGTTCGATGTCACTGACGCGCGCGCATTGTATGTCGCCTTGTTCGGGCCGGTTTCGGATCGGCTGGCGGGCGTCAGGCACCTGATCTTCGAACCCGATGGCGCGATGCTCGAACTGCCGGTCAACCTGTTGATCGCCGATCAGCGCGGGGTCGATCGCTATCTGGCGTCGCTCGACAGGGATGGCTCGGATGAGTTTGATTTTCGCGGCATCGACTGGTTGGGCCGCGGCCATGGAGTGAGCACGGCGCTGTCGGCGCGCAGCTTCAAGGCGAGCCGTGAAACGCCACCCGCGGCGGGCAGGTTCGATTATATCGGCTTTGGCGAAAATGCGCCGCCGCCATCGGTGGTGACGGCGGCGTTCAACACCGGGCTGCGCGGCGACAACCAGGTCGATTGCCGCTGGCCGATGCGCGCCTGGGGTCGGCCGATTTCCGCCGCCGAACTGCACGAGGCCGCACGGGCATTGCATGACCCCGGCGCGGTGGTGGTGACGGGCAACGATTTCACCGATCAATCGGTGCTGGCGCGCGGCGATCTGGATCAGTTCCACATCGTTCACTTCGCCACGCACGGGCTGGTTGCCGCGTCGCGTTCGGGTTGTCCGGCGGAACCGGCGCTGCTCACCTCGTTCGGCGCGACCGGATCGGACGGATTGCTCGATTTTGCGGAGATTTTCCGGCTGAAGCTCGATGCCGATCTGGTGATCCTGTCGGCGTGTGACACCGCAGCGGGCGCCAGCCGCAGCGCGACGCTGGCCGCTGGCCTTGATTCGGGTGGCGGCGCGGCGCTCGACGGGTTGGTCCGGGCCTTTATCGGTGCAGGCGGGCGCGCGGTCATCGCCAGCCATTGGCCCGCCCCCGATCAGTTCGATGCCACGCGCCAATTGTTCAACGGCCTGTTCGCGGCGCCGCCCGGCACCACCACTGCCGACGCGATGCGGGCGGCTGAAATCAGGCTGATGGACAGCGCGACGACGTCGCACCCGTTCTATTGGTCAGGATTTGCGATCATCGGTGATGGCGATCGCGCGATCGAATCGAGCGCGCCTGCGGCCAAGGGGGCGGCATCGTGAACCGGTTGCCTACGCTGCGATATGACTGACGCTCGCGTTCGTCCGCCGGTTCCGGTTCGCGCCGTGCGCCAGTTGCGCGCGGTGGGGGTGACGCGCATGGTGCTGACGCTTGTTGCGCTGGCGGTCGCGTTCGGCATTGCCGGGACAAGCTGGCGCATGCCGTTGATCGGTGACGCTGAACGGATCGCCTATGACTTGCGCATGACCGCTTTTGCGCCACGCGTGGAACAGGACCCCCGCATCACCATGGTCGTCTATAACGACCAGACGCTGATTGCGACGCGCAAGCGGTCCCCGCTCGATCGCGGATTGCTTGCCCGCGCGTTGCGCGCCATCGACGGCCTTGGCCCGCGCAGCATCGGCATCGACATCCTGTTCGACCAGCCACAGGACGAGGATGCGCAACTGGTCGCGGCACTGCGCGCGATGAAGACGCCGACTTATGTCGCTTATGCCGATCCGCGCACCAATGCGGACAATATCGTGCCCGAACAGGCGGAATTCCTGCGCGACTTCATGCGCCAGCTTGCGGGCAGCAACGCGCACCCAGCGAGCATTCGCGTGCGCACCGACCCGGACAATGTCGCGCGCAGCTGGCCAGACCAGCCGCCGGGCCTGCCGCCGTTGCTCGCCAATGCAATGGCCCCGGATGCGCGGCGGCTTGCGGGTTATGCCGGCAGCTTGCGTTACCGCCTGCCGATCAGCGCGGATCGCCCGGTCTTCACCTCGCTGCCCATCGATCTGCTCGCCGATCCGGACCTTGCCGCCGCCATGGCCAGCCAGATTCGCGGGCGCGACATCCTGATCGGCGGCGATATCGTCGATGTTGATCGGTTCCAGACGCCGATGACCGGGTTTGCGATCGCCAGCCTGCCCGGCACCGGCAAGATGATGATCGGGCTGGAACTGCACGCGACGATGCTGGCGCAGATACGCGATGGCATCGTGCCGGTCGTCATCCCCGCCGCGGCCCGCTGGGCAATCGCGCTGCTGGTGATCGCGGGTGCGCTGGCGACGTGCCTGGCGGAAATAAGCTGGTGGCGGCTGGCGCTGGTGCTGGCCGGGCAGATCGGGCTGCTGGTGGTGACGCCGTTCCTGCTGCAGGCGCGCGGCTTTGACACCCAGTATCTGCCTGCGGTCGGCTGGTTGCTGGGCTGGGGCATCGCCTTTGCCGCGGTTGGCGCGGCGGCGCGGGCGGTTGGGTCCGAACAGCGGCGTTTCGCCCAATCGGCGCTGGGCAAATATCTGCCGCGCGACATTGCCCGGCGCATCCTCGACGATCCGACGCGGCTGGCGCTGCATGGCGAGCGGCGGGAGATTTTCGTCCTGTTCAGCGATCTGGAGGGATTTACCAAGCTGTCGCACGCGACTGCGCCCGAAATGGTGGCGACGCTGCTCAACCGTTATCTGGATATGCTGAGCACCGTCGTGCTCGATCATGGCGGCACGATCGACAAGTTCGTCGGCGATGCGGTGGTCGCTTTCTGGGGCGCGCCGATCGCCCGCGCGGGGGACGGCACCAACGCCGCGCGCGCGGCCTATGCGATGTGGCAGGCGGGCGAGGAGTTCCGCCGGACGGTGCCGCCGGGCGTGCCGCCGGTCGGGCGCACTCGCGTTGGCCTGCATTATGGCGCGGCCGTTGTCGGCAATTTCGGCGGAGAGGGGCGCATTCAATATACCGCGCTGGGCGACGCGATGAACACGGCGGCCCGGCTGGAATCGGCCAACAAGCAGCTTGGCACCAGCGTCATCGCCAGCCGCGAGGCGGTGGAGCGTTCGGGGCTGGACTGGTGGCGCCCGCTGGGGGCGATTCGCCTGCGCGGCCGGGCGACCCCGGTCGATATCTTTGAGCCGGTGCCGGATATCGACGCGGCGGAGCGGCAACGGCTCAGCCGGTTGGTGGCCGCGCTGATCGATCCGGGTGCGCGTGCGGCCGAAGACATCGCTCGAATGGCGGCCGCGCATCCGGGTGACGCGGCGCTGGCATCGCTTGCAAATCGGGTTCGGGAGAAGAATTATGGTGAAGCGTATGATCTTGCATAGACGCGCGGCGATTGCGGCGGCCCTGCTGCCGGTTGCCGCGCTTGCGGGCACGGGCATCGCCTGTGCCCAGGCATTGGTGGTCAAGGCAAGCGGACCTTCGGCTGCGCAATATCCCGCCGGGCGCAAGCTGGCGGCGGGGAGCAGCGTAAAGCTGGCGGGGGGCGATGTGCTGGTGCTGCTGGACAATGGCGGGACGCGGACGCTGAGTGGTCCGGGCAGCTATCCGGTGACGGCATCGGCGCCGACCCAGGTGGCAGCGAACAGCGGCATCGCCGCGCTGCTGTCGGCGCGGCGCACGGGCCTCGCCCGGACCGGAGCGGTGCGCGGCGTGGAGGAAGATCCCAAGCCCGCGCGCAGCCCCAATCTCTGGTATGTCGATTTCGCCCGGTCGCAAACGGTGTGCGAGCCTGACCTTGCCACCGTCCGCTTGTGGCGTGCCGATATCGCCAAGCCCGCGACCTTCAGGATCGTTGCTGCAAATGGCGGCGCGTCGGCGGCGGTGACGATGGCGCAAGGCCAGGCCGTGGCCGCCTGGCCAACGACGCTGCCGATCGCCGATGGCGCGCACTTCGCGGTTACGGGCGATGGGCTGGCTGGCGAGACCGGACTTCAGTTCGTCAAGATCGATCCTCCCGCAGCGCGGGCGGACGCCGTCGCCACCGTGCTGATCGGCCATGGCTGCTCGGTCCAGCTCGATCTGGTGGTGTCGTCGGTGCCGTCGCGCGATGGGAGCGTTGCCGGTAATTGATGGGCCGGGCCGGGTTGTTCGGTTCCGGCAAGGCTGATAAGCTCGATTCACGACCGGCAGACATGGCCGCCACGCAAGGGAAGGCGCGGGGGGCAGTGTCGAAAAGCCGGCGCCAAGGGGTTCGCAATCAATCCTGTTCCGGTGTCGCGCCAGCGTTGGCGCGCGCGGGGGCGTAATGTCCGGTGGCAAGTCGTCTATGCCATTTCCGGGCCTGGGGACATATGAAGCGAACCGCCATCCTGGATCGTCGCATTGCGTTCGTGGCCGCCATGCTGCTTGCCGGTGGCCAGGGCAGCACCGCTCTCGCCCAGTCGCAGCAGAGCGGCGCGCCGACGCGCGAAGACATCAAGCGCGAAAGTGCGACCAGAACCGCGCAGCCCGCGCCCAGTCGGCTGAGCATCGAAGGTGGCATCGAGCTGGCGCCGTGCCCATTGGCGGAGCCGGGTTATGCCAACGTCACCGTCGAAATCGGCAGCGTGGCGTTCAACGGCCTGGAAGACGTCAGCGCCGATGAACTGGCATCGACGTGGCGGCCCTTTGTCGGAACGGCGGTGCCGGTTTCCCGGCTGTGCGAAATCCGCGATCGCGCCGCGACGATCTTGCGCGACAAGGGCTATCTCGCCGCTGTCCAGATACCGCCCCAGCGCATCGAAAAGGGCGGCACGGTGCGGATGGACGTGCTGATGGCGCACCTGACCCATGTTCAGGTACGTGGCGATGCGGGCCACGCCGCCGGGTTGATCGAACGGCTGTTGAAACAGGTCTCAGGCGACGGTCCGTTCAATGCCAAAGCGGCCGAACGGCGCTTGTTGCTGGCGCGCGAATTGCCGGGTTTTGACATTCGCCTGGTGCTGCGCCCGGCAACCGATGCGCCAGGCGCGATCACCGCCGATGCAATCGTCGTGCGCCAGCCGCTTGCCGCCGATCTCAACATCCAGAATTACGGATCGACCGCGGTTGGTCGTTATGCCGGGCTGGCGCGCGTGCAGGTGAACGACCTGACCGGGCAGGGCGACGCGACGGTGCTCAGCTTCTTCAACACCAGCGACATCCATGAACAGACCGTGCTGGGCATTGGCCACAGCATGGCAATCGGCACCAATGGCCTGCGCTTGTCGGGCGATTTTACCTATGCCTGGAGCCGCCCTGATCTGGGCACCACCACCTTGCTGCGATCGCATACGCTGGCGGGCAGCGTGCGGCTGGATTATCCGCTGGTTGTCCGCGAGTCGATGCGGGCGGGGCTGAGCGGCGGGTTTGACCTGATCGACCAGCGGCTGTTCTTCGGCGCGACCGCGTTGTCAACCGACAAGCAGCGCACGCTGGCCGCCTCGATCGATATCGACATGCGCGATCCCGCGAGCATCGCCGGGTTCAAGGGATATTCCAGCGACGAACCACGCTGGCGGCTCGCGGGTGGGGCGGAAGTGCGCCAGGGCATCGACGTGCTGGGCGCCAGCCGGGCTTGCGGCGTCGGGCTGGTGAATTGCGCGCCGCCAGCGGTGCCGCTCAGTCGGCTGACCGCCGATCCCACGCCGACGATCCTGCGTTTCAACAGCGTCGCCGAATTTCGCCCCGCGCCCATCGTCGCCTTCGTCGTGTCGACGCGCGCGCAATACAGCGATTCGGTGCTTATCAGCTATGAAGAGATCGGCGCGGGCAACTACACCATCGGCCGCGGCTATGATCCCGGTGCGCTGCTGGGGGACAGCGGCGTTGGCGTGACCGCGGAAATCAGGTGGCGCAGCGGCACGGCACACAGCGCGCGCGGGTTCGTGTGGCAACCCTTTGCCTTTTACGATGGCGCCTGGAGCTGGCGCAACGATGCAGGCGCGGTGGGCGCGCAGCACATCAGTTCGGCCGGGGGTGGCCTGCGCGGTGCGTGGCGCAACCATGTCCGTTTCGACCTGGTGGTGGCAGCGCCATTGGAGCGCGCGCCGTTGGCGACAAGGATCGGCAGCCCGCGTTTCCTGTTTTCGATCACAACCCGGCTGTTTCCCTGGAGGGCGTCATGATCGACCAGCACCGTTGGCGCGTCGGCCGCGCTTCTTTGCTTGAGACGACCAGTATCGCGGCGATCCTGCTGGGGGTTCTGGCGCTGCCGACGGCCGCCTATCCCCAGGCATTTCAGGGCGCGCACAGCGTGGCGTCCGGCGATGTCTTCGTGACGACGGGCGCCGGCACGACGGATATTTTCGTCAATACCAGCTCAGCGGTCCTCAACTGGACGCCAACCGATACCAGTGGCAGCGGCACGGTGAATTTCCTCCCCAGCGGCACCACCGCCAGTTTCCACGATGGACCGGGACTGAACGGCGGCAATTACACGATCCTGAACCGCGTGATCCCGGTCAACGCGTCGGGCCTGCCGACCAACCTGCCCATTGCCTTCAACGGCACGGTGAACAGCTATGTCGGGTCGGCCTTTGGCGGCAATGTGTGGTTCTATTCGCCCGGTGGGATCATCGTTGGCGCAACGGGGGCGTTCAATGTCGGCGGGCTGGTGCTGACCAGCAACGACATCGACACGACGGGCGGACTTTTCGGCCCCAATGGTGAAATCCGTTTCGGGGTGACGCCGCCGGTCGCGGGCAGTTCGGTCCAGATCATGTCCGGCGCCCAATTCAACGCGAGCAACTATCTGGCGGTCGTTTCGCCGCGCATCGTACAGGGCGGCACGGCGACGGTTAACGGCTCGACCGCTTATGTCGCGGCGGAAAAGGCCAGCATCAAGATCAACGGCGGCCTGTTCGACATCCAGATCGATACCGGCACCAGCGATGCCAACGGCATCGTCCACACCGGCACCACCACCGGCCCGGCGACGACGGGGGCAACCGATTATCAGCGCATCTACATGGTCGCGCTGGCGAAGAACACCGCGCTGACCATGCTGTTGTCGGGAACGATCGGCTATGCCCCGGCCGCATCGGCCGCGAACGAGGCGGGATCGGTTGTCCTGTCGGCGGGCGGAAATGTGGCCTCGGGCGATATCGTGCCGGTGGCGGGCACGCCTGCGACCACTGAAAATGCCTCGATCGCCAATGCCCGCTTCCTGTTGCCGACCACGGGCTATGCCACTGGCGGCATCGACATATCCGCCGGGTTTCAGCAACTTGTCGAATTCGATGCCGACACCAGCCTGACCGCGGCCAAGACAATCGATGTCACGGCCAATAGCGGCCTGGTCCACGCGCTGGGCAATTTGTCGCTGGTGTCGGGCAATGGCGCGGTGGGTGGCGCGATCACGGTGACGGCCTCCAACGCCATCAGCGCGGTCACGGTGGACAAGCTGCTGACGATCGATGCCAGCGGCTTCGCGCCGATACCGCAATCGCCGCCCGCATTCGGTGCCGATGCGACGGGTGGCACGGTAAATGTTTCCGCGAATGGCGGAGCGATTTCAACCGGCGGGCTGGCGATCAGCGCGACCGGAACCGGTGGAACCGCGACCGACACCGCTGGATCGGGAACCGGCGGTTCGATCACGCTGTCGTCGTTGAATGGCGGCAGTATTTCCGCCCCCGGCACCTTGACGCTGGACGTCACCGGATCGGCGTTGATCGACTCGGTGCCGCTGCACGGCGGCGCGGGCACGGGCGGCTCGATCAACCTGACTGGCGATGGCGGCACGCTGGCGTTCCAGGATCTGGTGCTCAGCGCGCGGGGCGTGGGCGGATATGGCACGGTGACCAATGGCGATGCGGTCGGCGGCAGCATCGACATCGCGCTCGCCAATATCGACCAGAACTGGACCTCGCTCACCGCACGCGGCGACGCCTCGGCGGATGCCATTTTCTACAACGGGCTCGAAGGAAATGCGACGGGATCGGCCAATGGCGTAACGCTCGACATCGGTTCGAACGCGACGCTGAATGTTTCGAATGCGGTGACGCTGTCGGCGGAAAGCTACAGCCAGGCAACGTCGGCTTCGGGCAATACCACCACGGGCGGCACCGTCGGCTTGTCGGTGCATGGCGGTGGCGCTCTGGTGACGCCATCCCTGTCGCTGACGACCCTGAGCCGCGCCTTTGTACCGCCCAATGTCAATCAGCCGACAGCGGGTTCGGCACCGTTGGCACGCGGCGGCACCATCAATGTCGACCTGAATGGCGGATCGGTGAACGCCGATCAGTTGAGCGTGGCGGCGGTGGGCGGCGTGACCGGCGGGCTCGATCAGATTGGCACCGCGATGGGCGGCGACATCTCGGTGGCGGTTCGCAATGGCGGCGTGCTGACCGTCAACGACGGCGGCGGCACGATAGACGCCAGCGGGCGGGGCTGTTGTTCGGCGCCGGGCGTCAATGCGGTCGGCGGCACCGTGCTGGTCTATGCGTCCGACGGTACGATCAACGCCAATGGCAGCCTGACGCTGAGCGCCAATGGTGCCGGATCGCCCAGCCTGACCCCGGGCTTGCCCGGCGGTTTCGGCACTGGCGGCACGGTCACGCTTGAAACGCGGGCGGGCACCAGCAACAGCGCGCTGATCTCGGCAAGCCAGTTGACGGTCCAGGCATTGGGCGATGGCGACGAACTGTTTGAAGCACCCGACCTTGTCTATTCCTATGGCGATGGCGGCGTGGCCACTGGCGGTACGGTGGCGATCAACCTGCTGGGCGGCAATTTCAACGTCGGCCAGGTCGACTTGTCGGCCAATGCCGTTGGTGGCAATTCCCTTGGCTATACTGCCGGTGCCGGCATTGGCGGCAATGCCGGTTTCCTGCTCAATGGCGGCGATGCGTCGGTCGGGTTCCTGTCGATCAGCGCCGATGGCCTGGGCGGAACGGTCGGCTTCGGCCCGTCTTCGGGCTCGCCAGGCGTCGGCGGCGCAGGTGTCGGTGGCAACGCGACGTTCACCGCTGTTCAGGGTGGATTGTCGGGCACGTCGCTGCTCGTTTCCGCGAACGGCACCGGTGGCCGGGCGCTGGAGAGCTATGACGGGGACGGCCAGCCCGGTGGCGCGGGCACCGGGGGTGTCGCATCGCTCCTGATGCCCGCATCAAGTTCGGCATTCGTCGGCGTGGAAGGAATCGGCGTCCGCGCCAATGGCGTTGGCGGGGTTGGCGGTGACGTCCGCGACGATCCCACCACCAGCTTTACGCCTGCCCTGGCCGGGGCAGGCGGCGCCGGGCAGGGTGGGCAGGCGATCACGCTGGTGGAAGGCGGGGGGCTGTCGACCGGCCAATTCCTGATCAACGCGGATGGCTTGGGCGGTGCAGGTGGCAGTTCCGCCATTGACGGCGTGATCGGTGCAGCAGGCGGATCGGGCCAGGGTGGCTCCACCCGGTTCTCCGCCATTGGCACCGCGTCGCTTGGCATCTATTCGCTGGGAGCGAGCGCGAACGGCACCGGCGGCGCGGGCGGACAAGCGCGGATCGTGGTCGATACCGATCCCAACGGCAATCCGATCTATGATTATAGCAGCTCGGCGGGCGGGATCGGCGGCGACGCAGCCGGTGGGGACAGCACGGCCACATTTGGGGTCGATGCCGATTTCAACGACCTGAGCGTGGTGAGCACGGCGCTTGGCGGCGCAGGCGGCAATGGCGGGTCGGGCGGCAATGGCGGGTTCAACGCCAATGGCGGCCTGGCAACATTGGCGGTGACTGGCGGCCAGTTCAGCGTTTCGAACGCCTTTTCGGTTTCTGCCGCGGCAACCGGCGGCATTGGCGGTGATGGCAAGAGTAATCGCGGCGGTGACGGCGGCGGCGCGCAGGGCGGCACCGCATTGCTGTCGGGTACTGGCCCGACAACCCATATCGACGTGCAGGATCTGGTTGTCGATGCCGACGCAACCGCGGGCAATGGCGGCTTGAGCGCGACGGACGGCACGCCCGGCGTGCCGGGTGCATCGGGCGGCTTTGCGTTTGGCGGCAATGCGACGCTGAACCTCGACACCGGCGCACGGATGAGCTTTGCCGACGCGTTGGTCGGGGTGACGGCAACTGGCGGCAACTTCTCGGACGGTACGCCGGGGGCGACCCCCCAGTCTCCTCCGGGCGGTTCGGGCGCGGCGGGCGGTGCCTTGGGCGGTTCGGCCAGCGCGACGCTGAACGGTGCGACGCTCGATTATTTCAGCCGGTTTGACGGGTCGGGCGAGTTCAATGTCCACAGCGACACCGTGGCTGGCAATGGCTTTGGCGCGACGGCGGGAGCCACGGCTTTCACCGCAACCAACGCCAATGTTCAGCTGAACGGCCTGTTCGTCACGACCTCGGGTCAGATCGATGGGGATGCGGCCTTTACCAACACCAACAGCGCGATCAGCATCGGCGGCAATCTGGAAGTCAGCAGCCAGGGCTATCCCTTCACTCCCGGGCACGGCGTACGCGTCGGGACGGAAGGCACCACCGTCAACATAAATGGCTATGCGCTGTTCCGGGGCGGCAACGTCGCATTGACCTTCACTGGCGCGGGCAAGCTTGACATCGCGGGCGACTGGCAGGTCAACGCCGACAATCAGATCAGTGCCGATCATCTGTCCCAATCGACGACCAATCCGTTCGAAAGCGCCCATGCAGCCGCGATCTATTGGTCGGCGGGGGGCGATATTGTTGACAGCGGCCAGACGCTCCTCCGGTCGGACGGCGTCATCAACTTCTACGCGGGGGGCAATGCGACACTGGGCACCCTGTTCGCGGGCGGCGACATCGTTGCGAACGTCAACGGTAACCTCAACGCGATGGATGCGACCACCACCGGCGGCGCCATCGACTGGACCAGTTTCGCTGGCTCGATCACTGCCCGGCAACTCGACTCCGATGGAGAGGTTTCGCTTGTCGCGCCGACGGGCGTAACGATCGCTGATCTGTTATCGGGCACCGACGCCACATTGACCGCGACCAACGGTGCGGTCCTGGTTTCCCATGATCTCGTCGCATCGGGACAGATTGTGGCGACCGGTGCGTCGGTGACGCTGAATGCGGTCGGCTCGCTGGGGGTTGCCGATGCGCAGGCAACCGCCGGGGCGCTGACGATCAACGCTGGCGATGCACTGACGCTGACCAATGGCAGCGCATCGGGCGATGCGGTACTGACCTCGCCGGGGGCGATGATCGTCAACACGCTGACTGCGGGCGGCGCGCTCAGCCTGACCAGCGGGACGACGCTTGGCCTCCAGTCGGCGACGGTGGGCGGCAACGCGCAATTGACGGCGACGGGCGACGTGACGGTTGGCGGGCTTGCATCCGGCGGCGCGGTGACCATCGGCAGCGGCGGGGTTGCGGGCTTTACCGGTGGAACGACCGGCACGACCATATCGGTGCAAAGCCGCGATATCGCCATCGGCACCAACGCCACTCTTGGCCAGCCGGGCATGACCAATGCCATTACCCTGGCATCGACCAACACCACCGGCCCGGCGATCATCGGCGGGGCGGCACCGACCAACAACGCCAGCGGCTATAATCTGTCGCAGGCTGAATTTTCCGGGCTGTTCGCCACCAACATCACCATCAATGCGCCGCGAGTCAGCGGGGCGACGGCTGGTCTGGGCGGCGCGCCCGACCTCATCCTGCGCGACCTGAGCGTCAATGCAGGCACAAGCGGCAATCTGTCGACGACGGGCCTGTTGACGATCACTACGCCTGGATCAGCGCGGGTCGAAGGTGCGTTGGGGTTGCGCGGCATCGATCTGGGCGGCGGGATCAACCTGAACGCGGGCGATACCCTGTCGGTTCTTGCCGGGAGCGGCTCGATCGAACTGCTTGGCGCCAATGGCGATCTGTCGGGGCATCTCGATCTTTCGGCGGCGACCATCATCGCGGCGACCCCCGGCGCGATCACCGATGTCGCCGGCATGACCAGCGTGGCGCAGCGCTCGACCCGGTTGGGCCAGAATGACGGCGTGCTGCTTGACGATGGCGTGCTCAGGGCCAGTGCGCTGACGCTCAACGGCAGCAGCGGCATCTTCATCCAGAATACCGGGGCGACGACCGCTTTTGATGACCGGCGCGGCTTTACGGCAGGCACGATCAGCCTGGCCACGCGCATCCTCGGTGCGCAGTCCTCATCGCAGGTATCGGCGGCGAACCAGCCCCAGATCGTCATCAACGGCCGGCTTCTGCCCACCGCCGCTGGCCCGGGCGCGCGGGGGCTGGGCCTGATCCCGCTGCTGTCGATCAATGGCGCGACGGGCGGAGCGGCGGGGCAGTTCGATCCCTTGTCGACCGCCAATGGCTGCGTGATCGTCAATTCCGGCGCCTGTTCGCGGACCAGCATCGACACCGGTCCGCCGCTGACCGGCGATCAGCTCGACGGCAAGCTGACGCCACCACTACCCGTCGCCCCCTTCGCCACCGTCGGCCCCGTGGCATCCCGGCTGCTCACCTTCCAGACCACCATCCGCAATGGTTATCCGCCGTTGATCGACGAACCGATCACCGGTGTGGGTAACGAAGACCTTTGGAACGCCGGTTGCGGCGCCAACAACGGATCTTGCGCTGCGGGTGGGAATGGCCAGCCCTAGCGGCGTGGGAGGGGGAAGCCCGCGATGAACGGATTGGCGTTGATGGCCCGCAGGGCATCGGCCGCGACGCGGCGATCATGGCTGATCGTCGGCGCGCTGGTGCTTGCCGTCACTTTGGCGATGCTGCCGGCGATCGGCTCGGCCGATCCGGGCGGCGCGCGCTATGAAGGCGTGGCGAGTTGCGCGGGCACGACCTGCCACGGCCGGATCGAAGGCGATGGCGCGGTCGTTCGCCAGGACGAGTTGGCGCATTGGCAGGAACCGTCGAGCGAAACGGGCGCGCACAGCCGGGCCTTTGCCGTGCTGTCCGGGCGCCGCGCCCGCCAGATCACCGCGACGCTGGGTCTTGGCGAACCAACTGCGGCGCCAGCCTGCCTTGGTTGCCACGCGACGCCCGCAGGGGCCATGCGCGGCCCGCGCTTCCAGATCAGCGACGGCGTCGGATGCGAAGGGTGCCACGGCCCCGCGTCAGGCTGGATCGCGTCGCACTATGCCGTCGGTGCCAGCCATGCGCGCAATGTCGGCAACGGCATGGCCGCTCTCGATCAGCCGCGGGTGCGGGCGGGCGTCTGCCTCGATTGCCATTTCGGCAGCAACAAACCCGGACAGTTCGTGTCGCATCGGATGATGGCGGCGGGCCACCCGCGCGTGTCGTTCGAACTCGACCTCTATTCGACGCTGCAACAGCATCATGCCGAAGATGCGGATTATGTTCAGCGCAAGGGGCGCACCGACAATGTGCGGATGTGGGCGGTGGGCCAGGCCATGGCGGTCAACCGCGCATTGAGCCTTTATGCCGGGCCAAAGGGGGCAGAAGGCGCCTTTCCCGAATTCTATTTCTTCGATTGCCAGAGCTGCCATCGCCGCATTTTCGATGCTGCGGATTTCAACCGCACCTGGGAAGCCAATCCGGCGCGACCGATTCCCGCCGGTATGCCGCCGTTCAACGACGAAACGATGATCCTGCTGTCGGCCGCCGCGCATGTCGCCGCGCCGGGAGAGGCGGCGCGGTTCGATACCGATTCGCGCGCATTCCACGCCGCGCTGGCGACTGATCGCAAGACGGCGGTCGCAGCAGCCGGGCGGCTGGCGGCCAGTGCGTCGGGCCTGGCCGATGCGATGTCGCGGATCGACGGCACGGGCGACATGGCGTTCGCCATCCTCGACCGGATCGGAGGCACGGCGCTGGCCCCGCGCTTCACCGATTATGCCGGATCGGTGCAGGCGGTGATGGCGACCGACACGCTGCTCAACGCGCTGGTGCGGCAGGGGCGAGTCACGATGGGTGCGGCGGCGGGCATCCGGGCCAATATCAACCGCGCCTATGCCGCGGTGCGCGATCCCAACGGGTATCGCCCCGCCGATTTCCGCGCCGCGTTGGGCACCGCGATCCGCAGCATAGAGGCATTGCGATGAAGGGTGGGCGCATCCTGACGGCGGCGATGGTCAGTGTCGCGCTGGTGCTTGCGGGCTGTTCGGGTGGCAGCGGGGCAAGCGGTGGCGGCGGATCGACGCCTACACCGACACCCACACCATCGCCGACTCCAACGCCCACCCCAACTCCAGCGGGCGTTTATGGCGTGCCTGCCGCTGAATCGCTGAGCGTTGCCGATGTGCAGGCGGTGATCGCCCACGCCGCCGACGAAGCGCACAAGCGCAACCTGCCCGCCGTCATCGCGGTGGTCGACAGGGTCGGCAATGTGCTGGCGATGTTCCGCATGACCGGCGCGCGCGCGACCGCGTTGACCAGCCCGGCCCCCAACGGCGCCAATATCGATGCGGAAAACCTGACCATCCCGGCAGAGGCAGGCGCCATCGCCAAGGCGGTGACCGGCGCGTATCTGTCGAGCGGCGGCAACGCCTTTTCCACGCGCACCGCCAGCCAGATCGTCCAGCCGCATTTCCCGCCTTCACCCAGCACCGTCGGGCTGGAAAGCGGGCCGTTGTTCGGCGTGCAGTTCAGCCAGTTGCCCTGTTCCGACCTGTCGACCCGTTATGCCACGGGCGGCACGACGATGATCGGTCCCAACCGGTCTCCGCTGGGCCTTGCCGCTGATCCGGGTGGTTTTCCGCTCTACAAGAACGGCGTGGTCGTCGGCGGCATCGGGGTGATGGCGGACGGGGTTTACGGCTTTGACCCCAATGTCCTCGACGTCGATAATGATCCCGAAGAGGCGATCGCGCTGGCCGGCACCTTGGGGTTCGAGGCGCCAGCGACCATTCGCGCCGACCATGTCTATGTCGACGGAACGCAGCTTCGCTATACCGATATCGATTATGCCGCGCTGATGGCCAGCGGTTCGGCCAGCTATGGCGCGGCCGATCCCGGCCTGGGCAGCCTGGAAACGGTGCGTGGTTATTTCGGCGATCCCACGCCCGTAATCCGCGCAGGCACTGCTTATGGGACGGAAGCATCGGGCATCCGCCCGTCCACTGCGGCTGAATTCACCAATGTCGATGCCTTCGTGCTCAGCGATGGGGCCGGGCATGATCGTTTCCCGGTGCGCGGCGGCACCGATGCGGGCGATGTCGCCAACCCGCTGACCGCCGCCGAAGTCCGCGCGCTGCTCGAAGAAGCGTTCAAGGTGATGAGCCACGCGCGCGCGCAGATACGCCAGCCGCTGGACAGCCGGGCGCAGGTGTCGATCTCGGTGGTCGATACGCATGGGCAGGTTCTGGGCATCGTGCGTTCCCCCGACGCCCCGATTTTCGGCACCGACGTGTCGTTGCAAAAGGCGCGGACCGCGACGTTCTTTTCAGGCACGCAGGCCGGGTCGCAGTTGCTGGGCGATCCCAGCGTCGACGTTCAGCATTTCGTCAACGCCGTGCGGACGTTCCTGGGCGATCAGAATGCGCTGACCGGCACCTTCGCCTTTGCCGACCGGTCCGGCGGCAACCTGTCGCGGCCCTATTTCCCCGATGGCGAAGTGGGCCGCCCCAACGGCCCGCTGTCACGGCCGATCGCGCAGTTCAATCCATTCTCGACCGGGCTGCAATCGGCCTTGGTGCTGACCAATCTCGCGCAGCATCTGGGCTTTGTCACCGGGGCCGGCGGCGCGGATACCCAGCATCGCTGCACCTTCATTCCCGGCGTGGCGGTGGGGCAGAACCGGTTGCAGAACGGCATCCAGATCTTTCCCGGATCGGTGCCGCTGTACCGTGGTTCGACCCTGATCGGCGGGATTGGCGTTTCGGGCGACGGCATCGATCAGGATGACATGATCAGCTTCCTTGGCGCCAACAATGCCGGGGTCCGGCTGGGCACGCTGGGCAATGCGCCGCTGGGCATCCGGGCTGACAATATCGTCGTCAATCTGGGGGATGCACAAGTCCGCCTGCGCTACGTCAATTGCCCGTTCGCGCCGTTCCTGGATACCAGCGACCAGAATGTCTGTGCGGGGCTATAGGCGATGAGCGTGGTGATGATCCCGCTGGCGCTTGCCCTTCCTCCGGTGCCGATTCAGGCACAGGCACAGGCCGATCCGGTGCCCGCGCCTTCGGATCAGGCGCAACCCGCGCAGCCGGCCGATCCGGCGCCGTTGACACCCGACCAGATCGATGGCCGCCGCCGCCCCGGTTACGAAGCGCCGTTGCCGCCGCCAGTCACCCAGGACAATATCGGTGCCGTCCGTGCGCCGCCGCCACAGGCCTTTCCGACCGACCAGATCCCGATTCCCGATCGCTGGCGGTTGATCCAGTCGCTGGGGCTGGTCACCGAACATTGGAACGATCCCTATCACCAGAACACGCTGAAGGGTGACCGCCCGATCAACCGCGCCAAGGTGCCCTGGCTGCCGATCAGGGAAGACGACTGGTTCTTCAGCGTGAATGCAACCAGCGATACCGTGTTCGAGCCGCGGACCTTCCCCATTCCCGTCGGCGTGCAGACGACCGAGCGGCCCAACAGCATCGACGTGTTCGGCAAGGACGCCAGCTATGTCGTGTCGCAGACCTTCCTTGCCGGTGTTTCGCTGACCAAGGGGCGGACGGCATTCAAGCCGCCGGAAATCGAATATCGGCTGACGCTGGCGTACAACCTGTCCTATGCCAATGTGCCCGAACGTCGCGTGCTGCTGGTCGAGCCGTCATTGCCGGGCCATCGGTTCGACAATTTCCTGGGCGTGCAGGAAGCGTTTGTCGATTATCACCTGCGCAACACCTCCGAACGTTATGATTTTGAAGCGATCCGTGTCGGCATCCAGCCGTTCCAGACCGATTTTCGCGGCTTTCTGTTCAACGACGACCAGTTGGGCGTGCGCTTCTTCGCCAATCGGGATGACAACCGCTTCCAGTTCAATCTGGGCGCGTTCTGGCGGCTGGAAAAGGATACCAACAGCGGCCTGAACAATGTGCTGCACACTCCGCGCAACGACTGGGTGTTCGTCGGCAACCTGTATCGGCAGGATTTCATCATCCCCGGCTTCACCAGCCAGATTGCGGTGGTGTACAACATGAACCGCGAAGCCGGGCAGATAGAGGTGGACGATAACGGCTTTCCCGTGCGCCCCGCGCTGATCGGCAACCTGCGCGGGCGCGATTATGACATCGTCTATCTTGGCTACAACGCCGATGGCCACATTGGCCGGATCAACGTGACGGGGTCGTTCTACAGCGCGCTGGGGCAGGACCGGAACAACATCTTCACCGGCAGGCCCGCGCAGGTGCGCGCCTATTTCGGCGCGGCCGAACTCAGCTACGACCATGACTGGATGCGGTTCCGCCTGTCGGGGCTTTATGCCTCCGGCGACGGCAATCCCTATGACAATGCCGAGGAGGGGTTCGACGCGATTGTCGAAAATCCCGTCTTCGCCGGTGCCGACACCAGCTACTGGATTCGCCAGTCGATCCCGTTTGCGGGCGGCGGCCGGGTCATTTCGCTCAGCGGGCGCAACGGCGTGCTCAATTCGCTGCGGTCGTCGAAGGAGCAGGGCCAGTCCAATTTCAACAACCCCGGCACCGCGCTCATCGGCGTCGGGGCTGATTTTGACCTGACGCCGCGCATCCGGCTGTCGGGCAACGCCAATCATTTGTGGTTCGCCACGACGCGGGTGCTGGAAACGCTGCGCAACGAAGGGTCGATCCCCAGGGATATCGGCTGGGACTTGTCGGCGGCGGGCATCTGGCGGCCAAAGGCGACGCAGAACATCGTTTTCCGGCTGTCGGCGGCGGCACTGGTGCCGGGCAGCGGCTTTCGGGACCTGTTCACCAATATCGAGCGCAACCGGCATTATTATTCGGTGCTCGCCAACATGGTGCTGAGCTACTGATGACCAGGCAGCGCACCTTCTTCGTACCCGTGGCGAGACGTGGCTGGCCCGTGCTCGCCGCGCTTGTCGTCCTGGCGCTGTTCACGATGCTGGCGCCGACGGGCGGGCTGATGGCGAGTAGCGAGGAACGGCCGGTCGCGCGCCATTACGCCAGTTTCCCGCCCGCGCCCGCCACCCAGACCGCGCCCGAAGTCGACGCGAAATCGTCCGGCTGCAACAGTTGCCACACCAGGACCGACCAGCCGACGATGCACGCCACCCCGGCGGTGATGCTGGGCTGCGCCGATTGCCATGGCGGCGATCCAAAAGTGGTGGGTGATCCGTCCAGGGGTTTTGACGACCCCGCTTATGTCGCCGCGCGCGACAAGGCGCATGTCCTGCCGCGTTTCCCCAAGGCCTGGCACTATCCCGATTCAGCCAATCCCAAGGACAGCTACGCCCTGCTCAACCGCGAGGCGCCGGAATATGTCCGCTTCGTCAACCCCGGCGACTACCGCGTCGCGCGCGCTGCCTGTGGCGCCTGCCACCTCAACATCATCGAAGCGGCCGAACGATCGCTGATGGCGAATTCCGCGATGCTGTGGGGCGGCGCGAGTTATAATAACGGCATCCTGCCTTTCAAAAACTATGTGCTGGGAGAGGCCTATACCCGCGACGGCCTGCCCGCGAAGGTGGTGTCGCCGGGGTCGCCGCCGGGCACGATCACCGATGCGCAGAAAAAGCGCGGTGCGCTCGCGGCGCTGTATCCGATGCCGCAATGGACGGTGGTGCCGTCGACCGACGTGTTCCGCGTGTTCGAGGATGGCGGCCGCGTAATCGGCAGCCAGTTCGCCGAAGTCGGCCTGCCCAATCCATCGGGGTCGATCCAGAAGCTCGACGAACCCGGCCGGCCCGACCTGAAACAGTCCAACCGTGGCAAGGGCACTGGCCTGCGCATCGCCATCGCGGTGCTCAACCTCCACAAGACTCGCCTCAACGATCCGTATATGTGGTTCCTGGGCACCAACGACCAGCCGGGCGATTACCGTTCATCGGGCTGTACCGGGTGCCATGTCGTCTATGCCAATGACCGTGAACCGCGCCACAGCCTGATCTATGCGCAGTTCGGCCGCGACGGGCAGACGCAGACCGTCGATCCGACGATATCCGGGCTGATGGCCAGGCCGGACGAGCATGGCGTTGGTGGCCATGGCGGCCTTGTCAAACCGGGTGAAAAGGCTAGTGGCCACCCGCTTTACCACGCCTTCACTCGCGCCATTCCGACCGCGCAATGCATGTCGTGCCACATGCACCAGCCCAATATCTTCCTCAACAGCTATCTTGGCTACACGATGTGGGATTATGAATCCGACGCGCCGTCGATGTGGCCCAGGCAGCAGAAATACCCGACCGCCGCCGAAGTGCGCGAAACCAATGAACGCAATCCCGAAGGGGCAGCGGCGCGTGGCTTGTGGGGCGACGTCGATTTCACCCGCAATGTCTATGATCTCAACCCCAGGCTGAAAGACACGCAGTTCGCGGATTATCACGGCCATGGCTGGAATTTCCGCGCGATCCTGAAACGCGACCGCGAAGGCAACCTGCTCGACGCGGACGGCAGGATCATATCCCCCGACGATCCCGAGAAATGGCGCAAGGCGGGCGAGGGCAAGTTCGTCCCTCCCGGCACCAACCCCGGCAAGACGGTCCATATGATGGACATCCATGCCGAAAAGGGCCTGCAATGCGCCGATTGCCATTTCGCGCAGGACAGCCACGGCAATGGCCTGATCTATGGCGAAGTCGCCAATGCGATCGAAATCGGCTGCAAGGATTGCCACGGTACGGCGGATGCCTATCCCACGCTGCGCACGTCCGGCCCCGCCGCACCGCCCAAGGGCACCGACCTGGCGTTGCTGCGCAATCCCGATGGCCAGCGCCGTTTCGAATGGGTGGAAGGGGCCGATGGCAGGCGCGAATTGATCCAGCGCTCAATCGTCGACCCCAAGCTGTCGTGGCGCGTGCATCTGGTGAAGAACAGCGTGGATCCGACCAGTGCCTATTTCAACATCAAGGCGGCGCGCGCCAAGCTGATGAGCAAGGTGGGCGCCGAAACCGGCCAATATGCCTTTGGCCTTGGCGTCGCGCCCGCGGACCGTGCCCACAAGGATGGCGAGATTGCCTGCTTCTCCTGCCATCTGAGCTGGACGACAAGTTGCGGTGGTTGCCATTTGCCGATCGAGGCGAACTGGAAGTCGAACCTCCATCATTACGAAGGCGGCGAAACCCGCAATTTTGCGACCTATAATCCCCAGGTCGCGCGCGACGACATGTTCCAGCTTGGCCGCCACATGACGACCAAGGGCAATGAGATCGTGCCGGTGCGAAGTAGCTCGGCGCTGATCCTGTCTTCCACCAACGCCAACCGCGAACGCATCTATGTGCAGCAGCCGCCGATCAGTTCGATCGGTTTCTCCAGCCAGGCCTTCGCACCGCATTTCCCCCACACCGTGCGCACGACCGAGACCAAGACGTGCAGCGATTGCCACTTGTCCGACAAGGATGACAATAACGCGATCATGGCGCAGTTGCTGTTGCTGGGCACCAACACCGTCAATTTCGTCGGGCTGAACGCCTGGACCGGGCTTGAAGGCGGGTTCGAGGCGGTGCGCGTGACCGAATGGGGCGAACCGCAAGCCGTCATCGGCTCCTATCTGCAACGCTATGCCTATCCCGATTACTGGCGCCTGCATGTCGATCAGAACAAGCGCGAGCTGAAGGACTGGACGCGCGGCCAGACGCTGGACGGGAAGCTGTCGGGCGAGCGTGACCCGCGCGAACAATTCCACAATGTGGTGCAGGGCACGCGCGACCGGGTGGGCTGCCTGCAACTGCGCGGCGAATATATTTTCGTCGCGGAAGGGCATGGCGGCTTCAAGGTGTATGATGTCGCGTCGATCGCCAACAAGGCGTTTTCGGAAAAGATCGTCTCGGCGCCCTTCTCGCCGCTGGGGCACGACACGCAGGTGGCGACCAGGAACGCGACGTGCATGGCCCTGCCGACGACCCAGCCGATCGCGCCATCGCGCAACACGGCCGAAATGCGCGCGATGAACGAGGAACAGCCGTTCCTGCCGATCTATCACTATGCAGCGATCACCGACAGCGAAGAGGGGCTGGTTCTCGTCAATGTCGACACGCTGGCCGATGGCAATTTCAGGAACAACTTCCTGCGCCGCGCCGTCACCTGGAACCCGGAGCATGTGCTGGACGGCGCCCGCCACATCACGCTGGCGGGCAGCGTCGCCTATATCGCGGCCCGGGCGGGGCTGGTGGTGGTCGATCTGGCCGACCCGCTGCACCCCAGGCTGGCGGCGGTGCGCGCGCTGCGCGATGCGCGGGCCAGCGCGGTCCAGTTCCGTTACCTGTGGGTGACGGATGCCGATGGCGTAAAGCTGTTCGACGTGACGCGCCTGCTCGATCCCGTGGCAGTCCCCGGCGCGACGGTGCCGCTCGCCAATGCCCGGCGCCTGTATGTCGGCCGCACCTATGCCTATGTCGCCGCCAAGCAGGACGGGCTGGTGATCCTGAACGTCACCAACCCGGCCCGGCCGATCGTCTATCAGAAGGTCGGTTTTGACGGGCAGTTGAACGATGCGGAGGATGTGATCGTCGGCTCCACCAATGCCTCGCTGTTCGCTTATGTCGCCGATGGGCGCAACGGGATGAAAGTGATCCAGCTTACCAGCCCGGAAAGCCAGCCCAATTTCTATGGCTTCTCGCCCGCGCCCAAGCCCGAACTGATCGCCTGGGCGCGAACCCCCAGCCCGGCGCTCGCCATGTCGAAGGGGCTGGACCGCGACCGGGCAGTCGATGAGACGGGCGGCCAGGTCGCGGTGTTCGGCCGCCTTGGCTCACGCCCTTTCACTCGCGCCGAGATGGAGCGGCTGTTCCTCAACAGCCGGGGTGAACCGTTCAAGGTGAGCGACACCGCCGACATGCGCGACTGGCACGCCCCGCTGAAACCGCCGGTGCAAGGGAGTGGTGCGGGCGGGCGCTGACGGGAGGAAGGCGAGGCGGTGATCGGATATGGGCCGCTTGCGATCGAGGTGAGGGTGGCAGCCCAAACCCCCATCGCTGTCCTACTGTCCGGGCAAGCGCTATCCTTGAGCTATCCTTGTGCGCTGTTCTTTCAAACCGTTGGACCGAAGCGACGAACCTGGGTGGTTGAGGGGCCCCTCAACAAAGCGAATGGCAACCCTCAACTTCCTCAACCTGACCCCCTCAACCTGCCCTCCAACAACCGCGGGGCCGGGGCGATGTCAGTCGGGGCGTTCGGCGATCAGCGCCCTGACCAGCGGCTGCATCCTGGCGTCGAACTTCGCCAGCATCACATGCTCGCTGGCGGTGTCGAAATGACTGACCAGCGTGTCGTCCAGCCAGCGGTGCAGGGCATAGGCGGGCGCATCGGCGATGACCATCGCGCGCTTGTCGGGCGCTTCGGGGTCGATCGGGCGCAGGTCCAGCGCCAGTTGCGGGGCGGTTGCCGCGCAGACCGCGATTGGCCAGCCCTGCCACGCCGATGCCACCGCGCGGTGGAGATGGCCGCAGATGATGGCGCGGATCTGGTGATGCCCGGCGATGGTCGCGGCGAACCGCTGCACCCAGGGTTCGTTGGGGTGAGTGTTCATCCAGTCGATGCCTGCTTCCACCGGCGGATGGTGCATCACGATGATCGTCGGCGTGGTGCTGTCTTCCGCCAGCCGCGCCGCCAGCCAGCGGGCACGGCGTTCGCAAAACGCGCCGCCGTGGCGCCCCGGCTCCAGCGTGTCGAGCGTGACGAGCCGCAGCCCGTCGAGCATCGTCACATATTGCACGAACCCGTCCTCGACCGGCGTCTCGGGGAAGTGGCGGCTGAAATTGCCGCGATCGTCATGGTTGCCGACGCTCAGATATACCGGGAACGGACATTGGCTGAGCGCATTGGCCAGCCGGCGATAACTGTCGACGTCACCCCGGTCGGTCAGGTCCCCCGTCACCAGCAGCAGGTCGGGGCGGTTGGGGCCGTCGCACAACTGTCGCAGGACGCGGTTCAGCCGCCTGGCGTTGAACTCGGACGGATCATCGGGCTCAAATCCCAGATGAATGTCGGTTATCTGTGCAATCAGCACGTTTGCTCCCCTCCCGGCGCGTCATTGTGCGCGCTCAACCTCGCGTCCCGGCCTTGCCCCGCTGCGTGGTGGCGCCGACCAGACGATCCGATCCCGGCTGCGCCACGGCGCGCCAGGTTGTTGATGGTAACTGTGGCACATCGCGCAGGACGACGGCACCTTGGCGTTCGACGTTTCCCCGCCATGGCAATTCCGGCAGGATTTGAGATCGGGGAGCAGCAGGTCGGCCGCGCTTTGCGACTGGCGTGCCGCGTGGCAGCTTTCGCATTTTTCGGTCCGGTGCGCGGCGTGGTTGAACCAGCCATGCAGCATCAGGCGCATCGATTGATGAACCGGCGTGACGGCCCAGTTTGCTGCCCCCTTCACGCCCGGCGGGGTGATGACATGGCAGTCGTAACAGGCGCCGCCCCTGGTAAACAGCGCGGTGATCGCGGCATCGGCGTTGCCGGGGCGAACCATCTGGCCGCCAAACGCGGCATGATACAAGCCGCCCGAGGCATAATCGCCCGGCCGTCTGCGGCTCATACCGCCCAGCGCCATGCCGGGCGCAGGGCCGCCCGCGCGATAATAGGCGCGGATATCGGCGATGACCTGATCGACCTGGCCGTGGCGCAGCGTGCGCACCGTGCCGCCGATCCGCTCGAACGCCAGGCTGTGGCACATCTGGCAATTGCGCTCCATCGCAACCGGCTGGAACCGCGTGCCGTCAGCCGACGGGGTGTGGCAATCCTTGCACTGGAGCGATTGGTCAAAGCCGGACTGGCCCGACAGCCGCCGCGCCATCTGCGCCACGCCATTGGTCGCCGACAAGTGCAGCGCGTGCGGGAATTTCAGGCCGCTATCCTGTTTCGGATGATCGTCGAGCGACACGCGGGCGATGGTCGGTTCGGCGCCCGCCTTCAACATCACCGCCGGGGAAAATTGGGGATGAAGCGTGCCGAAATCGCCGGCGTTGCCCAGTCTGGTGTCGGCGAGCCGGGTTTTCAGCGTCGCATGGCAATCGGCGCAAAATGCCTGGCGCGTCGGCTGCATCGGTCCAGCGCCTTGATGCTCGACATGGCAATCGACGCAAGCGCCCGGCCCCGGCCGGTTAAAGGCATGGGCGACGCTGGCAAGGAAACGTCCGCCCAGCCCCGGTTCGGCGCGGGCGCCCATGATGCGGCCGGGCGGCGCGTGATCGTGGACGTCGACATGGCAGGATTTGCAGGCGTCGTCGCGCACCGAGACAAAGGCCTGTTTGTGGCAGGCCTCGCATTTCTGCTCCAGCCCGTGATGCGCGGCGCTCAACGGCCCGCTCGACCAGCTATGCTGGGTTTTCAGGGCATAGATGTTGCGATGATCCTCGCCCGACCGATATTGCGAAAACGTCCAGACCGGCACCGCGAGAAAGGCGACCAATACCAGCAACGCCAGTGTCCAGGCACTCGCGCGGCGCGACGGCAGCAGGCCCGCGAGCGAAAAGACCCGGGCTTCGTCCTTCTCCTCCGATGCGTCGGACAACGCCTCGACCCGCGCGACCGTCAGCACCACGTCGCCGCCTTCGCGTGAAATGGTGATGCGGTGGCCACCAAAGCCAAGTTCGGCACCCTTTGTCGCATCGACATCCGCGATCAGCACCTTGCGGCCGTCAATCTCGAACTCCAGCGTACCCGCCGCCGTTACGCGCACGCGCCGGTCGTCCAGCCGCTCCATGCGCGCATGTTCCGGGGCAACCGCCAGATCGGCGAGGTGCAGGTCGTTGCTTGCCGACCGGCCGACCGTCAGGCCGGCTTGTTCGGCCAGGCGTTCGCGCACGATGTCGCGGCCGGTCGTGGTGCGGGTGATCTGGCGGATGCGAAAGGTCATGGGTTCGCCGCTCACCAGAAGAAGAAAACGCTGACGATGTGGACGGCGAGCGCCGCGATCAACGCAAAGGTCAGCGGTACATGGACGTACAACCAGATTTCCAGCAGCGCGCGCAGCCGCAAATGGCGGCGCAAGCGGCCGAGCATCGCTTCCTTGCGTTCGAGCAGCGCGTCGACGCGTTCCAGCGGATCGTCGCCGATATCGGGGTGGCTGGCGGTAACCTGGCGGATCGCGGCCTGCGCGCGCGTGGTGGCACAGCGCGGATACTGGCCGCTCAACCGCGCCCATAATCCGCCGCCAAACGGGTCCTGCCCCAGCGATTCCTGGACCAGCGTGGCATAATCATGGCGCAATGGTTGTGCCGATTCGTGCAACTGGCGGTCGATGGCGCGCAGTGCGTCAAGCATCTGGCCTTGCGTCATCTCGTCACGGTTGTTCGACAGGGCCGACGGGATGGTGGAATAAGCGACGATGCCGAAAATGCCCGACAGGATCACTGCCATCATCAGCAGGTAAGCCAGGGTGTGGATGTTCCAGCCGAACTGGAAACCGGTGTGCAACGTCGCCACGACGACGAGGCTCAGGCCAAGATAGACATGGGCGCTGGTCCATGCCTTCAACGACCAATGCCGCTTCGTCATCGCCCGCTTGCGGTAACCCAGCGCGGTCAGCCACAATATCTCCAGCGCGCCGATCGTTCCCAGCGTATAGCCAAGCCAGGTGCCGCCGCCGGCGCGCGGCCCGACATCGCCAAAGGCATAGAACAGGATGGCGATCAGGCAGAGCGCGGCGGCGATTTTCAGCCAGCGAAAGCCGCCATGGCGCAGGAACCCCTCGTGCAGGGCGGCGGCCCGCGTCCGTTGGCGGGTGGTCTGGGTGGCGCGGCTGGCCATCAGCTTTTGGATCTTTCCAGCCGCGCGACGCTAAGAAATTCCTCGGGCGAGACGCGGATCGCCGCGCCGGTCGGGCAGGCACGCACGCAGGCCGGGCCGCCCTCAATACCTGAACACATGTCGCACTTGATCGCTTTTTTGGGCAGTTCGACGCCCGCCCTGGTGTGGCTTTTGCGCCATTTCCTGCTCGGCTCGCCCGGTCCCGGCCCCAGGCCTGCGAGCAGCCATAACAGCAAGGGCGGCCGCGCGGGCGGCACGCTGTCCATGCGGATCACGCCATAAGGGCAGTTGCGCTGGCAATTGCCGCAGCCGATGCAGCTGTCATCGATGAACACTTCGCCATCGGGGCCGCGATGGATGGCGTCGGGCGGGCAATCGGCCATGCAATGCGGGTGTTCGCAGTGGCGGCAGCTCGTCGGTACGTGCAGGTGCGCATAGGTCTTGCCCGCTTCGCGGTCGAGGCGGGACAAGCCTTCATGGCTGTCGGCGCAGGCCTTTTCGCAATTGTCGCAGCCGACGCATAGATGCTCGTCGATCAGCAACACGTCGGTCGCTTCGCCAATGCCGTTGTCGACCAGGAATTTCGCGGTTTCCGAATACAGGTCGACGACGCTGGAAAAGCTGTACTTGCGGCTTTCGATAAAGGCGTTGACGTCCTGGCGGGCGGCCATGTCGGCGCGCGCGCGGGTGAGCAGCGCGGGCTTGCGTTCCATCAGCCGCCGGAATGCCGCGCCGTCCAGCCGGATGACCTCGGACTTGATCGCCGCCTTGACGGTGGCCGTGCGCCTGCCGCCGCCGATCAACGCCATTTCGCCGACATAGGAACCCGCTGGCAGGTATGAGAGGAACACGGGTTTGCCGCCGACCTGTTTTTCGACGATCATCGAACCGCGACGGATGACGTAGATATCCTCGCCCTCGTCACCCTCGACGATGATCGGCTGCCCGGCGGAGACGGTCTTGACTTCGGCAGTGTCGAGAACCTCGGCCAGGTCTGCGCTGGTCAGCCCTGCCTTGAACATCTGGAGCAATTGCCGCTCGATCGAAATGCGAGTGATCGCGCGCTTGGCGGCGGGAACCGATGCCATCAGCTTCAACGCGGCGTTGCGCGATACCTCGACCATGATCGACTTGTCCGCCGCGCGCACCGTCGCGCCGCGCCGCCGACCCGAGATCAGGCCGACTTCGCCAAAGATCGATCCCTGTTCGATCGGCACGGTGACCGATGGATTGTTCGGATCGACTTCGACCAGCACCGATCCCCTGGCGATGGCGAACAGCGATGATCCCGGGGCATTGCGTTCGAACACCACATCGCCTGGGCCATAAGCGCGCACTTCATTGTCGAGCATGAATTCACGCATCTGCAGTGGCGACAGCTCGTTCAGGATCGAGATGCTGGTGCGCAGCAGTTCCAGCCATTCATCGACGCTGCGCTTTTCAGGCAGCTCCTTGAACTTGCCTTCCAATATCGGTTCGTCGGCGGGTTTCAGGCTGGTATTGCCGTTCAGATATTCAACGACGTCATAGCCCTGGTTCATGCAGTGCTTGATCAGCGGATAACCGGCCAATGCGCCGATGACGAAGATGCCCGGCGCGGTCGTTTCGAACACCGGCGACAATTTCGGGAATGCCTCCCGGTCGGGCGAGGTGAATTCGATGCCGCACGCCTCGACAAACTGGCGGGGTGCGGCCGAGCCCATGCGCGCGATGATCCGGTCGCAGCGAATGCGTTCCTCGCCATCGCGGGTGTCGAGCGTCAACCAGCCGTGCTCAACCGCCTTGGGCGTCGTTTCGACGCGGACCGAAATGCGCCCGGCAGCACCGGCTTCCTCAAGCAGTTTGACGTTCGCCGACTTGGCGCGGGAGAAATCGGCGCCGCGATTGAGGATGGTGACGATGTTGCCCTGCGCGACATCGGCGGCAAGGCCAAGCGCGTTTTCGATGCCCGCGTCCCCCGATCCGACGACGGTGATGTGTTCATCGACATATTCGCCGGGATCGTCGAGCTGATACTGGATGTGCGGCATATCGGCGCCGTCGCACCGCATCCGGTTGGGATTGCCCTGGGTGCCGATCGCCAGAATCACTGCTTCGGCATGGATCGGCTCGCCGCGGGTCGGCACCAGCGTGAAGTCGCCTTTGGTGCCGGTGATCGCCTTGATCTCGGCATTATAGCGGACGTTGATACCACGGGATTCGGCCTGATCGTCCCAGGTCGACAGTATCTTCTCGCGCTTGCCCGCGTCGAAATCCAGGTCAGCGCGCAGCACGAGCTGGCTGGGCGTCGCCATCACGTGCTTGCCCTTCTGGTATTTGTAGATCGTGTCCGACAGGTGGTCGGTTTTTTCGATCAGCACATGGCTGACCCCCAGCGCCGCAGCATGTGCCGCAGCGCTCAAACCGGCCGGTCCAGAGCCGATGATCGCGATTCGGACGCGGTCATTCACCGCGTTTGTCCCCCAGCCAGGCACGCTCCCGCGCTTTTCGCGTCATGGAGCGCCAGTGTTCGATCACGACCCGGGGTTGAGACTATCATTTCGAATGCGTAGTGCCAGCCTGAAATTGCCGTTGGGGGCCAGACTATGTCGGAATCGAAGGCGCCATCAGTCATCAGTCGCGCGATCTTCGCCGTTATGGCGGTCGCGGCGGTCTCCGCGATCATCTATGCGACGCAGCGCCGGAGCGGACCAGCAGACCAGTCGGTGCCCGCCGCCAATACGCAGACGGATGCACTCGAAGAAGCGGCGCGCAAGAACCCGGGCGACGACAAGGCATGGATGGCACTAGGCCAGCGACAGTTCGAAGCGAATGAGTTTGCCGCTGCATCAGCAAGTTATCGCCGCGCGACGATGGCGGCGCCGGGCAACGCAACCGCATGGTCAAGCTATGGCGAGGCGCTGGTCAACGCCAGCGAACATGATCCGATGCCGCCAACCGCGCTGGCCGCGTTCAGGCGTGCGATTGAAATCAATCCCCGCGACTTCCGCGCGCGATATTTCCTGGCGGTCGCGCGCGACCTGAAAGGCGAGCACAAGGGCGCGATCGACGACTGGCTCGCCTTGCTCAAGGACACGCCGTCCGGCGCGCCGTGGGAAGCGGATTTGCAGCGCACCATCGAACAGGTGGGCAAGATCAACAAGATCGACGTTGCCCCGCGCATCGCCGCGATTCGCCCCGCCCAGCCAGCGACGGCGTTGACCGCGGGCGATGCGATACCCGGCCCGACGGCGGAGGATCTTCATGCCGCTGCGGGGATGGGCGCTGACCAGCAGGCGGCGCTGATCCAGAGCATGGTCGCCCGGCTGGAGGGTCGGTTGAAATCCGATCCTTCGAACGTCGATGGCTGGGTGATGCTGATGCGCAGCCGCACCACGCTTGGCGAAAAGGACAAGGCGGCAACGGCGCTCAAGGACGCGATCGCCGCCAATCCCGCCGCCGCTGCACGGCTGCGCGCCGAAGCCCAGGTACTTGGCGTCCAATGAGAACGGCGCCGCAGGGACAAGGGCCGGTTGCCCGGACCCTTGCTTCCCTGCGACCCTGTCCGGCGACATCGGCGGGAATCGCCCCGGTCAAACCACGCCGAATGCCAGCATCGCGTCGGCCACTTTCTTGAACCCGGCAATGTTCGCGCCGCGGACATAGTCGATATAGGCGTTATCGATCCGGCCATAGGCGACGCAGCGATCGTGAATGCCGGTCATGATGTCGAGCAGCAGCTGCTGCAACTCGCTTTCCTTCCAGGCGCGACGCTCGCTGTTCTGGCTCATTTCCAGCCCTGAAACCGCAACGCCCCCGGCGTTGGCGGCCTTGCCCGGTGCAAACAGGATGCGTGCGTCCTTGAACACATGCACGCCTTCCAGGTTGGTTGGCATGTTGGCGCCTTCCGCGACTGCCATGCAGCCGTTCTCGACCAGCATTCTGGCATCGTCGCCCAGCAATTCATTCTGGGTGGCGCAGGGCAGCGCGACGTCGCAGGTCACGCCCCACGGCGTTTTGCCTGCATGGAAGGTCGCGCCCTTGAACTCGGCGGCATATTCGGAAATCCGCCCGCGCCGCCGCGTCTTGTGCGCTTTCACCCAATCGATCTTTTCCTGGGTGATGCCGTCCGGATCATGGACGAAGCCTTCACTGTCGGAAAGCGTCAGCACCTTGCCGCCCAGTTGAGTGACTTTTTCCGCGGCGTGGGTGGCGACGTTGCCCGACCCTGAAATGACCGCCGTCTTGCCGACCAGATCCTGCCCCCTGGTCTGGAGCATCGCCTGCAGGAAATAGACCGCGCCGTAACCGGTCGCCTCGGTTCGAATCAGCGATCCGCCATATTCCAGGCCCTTGCCGGTCAACACGCCAGTAAACTGGTTGGTGATGCGCTTGTACTGGCCGAACATATAGCCGATCTCGCGCCCGCCGACGCCGATATCGCCGGCCGGTACGTCCACATCCGCGCCGACATGGCGATAGAGTTCGGTCATGAAGCTCTGGCAGAAGCGCATGACTTCATGGTCGCTCTTGCCCTTGGGATTGAAGTTGGCGCCGCCCTTGCCGCCGCCCATCGGCAGGCCGGTCAGCGCATTTTTGAAGGTTTGTTCGAACGCCAGGAACTTCAGGACGCTTTCCGTGACGGAGGGGTGGAAGCGGATGCCGCCCTTGTACGGCCCGATCGAGTTATTGTTCTGCACCCGCCAGCCGCGTTGAACGCGGATATTGTGGCTGTCATCTTCCCAGCACACCCGAAACGACACGATCCGATCTGGCTCTGCGATGCGCCTAAGTATCTGGTAGTGGTGATATTCTTCCTTGTCGGCAATGAAGTCGTAAATATCTTCCGCAACTTCCTGCACTGCCTGGACGAATTCCGTCTGTCCTGGATTGCGTTGCCTGACGCCTTCCATGAAACGGCCGAAATCGACATGATCGTTGATCGCCATCCGAACTATCCTCTTCCTGCCCAGAATTTGAGCGGTTGCCGAGTCGTCGCGACCTTATGTTTTGTGCTATTGTGTAGGGGCGATATGAAAGTCGCAAGACGATCGAATCAGATCGCGAAAACGGGGCCGCATCACCAACTTGCTGGGGGAAGCGCAGATGAAAGCATCTGACCTGTTCGTTCGTTGTCTGGAAGAAGAAGGCGTCGAGTATATTTTCGGCGTTCCCGGGGAAGAAAATCTGGACTTTCTCGATAGTTTGTCCCGATCCGACAAGATACGCCTGATCCTGACCCGGCATGAACAAGGCGCCGGATTCATGGCGGCGACTTATGGCCGCCACACCGGCAAGACGGGCGTCTGCCTGGCGACGCTGGGGCCCGGGGCGACCAATTTCGTGACGGCGGCAGCTTATGCGACGCTGGGCGGGATGCCGATTTTGATGATTACCGGCCAAAAGCCGATCAAGAAATCGAAACAGGGCCGTTTCCAGATCCTCGACGTGGTCGGCATGATGCGGCCGATCACCAAATACACCCATCAGCTCGCAAGCGCGGACAACATCCCGAGCCGCGTGCGCGAAGCGTTCCGGCTCGCCGAAGAGGAAAAGCCTGGCGCGACGCACCTGGAATTTCCCGAAGACGTGGCTGACGAACATACCGACAGCGTGCCCTTCACCTCCAGCCTCGCCCGGCGACCTTCGGCGGAGGAAAAGGCGGTGCGCGCGGCGGTCAAGCGGCTGGAAGCGGCCAAGTCACCGATTCTGGTGCTGGGTGCAGGCGCCAATCGCAAGGTGACCGGCCGGATGCTGCTCCAGTTCGTCGAAAAAACGGGCATCCCGTTCGTCACGACGCAGTTGGGCAAGGGCGTGATCGATGAATGTCATCCAAAATTCCTCGGCTGTGCCGCGCTATCGGCTGGCGATTTCGTCCACCGTGCGATCGAATCGGCGGACCTGATCGTCAATGTCGGCCATGACGTGATCGAAAAGCCGCCCTTCTTCATGAAACAGGGCGGATGCCCGGTCATCCACGTCTCGATGCGTTCAGCCGAAGTCGATCCGGTGTATTTCCCGCAAATCGAGGTGATCGGCGACATCGCCAACGCCATCTGGCAGATGAAGGAAGACATCGTGCCGCGCGCCGACTGGGATTTCAGCGCGATGCACCGCGCGCGGGCCGCCGAAGTCGCGCACACCGCCACGCTGGACGGCAATGCCAGCTTTCCGATCGCACCGCCTTATCTGGTGCGCGCGGTGCGCGACGCCATGCCGGGTGACGGGATCATCGCGCTGGACAATGGCGTCTACAAGATCTGGTTCGCCCGCAACTATCCAGCGCGGCAGCAGAATACGGTTCTGCTCGACAACGCGCTGGCGACAATGGGCGCGGGCCTGCCGTCGGCCATGGCATCGGCCATGGTCTATCCCGGGCGCAAGGTCATGGCGATTTGCGGTGATGGCGGGTTCATGATGAACAGCCAGGAAATGGAAACCGCGGTTCGGCTGAAACTCAACATCACCGTGCTGATCCTCAACGACGGCAGCTATGGCATGATCCGCTGGAAGCAGGCGAATATGGGCTTTGCCGATTGGGGGCTGACCTATGGCAATCCCGATTTCGTCAAATATGCCGAGGCTTATGGCGCCAGTGGCCACCGCGTCGAAAGCGCGGCGCATCTGGCGGCAGTTATCAGGCACACGCTCGATACGCCCGGCGTTCACCTGATCGATTGCCCGGTCGATTATAGCGACAATGACCGCATCCTGAACCGGGAGATCAAGGAACTGAGCGCGGGGGTCTGAAACCCGCCACGCCGAACATGGCCGCAGCGGTCAGCGGCATCCAGGTCGACGCCATTGCCTGACGGGCAAGGTTACGTGCCAGGCGGGGGCGTGACGGCGGAAACAGGGGCGATGCCGCGCCTATTTCCGCCGGATCACCAGATTCCGGATTTCGGTCATGTCCTCCATCGCAAAGCGCACGCCCTCGCGGCCAAGGCCCGAGTCCTTCACGCCGCCATAAGGCATATTGTCGACGCGGTAGCTCGGTACGTCGTTGATGACGACGCCGCCCACGTCGAGATGGTCCCAGGCGTCGAGCATCTTGAACAGGTCGCGCGTGAAAATGCCCGCCTGCAACCCGAACTTGCTGTCGTTGACTTCGGCCATCGCATCTTCAAACCGGCTGAACCGCGACAGGATGGCCACTGGCCCGAACGCTTCTTCCCGATAGAGGCTGGTGTTGCGGGGCACCTTTTCCAGCAAGGTCGCTTCCAGCATGGCGCCCGTTCGCTTGCCGCCGCACAACAGCGTGCCGCCAGCGGCCATGGCTTCCTGCACCCAATTGTCCAGTCGGGTGGCTTCCTTCACGTCGATCATCGGCCCGACAAAGGTGTCGCGTTGCTTGGGGTCGCCGGCGATCAGCGTTGCGGCGCGCGCAACCAGCATGTCGCGGAACCTGTCATAGACATCGTCGTGGATGATGATCCGCTGCACCCCGATGCAGCTTTGCCCCGACTGGTAGAACGCGCCGAAGATAACGCGCTCCACCGCATCGCCCAGGTCGGCGTCATGGTCGATGATGACGGCGGCATTGCCCCCAAGTTCCAGCACGACCTTTTTCTTGCCGGCGCGCGCCTTCAAATCCCAGCCGACGCCGGGTGATCCGGTGAAGGACAAAAGCTTCAACCGATCGTCGGTCGTGAACAGGTCCGCGCCTTCGCGGTGCGCGGGCAGGATGGAAAACGCACCCCTGGGCAAATCGGCCTCGGCCAGCACTTCACCCATGATGATCGCGCCCAGCGGCGTGCGGCTCGCGGGTTTCATCACGAACGGGCAACCAACCGCGATGGCGGGCGCGACCTTGTGCGCGGCGAGGTTGAGCGGGAAGTTGAACGGCGAGATGAAGCTGCACGGGCCAATCGGCACGCGTTTCCAGATGCCCTGATAACCGCGCGCGCGGGGCGAAATGTCCAGCGGCTGCACTTCGCCGGTCATCCGCACGCTTTCCTCGGCGGCGATGCGGAACGTGTCGATCAGGCGACCGACTTCGCCTTCCGAATCCCTGATCGGCTTGCCCGCCTCGACGCACAGCGCATAGGCGAGTTCGTCAAAGCGTTCGGTGAAGCGATCGACGCAATGTTGCAGCACGGCCTGGCGTTCGTAACTGGCCATCCGCGCCATCGGTTCGGCGGCCTCAACCGCTGCGGCAATGCCTGCGTTGATCGTTGCGGCATCGGCCTGCGCGACGCGAAAGGCGACTTCGCCGGTAAACTTGTCCGTGACTTCCAGATCGGCATTGGGCTGCGCAGCCTCATTCGCCAGATATAGCGGATAGACCGACTTCAATTTGATCGGCGAGGGCAGGGTCATCGATCGACGGCTCCCATCATTGGGTGACTGTGGATATGGCGGAAGCAGATTCCACCTCGATTAAACCGTCCATATCGATGGCGTTCGATACGAAGGAGCGACCCATTTTTGTTAGAGTGCTCTACCATCCCGGGCGTCGCCTGTCTCCCCGGCTGTCGGCGGTTCGGCCTATCGCTGCCAGCGGCACCAGATCGCGGTGGGCAGCAACAGGCCGCGGGCTTCCTCACGCACCGCAAGCTCACCGGCTTCGACCGTGCCGCCCAGATCGACGAATTTCTGGCGGAGCAATTCTTCGAGCGCCAATGCCGACATGCGCACCGCATAGACGGTCAGGAACAGGAAGCGCGAATCGGCGTCGAGCAATTGGCGGCAATCGGCGATCAGGCCCGGCAGCCCTTCCTCCAGCTTCCAGATTTCGCCTTCCGGGCCACGGCCATATTTCGGCGGATCGAGCAGTATGCCGTCATAGCGCCGCCCGCGCCGCACCTCACGCGCGACGAATTTGGCGCAATCGTCGATGATCCAGCGAATGGGCGCGTCGCTCAACCCCGACAATCTGGCGTTGCCGCGGGCTGCTTCGACCGATTTCTTGGATGCGTCGACATGAACCATGCGCGCGCCCTGTGCCGCCATCGCCAGCGTGCCGACGCCGGTATAGCCGAACAGGTTCATGCATTCCGGGGCATCCATGCCTGCCACACGCTCGCGCATCCACCGCCATACCGGCGCCATGTCGGGGAAAAAGCCCAGGTGACGGAACGGCGTGGTCTGCGCGGTGAAGCGCACATTGTCCCATGCCAGCGGCCAGCCGCCGCCGGGCACGGGCTGGTCGAACACCCATTTGCCGCCGCCATCCTCATCCGAACCGGGGATGAATTCGCCGTCTGCCTGCCAGTCGTCCTGCGCGGGCGCCCACATCGCCTGGGGTTCTGGGCGGATGAAGCGGTAACGGCCGTAACGTTCCAGCTTGCGGCCATTGCCCGAATCGACCAGCCCATAATCGGCCCAGGGTTCACCGATCAGCGTGTGCAGCGTCATGCTCGCCTGTTCATGCTTTGTGCGCTCATGCTTTGTGCGCTCATGCTCTGGGCGTTGCGCGCTCGGCGATATAGGCGGTGACGGCATCGAACGTGGCGGGCAGCGTGGCGTAACGTTCCTCACGCTCGAACAGATTGTCGAGGCGCGGCGGCAGGGCAGGGCGCATGCCGGTGGCGCGCTCCACCGCGTCGCGGAACTTGGCGGGGTGCGCGGTGGCCAGGGTGACGACCGGAATATTCCGATCAAGCCCGGCACGGCGAGCCGCCGCCAGGCCAATCGCGGTGTGCGGATCGATGATCTGGCCGCTTGTCTCCGCGGCACGACGCATGGCCAGCGTCATGTCGTCCAGGTCGATACGGTCGCTGTGGAACAATGTTGCCGCACCCTCGCGCTGGGCGTTGGTGAGCTGCATCGCCTTGCTCACCTCAAAACCGCGCATCTGTTCCGCCAGCGCAGCGCCGTTGCGGCCGTTCAGATCGAACAACAGGCGTTCAAAATTGCTCGACACCTGAATGTCCATCGATGGGCTTGGCGTCGGCGTGACGGTACCCACCGAATAATCACCCGCCGACAGCGCGCGGTGGAGAATGTCGTTGACGTTGGTGGCGACGATCAGCCGTGCGACGGGCAAGCCCATCTGCGCCGCGACATAACCGGCGAACACATCGCCGAAATTGCCGGTCGGCACGCTGAACGCGACGGGGCGTTCAGGCGCGCCCAGCCGGACGGCGGCGTAGAAATAATAGACGACCTGCGCCATCAGCCGCGCCCAGTTGATCGAATTGACCGCGCTGAGCGTGAAGCGGCTGGAAAAGGCGGGGTCGTTGAACATCGCCTTCACCATCGCCTGGGCATCGTCGAAACTGCCGTCGATGGCGATGTTGTGGATATTGGGCGCAAGCACCGTCGTCATCTGGCGGCGCTGGACGTCCGACACGCGGCCATGCGGGTGAAGCATGAACACGTCGATGCCCTCACGCCCCGCGAGCGCGTCGATGGCGGCGGAACCGGTGTCGCCACTGGTCGCGCCGACGATGGTCAATTGCTGCGTGGAACCGGTCAGGAACCGTTCGAACAGCAATCCCAGCAATTGCAGCGCGACATCCTTGAACGCCAGCGTCGGGCCGTGGAACAGTTCGAGCAGCCATTGCTGGGCATCGAGCTGGACCAGCGGGGTGACGGCGGCGTGGGCGAAACGGCCATAAGCCTGGCGGCACAAATCGCGCAGTTCGTCATGGGTCGGCGAACCGCCGATGAACGGCGCCATGATCGCAACGGCGGTATCGGCATAGTCCAGGCCAGCGAGCGCCGCGATGTCGCCATGGCTGAGCCGAGGCCATGCCTCTGGCACATAAAGGCCGCCATCACTGGCCAGCCCCGCAAGCGTCGCGCCCTTGAAATCCAGGACGGGCGCTGCCCCCCGTGTGCTTACATACCGCATTGGCATGCGCGCTTAACCGTGCCGACGCGCCAGCACAAGCTCGGCGTCACCCGGATTTGAGCCGCCGACGGAGCGCCAGCACATAGATGATGACCGCAAGCCCGGCAAAGATGAACCACTGCACCGCATAGGCCAGATGGTTGTTGGGGATCGATTCGGGGCTGGGCCGCGGGCTGGAGGACAGGCCAGGGGGCGGTGTGTCGGCGACGATGATGAGCGGCGTCGCGCCGGTGTGGACCAGGTTGCCGATCAGGCTGGTGTGGCTGGGGGCGGCACCGATGACGCCGGTTACCGGGCCACCGCGCCAGTTCGGGCGGCCGTTGGGATTGTGCGTGGTGCCCAGTTCGACCGAAAAACCGGGGCCTTCCGCACCCGTCCGGCAATCGGCGATCAGTCGCCAGCCATGGCCGCCTGCGCCCTCGGTCCGCCAGTTGACGGGCTGCAGGCAAAAGGCGCTGGTGCGCCGGTACAGCAGGTCTTCGCCCAGCGGGATGGCGGGGAAGGCGACGGGTGGCAGCGATTGATTCCGGCCGTAGCGGGCGAGCAGCGCGTCCTTCCAGTCGCGGCGCTGAAGTTGCCAGAAGCCCAGCGCGATCATCGCCGCAACCGCCAGCGCGACCAGGATCGTGGGAATGACCGGGATACGGATCATCGATCGGGCTTCGCCAGTCGCCCCTCACGCGCTGCGTTGCGATATTCCAGCGCCATCAGCGCGCCCTTGGCGACCCGCAACGACCCGATGACCGCGACGGCAGTAACCGGAATCCAGATCAGCACATGCACCCACCACGGCGGGCCGACCGACAATTCAAGGGCAATCGCGCCACCGACGATGATCGCGCCCCAGACCAGGGTCAGGAAAGCGGCAGGCCCGTCGCCGACATTGAACGCCGAAAAATCCAGTCCGCACGCGCGGCAGGTGGGTGCGAACTGGGTCAGGCTTGAAAACAGCGTCTTGGCGCCGCACCGCGGGCACAATCCACCCAGGGCGGCGTTGAGCGGGCTTGGCTCTACCGGTGTGGGGGACGCGCCCGGGGATGCGCCGCCGGTCGCGTCCTCCACCATCATCAGCCGCCGTGGACCGGTGCGCCGGCGCCGCCCCAGACATAGACCGACACGAACAGGAACAGCCACACTACGTCGACAAAGTGCCAGTACCAGGCAGCGGCTTCAAAGCCGAAATGCTGGCGCGGGGTGAAATCGCCGCGATAGACACGGATCTGGCAGACAAGCAGAAAGATCGTGCCGATCAGCACGTGGAAGCCATGGAACCCGGTCGCCATGAAGAACGACGCGCCGAAGTTCAGCCCGGCAAAATGGAACGGAGCTTCCGAATATTCATAGGCCTGGATCGACGAGAAGATCGCGCCCAGCGCAATCGTGATCCACAAGCCGGTCTTCAGCCCCTGGCGGTCACCATGGATCAGCGAATGATGCGCCCAGGTGACGGTGGTGCCCGACAGCAGCAGGATCAGCGTGTTGAGCAGCGGGAAGCCCCAGGGATTGATGACTTCAATGCCCTTTGGCGGCCATTGGCCAGCCACGCGCGCCACGGTTTCGGGAATGCGGTGAACTTCGCCCGCAATCATCTCAACGGGTGCCGGGAACAGCGAAAAGTCGAAAAACGCCCAGAACCAGCCGACGAAGAACATCACTTCCGACGCGATGAACAGAATCATCCCGTAACGGAAATGCAGTTGAACCACCGGCGTATGATCGCCGTGATGCGCTTCCTTGATGACGTCGGACCACCACAGGAACATGGTGAGCAGCACGCCCGCCAGCCCGATGAGGAAAAGCTGTCCGCCCCACATCGCCGAGTGCATCCACATGATGCCGCCCGAAGCCATGGCCAATGCCGACATTGATCCCATCAGCGGCCAGAAGCTGGGGGAAAGGATATGGTAATCGTGGTTCTTGGCGCCTGCCATGGTCATGCCCCGCTCATTCGTGTTCCGCCTGTCTAGCTTGACGCTTTCGGCGAATCCACAGGGTAAAATGTATAGCTCAAGGTGATCGTCTGCACGTCCGCCTCGTCGGGATCCTTCAGGATCCTGGGATCGACGAAAAAGATGACCGGCATCCGCGCGGTCTCGTGCGGCTTCAGCGTCTGCTTGGTAAAACAGAAGCACTGAATCTTGGTAAAATACAGACCCGCCTGCGCAGGGCTGACATTGAATGTCGCCGATCCGGTGATCGGATGATCGCTGTTGTTCGACGCGGTGAAGAACGCCAGGTTGCGCGCGCCGATCTGCACGGTCATCGACCGGCTTTCGGGTTCGAACTTCCACGGCATCTTGGGGGCGACGTTGGTATCGAAATCCACACGGATCGTCCGCCCGACGCTGCCCGGTGCGCTGATCGCGCGCTGAGTCGTACCGTTAAGGCCGGTTGCCTGGCAGAAAACGCGGTACAGCGGTACGCTGGCCCAGCCCAGGCCAGTCATGCAGGCAACGCCGAACGCGGCCAGCATCGCGGTGCGCAGGCGCTTGCTCATCAGTGATAGCCTATCTTGATCTTGGCGATCGACACCGCGAACACCAGGATGACGAACGCGCCAAGGGCAATGGCCATCACGATCGCGCGTGATTTTTGGCGTGCGCGGATCAGATCGTCGTCGGAAGGCGGCGGGGTCATGCCAGCCACCGGTCGACGACAAGGCTGGCCAGCACCGCGAGCACATAGAAGATCGAATAGACGAACAGCACGCGCTCTGGCTTCATCGTCGCAGGCGTCGGTGCTGCGGCGATGACCACCCACAGGTTGAGCGTAAAGAAGATCGCCGATCCAATGATTGCCGTGATGCCGTAGATCGCCCCGGTCAGCCCCAGCGGCCATGGCGCGATGGCGACGGCGGCCATCAACACGGTGTAGAACAGCATCTGCCAGCGCGTGTTGCGGGCGCCTGCGACCACTGGCAGCATCGGCACGCCGCCCTTGGCATAGTCGTCGCGGATGATGAGCGCGAGTGCCCAGCTATGCGGCGGGGTCCACAGGAAAATCAGCGCGAACATCATGACCGGCAGCAGCGCGACCTGCCCGGTCGCCGCCACCCAGCCGATCAGCGGCGGAAACGCGCCAGCCGCGCCACCGATGACGATGTTCTGCGGCGTCGAGCGCTTCAGCCCGATGGTGTAGATGATGACATAGAACAGGATCGAGATGGCGAGCAGGGCGGCGGCCAGCCAATTGGCGGCAAATCCCATCAGCAGCACGCTGAACACGCCGAGCCCGACACCGAAATGCAGCGCGCTTTCCCGGTCCATGCGGCGCGCGGGCAAGGGGCGCCCGGCGGTGCGCAGCATCAGCGCGTCGATATCTGATTCATACCATTGGTTGAGGGCGCCCGCCGCTCCCGCCGCGAGGGCAATGGCGAGGATGGCGGCGACGCCGATGGCGACCGGGGGAGCGACAGGTGCGGCCAGCATCCCGCACAGACCGGTCAGCACGACAGAGCGCATCACCCGGGGCTTGGTCAGCGCCAGGAAATCGCGCCAGTGCGCGGGCAACTCGGTTGTGGTCAGCGTGGTCGTGTTCATCTGCCTGTCTTCAACGGGCCATAGAGAAATTGGCCGTAGAGAAATTGGCCGTAAAGAGAAAGGGGCGGGCGGGAAGATATAGTCCGCGCCGCCCCTTTTTTCGGTTTGCTGCCGGACATGTGCCCGGCGTGTGCGGCGTCCCCCAATCCGGTTTGTCGCCGGTTGGGGAATGCCAGGGTCAGTCGATCCGTGTCAGTCAATCCGTGTCAGTCGATCCGCGGCAGCGTTTCAAACTGGTGATAGGGCGGCGGGCTGGACAGCGTCCATTCCAGCGTGGTTGCGCCATCGCCCCAGGGATTGTCGCCAGCCTTTTTGCCCGCGAACAGCGACCAGATGATGTTGACGAAGAAGATCACCATGCTGGCCGCCATGATCTTGTAGCCCAGCGTCGCAACGCCGTTCCAATATGCATAGGCAGGCGTGTAGTCGGGAATGCGACGCGGCATCCCTTCCAGGCCCAGGAAGTGCATCGGGAAGAACAGCAGGTTCACGCCGACAAAGAACACCCAGAAATGGAGCTGGCCCAGCGCTTCATTGTACATCCGGCCCGACATTTTCGGGAACCAGTAATAGAAGCCGGCGAACAGCGAGAACACCGCGCCGAGCGACAGCACATAATGGAAGTGGGCGACGACGTAATAGGTGTCCTGCATGTAATCGTCGATGCCGCCATTGGCGAGCACCACGCCGGTCACGCCGCCGACGGTGAACATGAAGATGAAGCCGATTGCCCAGACCATCGGGGTCTTGAAGCTGATCGAGCCGCCCCACATCGTGGCGATCCACGAGAAGATCTTGATGCCGGTGGGCACCGCGATCACCATCGTCGCGGCGGTGAAGTACATCTTCACGCTGACCGGCAGGCCAGTGGTGAACATGTGGTGTGCCCAGACGATGAAGCCGACCACGCCGATCGCAACCATGGCGTAGGCCATGCCGAGATAACCGAACACCGGCTTTTTCGAGAAGGTCGAGATGATGTGGCTGACGATGCCGAAGCCCGGCAGGATCATGATGTACACTTCGGGGTGGCCGAAGAACCAGAACAGATGCTGGTACAGCACGGGGTCACCACCGCCGGCGGGATCGAAGAAAGTGGTGTGGAAGTTGCGATCGGTCAGCAGCATCGTGATCGCCGCGGCCAGCACCGGCAGCGACAGCAGCAGCAGGAACGCGGTGACCAGCACCGACCAGACGAACAGCGGCATCTTGTGCAGCGTCATGCCCGGCGCGCGCATGTTGAAGATGGTGGTGATGAAGTTGATCGCCCCCAGGATCGAGCTGGCGCCCGCGAGGTGGAGCGACAGGATCGCCATATCCACCGACGGCCCCGGTTCGCCATAAGTCGACAGCGGGGCATAGACAGTCCAGCCGGTGCCTGCGCCGCCGAAGAAGGGTGAGGCGAGCAGCAGCGTGAACGCCGGGATCAGCAGCCAGAACGAAATGTTGTTCATCCGCGGGAACGCCATGTCCGGCGCGCCGATCATGATCGGCACGAACCAGTTGCCGAAGCCGCCGATCATCGCGGGCATCACCATGAAGAACACCATGATGAGGCCGTGCGCGGTGATGAGCACGTTCCACAAGTGCAGCGAATGGTCGAGGCCCTGTTCGCCGCCGGGCAGATAAGCTGCCCAGTAACCGAGATACTGGATGCCCGGCTGCGCCAGTTCAACGCGCATCAGGCCGGAAATCGCGCCGCCGATGATGCCCGCGACAATCGCGAAGATCAGGTAGAGCGTGCCGATATCCTTGTGGTTGGTCGACATGAACCAGCGCGCGAAGAAACCGGGCTTGTGATCGGCATCGTGGTGATGGCCGTGATCGTCATGCGCCTGGAAGGCGGATGGGGTTAGGGCGGTATCGGTCATGATGCTTATTTTTCCGCTGTGGCGGCGTTGGCCGCAGTGTCAGTGGCGTTGGCGTCGGTCGCGGCGGCTGCGGCGGGTTCAGCCGGAGTCGCAGTGGCAGCCGTGGCAGCGCCCTTCACGGAACCGCCCTTGGCGACAACCCATTTGTCGAACGTCGCCTTGTCGACGGCAGCGACCGTGATCGGCATGAAGCCGTGGCGCGCGCCGCACAGTTCCGAACATTGCCCGAAATAGACGCCCGGCTTCTGGATGATGAAGCTGGTTTCGTTGATGCGGCCGGGCACGGCGTCGAGCTTGATCCAGAATGCGGGCATCGCCCAGCTATGGATCACGTCGGCCGAGGTGGTGATCAGGCGGATCGGCACGCCAACCGGCAGCACGATGCGATTGTCGGTCGCCAGCAGCGGCGGGCCGTCAGCATCGGTGCGGAACCGGTCGCCAACGGCTTCCTGGCCCTTTTCCTTCAGCATGTTGGCGGTGATCTCGATCCCGCCATTGTCGGGATATTCGTAAGACCAGTACCACTGGTTGCCGATCGCCTTCAGCGTGATCGCGTCGGCGGGCGCGGGCTTGAACTGCGCCTGGAGCAGGCCGATCGACGGCACCGCGACGCCAGCGAGGATGAGGATGGGCAGCCCGGTCCACAGCACCTCAAGAATGGTGTTGTGCGACGTCTTGGAGGCAACGGGATTGGCGGCGCGGCGATAGAAGACGATCACCCACAGCAGCAGCAGCAGGACGAAAACCGAAATCCCGACGATCAACGGCACCAGCAGCCAATCGTGCATCCAGCTTGCCCGCACGCCGTTGGGCGAGAATTGCGGCTGGAGGCCAATGGCCTTGTCGACCGGTTGGCCAATGCCCGCCTGCGGCAGGCTGTCGGCCGGACCGCCGTCGAGCGCGAGCAGCGGATCGGTCGGCTTCGCGCTTGCGGGCTTCGCCGCCGCGTCAGTCGTCGTTGGAGTGGTGACGGTAACACCCGGCGCGGCAGTTGCCGGTGCCTGGGCCGTTGCGGGGCCGCTGCCGACGAGCGCGAGCCCGGCGGCGAGACTGAACAACATCATCCCTGTTTTGCGCATCGTGTCTATTTTCACCCTCTCTGGCGGCGCCGGACGCTGATTGTGCCGGGGGCGGATAGACGCCCCCTTTTTCGGCCTATACGCATGGCGCACCTTGTCCTCAAGCAGGACGAGCGAGATTTTTCCGCCTTTCTGTTCGGGCCGCGTTGCGAAGGGCGCGGCACGAACCTATGCATCGCCCGCGCGCACCGGGAAACCGGCGATGGCGCGGCGCGGCTGAATGGGCCGCGCGGAGGGAGAAATTGCTGCGATGACCGAAGACGAGGTGCTGGCCGAATTCCGCGCTGCCGATGCGCTGCTCGAAGGGCATTTCATCCTGTCGTCGGGCCTGCGCAGCTCGCGCTATCTGCAATGCGCGCGCGTGTTGATGAACCCGGCTCGCGGCGCGCGCCTTGCCGACGCGCTGGCTGCACGGTTGCCCGTCGAGCTTCGCCAGCGGATTCAGGCGGTCGTTTCGCCCGCGATGGGCGGAGTGATCGCCGGGCATGAGATGGGCCGCGCGCTGGGCGTGGAGGCGATGTTCCTGGAACGGCCGACCGGCACTTTCGAACTGCGCCGCGGCTTTCGACTCGAACCGGGCACGCAGGTGCTGATGATGGAGGATGTCGTCACCACCGGCCTTTCCTCGCGGGAGGCGATCGAGGCGATCAAGGCGGCGGGCGGCATCGTTGTCGCCGCCGCGTCGCTTGTCGACCGGTCGAACGGCACGGCGGATCTGGGCGTGCCGTTCTTTCCGCTGATCCGGCTCGAAGTGCCGGCCTATCAGGCCGATCAACTGCCGCCCGAACTCGCGGCCATTCCGGCGATCAAGCCGGGGAGCAGGGCGGTTTGAGCGATTATCTGCGCCTGGGCATCAACATCGACCATGTCGCCACCGTCCGCAACGCGCGTGGCGCGGGCTATCCCGATCCGGTGCGCGCGGCGCTGATCGCGGCGGAAGCGGGCGCGGACGGCATCACCGCGCACCTGCGCGAAGACCGGCGCCACATCACCGACGACGACATCGCCCGGCTGTCCGCGGAACTGACGATCCCCCTCAACCTCGAAATGGCGGCGACGGCGGAGATGCTGGCGATCGCGCTGAAACATCGCCCCCACGCCGCCTGCATCGTCCCTGAAAAACGTGAGGAGCGCACCACCGAAGGCGGCCTGGACGCGGCGGGGCAGCACAATCATCTGGCACCGATTGTTGCCGAGTTGCGGGCCGCCGATATCCGCGTGTCGTTGTTCATCGAACCCGATCCGCGCCAGATCGAGGCGGCGTTGCGGCTTGGCGCGCCGGTCGTCGAATTGCACACCGGTCGTTTTGCCGAACTCGACGGCGAAGCACGGGCCGAGGAATTGAAGCGACTCGCCGATGCCGCCGCGCTGGGCGCCAAGAACGGGCTGGAAATCCACGCCGGGCATGGCCTGACCATTGCCAATGTCGCGCCGGTCGCGGCGATTCCACAGCTCGCCGAACTCAACATCGGCCATTCGATCATTGCCGATGCGATCTTCATGGGGCTGGCGGATGCGGTGCGTGCGATGCGCGCGGCAATGGACGCGGCCCGGTGAGCGCGCGATGATCCTCGCCATCGGGTCGGACCTGTGCAACATCGATCGCATCCAGGCTTCGCTGGAGCGGTTTGGCGAGCGGTTCGAAAACCGCGTGTTCACCGATGTCGAACGCGCCCGCGCCGCCCGCCGGCCCTTCACCAAGGCGGGCACGCTGGCCAAGCGCTTCGCCGCGAAGGAAGCCTTTTCCAAGGCGGTCGGCACCGGATTCAAGGCGGGCGTGTTCATGAAGGACATCGGCGTCGTCAATGCCCGGTCGGGCGCGCCGACACTGGCGCTGGCCGGCGGTGCCAAGGCAAGGCTTGACGCCATCACGCCACCGGGCCACGTCGCGGTTGTTCACCTGACGCTCACCGACGACCATCCATGGGCACAGGCGTTTGTGGTGATCGAGGCAGTACCGGCCGTTGCCGGGATACAGGACGATATAAATGATAACTGACGATCTGGCGTTGCGGGCTGGCAACGGCAAGGCACCCGCCAAACCGGGCACTGACTGGTGGGCCGAAGTTCGCGGCGTGCTGTGGCTGGTGGCGGCGGTGCTGGGTTTTCACAGCCTGGTCGCCAAGCCATTCTATATCCCGTCGGAATCGATGCTGCCCGGCTTGCTGGTCGGGGACCATCTGATCGTCACCAAATATCCCTTTGGCTATTCCTATATCTCGCCCACTTTCCATGTGCTGCCGTTTTTCAAGGGGCGGCTGTTCGGTCGCCTGCCTGAACGGGGCGACGTGGTCGTCGCGGTGCCGCCGGGATCGGACGAGGATTATATCAAGCGCGTGATCGGCCTGCCCGGCGATACGCTGCAAGTGCGGCACGGCACCGTCATCCTGAACGGCGTGCCGGTGAAGCGCGGGCCGATCCATTATCGTGACATTCCGAATTACGGCGGCGATGCCCTGCTCGAAGGCGGGGTCTCGTGCGACAACAACCAATATTTCAGCGCCTTGTACCGCGCGGCCGACGGCAAGATGCATTGCCGCTTGCCGATCGTCACCGAAACGCTGCCCAATGGCGTGACTTATGACACGGTCGAGCTGGAAGCCGACAGCGAAGGCGACAATTACGGCCCGATCACGATTCCGAAGGGGCGCGTGTTCCTGATGGGCGATAATCGTGACCGCAGCGCCGACAGCCGTTTCCCGATCGCCGAACGTGGCCTGGGCGGGCCGGTGCCGTGGGAGAATATCGGCGGGCGCGCCGAATTCATCACTCATTCGTTCGATGGCAAGGCAAGCTATAACCCGTTGACCTGGTGGAGCGCCTTGCGCAGTGGCCGCGCCGGAACTTCGCTGCGCGCGCCCAAGACGGGCGATAACAAGACGGGCGGCAAATAGATGGAAGCGGATAGCGAAGGTGTTGTCAGCGGGCCTGGCCCCAATGAATTGCGCGATCCGCTTGTCCGCCATGAACTGAAACGGGCATCGGTGTGGCTTGGCCTCGCCGCTGCGATGGCGCTGGTGGTGCTGCTCATCCAGCCGCTGCTGGTGATTTTCGGCGGGCTGGTGTTCGCCGCGATGCTTGACGGCGGCGTGCGGCTGCTGGGCCGAATCCTGCCGGTGCCGCGCGGCTGGCGGTTGCTGATCGTCATGTTGCTGGCGGTCTCCTTCATCGCGGGCACCATGTACATGACCGGCGTTCAGGTCGCCGATCAGTTCGCGCAATTGCAGGCAACCCTGACGTCGCAGGCGACGAAACTGCTCGGCTGGGCGTCCGAACATGGCTTTGTACCTGGCCGCGCCGACCTGAAAGGGCTGGCTGAACAAGCCATGGGGTCTTTCGGGCGGCTGACGCTGTTTGTCGGATCGGCGGTCGGCGCGGTCGCCAGCATGATCATGGTGCTGGTGATCGGCCTGTTCATTGCGATGGAACCACGCCTCTATGAGCGTGGGCTGCAATGGATGGTTCCTTCCGACATGCGCGGCGAATTTGCGATCACCATCGATCGGATGGCATTCACCATGCGCCGCCTGCTTGCCGGGCGGTTGCTGGGCATGTTGGTCGAAGGCGTGCTGATCTGGCTGATGCTGTTGTTCGGCGGCGTGCCGATGGCGCTGGTGCTGGGCATCCTGGCGGGCATATTGGCGTTCATCCCCAATATCGGCGCGATCATCACCGGGGTGCTGATGGTCGCGGTGGGGTTCAGCGCGGGCGTCGATGCCGGTTATTGGGCGATCTTCACGTATTTCCTCGTGCAGAATTTCGATGGTTATGTCGTCATCCCGATGGTGGCGAAGCGTACCGTCGATATGCCCCCCGCCTTGACCCTGTCGTCACAGATCCTTGCATCGACGCTGTTCGGCGTGCTCGGGCTGGCGCTGGCCGATCCGATGGTGGCGATGATAAAGGTCGCGCTGGAACGCGAGTCCGAACTGGCCGGGCGCGGCGGGGAAGAGACGGGTGATGTTGTGCCTGCATGATTACTGGCGGTCGTCGGCCGGCTATCGCGTGCGGATCGCGCTTGAACTGAAGGGCGTCGATTATCAGCGGGTTGCGGTCAACCTGGTCGCTGGCGAGCATCGTGCGTCAGCCAATCTGGCAGTCAATCCGCAAGGACTGGTGCCGACGCTGGATGTCGATGGCGTCGCGCTGACGCAAAGCCTGGCGATCATCGATTATCTCGACCGTACTTATCCAGAACCACCATTGTTGCCCCCCGCCCCCCTTGCCCGGGCACAGGCATTGTCGCGGGCATTGGTGATCGCGGCGGACCTGCACCCGATCGACAATCTGCGCGTCCTTGCCCGGCTGACCGATCAATTCGGCGCTGACCAATCCGCGCGCGATGCGTGGTACGCGCATTGGGTGAGCGAAGGGTTGCGCGCGCTGGAGGCGATGGCTGAGGCGGGGGCAGGGGCCGGGGCGGGACATGGCCCGTTCCTGGGTGGCGAGGCGCCGGACTTGTCCGACATCTGCCTGGTCCCGCAACTATACAACGCCCGGCGCTTCAACGTCGCGCTCGACGATTACCCAACGCTGGTGGCCGCCGATGCGGCCGCTTGCGCCCACCCCGCATTCGCCGCGGCGCACCCGGACCGGTTCAAGCCCGCGGCGCAGTGACGACCGCGTCCATGGCGTGGGTGGCCGGATCACTCGTCGGTCGATCCGCCCCGCCATTGGCGAGCCGTAGCAAGCCGTTGTCGGCCTTATCGCCACTCAGCGATCTGGCGAGAATCAGGATCCGGCGAGCCGGGGGAATGCGAATGCGCTGGTTCGTGGTCATGTTGCTGATGCAACGCATGGCGCGCGGTTGCGACGCGAGAAGGACAAAATCATGTCAGGATGCGGGACGTGGGCATCGCGCCCGATTGCCGCCCATTCACAACATCGCTATGCCGCGCAGCATCCGGCTGGCAACAGGTCGGGCAAAAGGCGCGTTTTTCGGCGTGTCGACGAGGAGTTTGGGTGAGCACGCAGATTGTTGAGCCGTCGGCGGCTGGCCCCCCCGATCTCGCCGGGCTTGAACCGCTCACCGAGTTGAAAAGCCGCTGGCCCGCGATTTTCGGCGGCGTATTGACGATAGCGATGGTGGTCGGCGTGGTGCGCGCGCTGTTCGGCAAAGGGCTGGCTGGCCTGGCGCTTGCGGTGCCTGATGATCCGCTATTCTATGTCTTCTTCGCGTTATTGTATCTGTCGGAGCCGCTTGGCGACTACGTCATTTTCCGTCGGCTCTGGCGTATTCCGCTCGGCGGACTGGTCGCGCTGCTCAAGAAGCGAATCGCCAATGAACTGGTGCTCGGCTATTCGGGCGAGGCGTATTTCTACACCTGGGCGCGACAGCGGGCGCCGATGGTTGCGGCCCCATTCGGCGCGGTGAAAGATGTCAGCATCTTGTCCGCGATGGCAGGCAATGCGCTTACCCTGGTGTTGATCGCGCTGGCCTTGCCGGTCGGCCATGGCCTGCTCAACCACGACGAATTTGTGCGGCTGGCCGGATCGATGCTGATCGTCATCGCCATGTCGTTGCCGTTCCTTATCTTCTCCAAGCGGGTGTTTTCGCTGGCAAGATCGGTATTGCTGTGGATTTTCGGGGTTCATGTGGTTCGCTCGGTGGCGGGGGCCATCCTGCTCGCGCTGACCTGGCATTTCGGGATGCCCGATGTATCGATCGGCATGTGGCTGATCCTCTCGGCGGGGCGGCAACTGGCATCGCGCCTGCCGCTGGTGCCGAACAAAGACCTTGTTTTCGCCAATTTTGCGATCCTCTTGATAGGGCAGGGAGAAGCGCTGACGAATCTGGTGGCGGTGACCGCGGCGTTGACGATCGTGGTGCACGTTGTCCTGGTTTGCGTGTTCAGCGTGTTCGGCGTGATCGAAGTATTGAGGAAGCGGTGATGAAGGCCAAATTGTTCGCGTTTCTGGGCGGCGTGGCGCTGTTGAGTTCCCCGCTGTCGGCCCGGGCAGCGATCGGCACCGATGCCGCATCGTGCGATGTGGGCGGCGGCTCCGCGATTCTGGTCGATGTCACCGGTTTGAAAGACCGCACTGGCCGCCTGAAGGTGGAACTGTATCCCGCGACGGAGGAAGATTATCTGAAGGATGATCGGGACCTAATCGCGCAGGGCAAGTTCTTCCGCCGCGTCTGGGCGGACATGCCGGCGTCCGGCCCGGTTGAAATCTGCATCAAAGTGCCGCATCCTGGCCGTTATGCGATGTTCTTCACCCATGACCGCGACGGCAAGAACAAATTCAACTTCTGGGTGGATGGCGGCGGCGTGCCGACCAACCAGAAGATCGGCATGTCCAAGCCCAAACTGGCGTCGGCCGTTGTCGAAGTCGGCAGCGGCGTGACCACCGCTCACATCCGGGCGCAATATCTGCGCAGCATCCTGAGCGGTTTTGCCCCGCTCAAAGAACCCAAGTAAGGCGCGGGCGTTGCGGATTGTCGATGTCAACGAATATTACTCCCCAACCGGGGGTGGCGTTCGGACCTATCTTGATCGCAAGATGTCGATTCTGGCCGATCAGGGCCACGAACTGATCGTCATCGCACCGGGTCCGCAGGACATGGTGGACGAACGGCCCGGCGGCGGGCGCGTCATCTATGTCAAATCGCCGCCGTTGATCGTCGATCGCAATTATTGGCTGTTCTTCAAGAGCGAACCGGTCACGCGCCTGCTCGACGAGCTTCAGCCCGACGTGGTGGAAACATCATCGCCATGGCGCCCGGCCTCGATTGTCGGCAATTGGCAGGGAAACGCCGTGAAGGTGTTTTTCATGCATAATGACAATGTCGGCGCCTATCCGATGCGCTGGTTTGAAGGCATTGCCAGCCCACCGGCGATCGAACGCGCGTTTGACTGGTACAGCCAGTATATGAACCGCTTCCTGGCGAAATATGATGCGGTCGTCACTAATGGACCGGCCTTGTACAAGCGGCACCAACGGCGCGGCGTGCGGGTTGACGTGTCGATGCCGCTGGGGATCGAACGCGGCTATTTCTCGCCGGACCTGCGTGACGAGCGGCTGCGCGCGGCGTTGCTGAAGCAATGCGACTTGCCGCCGGATGCGCATTTGCTGCTCGCGCTGGGGCGGCACCACAAGGAAAAGCGCTGGACGATGGTGATCGACGCGGTCGAACGCGCGGGCGCCAAGCTGCCGGTGGGGCTGATCCTGCTGGGCGCCGGGCCAGACAGCCGTCGCATCGAAAAACGCATTGCGGGCAGCCCGCATATCCGCATGTTCCGCCCGGTTTACGATCGGGAACGGCTGGCGCGCATCGTGGCAAGCTGCGACGCGTTGATCCACGGGTCGGAAGCAGAGCCATTTGGCCTCGTCGCATCGGAAGCGATGGCGGGCGGCCTGCCGATCATCGGCCCGGACGAAGGTGGCGTGGCCGAAGTCGCCGATCCGCGGTGTTCTGAACTCTACCGTGCGCGCGATGCCGAATCGGCGGCCCTGGCGATCCACCGGCTGTTCGCCCGCGAACCCGCCCTGCTGCGCCGCGCTGCCGTGGTGGCCGCGCGCAAGGTGCGGACCGATGTCGAACACGCGACCGAACTGGTGGCCTATTACCAGCATCTGGTCGACGGCAACCGCGCCCGGCGCGTCGCGGCCTGAGCGACGGCTTAGCCGCCCGCCGCCGCAGGGATGCGCTTTCGACCCTAGCGCGCGCTGCGTAAGCGATAGACCGACGCTGTGCTGAACCCTTCCGCCACCTGCGCGACGCGCGTGTAGCGCCCTGTAATCGCCCGCATCAATTGCGCCCGTCGCGCGGGCAATTCTCCGCGGAACGGCCCAGTATCGACGATCACCGCCGGTCGCGCGGCCAGGATGCGGGCGATTTCATCGCCCTGGTCGACGCCAATCGCACCAGCCTCACGTTGTCTCGTCAGGTGGCTGGGGAACTGAAAACGGGTGAGCGTGCAGCGCGGCACGGCCGCGTAGAGCATCGGATCACCGGCATAGACGTAAAGGCACCCCGGTCCTGGCCCGATTGCGGTGACCAGCCCGGCGAAGGCATTCGGCGTTCCGCGCCTCCACAGCTTTTCCGCCAGCAATATCTGGCCGCCCAACGCGGCGGTCAGCAATGCGATGGTCGGCCAGATTACGCTTCGCCGGTCGCCGTTGAAGACGCCACTCGCCGCGACACTGGCCGGAACCATGACCGGCAGCCCATAATGGTCGAACCAGCTACCGAACAGCAATACCGCCAGCACGGCGCTGGCCAACCATCCTGCAAGCATGTTTCGCGTGGCGGACGGCATGTTGCCCACGCGCAGCAGTGCAATAATCGCCATGGCGACCAGCGGCGAGAGAATCGCGGTCAATCCAGCCAGGTTGCCTGCCTGTTCGAGGAACGGGTCTGGCTGGCGCTGGGTAATCGATACCAAATTGGCATACCACCAGGCGTCGAAATGGCCTGAGGCGGCATAGCTTGCCATGGCGATGCCGGTGGGGATCAGCGCCAGGACAACCATGAGGGTACCAAGACCGACAATGGCCAGCAACCCTTCCCCGCCACGCCAGCGGCGCCACAAAATCCACAGGCCGAAGAACACGCCCTCGAACAGCACGCTGGTCTTGATCTGCAGTGCCAGCCCGAACAACAGCATGGCCAGCATTGCGTGCGTGCGGCGGGGTCCGATCGCCCGTTCCGGTTGATCTTCCAGCACCAGCCATGCCGCCCCGGCGACCAGAAAATTGTAGAAGACCGGCGATTGCCCGCCTTGTCCCTCGGCCAGGATGATCCAGACCAGATAGAGGATGCCGGCGATCACCCCGGTGCCCGCCAGGCCTGACCGACGTGCCATCGATGCGATCAGCATCGCGGTGCCCCAGGCGGAGGCAAGCGCCATCAATTGATAGGCCCAGATGCCTGGGATGAATGGTAGTTGCGCGGGCAAAAGATAGATCAGGAACAAGCCGACGGGTTTTCTGTCCCAGATGTCCACATAAGGCAGCGCGCCATGCACCCAGCCGCGCGCCGCCGCGAAATAGAATTGTTCATCGACGTGCAGGATGGGGTTGCCGATTGCCAACGCGCGCGTGGCGGCGGCAATCACGAGCAGCGTCAGCCACGGCGGCGGAAATTTGGGGTTTGAAGATTTGATAAGGTCCATGATCTGCGGCCCCTTGCACCTTCGTGCAATGTTTGTCGAAGCCTGTAACATGCTGGCCATATCTGGCGCGCAGGAGCGTCGGCATTGACGAGGAACGGGCGCTGCCGTGAAGGTCGCCCGGTGGAAAAGGACAAAGATATGACTTTGCGCGTTGATCGCCGTTCGTTCATTGCCACGGGCACGCTGGGCCTTGGCGCGTTTTCGCTGCCGGGATTTGCGCAGGCCGCCAATGTTTCGACCAGCCGGGGCTTCACCCATTCGGTGGCGAGCGGCGAACCGGCGCAGGATTCGATGTTGCTCTGGACGCGTTACGCCCCGGTTTCGGGTGATTCGGCGCATATCCGGGCAGAGGTATCGGCCACCCCCGATTTCCAGAAAGTCATCAGCGGCGGCGAGCAGGTAACCGGGCCGTGGCGCGACTGGACCGTCAAGATCACTGTCGCCGGGCTGAAGCCGGGAACAATCTATCACTATCGCTTCATCGCCGCCGACGGCACCATGTCGCCGGTCGGGCGGACCAAGACGCTGCCCGAAGGCGCTGCATCGTCGTTCAAGGCGGCGATCTTCTCCTGTTCGAACATGGCGTTCGGCTATTTCAATGCTTACGCCCATGCCGCCGACCGCGATGATTTCGATCTCGCGGTGCATCTGGGCGATTATTTCTACGAATATTCGCCGGGCCATTACCCCGAGACGAAAGACGAGCTTGCCGGGCGCTTGCCCCAGCCGCTGGCCGAGACGGTCCATATCGCCGATTATCGCCTGCGCTATGCCAGCTATCGCAGCGATCCCGATTTGCAGCGGCTGCATGCCCGGTTGCCGATGATCGTCCAGTGGGACGACCATGAAAGCGCGAATGATAGCTGGGAAGGCGGCGCGGAAAATCATCAGCCCGATACGGAGGGGGAATGGAACTTGCGCCGGGCGGCAGCGATCCAGGTGTACCGCGAATGGATGCCGGTATCCGACGAACCGTGGAAAGCCTATGACATCGGCACGCTCGCCACGTTGTTCCGCACTGAAACGCGGATGCTGGCGCGGACCAGGCAGCCGGATATCGCCGCGGTGTTCAAGGATGCCGATGTGGCAAAGGCACTGGTCACGTTCCGCGACACGGTCTGGAACGATCCTGCCGCGACGATGATGGGGTCCCAGCAGGAAAACTGGCTCGCCCATGCGATGCTCGGTTCGGTGAAGGGTGGCGCGAAGTGGCAGGTCGTCGGTTTCGGCACCGTGATCGGCAAGCAATACCTGCCCGAAGATGCGATCACCTGGCTGGCGCCGGGCGCCGATGTCCGCGCCAAATCCTATGTGCAGGCCGGCATCGTCGCGGCCAAGGCCGGGTTGCCGTTCAATTATGACAGTTGGGGCGGCTATCCCGCGGCGCGGGCGCGGTTCCTGAAATCGTCACAGGCGATGGGCGCCAATGTCATCGTCATTTCCGGTGACAGTCACAATGCCTGGGCGCATGATCTGGTGCAGGACGGCAAGGCAGCGGGCGTCGAATTCGCCGGGACCAGCGTGACCTCACCCGGCTATGAGCATGAAATCGCCGCAGACCCGAAGATCGTCGCTGCCGGTCTCATCAAGGCCAGCCCCGAACTGAAATGGTGCGACACCAGCCGCCGGGGTTATATGGCGATGACGCTGACGCCTGAACGGGCATCGAACGACTGGATCATGGTCGATACGATCAAGCAGCGCAGTGCCAGGGCGGAGGTTGCGCACAGCGCCTCGATAACGCCGGGCACCAACGTGATGGCCTGAACCATGGCTGCGATCGGCCCCTGCCCGTTGGAGCAGGGGCCAGTCGTGGAACCGTTTTAAGGTCGCTTCGCGGTCACGAAATAATCCAGGCTCTTGTCCTGGCTCAACTGGAACCCGCGCATCGGGTTCGGCGTCAGGCCGCGCACATCGACGACTTGCAGGCCGGCGGCCTCGACCAGGGCGGTCAATTCGTCGGGTGTCAGGAATTTGTGCCAGTCATGTGTGCCGCGCGGAATCTGGCCGGTTCCTTCGGCAATGGTGATGAGGGCAAGCCGCGACAGGGGCGTGCGATTGGGCGTGGAAAGGATCATCAGCCCGCCATCGGCCAGCGCGCCCGCCAGTCCGGTGATGAAGGCCGCCGGATCGGTAACATGCTCGATCACTTCCATGCTTGTCACCAGATCGAACCGCTCGTCATCCAGCGTTTCGACGCTGCCGTGGCGGTAATCGATCGCGAGTGCCGATTGCGCCGCATGGTCGCGGGCGACGTGGATATTTTCCGGCGCCGCATCCAGCCCGGTAACCGTCCCGCCCAGCCGGGCCAGCGGTTCGCACAGCAACCCGGCGCCGCATCCGACATCGAGTACACGCTTGCCCGCCAGGGGGGTGAAGGTGGTGGAATCGACGCGCCAGAGCGTGTTCACCTGCTCACGAATATACTGCAATCGCGGCGGGTTGAGCCGGTGGAGCGCGGCGGAACTGCCCCTGGGGTCCCACCAGTCGCTGGCCAGCGCGCCGAAATGCGCAGCCTCCGACGCGTCGATGGTGGTGGGGGCGATTGTCGAGTTGCTTGCCTTTGCCATGCCGCGCACCTATCAGAGCGCCCCGTTTAACCCAAGGGGACAGCGCGACCGACATGGCCCGCATCGTGATGAAATTTGGCGGCACATCGATGGCCGGGATCGAGCGGATTCGCAGCGTCGCGCAGCGCGTGAAACGCGAAGTGGAGGCGGGAAATCAGATCGCGGTCGTCGTGTCCGCCATGGCGGGCGAGACCGATCGGCTGGTCAATTTCTGCCGCGAAGCATCGGCGCTTTATGACCCGCGCGAATATGACGTGGTGGTCGCCGCTGGCGAGCAGGTGACATCGGGCCTGCTAGCGATTGCCCTGCAGGATATCGGGGTGCCGGCGCGAAGCTGGCTTGGCTGGCAATTGCCGATTGCGACCAGCGGTGCTTTTGCCAAGGCGCGGATCGAGGATATCGACACCGTCGCGCTCGACGCGGCGCTGGCGCGCGGCGAAGTCGCGGTCATTCCCGGCTTCCAGGGCATGACCCGGGATGCCAGCGGGCAGAACCGGGTGACGACGCTGGGCCGTGGCGGATCGGATACGTCGGCAGTGGCGATGGCCGCCGCGATGAAGGCGGAACGGTGCGACATTTATACCGATGTCGATGGCGTCTATACGACAGACCCGCGCATCGTGCCGCGCGCGCGCAAGCTGAAGCAGGTCACTTACGAAGAAATGCTGGAGCTTGCGAGCGTCGGCGCCAAGGTGCTGCAGACCCGGTCAGTGGGCCTGGCGATGAAGGAAAATGTGCGTGTTCAGGTGTTGTCGTCGTTCACCGGCGACGATGCGCCGATGGCGGACACGCTGCCCGGCACGATGATTGTTGCCGAAGAGGAGATTGACGAGATGGAACGCCAACTGATCACCGGCATCGCGCATGACAAGAACGAAGCGAAGATCACGCTGACCAGCGTGCCCGATCGCCCCGGCGCCGTCGCCTCGATCTTCGCGCCGCTGGCCGATGCGGGCATCAACGTCGACATGATTATCCAGAATATCGCGCATTCCGGCGGCGGATCGACCGATGTGACCTTCACCGTGCCGCAGGCCGATTTGCCCCGGTCAATCGCCGCGCTGGAAGATTCGCGCGACAAGATCGGCTTTATCGAACTGATCCACGACACCCGCGTCGCCAAGATTTCGGTGGTTGGCGTCGGTATGCGCAGCCATGCCGGTGTCGCCAGCACGATGTTCACGACGCTGGGCGCGCGCGGGATCAACGTCATGGCGATTTCGACCAGCGAGATCAAAGTATCGGTGCTGATCCATGAGGACGAGACCGAATTGGCGGTGCGCGTGCTGCACACCGCTTATGGCCTGGATGCCGACGAAGTCGCCGCTTGATCGGGCGCGCAGGGTTGCCGGTCGCGTACGGTTGATTAGCGCCGGGGCTTGCGTCGGGCGTTGTTACGGGGTTAGGCGCGGACATGATCGATGTTCCAAACGACGGCGCGACGCGCCTCGCCCGCCGCATGGCCCGTGGCACCGAATTTCTGGGTTCTGAAACGGCAATCATCTGCGGCGCGATGTCGTGGGTGTCGGAACGCCATCTGGTTTCGGCAGTGTCGAACGCCGGTGGTTTTGGCCTGATCGCGTGCGGGGCGATGACACCGGCGCTGCTCGACGCGGAAATCGCCGCGACACGGGCGCTGACCACCCGGCCGTTCGGCGTCAACCTGATTACCATGCACCCTGCGCTGTTCGAGCTGATCGAGATTTGCGGGCGGCACCGGATCGGCCATGTCGTGCTGGCGGGCGGCTTGCCCCCGGCCGGCGCGCTGGAAGCGATCAAGGCGACCGGTGCCAAGGTGCTTTGCTTCGCGCCGGCGCTGGTGATGGCGAAGAAACTGATCCGTTCCGGTGTCGATGCGCTGATTATCGAAGGACATGAGGCTGGCGGCCATATCGGCCCGGTGGCGACCAGCGTGCTGGCGCAGGAAATCCTGCCCGAAGTCGCCGACAAGTTGCCGGTGTTCGTGGCGGGCGGCATCGGCCGGGGGGATGCGATTGCGGCATATCTGGACATGGGCGCCGCCGGGGTTCAGCTCGGCACCCGCTTTGCCTGCGCGACCGAGAGCATTGCCCATGCCAATTTCAAAAAGGCGTTTTTCCGCGCCTCCGCCCGCGACGCGATTTCCAGCGTCCAGATCGATCCGCGCTTGCCGGTCATTCCGGTGCGTGCGCTGAAGAACGCCAGTTCGGAAGCCTTCATCGCCAAGCAGCGTGAAGTGGCGCAGGCGCTTGACGAGGGGCGGATCGAAATGGGCGCCGCACAGCTTGAAATCGAACACTACTGGGCCGGGGCGCTGCGCCGCGCCGTCATTGACGGCGACGTCGAAAATGGCAGTCTGATGGCGGGCCAGTCGGTTGGCATGGTAAGCAAGGAAGAGCCGGTCGCCGAGATCATCGCCACGTTGATGGCAGAAGCGACGCAGGCGTTCGAGCAACGCGCCGACTAGAGTCTGGATTAAGGAGCGTGCAATCGGTGGCAGGTGTCGATGCAATCTGATAGCGCTCTGTTCATGCCAGCAGCTTCGGTCGCCTCCGCACGTGAAATATTGGTCCGTCTCCATGAGTTGATGGCGTCGCGGACGACGGCGCAGGCCAAACTCAACCGCGTTGTCCAGATCATCGGCGAAGCGTTGAACAGCGAAGTTTGCTCGATCTATCTGCTGCGCGACGGCGTGCTGGAGTTGTTTGCGACGCGCGGGCTGGATCAGGCCGCGGTCCATGTCACCAAGATGGCGCTGGGTGAGGGGCTGGTCGGCACGATTGCGCAGAATGTCGAGACGCTGAACCTTGACGAGGCGGCGGCTCATCCGGATTTCGCCTACAAGCCCGAAACCGGCGAGGACCGGTTCCACAGCTTTGCCGGGGTGCCGATCATCCGGCGCGAACGGGCAGTCGGCGTGCTCAGCGTGCAACATACCGAACCGCACCGCTACGACGATGTCGAAATCGAAGCGATGCAGACCGTGGCGATGGTTCTTGCCGAGCTGATCGCCAATGCCGACCTGATCGACAATACCGGATCGGCGGCCATTCGCCCGCAATCGACCGCGGCGCTGCGCATTCCCGGGTTGAAGCTTGTCGATGGCATGGCGCGCGGCATTGCCGTCTATCACCAGCCGCGCGTCACCATCGAACAGACGGTTGCCGAGGATACCGAGGCGGAACGCCAGCGCGTCTATGCGGCGTTCGCCAAGATGCGCGAACAGATTGATCGCATGTCGGCCAACGCCGAATTCGGCGGTGGCGGCGAGCATGAGGAGGTCCTCGAGACCTACAAGATGTTCGCTTATGACGAAGGCTGGTCGCGGCGCATCAACGAAGCCATCGACAGCGGGCTGACCGCCGAAGCGGCGATCGAGCGGGTGCAGCAGCGCACGCGGATGCGGATGCGGCAGATCGACGATCCGCTGCTCGCCGACCGGATGCACGATCTGGAGGATCTGGCGAACCGGCTGCTGCGTATCGTCTCCGGCCAGATGGGCACTGCCGCGCAAATGGGGCTGCGGCAGGACACGATCCTCATTGCGCGCAATCTGGGGCCGGCAGAGCTGCTCGAATATGACCGGCGGCGGCTGAAGGGCGTGGTGCTGGAAGAAGGGTCGTTGACCGCGCATGTCACCATCGTGGCGCGCGCGATGGGCGTGCCGGTGCTGGGGCGCGTGAAGGATGTGCGCCGGTTGATCGCCGATGGCGACTTGCTGCTGCTCGACCTGGCCGACGGCTATGTCTATGTGCGGCCGTCCGCGGCCATGGAGGAAGCGTTCGAGGCAAAGCTGATGCTGCGGCAGAAGCGGCGCGCTTCGTTCGTGGCGATGCGCGACCTGCCGCCGACGACGCGCGACGGTCACCGGTTGATGTTGATGGTCAACGCGGGGCTGCGCGACGATGCCGCCGCGCTCGACCTGACCGGCGCCGATGGCATCGGCCTGTTCCGCACCGAATTTCAGTTCCTCGTTTCGGCCACGCTGCCGCAGCGCGAACGCCAGCAGCGGTTGTACCGCGACGTGCTGGACGTGGCGGGCGACCGGCCCGTGGTGTTCCGCACCGTCGATATCGGCGGCGACAAGGCGTTGCCGTATCTGAAGGATGACCTCGACGATGAGGAAAATCCGGCGATGGGGTGGCGGGCGTTGCGGCTGGCGCTGGAGCGCGGCGGGTTGATGAAGGCGCAGGCGCGGGCATTGCTGGAAGCGGCGGCGGGGCGAACGCTCAACGTCATGTTCCCGATGGTGTCCGAACCCTGGGAGTTTGACGAGGCGCGCGCGCTGTTCGAAACGCAGCGCCAGTGGCTTGTCGCGCGCAATCGCAAACTGCCTGCCCAGATACGCTATGGCGCGATGCTGGAAGTACCCGCCCTTGCCGAGGTGCTCGACATTTTGCTGCCCAAGCTCGATTTCCTGTCGATCGGCACCAACGATCTGACGCAGTTCCTGTTTGCCGCCGATCGCGCCAATCCCAAGCTGGCCGAACGCTATGACTGGCTCAGCCCCTCGATCCTGCGTTTCCTGGCGCGCATCGTCGCGCCAACGCGTGCGGCGGGCGTTGATCTGGGCGTCTGCGGCGAAATGGGCGGGCGGACGTTGGAGGCGATGGCGCTGATTGGCCTGGGGATCGAGCGGCTGTCGATCACGCCCGCGTCGGTCGGCCCGATCAAGGCGATGATCCGTTCGCTCGATCGGGACAGGCTGGTGGCGCACATGGCAACGTTGCTGGCATCGCCGCCGCGGGACATGCGGGCCGCACTTGCCGCCTGGGCAAATGAGAATAATGTCGAATTGGCCTGATTGAACGCCAGATCGGTTAAGGATGCGTTGACAGATTCGATCCGCTGTTGGCACATCGCGCGTGGGTCGAAGTACCGGAGAAAGAAATGACAGAGCCCGAAAGCGGCGAGGAAGCCACGCTGTTTCCCAAGACCGCCGGGGAGAAGCTGCGCGAAGCCAGGGTTGCGCAGAACTTGTCGCTTGCCGATATCGCCGCACGCACGCGCGTGCCGATCCGGCATCTGGAGGCGATTGAGCGATCGGATTATACCGGGTTGCCATCGCCGACCTATTCGGTGGGTTTCGCCAAAGCCTATGCGCGGGCAATTGGCGCTGACGAGGTTGCCATCGGACGTGAGGTTCGCGGCGACGCGGGCAGCGTGCCGCGAACGCCCGAGTTCGAATCCTACGACATCGCCGGGCCCTCCCGCCTGCCATCGAACGGACTGGCCATTGGCCTTGGCGTATTGGCAGCACTGGTCGTGATCGGCTTTGCGGTCTGGTACGGGACGGACTGGTTCCATGGCGCATCGATCAGCACCGCGACCCCGCAGCAAGAGGCGACCGAAACCGCGCCTGCATCGACGCCCGAAGCGGCGCCTGCCCCTGCGGTTGCGCCAACGGCTGGGCAAGTCACGCTGGCGGCGACCGACATCGTCTGGCTGCGCGTTTACGACGCGACGGGCAAAACGCTGTTTCAGGGCGAGATGAAACCTGGCGACCGTTATGACGTGCCGCCCGATGCCAACCGGCCGATGATCAATGTCGGTCGGCCGGACAAGCTGACGGTTACCGTCAACGGGTCGATCGTGCCGCCATTGGGCACCGGCAAGGTTGCGATCAAGGATGTCGATATTTCGGCTGCCGCGCTGACGGCGCGTGCCCAGGGTCAGGCCGTGACCGGCCCGACCCCCAACGCGGCCATCGCATCGCCACTGGCTGCGCCGGGCGCGGATGCTGGCACTGGCACTGGCACTGGCACTGGTGCGGCGACGCCTGCAAAGCGCGATGCCGCCAAACCTGCTGCGCCCCGGCCGACGCGTCCGGCGAAACCGGGGTCGTCACTGGAACTGCCGTTGCCGGGGGGCAATGGTTCGCAACCATCCGGGGCAGGAGGTGCGCCGGGGGGTGAATTGCAGTTGTCTTTGGACAATTGAAGGATAGGAGCGGCGGCGGTAGGTTGTGCCGCCCGACTGGGGATAGATGATGCGTGCGAAGATGATTTTGATGGCTGCGGTGGGCATGGCGGTGTTGGCCGGTGCGCCAGTGGTCGGCCCGGCGGCGGCAAAGGACCAGCCCACGGTCGAGGCGCGTGTCGACAAGCTGGAACATGAAATGCGCGCGGTTCAGCGCAAGGTGTTCCCGGGCGCCGACGGCAAGTATTTCCAGCCGGAAATCACCGCGCCCGACCAGCCGGTTCAACAGGCGCCGGGAACCCCCGCGCTTGGCCAGGTTGCGGATCTGGAAGGTCGCGTCAGCGCGCTGGAATCGCAGACTTCGGCGCTGACTGGCCAGGTTGAGACGACCAGCCACCGGCTGCAGGTGCTCGAAGAGGCATTCAACGCCTATAAGCGGACGACCGACGCCCGGCTGAAGGCGCTGGAAGACGGCGCGACCAATGTTCAGGCCCCCGATGGCACGGCATTCCCGCCCACCAAGTCGACGCCGGTCGGCACCCCGATACCAACGCCGCGCCCGACAACGACTGGCGGGGTGCCAAAGCCGACAACCGGCGTCGTCAAGGCTGACCCCGCGCGCGCGGCAGCGGTCGCGGCGATCCAGAAACCGGTGACGAGCGACGCGGCAGACGATTTCTACGTCTATGGCTATCGGTTGTGGAACGCGAAGCTCTATCCCGAGGCGGAAGATCAGTTGAAGACCGTCGTCGACAAATACCCGCAGCATCGGCGGGCAAGCTGGGCCCAAAACCTGCTTGGCCGCGCTTATCTCGACGAAGGGCGCAACAAGGAGGCCGCGCAGGCTTTCTACGACAATTACAAGAAGAACCCGGAAGGGGAGCGGACGCCCGACAGCGTCTATTATCTCGCCACCGCGCTGAAGAAGCTCAACCGCCCGACGCCGGACGTGTGCAAGGCCTATAGCGTCCTGCTCGAAGCTTACGGCCCCAAGCTGACGTCACAGATGTCGGCCGATGTCGCCAAACAGCGCGCCGACCTGAAGTGCGCGTGATGTGACGCATGGCGGCGGACGCGCTCGACCCGGCGCTGATCCGCCGCTTTGCCGATGACCTGACGGCCGCGCTTGGCCGGGCGATTGCGCCGGGTGAAAGGCTGGCGATGGCGGTATCAGGCGGGCCGGACAGCATGGCGATGCTGGCGCTTGCCGCTGCCGCCTGGCCGGGACACGTGATCGCCGCGACGGTCGACCATGGATTTCGCGCTGAAAGTGCCGTCGAGGCGATGGCGGTCGCGCGCTGTTGCCAGGCCCTGGGCGTTCGGCACACGACCTTGACGCCCGATGCGCCGATTGCGCGTTCCAACCTGCATGCCAATGCCCGGCAGGCGCGTTATGCCCTGCTTGAGCGCTGGGCCGTCACCGCGGGGGCGGGGGTGCTGGCGACGGCGCACCACGCCGACGATCAGGCCGAAACCTTTTTGATGCGTGCCGCGCGCGGATCGGGCGTGGCCGGGCTGGCGGGGGTGCGGGCGCTGCAACGGCGGGAAGTGCTGGTGCCGGTGCCGGCGCCGCGCAATCCCGATTTACCGCACGATGCCCCGCACGATGCCCCGTTCGATGACCTGCCTGACGCGCCGACTGACGTGCCGGGCGTGGTGTTCGTCGCCGATGCCCGGCCGCTGTCGCTCGTCCGGCCGTTGCTCGGCTGGCGGCGCGCCGAATTGCGAATGGTCGCCATCGCGCTCAACCTGCCCTTCGTCGATGATCCCAGCAACGCCGACGACCGATTCGATCGCAGCCGGTTCCGCGCCTTGCTTGCCGCCGCGCCCGACCTCGATCCCGTCAACCTCGCGCGGGCGGCGGCCCATGCGGCCGAAGCCGATGATGCGATCCGCGAGATGGAGGCGTGGTTGTGGCGCGAGCGACGGCGGCTGCCGACCGGCGAGAACCCTGACGACGAACTCTGGCTCGATCTCGATGGCCTGCCCCGCGAACTGAAGCGGCGCCTCAGTCGGCAGGCGATCGGCCATGTCCGCATGATCTGCGGCATCGTGCGGCCCGATTTTTCCGACGCGACCAACATCGAACCGCTGCTCGATTCGCTTGAAGCGGGAAAACCGGCGACGCAATCGGGGATTCTGGTCCGGTCAAAGGCGACAATCTGGCGATTTTCCGAGGCTCCGGCGCGCCGAAAGCACTGATTGACCCTACAGATGCGGTTGTTGCATTGCCATTAATCGTTCCGCGCCTATCTTAGGCTACGGAAAGGTATCGTCAGCCGATGAACGACAACGACAAGCAGCAGGGCCCCGAGAACGGGGGCAACAACCCCTGGATGAAGCACCTGATGATCTGGGTGGGCGTGCTGGTCGCGCTGGCGCTGTTCGTCACCCTGCTCCAGGGCACTGCGCAGAACGGCGCCCAAAGCAACATGGTTCCCTATTCCACCTTCCTCGGCAAGGTGAAGGAAGGGACGGTCAAGGAAGTCAGCATTGCCGGCGACACCATCACCGGCACGACCTCCAGCGGCGAAAAATTCCGCACTTATCGCCTGGTCGATCCGCAGCTTACCGATCGGTTGCTCGAAAAGGGCGTGACGATCAGTGGTCGACCGGAAGAAGGTCCGTCGATCCTGCAAATCATCCTGGTGCAGTCGTTGCCGTTCCTGCTGATCCTTGGCGTGGCGTTCTTCGTCCTGCGCCAGATGCAGAAGAATTCAGGCTCGGGCGCGATGGGCTTTGGCAAGTCGCGCGCGAAGATGCTGACGCAGAAGGAAGGCAAGGTCACTTTCGATGACGTTGCCGGTATCGACGAAGCCCGCGAAGAGCTGGAAGAGATCGTCGAGTTCCTGAAAGATCCGTCGAAGTTCGCGCGGCTGGGCGGCAAGATTCCCAAGGGCGCGTTGCTGGTCGGGTCGCCCGGCACCGGCAAGACGCTGCTCGCCCGCGCCATTGCGGGTGAGGCTGGCGTGCCGTTCTTCACCATTTCGGGTTCGGACTTTGTCGAGATGTTTGTCGGCGTCGGCGCAAGCCGCGTGCGCGACATGTTCGAACAGGCCAAGAAGTCGGCGCCCTGCATCGTCTTCATCGACGAAATCGACGCCGTGGGCCGTCATCGCGGCGCCGGACTTGGCAATGGCAATGACGAGCGTGAGCAGACGCTGAACCAGTTGCTGGTCGAGATGGATGGTTTCGAGGCCAATGAAGGCATCATCATCATCGCCGCGACCAACCGCCCCGATGTGCTCGATCCCGCATTGCTGCGTCCGGGCCGCTTCGATCGTCAGGTCATCGTGCCGCGCCCGGATATCGAGGGGCGAGTGAAGATCCTGCAAGTCCATATGAAGAAGGTGCCGCTGGCGCCCGATGTCGACGCGCGGACCATTGCACGCGGCACGCCCGGCTTTTCGGGTGCCGATCTTGCCAATCTGGTCAACGAGGCAGCACTGCTCGGCGCGCGCAAGGGCAAGCGCCTGGTGGCGATGCTGGAGTTCGAGGAAGCCAAGGACAAGGTCTATATGGGTGCCGAACGGCGCTCGATGGTGATGACCGAGGAAGAGAAGAAGTCCACCGCCTATCACGAAACCGGCCATGCGCTGGTCTCGCTGTTCGTGCCGGGTTGCGACCCGCTGCACAAGGTGACGATCATTCCGCGCGGCCGCGCGCTGGGCGTGACCTGGAACCTGCCGGAACGCGACACCATCACCATGTCGATGAAGCAGATGAAGGGCAAGCTGGCGCTGTGCTTTGGCGGGCGTATCGCCGAACAGCTCATCTATGGCGAGGACGAGCTGAACACTGGCGCTTCCAACGACATCCAGCAGGCGACCAACCTCGCCCGGTCGATGGTGATGGAATATGGCATGAGCGAAAAGCTGGGCTGGCTGCGTTACCGGGATAACCAGGACGAAGTATTTCTGGGCCATTCGGTATCGCGGGCACAGAATGTGTCGGAAGAAACCGCGCGCCTGATCGACAGCGAAATCCGCAGCTTGATCGAGGAAGCCGAACAAGCCGCGCGCAAGGTGCTGGAAGAGCATCTGGACGACCTGCACCGCGTCACCGCCGCGCTGCTCGAATATGAAACGCTGTCGGGCGAGGAAATTCGCCGCCTGCTGGAGGGCGAGGAAATCAATCGGCAGGACAGCGGAAGCACCACGACGGTGCGCCCCGCCGGATCGTCGATTCCCAAGACGACGCGCCGTCCGCCCAACCCGTTTGGCACGCCCAGCCCGGCTGGAGCGTAAGGCCCGTCAGGGCGGCGGGATGCCGCGACCCTGAAGAGTCGACCGAGAACACAAAAAAGGCCCCTGGCGCAGCGCCCGGGGCCTTTTTTGATGTTCAGTTCGACCGGCTTTCGATCCGCGCACGCGCCTGGCAGTCGATCTCGCGCAGTTCGGTGATGGTCTGGTCCAGCGCCTCGCGTTGCTGCTCCAGTTCGTCGATGCGCAGCCTTACCCGCTCGGACAATGCCCGCATCTGTTCAAGATGCTGCGGGTCGGCGTCGTACAGGTCGAGGAACTCCTCGACGTCACGCAACGAAAAGCCCAGCCGCTTGCCGCGCAGGATAAGCTGCATCCGGGCAAAGTCGCGTCTGGTGTAAACGCGCGTCAATCCGACACGCAGTGGTTGGATCAGGCCACGGTCTTCATAGAAACGCAGCGTGCGTGGCGTGATGCCAAGCTCGTCGGCGATTTCCTGAATTCCCCTGAACTCCTGGCCCCCGTCTAAACTGGCCGTCAGCAAATCCCCCTACTCCTTTCATGCCAGGGCAGTTTTCGCCGCCTTGGCCATCTCCTCCTCGACCAGCTCCTTCTTCGAGAGCTTCCCTATCAGGGTCTTGGGAAGAGAATTGCGGATTTCTATCTCGCGGGGAAGCTCTATCTTGCTGACCTTGTCCCGCAGGAAGTCGCGCAGCTCCGTCGGGGTCGCGCTCGCGCCATCGACCAGCGTTACAAAACCCTTGGCGGATTGGCCGCGATACGGGTCGGGAATGCCGATGACGACTGCCTCGGCAACCGCGGGATGTTCGTACAGCGCATCCTCGATCACGCGCGGATAGACATTGTATCCGCCCGACAGGATCAGGTCCTTGATGCGGTCGACGATGAACAGATAGCCGTCCTCGTCCAGATGGCCGATGTCGCCGGTGCGCAGCGCGCCATCGACAAAGGCCCGCGCGCTTTCTTCCGTCGCGTGCCAATACCCGGCCATCACTTGCGGGCCACGCGCGCAGATTTCACCATTTTCGCCCAGCGGCATGATCCGTTGCGGATTGTCGGGATCGTGGATCTCGATCGTCGTGCCGGGAAAGGGCAGGCCCGCCGATCCTTCCTTGTTGGCGCCATCGATCGGGTTGCAGGTGATGATCGGCGAGGATTCGGACAAGCCATAACCTTCGACGAGCTTCGCGCCGGTGGTCGCTTCGAACGCGTGGCGCACTTCGGGAGGCAGCGGCGCACCGCCGGAAATGCACGCGCGGATCGACGACAGGTCGACCTTGCGCTTCGCCGTCGCCTGGTTGATCGCGTTGTAGATGGTGGGCACGGCGGGCAGGTAGGTGGGGCGCGTGCGTCCGATCGTGGCGAGCAACTGGTCGAGTTCGAAACGCGGCAGCAGCACCATCTCGGCGCCCGTCCGCAACGAAAAGTTGAGCACTGTCGTCAGTGCAAAGACGTGGAACAGCGGCAACACGCCCATCACGCGTTCCTGCGTCGCGCCGTCTTTGCCGACAAAGGCGACCATCGCGTCGGCATTGGCGATCAGATTGGCGTGGCTGAGCATCGCGGCTTTGGGCAGGCCCGTCGTCCCGCCGGTATATTGCAGCACCGCGACGTCTTGTGGTGATCGTTCGACCGGCTGTGGCCGGGCGCCATGGCGCATCAGGTCGGCAAAGGCCAGATGGCGTTGATCCCGAGGCGCCCGGCCGATATCGGCGCGCTTGAACACGCGATAAAGCACTGCTTTCGGCCAGGGCAAGGCGCCAGAGATGGGGCAGGTGACGACATGCGGCACATGCTGGGCAGCCGCGACTTTCAGGACGCGGGCATGGGGTTCGCTCAGGTCGCAGGTGGCGATGAGCTTTGCTTGCGAATCGGCGAGCAGGTGCGACAATTCGCGCTCGGAATAAAGCGGGTTGATGTTGACGATGGTCGCGCCGATGCGCAGCGCGGCACCATAGAGGATGGGGTAATGGGTGGTGTTGGGCAGGCACAGCGCAACCCGGTCGCCATGCCCGATGCCCAGTGCCTGCAACCCCGCGGCGGCACGGTTTGCCAGCGCGTCAAGCTGGCCATAGCTGGTGCGCCGCCCCATGAAATCGATCGCGGGATTGTTCGGCGCACGCCGCGCCGTTTCGCGCAGCAGATCATCGATCAGCCGGGGGGGCGATGCCAGGTCGATGCCGCGCGCAATGCTTGGCCGAAAAGAGGGGGCTTGTCCTTGGGCTGTTTCCTGCATCCAACTCTCCATTCGTCCGTTGTCGGACAGGCCCGCCCAGTCGTTGCTGTTGTCGAGCCGAATTAATTGACGTAATGGGAAGGTAACGCACCTTAACGGCATTCGGCAAGGGCATTGGTCCGGCCGGGCCCCATTGAGAGGATGAAAATGACTGACGTTGTGATTGCAGGTTATGCGCGTTCGCCATTTCAGCTTGCGGGCAAGGGCGCGCTTGCCCGTACCCGGCCCGACGATCTGGCGGCGCAGGTGATTCGCGGCCTGATCGCGCGGACCGGCGTCGACCCCGCGCTGATCGAGGACATCATTCTGGGCTGCGCCTTTCCCGAAGGCGAGCAGGGGCTGAACGTCGCGCGGCTGATCGGCCTGATCGCGGACCTGCCGCTGTCGGTGGGCGGCATGACCGTCAATCGCTTCTGCGGATCGTCGATGAGCGCCATTCACATCGCGGTCGGCCAGATTCAGATCGGCGCGGGTGACGCGTTCATCTGCGCGGGCGTCGAATCGATGAGCCGTATTCCGATGGGCGGGTACAACCCGATGCCCAACCCCTCGCTCGCAACGGCGCGTCCGGGTGCGTATATGGGCATGGGCGAAACCGCCGAAAATGTGGCGGGCAAATATCAGATCACCCGCGCCGAGCAGGACGGCTTTGCGGTCAAGAGCCAGCAAAAGGCCGCCGCTGCGCGCGCCGAAGGCCGGTTGAGCGATGAAATCGTGCCGATCGAAACCAGGGCGGGCGTGGTCAGCGAAGACGGTATCATCCGCCCCGAAACCACCGCCGATGTGCTGGGCGGCCTGAGGCCTGCGTTCCGCACCGATGGCACGGTGACGGCGGGCACGTCATCGCCCTTGACCGATGGTGCGTCCGCGGTCCTCGTCACTTCGGCGGAATTCGCCGCGAGGCACGAGCTGAAAGTGCTCGCCCGGATCAAATCGGTGGGCATTGCGGGCTGCGAGCCCGAAACCATGGGGCTGGGGCCGATCGGCGCGTCGACCAAGGCGCTGGCGCGCGCCGGTATCAAGGCCAGCGACCTGGACGTTGTCGAAATCAACGAAGCCTTTGCCAGCCAGGCGATCGCCTGCATCCGCGATCTTGGCCTGAAGGAAGAAACGATCAACCTCGACGGTGGCGCGATTGCGCTGGGCCATCCGCTGGGCGCGACCGGCGCGCGTATCGTCGGCAAGGCGGCGGCGCTGCTGGCGCGTGAGGGCGGCCGTTATGCGCTGGCGACCCAGTGCATCGGCGGCGGCCAGGGCATTGCGACGGTGCTGGAGCGCGCATAATGACCGGGGCCATAAAGAAAGTCTGCGTCATCGGCGCAGGCGTGATGGGCGCAGGCATCGCGGCGCAGGTCGCCAATGCCGGGGTGCCGGTGCTGTTGCTCGACATCGTGCCCAGGGAAGCGGCTGACCGCGATGCCGTTGACCGCGATGCCGTTTCCAGGGGCGCGGTTGCGCGGATGCTGAAAACCGATCCGGCGCCGTTCATGTCGGCCAAGGCGGCGAAACTGGTCGAAACCGGCAATATCGACGACCATCTGGACCGCGTCGCCGAATGCGACTGGATCGTCGAGGCGATTGTCGAACGGCTGGACGTCAAGCAGGCGCTCTATGCAAGGCTGGAGCAATTGAAGCGGCCGGGCACGGCGGTGTCGTCCAACACCTCGACCATTCCGCTTGGCCATCTGGTCGAAGGGCGATCGGCGCAGTTTCGGCGCGATTTCCTCATCACCCATTTTTTCAATCCGCCCCGCTATATGCGGCTTATCGAGATTGTGCGCGGCGTCGCCACCGATCCCGTGGTCGCCGCACGAGTGGAGGATTTCGTCGATCGGATGATGGGCAAGCACATCGTCCCGGCCAAGGATACACCAGGCTTCATCGCCAATCGCATCGGCACATATTGGCTGGCGGTGGCGATCAACGCCGCGATGGACCAGGGTTTGACCGTCGAGGAAGCGGATCAGATCGGCGGCAAGCCGATGGGCGTGCCCAAGACCGGCATTTTCGGGCTGGTCGATCTGGTCGGTATCGACCTGATGCCGCTGCTTTCGAAGAGCCTAACCGCTACGCTGCCCGCAGGCGATCCTTATTTCGACACCGTGCGGCCCATGCCGCTGGTCGATCGGTTGATTGCCGAAGGCTATACCGGCCGCAAGGGCAAGGGCGGGTTCTACCGGCTGGAAAGGCTGCCCGATGGCAGCCGCGCCAAACAGTCGCTGGACCTGGCAACCGGTGAGTACCGCGCCGCGATCAGCCCTGAACGCCTGCCTGCGGAAGCGGAAAAGAACCTTGCCGCGCTGATCGCCCTGCCGGGCAAGGCAGGCGTTTATGCCTGGACGGTCCTTGGCCAGGTGCTGTCCTATGCCGCGATGCTGGCGGGCGAAGTGGCCGACGATGTCGTCGCCATCGATGACGCGATGAAGCTTGGCTACAACTGGAAGTTCGGGCCGTTTGAACTGCTCGACCGCATTGGCGGCAAGGCGTTCGCGGATCGGTTGCGCAGCGAGGGTCGCGCGGTGCCCGCCATTCTGGAGACGGCGGGGGATCGCAGCTTCTACCGGATCGAAAATGGCCGTCGCCAGTATCTTGCGCTGGCGGGCGATTATGCCGACGTGGTGCGCGCCGATGGCGTGCTGTTGCTGGAAGACGTGAAGCTGGCGACCCAGCCGCTTGCCCGCAACGCCTCTGCCGCGCTGTGGGATATCGGTGACGGCGTCGTCTGCCTTGAGTTCACGTCCAAGATGAATGCGCTGGACGAACAGATCATGCAGATGGTCCAGCAGGCGGTTACGCTGGTCAGGACCAGCTACAAGGCGCTGGTCGTTTACAACGAAGGCAGCAATTTTTCGGCCGGTGCCAATCTGGGGCTGGCGATGTTCGCGGTGAACATCGCGGCGTGGAGCGAGATCGACAAGCTGATTGCCGGCGGCCAATCGGCGTTGAAGGCGCTGAAATATGCACCGTTCCCGGTCGTTGCCGCGCCAGCCGGGCTGGCGCTGGGCGGCGGTTGTGAAGTGCTGCTGCACGCCGATGCGATCCAGGCCCATGCCGAAACCTATGCCGGCCTGGTCGAATGCGGCGTCGGGCTGATCCCCGGTTGGGGCGGCAATGGCGAAATGCTCGATCGCTGGGCCAAGTCGCCGATGATGCCGCGCGGGCCGATGCCCGCCGTTGCCAAGGTGTTTGAAATGATCTCCACCGCCAAGGTCGCCAAGTCGGCAGCCGAAGCGCGGGAGATGATGATCCTGCGCGACGGCGACCGCATCACCATGAATCGCGATCGCCTGCTCGCCGATGCCAAGGCGCGCGCGCTGGCGTTGGTCGACGGGTATCAGCCGCCCGAAAAGCCGATTTTCCACCTGCCGGGCGAAAGCGGGCGCGTGGGCATCGAAGGGGCCGTGCGCGACTTCGCGCAAAAGGGCATGGCGACGCCTTATGACGTGGTGGTCTCGGGCCGCCTGGCCGAAGTGCTGACCGGGGGCGACGCCGACCTGGTCGATATGGTGACGGAAGACCAGTTGCTGAAGCTGGAACGCGCCGCCTTCATGGCCAGTGTCAAGGACAGTCGCACCCAGGCGCGGGTCGAGCACATGCTCGAAACCGGCAAGCCGCTGCGCAACTGACGGAAAGAGGATTTTTTCGATGCAAGTCTATCAGGCGCCGCTGCGCGACATGCGCTTCGTGCTGCATGAATTGTTCGCGGATGGCGGTTTTGGCGATCATGCGGCCTTCGCCGAATTCACCCCCGATCTTTACGATGCGATTCTGGACGAGGCGGCCCGCATGGCACGGGACGTGCTGCTGCCGCTCAACGCCAGCGGCGATATCGAAGGGTGCCACCTGGAAAACGGCGCCGTCCGCACGCCGGCGGGTTTCAAGGCGGCGTATGACCAGTTCCGCGAAGGCGGCTGGGCAGCGCTTGCTTCTCCGGTCGAATGGGGAGGGCAGGGGTTGCCCGAAACGGTGAACAAGCTGGTCGAGGAGATGATCTGTTCGGCCAACCTGTCGTTCAGCCTGTATCCGGGCCTGACTCACGGTGCGACCACCGCGATCGAGGGTCATGCCTCGGACGAGCTGAAACAGACCTATCTGGCAAAGATGGTCAGTGGCGAATGGTCGGGGACGATGTGCCTGACCGAAGCGCACTGCGGCACCGACCTTGGCCTGCTGCGCACCCGCGCGGCGCCACAGGGGGACGGCAGCTATAAAATCACCGGTTCGAAGATCTTCATTTCCTCAGGCGACCACGACCTGACCGACAATGTGATCCACCTGGTCCTGGCCCGGCTGCCCGACACGCCGGCGGGAGTGAAGGGGATCAGCCTGTTCCTGGTGCCCAAATTCCTGCCCGATGCCGACGGCACGCCCGGTGCGCGCAACGGCGCCGCGGTGGCGGGCATCGAACACAAGATGGGGCTGAAAGCATCGGCGACCTGCCAATTGTCGTTTGAAGCCGCGACCGGCTGGCTGGTCGGAGAGGCTGGCAAGGGCCTGGCCGCGATGTTCACGATGATGAACACCGAACGGGTTTCGGTCGGTATCCAGGGTCTTGGCGTGGCGGAAATCGCTTACCAGTCGTCGGTGGCTTATGCGCGCGAACGACTGCAGGGGCGGGCGCTGACTGGCGCGGCGCGGCCTGATCTGCCCGCCGACCCCATCATCATGCATCCCGATGTCCGGCGAATGCTGATGACGCAGCGCGCTTATGCCGAAGGGTGCCGGGCGCTGGGCCAGTGGGTTTCGCGCGCGCTGGATGCCGAAAGCCATGGCGATGATGCCGAAACGCGCCAGCGTGCCGCCGATTTCGTCGCGTTGATGACGCCGGTGGTCAAGGCGTTGTTCACCGACCTGGCGTTTGAGGGCGCCAATCTGGGCATGCAGGTACATGGCGGGCACGGCTATATCCGCGAACATGGCGTCGAACAGTTCGTCCGCGATGCGCGCATCACCCAGATTTACGAAGGCACCAACGGCGTGCAGGCGCTCGATCTGGTCGGGCGCAAGATGCCCGCGCATATGGGCCGCGCGCTGCGCCCGTTCTTCCACGCGGTTTCCGGCTTGTGCGAAGACATGGCCGCCACGCCCGAGGTAATGGCCGACAAGGCGCTCGCCGCGCACACCGGGGCGCTGCAACAGGCGTTTGGCGCCTTGCAGCTCACCACTGGCATGATCGCGCAAAAGGGGATGAAAGACCCCGACGAAGCGGGCGCCGCCGCAAGCGACTATCTGCGGATGCTCGGGCTGGTCGGCATGGGCTATTGTTTCTTGAAAGCGGCACGGATCGCCAGGACGCGATTGGCACAAGGGCATGAGGACGCTGCCTTTTATCAGGCGAAACTGGCGACGTCGGGCTTCTTCTTCGACCGTATCCTGCCTTATGCGACGACGGGCTTCCTGGTCATCAAGGCGGGCAAGCGGTCCACCATGGCGATGGCAGCCGACGCCTTTTGAACGCCCCTGGCCGGAAGTCGGCGCATCATGTTGACTTCCGGCAGGGCTAAGTAGTATCCGCTAGAAGATTACCTATACGTCATTCAGTTGCCGTTATAGGAATTGTAAATCAAAACTGGTCCCGGCGGACCAACAAGAATGCGGACGCGCGAGGGTGGCAGAAGCCCCGCACGATCCGACCGAAATGCCGGGAACCGATAGGAGAGGTCGCATATGTCATTCATTCTCATGGCGTTGCTTGCCGGTGCCGCACCGGTTTCGCCTGACGCCGCCATCGGCACCTGGAAGACGGAAACGCGCAACGGCATCGTTGAGATCCAGCATTGCGGCACGTCGATCTGCGGTCGGCTGGTTTCATCCGATGCGCTGCACACCAATCCCGATACGCGCGACGTCCATAACAGCGATGCGGCCAAGCGTACCCGTCCGCTCAGGAACCTGTTGATGCTCAACGGGTTCAGGCGTGACACCGATGCGTGGACAGGCGGGTCGATCTACAATGCCGATGACGGCAAGACCTATGGCGCCAGAGTGACGCCGATCTCGGCCGATCAGTTGAAGGTGCGCGGCTGCGTGTTCGTGCCGTTCTGCAAAACCCAGACCTGGACGCGCGTGCGCTGAGCACCGCTTTCCACCCCGATTGCCACCCCCGAAACCACCCGGTCCAAATAAAGACCAATCCGCCAGTCGCCGCCCGATTTGAACGGCGACCCGGATTTCAGGAGAGAGATCAATATCATGTCGCGTACCAATCGTACCATCTTGTCGCTCGCCGTATCCGCCATCGCCCTTGCCGTTCCGGCGATGGCCAGCGCGCAGGCCTTTTACCTGCAGGAACAGTCGGCGCGCGGCGCAGGGCGGGCCTTTTCGGGTGAGGCGGCTGACACTGGCGCGGCGTCGCTGTGGTGGAATCCGGCCGCGATTGCCGGGATCGACCAGGGCGATTCGACCCTGACGGTCAGCGGCATCCTGCCCAGCGGCGATGTTGTCGATACTGGCACCCGTATCGTTCGCCCGGCGCAGGCCCCGGCGCCAATCGGTGGTGATTCGGTGACGCATGATCCGATCGAAAACGGCGTCCTGCCGTCTGGCGCGATTGCCCTGCCGCTCAACAATCGCATCGCCCTTGGCCTGGCGCTCAGCGCGCCTTACAACTTCACGACCAAATATCCGGCGACCAGTTGGGCACGTTACGGCGCGCTCACCACCCGCCTGCGCACCATCGATGTCCAGCCTTCGGTCGGCATTGTTGTAACCGACTGGCTGCGGGTCGGTGCGGCGCTCAACGTCGAATATACCTCCGCGACGCTGGGCAACGCGCTGCCCAACCTGTCGAGCGCATTGCCCGACGGTTCGCAGGTGCTGAAGGGCCATGGCTGGGATTTCGGCTGGACGCTGGGCGCACAGCTCCACAAGGGTCCGGTAACGCTGGGCGTTTCGTACAAGTCCGCGATCCAGCATACGCTGGGCGGCAGTGCGACGACATCGGGGCTGCTGGGCCCGCTCGCCGGTTCCAACGGCACGATCAACAATCTGACCGCGCAATTCACGACGCCCGCGCAGATCATCGTCGGGTTGCGCGGCGCGGTGGACAGCAAGCTGACGCTGAACGCGCAGTTCGTCCGGTCGACCTGGGCCGAGTTCGACACGATCCGCCTTGGTGGCGCCGTCAGCGCGGTGATCCCGGAAAACTATCGCAATACCTACAGCATCGCGGGCGGCGTCGATTATGCGCTGACGCCCAAGGTGACGTTGCGGACCGGCGTGCAGCGGACGTTGACGCCAACCCAGGATGGCCAGCGTGACGCGCGCGTGCCCGATTCGAACCGCTGGAACTATTCGATCGGCGGTGGTTATCAGGTCACGTCGCGCTTCTCGCTCGACGCAGCGGCCAGCTATATCGACTTCGCCGATGCCAGCATCGATCGTGTAACCGCGGCCTATGCCGGTACGCCGGTGCAAACCCCGATCCTGACGTCGGGCCAGTTGACCAACGCCCATGCCGTGGTGCTGTCGCTTGGCGGTCGCTACCGCTTCTGATCGCCCCGCGATCGCGGCCGACCATCATCCGCCCTGCCAGGCTTTCCGGTCCGGCGGGGCGGTTTTGTGTTGATCGCCGGTCGTCGCACCGGTTCAGGCGGCAAGGCCCAACATGCCGACGAAGAACAACAAGCCCGCAACCGATGCGGAAAACAGCAGCGCTACCGTGCGCCACGCCGCGCCGAACCGGCCGATGCGATAAGCGCCGCGCAATTGCTTGTACATGTGGAGCGGCGGGCCAAAGGTGAAGATCAGGCCGATGATCGCCGATGGCGCACCGACGGCGCGCAACACGCTCAACCCCACCACGCCCAGCGTCATCGCCGACAGCGAATAGATGGCAAAGATCGCGTGGTCATAAGGGCCGACATCGCGGCGGAACGCGAACAGCAGCCAGATGAAGGGCAGCGAGATCGGGATCAGCAGCCAACTGAATTTATACGCGCTGCTTTGCGCCTTGTAGAGAAACAGTTCAGGCGAGCGCATGGCCTTTTTGATCTTGCCATCCAGCGTCGGAACGCCGGTATTGATGTCGGCATCGCCCGGATCGGCGCGGAGCAGATCGGTGCCGGAAATCGCCCGCGCGGCCTGCAGCCCGGCATTATCTTCCCTCAGCGATTGTAGTGCCTTGTCGATCCTGTCGATTTTCGCGGTATCGGCATGTTGGCCGACCAGCACCGCGCGCTGCTGTTTCAGCGCTTCCTGCCTGGCCTTGTTCTTCGCCTGCGCGGCGTCGATCTGCGCCTTGCCTTGCGTCGGGCCATTGCCCTCACCGTGCTCAAAGCTGCCGAACGGCCCACCGATCGTCTCGAACGTGGCGACCATCAGGAATACCGAAAACAGGAACAGCGCCAGCGGCGACACGAAGCGGGCGCGTTCCCCCGCGATATAGCGGCGAGTCAGCGCGCCGGGGCGGCTGAACAGCATCGGCAGCGTCCGCCAGATCTTGCCGTCGAAATGGAATACGCCGTGCAACACGTCATGGATGATCGAACTCAGCGTGCGGTGGATGTGCGCTGCCTGCCCGCACATATGGCAGAACTCACCTTCCAGCCGCGTTCCGCAATTGAGGCAAAGCGCGCCGCCATGGGCGCCGCCGAAGTGCTTGCCGCCGCCGGGTTCCATCGCACGGCCAACCAATGCGCCAGTCGCCAGATCGCCTGCTGCCGCGATATCCCCGTCCATCTGTTCCCCCCGGATTGCGCGGTGATGATTGACGCCAGGTGGCGGTTTGGCAAGCCCGTGAACGCGTGCTAGGTCGCGGGCATGACTGCGATGTCGCCTGATCCCGCGCTTGAAATCGCCCGCATGGCCGCGCGTGCACGTGTTGCATCGGCGGCGATGGCCGGTCTGGCGTCGGCGGTCAAGGCACGGGCGCTGCTGGCGGCAGCCGCCGCGATCCGCGCGGGCGCCGAAACGATTCTCACCGCCAATGCCGCCGACATGGCGCGGGCACAGGCGAACGGCCTGTCCGCGGCCATGCTCGACCGGCTGAAACTGACGCCTGACCGGGTGGAGGCGATGGCGGCGGGCGTGGCGGCGGTTGCCGCGCTCGATGATCCGGTGGGCCGGGTGATTGACGAGGTGCATCGCCCCAATGGGCTGGTGCTGCGCCGGGTGCGGGTGCCCATCGGCGTGATCGGCATCATCTATGAAAGCCGCCCGAATGTGACGGCGGATGCCGCGGCGTTGTGCATCGGATCGGGCAACGCCGTCATCCTGCGCGGCGGATCGGAAGCGACCGACACCAATCGCGGGATCCACGCGGCGATGGTGGCGGGGCTGACGAGTGCAGGGTTGCCCGGCGACGCGGTGCAACTGGTCGGCTCGACCGACCGGGCGCTGGTCGGCGCGATGCTGCGGGCGGAAGGCGCCATCGACCTGATCGTCCCGCGCGGCGGCAAAAGCCTGGTGGCGCGCGTTCAATCCGAAGCGCGCGTGCCGGTGCTGGCGCATCTTGACGGTATCAACCACGTCTATGTCGACGCCAGCGCCGATCCGGCAATGGCGGAGGCGATTGTCGTCAATTCCAAGATGCGGCGCACGGGCGTGTGCGGATCGATGGAAACATTGCTGGTCGACCGTGGATACGAACCCGCCGCCGGATTGATCGCCGCTCTGGTCGATGCGGGCTGTTCGGTGCGCGGCGATGCGGATGCGCGCGGCCTGGCGCCGGGTCTTGGCGTGGCAAGCGATGCCGATTGGGATACCGAATATCTCGACGCGATTGCTTCGGTGGCGATGGTCGACGGGGTGGATGGTGCGATGGCGCACATCGCCCAACACGGATCGCACCACACCGACGCGATTGTCGCCTCTGATGAAGCGGTTGCGCAACGTTTTCTCGCGGGCGTCGACAGCGCCATCGTGCTGTGGAACGCCTCCACCCAGTTTGCCGATGGCGGCGAATTCGGGCTGGGCGCGGAAATCGGCATTGCGACGGGCAGGCTGCACGCGCGCGGCCCGGTCGCGCTGGAAGGGCTGACCACCTATAAATGGGTTGGTCATGGCACGGGACAGACCCGGCCTTGATCGACGGCGTTTCACCGCGCCCTGCACGATCCTTTCACGGCGCCTCCAACGATATGGGCAAGTGATTGGCTAGTCGCATCGGCATATTGGGCGGGTCGTTCAACCCGGCGCATCGCGGCCATCGCGCGATCAGCCTGGCGGCGTTGCGCGCGCTTGATCTGGATGAAGTGTGGTGGCTGGTGTCGCCCGGCAACCCGCTGAAGGAAGGGCGCGGCGACATGGCGCCGTTCAGTGCGCGCTTTGCCTCCGCGGTCAAAATGGCGCGCCACGCGCCGATCCGCGTCAGCGCCATCGAACAGCGGCTGGGCACGCGCTTTACCGTCGATACCATCGATTCGATCGTGCGGTTGTTCCCCAAAAAGCGCTTCGTCTGGCTGATGGGGGCGGACAATCTTGCCCAGTTTCACCAGTGGCGCGGCTGGCGGCAAATCGCCTTGACGGTTCCGATTGCGGTTATCGCGCGTCCGGGGTATGATGGCGCTGCCCACGCGGCACCCGCGATGGGCTGGCTGCGGCGCTTCGTCCACCCCGCGCGCCATGCGAAACATTGGACCGACTGGAGATTGCCGGCGCTCGTGCTGTTGCGCTTTCGCCCCGATCCGACTTCGGCGACTCGCCTGCGCAAGGCTGATCCTGCCTGGCAGCGTCGGTACTTGTCTCTTTCCCCTCCATCACCCGCACCGGGCGCGCGTCGCGCTCCGTGAACTCAGGAGTTCCCTTGGCCTCATCCCCCAATGTTTATCGATCGTCCGGCACTGACAGTGTCGAGGCGCTGCATCAACTTGTCCTGGCGTCGCTCGATGACGATCAGGCGGTCGAGACGGTGTCGATCCCGCTGGCCGGCAAAAGCAGCATCGCCGACCATATGGTGATCGCAAGCGGCCGTTCGACGCGCCAGGTCGCATCGATGGCGCAGAAACTGTCGGAGAAGATCAAGGCGGAGCTGGGTCGTACCCCGCGCGTCGAAGGGTTGCCGACGGCGGACTGGGTGTTGATCGATGCCGGCGACGTCATCATCCATCTGTTCCGGCCGGAAGTCCGCAGCTTCTATAATCTGGAGCGGATGTGGGCGTTTGGCGATGCGCCGGTCGCCGTGGCCGATCCCGCCCAGGCCTGACGCGCTTCCTTGCTGCTCCACATCGTCGCGCGCGGGCGAATCGGGCGCGGGCCCGAGGCTGATCTGGTGGAGCGCTATGCCAGGCGGCTCGCCTGGCCCGTCCGCCTGACCGAACTGCCCGATACCGGCGGGCGCCTGCCCGCCGTCGAGCCGCAGACCCGGCTTGTCCTGCTGGACGAGACCGGCCAGATCATGGGATCGAAGGCATTTGCCGACACGCTGGGCCGCTGGCGCGACGATGGCGTGCGGGAAGCGCGCTTCATGATCGGCGCGGCGGATGGTTTTTCGGACGATGATCGCGCGCGTGCCGACCTGCTGCTGTCCTTTGGCCGCATGACCTGGCCGCATCTGATGGCGCGCGCCATGCTGGCCGAACAATTGTGGCGGGCGACCAGCATCCTTGCCAACCACCCCTATCACCGCGAAGGATAGCGCGCATGGCGGCGCGTCGGCTTCGATATTGCGGGTTGGGGAACATCGGCATGGCAATAGCGATGGGTGCCGCGGTGAGTGCCGCGATGTGGGCAGTGACGGGTGCCGCGCAGGCGCCGGCGCTTTCCACCGACCAGCAACGGTTGATCGAGGCGCGCGCGCAATCCGCCTCCGCCGCGCGGCGCGCCGCGATACTTGAGACGCAAGCCGCCGCCGAACAGGATCAGGCACGCAAGGCCAGCGCCCAAGAAGCCGCCGTCGCCGCGCGGGTGCAGCGCGCCCAGGCCGATATCTCGGCGGCGCAGGCGCGGATCGCGATCATCCACCGGCTGCTTGCCAGCCAGCGCGCCGAACTGGCGACGCAGCAGGGGCCGATCATCCGTTTGACCGCGGCATTGCAGGCATTGGCGCGGCGGCCAGTGCTGCTCAGCCTGGTGCAACCGGGATCAGTGAGCGATCTGGTGCATGTCCGCGCGGTGATGGCGACGGTGACGCCCGTGGTGCGCGAGCGGACGGCAACGGTGCGCGCCGGATTGCAGCGCACTCGCCAGTTGCAGCGCGATGCGACGATCGCGGTTTCCAGCCTGACCGAAAGCCGCGGGCGGCTGGAAACCGAGCGGCTGGCGCTGGTCCGGCTGGAGGCGGAGCATCGGCTGAAATCGCAGACGCTGGGCCGCGATGCCTTGTTCGAATCGGATCGGGCGATTGCGCTGGGCGAACAGGCGCGCGATCTGGTCGACCTGATGTCGCAGGCCAGCAATGCCGCCGCGGTGCGTGCCGATCTGGAGGCGTTGCCCGGCCCCTTGCCGCGCCCGTTGAAACCGGGGGAGGCGCCGTCGCCGGTCGATGCCATGGGCTGGTCGCACGCCACGCCGCCCTATCGCCTGCCGGTTGACGGGCATCTGTTGACCGGATTGGGGGAATTGTCCGACGCGGGCGTGCGGTCGCGCGGCCTGACGCTGGAAACCGCGCCCAACGCGCAGGTCGTTGCCCCGGCTGCCGGGCGCATCGTCTTTGCACGGGCATTTCGGGATTATGGCATGGTGGTCATCATCGATCACGGCGGCGGCTGGACGTCGCTGATCGCGCGGCTGGCCGATGTCGCGGTGCAGGCGGGCGATCAGGTGCGGCAGGGCGCGCCGGTCGGCCATGCGGGCGCAGGCGACAAGCCGCACGTCACCATCGAACTGCGCCGCCGCGACCGGCCGGTCGATATGACGCGGCTGGCGGGTTGATCGCGCGCCGCCGGTCAATGCCAGGTTCAGCATCGGCATGGTTGAAATCGATGTTGACCGTTTGAACGCTCCGCGAATGTCGCTATCGTAGCGGCCATTGTTGCCGAGTTGATTGGAAGTACCCGATGTCCCGCGCTGTGTTCCAGGCTTCTGCCATTGCCATTGCCCTTGCCGGCGTTCCGCTGGCGACCAGCGCCATGGCCCAGGTGGATAGCGGCAGCTATCGGCAGCTCGACCAGTTCATGGACGTCTATAACCTGGTCAAGGCCAATTACGTCGATTCAGTCGATGACAAGACGCTGGTAAAGGGTGCGATCGACGGGATGCTCGCTGCGCTGGATCCGCATAGTTCCTATGAAGACGGCATCGACTACGACAATCTGCGCATCCAGACCGAGGGCAATTATGGCGGGGTCGGCCTGTCGGTCACCCCGCAGGACGGCGTGCTGAAAGTCATTGCCCCGCAGGAAGACACGCCAAGCTGGCGCGCGGGGGTGAAATCGGGCGACTACATCACCCAGATCGACGGCAAGGAATTGTTCAACGTCCCCTTTGACGACGCGGTCAGCGCGATGCGCGGCCAGCCGGGGACCAAGGTATCGCTGACGCTGCTGCGCACCGGGCGCACCGAACCGATCAAGCTGATGCTGACGCGCGAGAAGATCCTGCTGCTGCCGGTGAAATGGAGCGTGAAGGGCGATATCGGCATCATCAACATCAACAGCTTTTCCGACCAGACCGGCGAGCATGTCCGTCGCGCCATCGCCAGCATCAAGGGCAAGCTGGGGCATGATCCGCTGGGCTATGTCGTCGATCTGCGCGACAATGGCGGCGGGCTGCTGAACGAGGCGATTTCGGTTTCCGACACGTTCCTCGACCATGGCGAGATCGTTTCGCAGCGTGGCCGCGACAAGGCTGATATCCAGCGTTATTTCGCAACGCCGGGCGATACGACGGGCGGCAGGCCAGTCGTGGTGCTGACCAATGCGGGCACCGCATCGGCATCGGAAATCGTCGCGGGTGCGTTGCAGGACCATCACCGCGCGCTGGTGATCGGCGACCGTACATTCGGCAAGGGATCGGTCCAGTCGCTGCTGCCGCTGGGCGCCCATACCGAGGTGCGGTTGACGACGGCGCGGTACTACACACCGTCGGGCCGCTCGGTGCAGGAAGGCGGGATCGATCCCGATGTACCGGTGCCACAGCTTTCCGACAGCGATTACGCGACCCGCCCGGTCTTCCGCGAGGATGATTTGCGCCGCCATCTCATCAATCAGGCCAAGGTTGACGACAAGGCGCTGGAACAGGACAGCGTGCCCGACAAGCGGCTGGCCGAAAGCGCCGACGACCTGAAAAAACGCGGGATCGAGGATTTCCAGCTCTATTACGCGCTCAAGACCATCGCGCGGCTGGGCGGCCCGCAACAACTGGCGCTGATCGACAAGCTGGGGACGCGCAACCCGGTGCCTCAGCTTCCCGCTGAAACGCCGCCCGCACCAGCATCGGCGCCTGCATCGGTGCCAACGCCCAGGAAGAATTGATCGCCGCGATGAACCAGAACAATTTCCGTCTGGCGCGGCTGTTGGCGCTGCTGGTGCCCGGCCTGTTGATGGCTGGCGCCCTGGGGTCGCAATATATCGGCGGCCTTGTCCCGTGCGAAATGTGCCATTGGCAGCGTTGGCCGCATTACACCGCGATCGTGCTGGCGGTGCTGGCATTCGTGGTGCCGGTGCGTGGCGCGCGGCAGGTGCTGGTCGCGCTGGCGGCCTTGGCCATCCTGACCAGCGGCGGCATCGGCGTGTTCCATGCCGGGGTTGAATATCATTGGTGGCAAGGCATTACGCCGTGCGCCAGCGCGGTGACCGAATCCGGCGGCAGCGTCGATCAGATGCTGGCGCGGATCATGGCGGCACCCATCGTGCGCTGCGATGCGCCGCAATGGACGTTGTTCGGTATCTCGCTGGCGGGTTTCAACGCGATCTTCTCGATTGCGGGCGGGTCGGCGGTGCTGGCGCTGTTGTCGCGCAGGGGCCGGGCATGACCGGCTGGAAACCCGGCGATCCCAAACGGCGGACCGATGCGATGATCCGGGTCGATCAGGCGGGCGAATATGGCGCGACGCGGATTTACGCGGGCCAGCTCGCCGTCATGGGCGATCGCGGCGCGGCGGCGCGATTGATCGCGGGGATGGCCAATCAGGAAGAACGCCACCGTGCATTCTTCGACGCGATGATGGCGCGGCGCGGCGTGCGGCCAACCCTGCTCCAGCCATTCTGGAACGTCGCGGGTTTTGCGCTTGGCGCGGTGACGGCGGCGATGGGGCCGAAAGTGGCGATGGCATGCACAGCCGCGGTCGAAACCGAAATCGACAACCATTATTCGGAACAGCTTGGCCTGTTGGGCAGCAGCGACCCGGAACTTTCCGACGCCATCGCCGATTTTCAGGCTGACGAGCGCGAACACAAGGCAACCGCCCTGGCAAGCGGGGCGGAGGAAGCGCCAGCCTATCCGTTGTTGAGCGCGGTTATCCGCATGGGCTGCCGCGTGGCGATTGCAACCGCCAAACGGATATGAGAATTGCGCGGAAGACGCCCCCCAAGGATGCCCCGGTGACGCGCAGGGCGGCGATGCAGGAGACCGATCGATGATCACCTTTGCGTTCCGTGCGGCCTGGCCGGCGATTGCCGCCGCCGGGTTGATCGCGTCGGGCACGGCGCATGGCCAGCAGGCGGCGGCACAGGCGGCGCCCAAAACGAGCGAGGTGAGGCCAACAACACCCACCACCCCCGCGCCAACTCCTGCGCCTCCCCCTGCTTCAGGCGACGCCGCCGCCAAGGCCAGCGAGCCGCCGTCGGTGGCGACATTGCCGGTGCGGGTGACGAGCGGTCGGCAGGAAGCGCCGGTCAACGGCGTGCTGTATATCTATGGCACGGAGCGCTGCCCGACGGATGGCCAGGGCAATGAAATCGTCGTTTGCGTGCGGCGCAGCGCGGCCGAACGCTATCGCTTGCCCAAGGATTTACGGCCCGACACGATCAAGCCCGAATTCCAATCCTGGGCGGCGCGCCAGCAAGGTGCCTTGGTGGCGGGTGCCTCCGGCATCGGCTCGTGTTCGGCCGAGGGTTCGGGTGGGGCAACCGGCTGTGCCGCGCAGCAGTTCGACGCTGCCCGCGCTGAAAACCGCGCGCGCAAGGCCGCCCAACGGGCAGAAGACGACGCCGCACACCCGAAATGATCCATGATGGCCGCTGGCGGGCGCTGGCGGGGATAATGTTACCCGCCAGCGCATGGCGGTGCGTGGCAGGGTGATCGGCGCCTTGCTGATTACCGGGTTCTTCACTTTCCCGCTCAACCCGATGCCGGGTCGCTTTGTGTTCGGCTGATCCGCGATCCGTCCTGGGCGTGCGCCGCGACTGGTCAAAAATGCTGCGCCGCCGAATTTCTCTTCCCATGCCTGCCTTTTTACCGCTAGCGCGCAGGCCATGTTTGAAAAGCTGCTCGGTTATCTCGCCACCTTCGTCATCGCGGTCATTTCGACGGGTGGCTATCCCGGTATCGTCCTGCTGATGGCGCTGGTCAGCAGCGGCATTCCGATTCCATCGGAAATCATCATGCCGTTTTCGGGCTATCTGGTGTTCAAGGGCAGTTTCAGCCTGCCCGGCGTCATCATCGCGGCGGTGATCGGCGAAAATATCGGCGCGCGGCTGGGGTATGAAATCGGCCGTCGCGGCGGACGCCCGCTCGTCGAGCGCTATGGCCGCTACGTACTGGTCGATGGCCACCATCTTGATCTGGCGGAAAAATTCTTCGCCCGTTGGGGCAGCATGGCCGCATTGGTCGGGCGAATGTTGCCCGTGGTGCGCGCGTTCGTTTCAATTCCCGCTGGGCTGGGCCGGATGAACCTGGTCAAGTTCCACCTTTATACCACGATCGGTTCGGCGATCTGGTGCGGCGGCCTTGCCTGGCTGGGGCTGGTGCTGGGCGACAAATGGAACAGCGATCCGCGGCTGAAGGCGGCATTCCATTCGGCCGATCTGGTGATTGGCGTGGTTGGCGTCCTGGCGGTCCTGGGCGTGTTGTGGCTGAAATTCGGCCGCAAGGGCGCCAGCAGGCATTGATCTGCACCGCGCAACGGCGGCGCGCGTCATTCCGCTGCGAGCAATTGCTCGGCGCCGCCAAGGTCGACTGAAACCAGTCGGCTGACACCGCGTTCCACCATCGTCACGCCAAACAGCCGGTGCATCCGGCTCATCGTCACCGCGTTGTGGGTGACGATCAGGTAACGAGTCCGGGTCTCGCGCGTCATCGCATCGAGCAGGTCGCAGAAGCGTTCGATATTGGCGTCGTCGAGCGGCGCGTCGACTTCGTCCAGCACACAAATCGGCGCCGGATTGGTCAGGAACAGGCCAAAGATCAGCGCCACCGCGGTCAACGCCTGCTCGCCGCCTGACAACAGGGTCAGCGACTGCAACTTCTTGCCCGGCGGTTGCGCCATGATTTCCAGCCCGGCTTCCAGCGGGTCATCCGAATCGATCAGTTCCAGATGCGCCTGGCCGCCATTGAACAGCGTGGTGAACAGTCGCTGGAAATGGCCGTTCACCGCCTCGAACGCGGCGAGTAGCCGTTGCCGCCCCTCGCGGTTGAGATTGCCGATCGATCCGCGCAGCCGATTGACCGCCAGCCCCAGTTCCTCGCGCTCGCTGGCGTTGGTCGTCCGCGCGGCCTCCAGTTCGGCGAGTTCGGCTTCGGCGACCAGATTGACCGGCCCGATCCGCTCACGCTCGGCGGACAGTCGCTCGTGGCGGCTCGATTCCTCGGCGGGTGCGCGCGTTTCGTCGGGCGAAAAGCCGATCTTCTCAGGCAGGACCGGCGCCGGGCATTCGAAGCGCTCGCCCGAAACGCGGCCAAGTTCGATGCGCCGGGCTTCCTGATTTTCGGCGCGTGCCGCTGCTCCGGCGCGGGTTTCGCGGGCTTGCGACAATGCCTCACCCGCGTCGCGGGCGATGGTTTCGGCCTGGCGCAAGGTGGCTTCGGAGGATTGTTCGGCGGCCAATGCTGCATCGGCGTCGCGGCGGGTGCTGGCATGAGTGGCGTCGGTTTCGGCAATCCGGGCATCGAGTTGCGCGGGGCGTGCGGCGAGCACGGCGTTTTCCGCTCCCGGCGCTTCCTCGCGTTTGGCCATGTCGGCAATGCGCCGTGCGGCTTCCCCGGCGCGAGCGCGCCAGTTGCGGACATCGGCCTGGCCCGCGGCCAGCCGCGCCTGATCGTTGCCAAGGTCGCGGTCGAGCGCGGCGCGATCGGCGCGCGCCTGTGCGACATCGGTGCGCCGTCGTTCCGCGTCGCGCTGGAGCAGCGCCACGCGGTCGTGCGTCGCGCTGCCATCGGGCAGGGCGGCGATGGCGGCTTCAGCACGGGTCAGTTCGGTGCGGGCCTCATCCAGGTCGGCGATGGTGCGGCGGCTGCGTTCGGCGGCATCGCTGCGCTGCGCCTCGATACGTTCGATGGCGGCAACCGCCCGGTCTTCGGCGCGGGTGGCGTCGCGAATCTGCGTTTCGGTCGCATCGATCAGGCGGCGCGCGTCGGTCGCCTGGGCACGGGCAGTGGTGATGGCGGCGGCAATACGGTCCAGCGTGGCGGTGGCGGCCTCGACGGCCTGCAACGCCGCCGGGCGGGCATCTTCCAGCGCGCGCAGCCGGTTGAGCCGCGCCAGTCGTTCGGCGGCGGCAGCGCCCACCGATTTGGCGATGAAGCCATCCCAGCGGCGAAGGACACCGCCGCGTGTCACCAATCGCTGGCCAACCGCCAATGGCTGTCCATCATCGCTGTCCGCGACAAAAACCTGCGCCAGCCGCCGGGCAAGCGCGGCCGGGGCCTGCACATGCGCGGCAAGGCGCGACAATCCGTCGGGTGGTCCGGGATCGGTGTCGCGGGGGTCGGCGCCAGCCCAATAATGGTCGGCGGCGGGGTCCAGCCCGGCCTCCAGATCGTCGCCCAGCGCCGCGGCAAGGGCGCGTTCAAACCCCGGTTCCGGCCGAAGCTGGTCGAGCAGCCGGTCCTTGCCGGTCGATCGTGTCGCCTTGGCCAGCGCCACGCTTTCGCTGTCGATCGCGGCAAGCTCGGCATGGGCGGCGGCGCGCGCCGATTGCGCCTGGTCGCGTGAGCCGATGGCGGCGCGCTCCTCGGCATCGGCGGCCATCTGGGCAGCACGGGCGTGTTCCATCTGCCCGGTCGCCCGTTCACGCATGGCAGCCGCGTCGCGGCGTTGTGCCTCCAGCGGGCCGATATCGGCCAGCGCGGCGGCCTCGGCGGCGATACGGGCCTGATCGCGCTGGGCACGGTCGACACGGGCATGGGCAGCGTTCTGCGCGGCCTGGGCAACGCGGGCGTCGGCGGCTTCGCTGGCCTGCGCCGCCAATGCCTGCGCCAGTGCGACCTCGGCATCGCGGGCATGGCTTTCCGCCAGAGCCAGCGCGGCATCGAGTTCGGGCCTGCGCGCGGTGGCCTGGGCGACGCGGCTCTCCAGCGCCTTTGCTTCCCCTGCCAGCGTCGCCAGTGCCTCGGCCGCGTCATTGGCCAGCGCGCCTTCGCGTTCGCGGTCGGTGACGATGCGGGCGAGCGCATCGGCAAGCTCGCTGGTGCGGCGCTCGACCGACGCCCGCTCGGTGCGCAGCGTGTCGAGCTGGTGCGCCGCCTCGCTTGCCCGGTCACGCGCGGCCAATGCCTGTGCGCGGGCGGCGGCCAATGCGTCGACAGCGGCGGTCTGATGCGCGGCGGCGGCGCGCTGCATCTCGGCCGCGTCGGCCACCTGTGCTTCGGCAGCGGCGGCTTCGGCCCGAGCGATATCGGCGGCGGCGGCGGCTTCGCGCCAGCGGGAAAAGATCATCCGCGCCTCTGCCACGCGGATCTGGTCGGAAAGCTGGCGATAGCGTTCGGCCTGCCGCGCCTGGCGTTTCAGCGCGTTGGCGCGCGCTTCCTGATCGGCGATCACTTCGTCCAGACGCACCAGATTGGCTTCGGTCGCGCGCAGCTTTTGCTCGGCGTCCCTGCGGCGGACGTGGAGGCCCGCGATGCCGGCGGCTTCCTCCAGCATCTGGCGGCGTTCGGCGGGCTTGGCGGCGATGACCGCGCTGATTCTGCCCTGGCTGACCAGCGCGGGCGAATGCGCGCCCGTCGCGGCATCGGCGAACAGCAACGCCACGTCCTTGGCCCGCACGTCGCGCCCGTTGATGCGATAGGCCGAACCCGCGCCGCGTTCGATGCGGCGTACGACCTCGACTTCCTCGCCATCGCCCAATGGGCCGGGCGCACTGTCGATCAGGATCGAGACTTCGGCAAAATCGCGCTGCGGCCGCGACGACGTGCCCGCGAAGATAACGTCTTCCATGCCCGCGCCGCGCATCGATTTGGCGCTGTTTTCGCCCATCGTCCAGCGCAGCGCTTCAAGCAGGTTGGACTTGCCGCAGCCATTGGGGCCGACGACGCCCGTCAGCCCCGGTTCGATGCGCAAGTCGGCGGGATCGACAAAGCTCTTGAAGCCCGAAAGCCTTAAGCGCTTGATCTGCACTTAGCTTGCCGTTCCCGCCAGCGCGATCAGGCGCCAGCCGCTTTGAGCGCGGCTTCCAGCTTTGCCCAGTCATCGGCACCGTCCAGTTTGGCGCCGTTCAGGATGAATGTCGGCGTGTAGGCGACGTGGAACTGGCTGTCGGCGGTCTGGAGGTGCTTCGACAAGGTGTCGAGCGCGCCCTTGTCGGCCAGGCACGCCATCGCCTTGGCTTCGGGCACGCCGCGCTGCTTGACGAAATCGACATAGCCCAGCTTCTGCGCCATGATCGTCGCCACTTCATTGGGCGATTTGGTCTGCCATCCGGCCTGTTCGGCGGCGGGCAGCTTCTTGTCGATATCGGCGAGCAGTACGTCCTGCTTGCTCATCATCTGGTCGAGCATCGGGAAAAACTGCGACGGATCGACGCACTGGCCCAGCAGGATGCCGGGAATGTCGAGCGCGGCGTGGACCGGATAGTCGCGGAATTCATACGAAACCTTGCCGCTGGCAATATAGCCCGTCTTGAGCGCGGGAAGCCCTTCGGCGTCGAAATGCGCGCAATGCGGGCATGAGCGCGAGCCATATTCGATGACCTTGAGCGGCGCGTCGGGATTGCCCATCAGATAGCCGCCGTCGGCGGTCTTGCTGATGGTATCGATCCATTGCTTGCCAGCGGGCGCCGCCTTTGCTGCGACCGAGCCGGTTGCGGCGGCCGGCGCCGATGCGTTGCCGCCGCTGCCATTGCCGCCACAACCAGCGACCAGCGCGAGTGGCGCGAGTGCCAGGGCAATACCGAAACGCTTGTTCATGCAAAGATACTCCATGGATTTACTTGGCGCCTTTCGCGCGCAACTCCGGTTCCAGCTTGGACCATTGGAACGAGTCTGTCTTGACCCCGTTGACGAAGAAAGTCGGGGTGCCGCGAATGATGGTGCGCGATCCATCGCCCAACGCCGCGACCTGATTGAGCGCGGCGGTGTCAGTGAAGCATCGGTCAAGCTCGGCATTGGTCATGCCCTGGCCGCGAAATACATCGATCAGGCCGGAAAGCTGGGCCGTGGTCTTCATCTGCGCCAATGGCGGATCAAGCGCGAAGCGGCGGGCGTCGTTCTGCAGAAAGCCGATGGCGAGCGGCAGCCAATCGTCCTGATGGGCGAACACCGCTTCGCTGGCATCGGCGAAGCGCTTGGGGCCGATGCACTTGACCAGCAATGATGCGGACAAATCCACCTGGTCGCGCACCGCCGGGTGGTATTCGATCATCACCGAGCCGGATTTTATCATCTGCCTGCGCAGGACCGCCGCTGATTCGCGGGCAAACGCGGCGCAATGCGGACAGGTGTAGCTGAGATATTCGACCAGCTTTACCGGCGCGCGCGGGTTGCCGACGATATAGGTGCCGGTGGGCGAAACGCGGACATAGCTGTTCCAGTCCCCGGCAACCGGCGGCTGGCTGGCGGCGGTATTGGTGCTCGCGTTATTGCCGCTCGTGCCGTGCCTCGCCGCGGGGGCGGCCGCCGTCAGCAGCGCGGCGAAAACCAGGATCCAGTGCTTCATTCGTCAATACTCAACGGGGCAGGGATGACGGGCGCGCCGCGTGTTGCGGCGATGCCGGCGGCCAGCGCCCCAAGCACTGCCTTCAACTCGGGATCGGCAATCGCGCGCAGGCTGTCGCCCATTTCCAGCGACAATGGCTTCAGTGACGGGGGTGCTGGGCGCGGAGTCGGGGCAGGCGACGCCAATTGGCCCTGGCGAAAATTGATGCGCGCAATGGCGGGGTAGCCGAAGAAGCGATTGATTCGCTCGATAATTTCGGGCGTCACATGCTGCATCATCGGGCCATGTGCGCCCCGCACGGCCAGCGTCAGCACGCCATCCTCCCGCTTGCCGCGCGGGAAGCGAATCGATTCGGGCTGCGATACCGCGGCATAGCGCGGGCCGACGATTTCGGCCCAGCGGCTGACGATCGAGCTTTGCACAAAGCCGAACCGGCGGAAGGCCGCGCCGCCGACATTGGGCAGCAGATCGGCAACCGCGCGGGCAGGGCCGCCGCGGCGCGGTTCTTCTTTTTGGGGACGTGGCGTCTTGCCGCCGCTTTTGCTCATGCGCTCCCCATGCCATAGCCACGGCGTGATCGCCAAGGACCGATATCAACTTGACCAGCCTGCCGCAATTTCGCGGACCTTGCTTGGATGGTATGACACTCATGCCCGCGATTTGCCATGGCGCGCGCGTACCGGGGAGGTGCCCGACCCCTATCGCGTCTGGCTGTCCGAAATCATGCTGCAACAAACGACGGTGGCGACGGTGCGGCCGCGATTCGACGCGTTCGTAAGGCGCTGGCCCGATGTGGCGGCGATGGCGGCGGCGGTGGATGCCGATCTGATGGCGGCATGGGCCGGGCTTGGCTATTATGCCCGCGCGCGCAACCTGCTGGCTTGCGCGCGGGCGGTGGTCGATCGGCATGGCGGGGTGTTCCCAGCGGATGAGGCCATGCTCGCCGCGCTTCCCGGCATCGGCGCGTACACGGCGGCGGCGATCAGCGCGATCGCCTTTGGCCGCCGTGCGGTGGTGGTCGACGGCAATGTCGAGCGTGTGGTGACGCGGCTGTTCGGCGTCGAGGAAGCGCTGCCCATGGCCAAGCCGCTGATCCGCGCGCTTGCCGACGGGATAACGCCCGATGCCCGCGCCGGGGATTTTGCCCAGGCGATGATGGACCTTGGTGCGACGATCTGTTCGCCGCGCAATCCCGATTGCCTGTTGTGCCCGCTGCGCCCGCAATGCCGGGCAGCGGCGTCGGGTACGCCCGAACGCTTTCCGGTAAAGCCGCCACGGCGCACCCGGCCACAGCGTTACGGCACGGCATTCTGGCTGGAAAGCGATGGCTGTGTCCTGCTCGTCCGACGCCCGCCGCGCGGCTTGCTGGGCGGCATGCGCGCCTTGCCGGGCGGGCCGTGGGTCGACGAGCCGCCCGGCCTGGCCGATGCGCCGGTTGCATCGCTTGCCTGGCGCGCGTTGCCCGGCGGGGTGGATCATGTCTTCACCCATTTTCGCCTCCATCTCGCGCTTGCGGTTGCGGTGTGGGACGGGCATTCAACCCCGCCGGACGGCGAATGGTGGACGATTGATACCCTCGAGTCGGCTGGCTTGCCGACTGTCTTTGCAAAAGCAGCGGAACTTGGGAGGATGCGATGAACGTACCGACGAAACGGCTGTTGATGATGGGCGCGGCGGCGTCGCTGCTGACTGCCGGGGTGGTGTTGTCCGGAGCCGGGGCGGCGTTGGCCGGGCAGGCATCGCCCCATATATCGTCAGTGGCGTCTCCGGCGCCTGCAACCGGCACCGTCTCGCTTGCCTTGCCCCGGACTCGCGCGGTGATCGACAGCTATCCCGCCGAAAAAAGGGCGCCGGGCATTGTAGCGGCGATTGGCAGGGGGGACAGCACGACCTTCGTTTCGGCCGGGGCGCTGTCGTTCGACGCGGGCGCCGCGCCGACCGATGCCGATTCGCTGTGGCGCGTCTATTCGATGACCAAGCCGATTACCGCGATGGCGGCGATGATCCTGATCGAGCAGGGCAAGCTGAGCCTCGACGAGCCGATTGCCGATATTTTCCCGGCCTATCGCACCATGAAAGTGCTGGTCGATCCGCAAAAGGACCTGACCACGCGCCCCGCGACCAGGCCGATTACCGTGCGCGAGCTGATGACGCACACCGCCGGGCTGGGCTATACCATCGTCACCACTGGCCCGCTGCTCAACGAATATAACCGGCTGGGCATCACGCCGTTCACCGCCGACGCCAAGACCGAAGCGCAGGCGCGGCTGCTCCGCCCGAAAACGCTGCAGGAATTCGCCGAGCGCGTCGCCACGCTGCCTTTGATCGCCGAGCCGGGCACCAAATGGAGCTATTCCATTGGCCTCGACGTGCTGGGCGCGGTGGTGGAAAAGATCAGCGGAATGCCGTTCGACCAGTTTGTGAAGGTGAAGCTGTTCGATCCGCTGAGGATGAACGCGACGTTTTTCACCGTGCCCGCCAATGATGCGCAGCGGCTGGTGACGGGCTATTTCTTCCTTGGCGACAACCCGCTGCCGATCGATCCGGGCGCGAAATCGGTTTACCTGCAGCCGCCATCCTTCCCATATGGCGGCGCGGGGCTGGTGATGTCGGCGCGCGATTATGACCGGTTCCTCCACATGCTGCAGAATGGCGGCGAGCTGGACGGCGTTCGGGTGATGAAAGCGGCGACGGTCAAGCTGGCGATGTCCAACCTGTTGCCGCCGGGCGTCGTCTTTGGCGGGGCAGTGGCCAATACCGGTGGCGCCAAGGGGCCGAACCTGGGCTTTGGCGCTGGCGGATCGGTTTATCTGGCCGATGTGCCGGGCGGGCCATCCAAGGGCACATATGGCTGGGGCGGTGCGGCGGGCACCATCGGCTGGGTCGACCCGGTCAGGAAAGTCCGCGCAACCGTGATGGTCAATTACCTGCCGGGCGAAAAATGGCCGCTGCGCAAGGAAACCACGGCCTCCATCTACGCCGATCTTGGCAATTGATCGGATGATAACCGCACCCGGCTTCACTGGTGGGACGCTCGACCGCGCCGATTCGCTTCGCCACGATGCCAACGCGCTTGCCGCCGCGCTTGGCGACTGGCGCGCGCGCCTGCTGAAGCTCGACGGTTTCGAGCCGGTCGTCGATGACGATGGGCGGCTGGAATGGACGACGATGGCCGACGCATCGCCCGATGCGGAATTCGTGCTGCTTGGGCTGGACGGATCGCGGCCGCATTTCGCCGTTTATGAAACCGGGATGCGCGCGCCGCCCGGCCGCTCGGTACGGCTGTTCGCCATGCTTGATCGGATGCACAGCGGCGAAGCGGCGACCTATGCCGCGGCGCGCAGCGTGCTCGACTGGCATTCCCGGCATCAGTTCTGCGCCAATTGCGGGACGCAGACCGGCATGTTCCGCGCCGGCTGGGGGCGGCAATGCCCGGCGTGCGACACCGAACATTTCCCGCGCGTCGATCCCGTCGTCATCATGATTGCCGAACATCGTGGCCGCGCGCTGCTGGGGCGTCAGCCGAGCTGGCCGGCGGGCCGTTATTCGGCGCTGGCGGGCTTTCTCGAGCCGGGCGAATCGATCGAGGAAGCGGTGGCGCGCGAAATTGCCGAGGAAGCGGGCGTGCGCGTGTCGAAAGTTCGCTATATCGCCAGCCAGCCCTGGCCGTTCCCGTCGTCACTGATGATCGCCTGCGTGGCGGAGGCGCAGGACGACGCCTTGACCATCGACCGCAACGAGCTGGAAGATGCGATGTGGGTGGACCGCGAAACGGTGAGGGCGGTGCTGGCCGGTGGTGAAGGGCCGTTCCTGCCACCGCCGCCTTATGCCATTGCCAGCACGTTGTTGCAGGCCTGGGCGCGCGGCGACTAGGCGCCGGTCGTCAGCAGCAATGCGGCGCAGAATCCGATCGGCATGGTGAAGGCGACGACCCGGACCAGAAGGCTGTCGGGCTGGGGAACCGGGCGCGCCGCCGCCGTTGCGGTCGGCTGGGCATGCAAGGTCGGCGGCGACCAATCGGTGCTCACCGTTGCTGATGCCCGCCCCCCTGCAAAATCATACGCCATTGCCACCTGGCTCTCCTGCTTCGTTCAGCCGTCGCTGGTTCGGATCATCTTGCCAATCCGCCGCCGCAAGCCGCGATGGCGGGCATTTACCGCATTATAAAATCGATTGCATCGGCAGAAATGCCTAACAAACCCGGTTTTTTACTCAAATTGAGCAAATCGGCGATGATTGGGTTCCGGTATTCAAAAAACCGCGGCGGCAATCAGCCGCGCGGGCGCGCCTGAACATAAGTGCCCAGGACACGCATCCACTTGGAATGGAAGCCAAGTTCCTCCAGCGCACGATCAACGGCCGCGTCACCGGGTTTGCCGACGATATCGGCATAGAATTCGGTGGCGGAAAAGCTGCCGCCGCGTTGATAGCTTTCCAGCTTGGTCATGTTGACGCCGTTGGTCGCAAAGCCACCCAGCGCCTTGTAGAGCGCGGCGGGCACGTTCTTCACCTCGAAGATCAGCGTCGTCATATATGGTCCGGGTCCATTGGCGGCCCTGCCTGCGCGGGCCAGTACCACGAAGCGCGTGGTGTTGTGGTCGGCATCGGCAATGCCTTCCTGCAACAGCTTCAGGCCATAGATGGCGGCAGCGCCCGGCGGGGCGAGCGCGGCGATCGCGGGATCGGCCTGTTCGGCGACCATCGCGGCGGCGCCCGCGGTATCGGGATAGGCAACCGGCTGGATACCATGGTCGCGCAGCCAGTGGCGGCACTGGCCCAAGGCCTGGGGGTGGCTCATCGCTTCCTTGATCTGGTCGACCGTGCCAACGCCCATCAGCGCGTGGCGAATCGCCAGGAAATGCTCGCCGGTGATGACCAGCCCCGATTCGGGCAGCAGAAAATGCATGTCGGCGACACGCCCGTGCAACGAATTTTCGATGGGGATGATCGCGCAGTCCGCGCGCCCGTCACGCACCGCATCGATGGCGTCGGCAAAGTCGAAACAAGGCAGCGCGAGGCAGTCCGGAAACGCCTCCATCGCCGCAACATGTGAGTTTGCGCCCGGTGCGCCTTGAAAGGCGACGGCACGTTCCGGGGCCCTGGCGGCCTCGTCGATCATCCGCGCGACAAGGGGGCGAGCGGGGGCTGCATAGTTGTCCATGGTCCGCGCGCGCTTAACGGTGTGTGTCAAAGCGGGCAAGCGTGGCTTGCGATGCGGCATTCACGCAGATAAGGATGCGGCACTTTCGCGCACGGGGCTAATCGACATCATGGACAATCGCTTCAATACGATCGCGGGCTGGGTGCTGGCCGCAATGGCAGCCGCGCTGGGCTTGTACCTGTTCAGCACCATGGCAATGAAAAGCGAGCACCCCGAACAGGAAGGCTATAAAATCGTCGCCGCGGAAGAAGCGGGCGGGGATGCCGCTGCTCCGGAAGTACCGTTCAACACGCTGATGTCGGCAGGCGACGTCGCCAAGGGCGAGCAGGTGTTCCAGAAGTGCAAGTCCTGCCACACCGCCAATCAGGGTGGCGCGAACGGCATTGGGCCGAATCTCTTCGGAATCGTCGGCGAAGCGATGGCGGAAGGCCGCGGCGGCTTTGCCTTTTCCGACGCGTTGAAGACGAAGGCCGCAGGCCAGAAATGGAGCTTCGCCACGCTCAACGATTGGCTGACCAATCCAAAGAAGTTCGCCGAAGGCACGAAAATGAGCTTCGCCGGACTCGACAAGGGTGAGGATCGCGCCAACGTGATCGCTTATCTGAACAGCCTGGGGTCTAACCTGCCATTGCCGGCACCCGATGCGGCACCGGCCGCGACCCCTGCCGACGATGCGGCGGCCAACGCGACCGAAACCGCCAACGAAGCGGCACCAGCCGAATAAGCATCCCGGCGGGATTGTCGCTCAGGCACACGTAAACAGCAGACACGCGTAAACAAAAGGGCGCGCCGGGATGGTCCGGCGCGCCCTTTTTGCTGGCTTGCTACGTTGCCGCTTTGCCGATGTTCAGTGTCGAGCGGTCAGCCGCAAAGCGGGTCGCTGCCGGGAACGGCGGTATCGTCGCCGCCATAGAAGCGCCTGACCGCGCGCCAGCCTTCCTCCGCTGTCTCGACGAAGGTGAAGATGTTCAGGTCGCGCTCGGCGATGACGCCTTCTTCGACCAGCGCATCGAAATTGACGACCCGGGTCCAGAAATCGCGGCCGAACAGCAGCACCGGTATCGGGTTGATCTTGCGCGTCTGGATCAGCGTCAGCAGCTCGAACAATTCGTCGAACGTGCCGAAACCGCCCGGAAACGCGGCCAGCGCACGGGCGCGCAGCAGGAAATGCATCTTGCGCAGCGCGAAATAGTGGAACTGCATCGACAGGCGCGGCGTCACATAGGGATTGGGCGCCTGTTCGTGCGGCAACACGATGTTGAGCGCGATCGATTCGGCATCGACATCGGCGGCACCGCGATTGGCCGCTTCCATGATCGATGGCCCGCCGCCCGAACAGACGACGAACTGACGCTTGCCCCGATCGTCGCAAGGGTGGACGCTGACCAGACGGGCCAGATCGCGCGCGACGTCGTAATAGCGTGATTTCGCCATCAGGCGTTCGGCGATGGTGCGTTCGCGTGGGGTGGTCGCGCGGTCGAGCACGGCCTGTGCCTTGTCGGGGGCGGGAATCCGCGCGGAGCCGTAGAATACGAAGGTGGAGCCGATATCGGCTTCATCGAGGATCAGTTCGGGCTTCAGCAGCTCAAGCTGGAAGCGAACCGGGCGCAGGTCTTCCCGCAACAGGAAGTCCATGTCCTGAAACGCCAGCCGATAAGCGGGATGCTCGGTCTGCGGCGTGCTGGTGACGGTGCGGGCGGATTCGGCGTCCTGGCTGGCGCGGGCAAAAACGCGATCGGGTACTTTTGGTTCGTTCATCGGCACCCTGTAGCGAATTCGGTCGCCGGGTTTAATCCCCCGTTACGCATTACCGGCAGAAATTGGCGTGATCGTCTTCCAGGTGCAGGTGATTGCGGTGCGCGGTGTTGTAGTCGGGGCTCAACACGGTGCCGAACCGGCGGCAGGCGGATTGGCGGATGACGCGCAGGAATTCGCGCCGTTCGGGTGAGATGCTTTGCCAGTCACCCAATATCGTGACGCGCTGCCCGTCCTCCAGCACGAAACCCGCGACATCGACGGCATTGGCGATCGCATGGCCGGACAATCGGTTTGACGCACTGCTGGTGCCGATCACGTTGCGGCAGGCATAAGTGCCATAGGTTTCGACGCGGACCAGGTCGCTGCCCAATATCTGGCGGGCGGCCGGGGCCACGGCATTGCGGACCCAGCCGCTAAAGTCGCGCGCCAGCCCGCACCGCATCGCTTTCAACCCGGTGACGGGCACGCCGATGTCGATCAGTTGCACCGCACCCGTTGCCTGGCAACCGCCACTGAAAAACTGGTCGGGCAGGGGGCGGTAATCGATGCGGTCCCGGTCCAGGTCAGCCTCGCAGGCGCGGGTTTCGCCACTGGTCGGCGGCGTCCAGTTCTTGGGATAGCTCGACACCTGGCGCGGTGGTGGCCGCCGATCCGGCCCTCCGCCACCACAGGCGGCAAGCAGCAGTCCCGATGCAATAACGACGCCCCGCTTCATGGCCATGAAATATGCCGCGTTGCGCCTGTGTTGCCAATGGCTTGCGGTGAGGCGAATCGTTTGAACGCCGGGATGTTGGCCGTAAATGGTTTCGCGCAAATAGTTTGACAGCGCGCGCGAAATCCTTAGTGCGGCCGACGGGCCACGCGGTCCCAACGCCGCGCGTGCTCTCTGTGAGGAGAGACTGACATGACTGAATCTGCCGCGATTGACGCCAATCTTGCGTCCGCGATCGCCAAACCCGCCACCAAACCGGCTCGCCCGTTCTTTTCGTCCGGCCCCTGCGCCAAGCCGCCGGGCTGGGATGCCGCGCGACTGGCGACGGCGTCGCTGGGCCGCTCGCACCGTTCGAAAATCGGCAAGCAGCGCCTTCAATACGCCATCGACCTGATGCGCGAGATGCTGCAGCTTCCCGACACCCACCGCATCGGCATCGTGCCCGGATCGGACACTGGCGCCTTTGAAATGGCGATGTGGACGATGCTGGGCGCTCGCGGCGTCACCACGCTGGCCTGGGAAAGCTTTGGCGAAGGCTGGGTGACCGACGCGGTCAAGCAGTTGAAGCTCGAACCAAATGTCATCCGCGCCGATTACGGCCAGCTTCCCGATCTCGACAAGGTCGACTGGAGCGACGACGTGCTGTTCACCTGGAACGGCACCACGTCGGGCGTGCGCGTGCCCGATGGCGAATGGATCGCCGCCGATCGTGAAGGCCTGTGCTTCGCCGATGCGACCAGCGCGGTGTTCGCTTACGACCTTCCATGGGACAAGATCGATGTCGCCACCTTCTCGTGGCAGAAGGTGCTGGGCGGCGAAGGCGCGCATGGCGTGCTGATCCTGGGCCCGCGCGCGGTTGAACGGTTGACCGAATATACCCCGGCCTGGCCGCTGCCCAAGGTGTTCCGCCTGGTGTCGAAGGGTGCGCTGGCCGAAGGCGTGTTCAAGGGGGAGACGATCAACACCCCGTCGATGCTGGCGGTCGAAGATGCGATCTTCGCGCTGGAATGGGCCAGGGGCCTGGGTGGCCTGCATGGCCTGATCGCCCGGTCGGATGCCAATGCCGCCGCGCTCGACAAGATTGTCGCGCATCGTGACTGGCTGGGCCATCTCGCGGTCGATCGCGGCATCCGTTCAAAGACCAGCGTGTGCCTGACGGTCGAAGGCGCGGACGAGGCGTTCATCAAGAAGTTCGCGGCCCTGCTCGACAAGGAAGGCGCGGCTTATGACGTCGCGGGCTACCGCGATGCCCCGCCGGGCCTGCGCATCTGGTGCGGCGCGACGGTGGATACCGCCGATATCGAAGCGCTCGGCCCCTGGCTCGACTGGGCTTACGCAACGGCCAAATCGGCCTGACGGCTTCGCCCGGCACCGGGCCCCGTCACCGGCCCCGTCACGCCATTGGCGTCGATGGGTGCCCGAACGCCGGGGCTTCCCCCCAATCCATGCGCCGTCCGCGGCGCGCGCCCCGATTTATGGCGCGATGATTGTTTCAAAGGACAAACCCCATGCCCAAAGTGCTGATTTCCGACAAGATGGACCCCAAGGCCGCGCAGATCTTCCGTGAACGCGGCGTCGAGGTTGACGAGATCACCGGCAAGACCCCGGAAGAATTGATCGCCATCATCGGCGAGTATGACGGCCTTGCCATTCGCAGTTCGACCAAGGTGACCAAGGCGATCCTCGCCGCGGCGAAGAACCTGAAAGTCATCGGCCGCGCCGGCATCGGCGTCGACAATGTCGATATCCCCGCCGCCTCCGCGCAGGGCGTGGTGGTGATGAACACCCCGTTCGGCAATTCGATCACCACGGCGGAACACGCCATTGCGCTGATGTTCGCGCTCGCCCGCCAATTGCCGGAAGCCGATGCATCGACACAGGCCGGCAAGTGGGAAAAGAACCGCTTCATGGGCGTCGAGCTGACCAGCAAGACGCTGGGGCTGATCGGCGCAGGCAATATCGGCTCGATCGTCGCTGACCGCGCACGCGGGCTGAAGATGAAGGTCGTCGCGTTCGACCCGTTCCTCAGCCTGGAACGCGCGCTTGAACTCGGCATCGAGAAGGTCGAGCTCGACGATCTGCTGGCGCGGGCCGATTTCATCACGCTGCACACGCCATTGACCGACCAGACCCGCAACATCCTGTCCGCCGAAGCGCTGGCCAAGACCAAGAAGGGCGTGCGCATCGTCAATTGCGCGCGCGGCGGCCTGATCGACGAAGTCGCGTTGAAGGCGGGGCTCGATTCGGGTCATATCGGCGGCGCCGCGCTCGACGTGTTCGTGGAGGAGCCGGCCAAGGCGTCGCCATTGTTCGGCACCCCCAATTTCGTGTCGACCCCGCATCTGGGCGCATCGACCACCGAAGCACAAGTCAACGTCGCCATTCAGGTTGCCGAACAAATGGCCGATTTCCTGGTGTCGGGCGGCGTTACCAACGCGCTCAACATGCCCAGCCTGTCGGCTGAGGAAGCACCGCGGCTGAAGCCGTATATGGCGCTTGCCGAAAAGCTGGGCAGCCTGGTCGGCCAGCTTACCCATGGTGCGATCGGCCGTATCTCGATCCATGCCGAAGGCGCGGTTGCCGAACTCAACCAGAAACCGATCGTCTCGGCGGTGCTCGCGGGCTTCCTGCGGACCCAGACCGATACCGTCAACATGGTCAACGCGCCGCTGCTCGCCAAGGAACGCGGCATGGAAGTGCGCGAAGTGCGTACCGAGCGTGAAGGCGATTACCACACGCTGCTGCGCGTTTCGGTCAAGACCGATGCGGGTGAACGCTCGGTTGCGGGCACGCTGTTCGGCGATACCGCGTCGCGCGTGGTCGAACTGTTCGGGATCAAGATCGAGGCCGATCTTGCCGGGCACATGCTCTATGTGGTGAACGAGGACGCGCCGGGCTTTATCGGTCGCCTGGGCTCGCTGCTGGGTGAAGCGGGCGTCAATATCGGCACCTTCCACCTTGGCCGCCGTTCGGCAGGGGGCGAGGCGGTGCTGCTGCTGTCGGTCGACGAAGCCGTGACGCCAGAGCTTATCGCCGAAGTGCGCGGCCTGGCAGGCGTGAAGACGGTGATGGCGCTGGCGTTCTGAGCGCGGGCCGGGCGAACCGGCCTGCCAATGATTCAGCCGGTGTTTCTGCCGACAATATCCGCATCACCGGGCAGGGCTTTACCTGTCCGATGATGCGGGGAGGTATGCGCAAGGCGCCGGGTTGTCGCCAACATCAACCTTGACGGCGCACCCCATGCAGGCAACGAGGCGGACGAGGCGGGGCGAACAGCCCGGCGCAAAGCAAATGGGTGGCGAGTGATCGGTTTTGCCAACATGACGACCAAGGGGGCGGGAGCGCGAGTGGCGGCGGCGCGTGTGCCTGCATGTTTCGGCCCTGCACGTTCTGGTGGAGCGGGCCTGAAATGACTTCGGCTCTCCTTCCCGAAGGTTTCCACGATCGCCTGCCGCCCGCGGGTGACATGGCGGCGCGGTTGGCGGCGCGCGTGCTCAAAACCGCCTTTGCTTATGGCTATGAGCGCGTTGATCCGCCGCTCGTCGAATTTTTCGAAGCGCTTGCCCGGCGGCTGAAGGCATCGCGCACCATCGATGCGGTGCGCTATGTCGATCCGGTGTCGCAGCGCACATTGGCGATCCGGCCCGACATTACCGCGCAGATCGGCCGAATCGCCGCCACCCGCATGGCGCATCACCCGCGCCCGGTGCGGCTTTCCTATGCCGGGCCGGTGGTCAGGCTGCGCGCCTCGCAACTGGCGCCCGAGCGCGAGCGATATCAAATCGGCTGCGAGTTGATCGGCCTCGACAGCGTGGCGGCGGCGCGCGAAATCGTCACCGTCGCGGTCGAGGCGCTGGCGGCGGCGGGGATCAGCGATGTGTCGATCGACTTCACCTTGCCCGACCTGGTCGACACGCTGGCCAATGGGCCGCTGGCGATTGCGGGCGACTGCATCGATGCGTTGAAGGACCGGCTGGACGCCAAGGATGCCGGTGGCGTCGCCGCGATCGATCCGCGCTATCTGCCGCTGATCGAGGCTGCCGGGCCGTTTGAGGGCGCGCATGACCGGTTGTGCCAGCTCGACGTCGGCGGCGCGCTGTCCTCTCGCCTCGATGGGCTGTGGCAGGTCGCCGAAGGGTTGATGGGCAAGGTGTCGCTGACGCTCGACCCGACCGAGCGACACGGCTTTGAATATCAGTCGTGGATTGGCTTTTCGATTTTCGCCGGGGGCCTGCGCAGCGAAATCGGGCGCGGCGGCAGCTATACGATCATGCGCGAAGACGGCACCGAAGAGGCGGCAATCGGCTTTTCGCTTTATGCCGATGCCATCGTCGATGCAGGCATTCCGCCCGCCGATCGCCGCCGCCTGTTCGTGCCGTTCGGCAGCGATCCGGCACTGGCCGCTGCCCGGCGTGCCGAAGGCTGGGTGACGGTTGCGGCGCTGGAACCGCACGACACCGCGCAGGCACAGCTATGCACGCATGTGCTCTCGCCTCAGGGGGACGTGCACCCGGTGGCTTAAAGCATCGTGCGTGGTCCATATATCACGCACGATGCTTTCTATCTTTGTGGTCGCATCGCTTTGGCGAAAAACCGGTGCCCACTTTTTCGCGCGATGCTCTAACCGCCGAACACGCGCCGCAGATAAGCGTCGACAACGGGTGTTGCGGGGTAATCGGGATCACCGAGTTCGCGGTTGATCTGCATATGGCCGCGCAATCCCTTGCCTTCGAAACCCCGAATTTCGGCGGGCGTCCCGGCCTGGTTCAGCGCGGCGGCAAGGGCATCGGATTGCGCCGTGCCGTCCGCCCGGTCGATATGCAGGATCAGGAAACCGGGCGCGTTGGGCCGGGCCGCGGCGAAGATGGGCGACAAGGCGCGCTGGCGCGCCGGATCGCTGCCAAAGGCCTGAAGATAAGCGCCGTGCATGAACGATCCCGCTTCGGCGATCTGGCGCGGCACGTTGTACGCGGCACCGTCGAGCAGGATGACGCCGCGCACCGCATCGGGCCGCAGCCCGGCATCGGCGAAATAGCGCATGTCGGTGCCGACCAGCGCGGCGAGATGCGCGCCCGCGCTGTGCCCGATCAGCGCGACGCGCCCGGTATCGATGCCCAGTTCGCGGCCATGGCCGATCAGCCACGCGATGGCATGGGCGACATCGGCGGCTTGTTGTTCAACCGTTGCGGCGGGCACCAGCCGGTAATCGACCGAGGCGACGGCATAGCCTGCCGCCTGCCAGTGCCTGACCTTGGTCCCGCCGGTCGCGTTGCGCTTGTCGCCCGCTTTCCACGCGCCGCCGTGCACGAAGATGACGAGCGGGGCGGGCCGGTTGGTGTCGGCGCGCCAGAAATCGATTTTCTGCAACGGATCGCGGCCATAGCTTTCCTCCTGCGCGGGCGGAGCGGGATCGGCCGTGCGTCCGATGATCCGGTCGCGCAGCGGCCCCGGACGGCAGGCGGTGGGTGCCATCATCGCCAATACAGCCAGCGGAGTCGCGGCGGCAAACAGGGCTCTGGAACGCATGAATGATCTCCTCATGTCTGCTACAACGCCGCTTCGCGCCCGATCCTTCGCCATAATTGTACGAAGCGGCTGGACGCCCGCGCCTGTGCTTTCTACGGGAAGGCCCGATTTTGCGTGAACGCGAGAGGATTTGAGTTGGCGAATGTCGCGGTAATCGGTGCCCAGTGGGGCGATGAAGGCAAAGGCAAGATTGTCGACTGGCTGGCGGAGCGTGCCGATATGGTCGTCCGCTTCCAGGGCGGGCACAATGCCGGGCATACGCTGGTGGTCGGCAACGTTACGTACAAGCTGTCGCTGCTGCCGTCAGGCATCGTGCGCGGGACGCCGTCGGTCATCGGCAATGGCGTCGTGCTCGATCCATGGGCGCTCAAGGCCGAAGTCGAACGGCTCGCGGGCCAGGGCGTCAAGGCAACGCCCGAAACGCTGATGATCGCCGACAATTGCCCGCTGATCCTGCCGTTCCACCGCGACCTGGACGGGTTGCGTGAAGACGCCAGCGGCTCTGGCAAGATCGGCACCACGCGGCGCGGCATCGGCCCGGCTTATGAAGACAAGGTTGGCCGCCGGGCGATCCGGGTGTGCGACCTGGCCTATCTGGATGATCTGGGGCCGCAGCTCGACCGGCTGACCGCGCATCACGACGCACTGCGCGCCGGTTTCGGCCAGCCGCCGATCGACCGTGAACAATTGCTGGCCGAACTGCGCGAAATCGCGGGCTTCGTCCTGCCATTCGCGCGGCCGGTGTGGCGCGATCTGAACGAAGCGCGCGCACGGGGCCGCCGTATCCTGTTTGAAGGCGCACAGGGCGTCCTGCTCGATATCGATCACGGCACTTACCCGTTCGTCACCTCGTCCAACACCGTCGCGGGCACCGCGGCGAGCGGTTCGGGGCTTGGCCCGTCGGGCGTCGGCTTCGTGCTGGGGATCGCCAAGGCCTATACCACGCGCGTCGGTTCAGGCCCGTTCCCGACCGAATTGCACGACGCAACTGGCGAACGGCTGGGTGAGCGCGGCCATGAATTCGGCACCGTTACCGGGCGCAAGCGGCGTTGTGGCTGGTTCGACGCGGTGTTGATCCGTCAATCGGCGGCAGTCGGCGGCATCACCGGCATCGCGCTGACCAAGATCGACGTTCTCGACGGTTTTGACGAAGTGAAGATCTGCACCGGTTATAAACTGCGCGGGCAGGTGATCGATTATTTCCCGTCGCATGCCGCCGATCAGGCAGGCGTGGAGCCGATATACGAAACGCTGCCCGGCTGGCACGAATCAACCGCAGGCGCGCGCAGTTGGGCTGAACTGCCTGCGCCTGCGATCAAATATATCAAGCGGATCGAGGAACTGATCCGTTGCCCGGTTGCGCTGGTTTCAACCAGCCCGGAACGTGACGACACCATTCTGGTCCGCGATCCGTTCGCTGATTAAGGCCGTTCGCGGATTAAGGCCGTTCGCGGATTGAGGCACGCTCCGGGCCGTTCAGCCGGTCGGGGTTGTGCCGGTTAAAATTTGGGCGGCGTGGTCGACGGGTCAGCGGGCGGAGTCGTGGTTGACGGCTCGCTGGGGCTGGTCGACGGTTCGGGGCTTGTCGACGGCGCGGTTGACGGAGTGGCGTTGGGGTCAGGCGCCGTCGTTGTCGTGTTGGCAGGATCGGTCGGGGCGGGTGCCTCGGTCGAGGGCGTCTTCTTGGGATGCTTGGGCGAAGAGTTCTGGGCAATGGCCATGCTCGATGCACCCAGAGCCGCGATGGCGATGATGGTTTTGATACGCATTTGAATTTCTCCCACTGACGCGCCGTTGGTGGTGCGCGTGGAAACAGAACGCCCGGATTGGACATCGGGCCCGGCACCCGGACGTCGGTTCGCCGCCGATTCCGCGCTTTTCAGCCCCGAGTTGAGCCAATGTTGCGATTAATCGACGGGGTTAACAGGCGGCACCGGTTGGCCGGGCACCCGTTTATCCGCCATTTATCCGCCGGTTTGCCCGCCCATCTGCCCACGATGCCGCAGCTTGTGGTCGGCAAGGACCAGCGCGACCATCGCTTCGACCACCGGCACGCCGCGGATGCCGACACAGGGATCATGCCGTCCCTTGGTCACGATGTCGGTCGCTTCGCCGTCGCGGGTGATTGTTTCAACCGGCGTCAGGATCGAACTTGTCGGCTTGAACGCGACGCGCAACGTGACGGGCTGGCCGGTCGAAATGCCACCGGCGATGCCACCGGCATGGTTGGCCAGGAAAATCGGGCCGTCATTGCCGGGGCGCATCGCGTCGGCATTTTGTTCGCCGGACAGCGCGGCGGCGGCGAACCCGTCGCCAATCTCGACGCCCTTCACCGCGTTGATGCTCATGCATGCGCTGGCAAGATCGGCATCGAGCTTGGCATAAAGCGGCGCCCCCCAGCCCGCGGGGACGCCAATCGCTTCGCAGGCGATGACGGCTCCCAGCGACGATCCCGCCTTGCGCGCGGCATCGACCTTGGCTTCCCAGCGGGCAGCGGCGGCGGCATCGGGGCAGAAAAACGGGTTGCGGCCGATTTCGGCGGCATCGAAATTGCCGCGATCAATGGCATCGCCGCCAATCGCTTCCACCCAGGCAAGGATCGTCACTTCGGGCACGACCAGCCGCGCGACCGCGCCCGCCGCGACCCGGCTGGCGGTCTCGCGTGCCGATGATCGCCCGCCGCCGCGATAGTCGCGCAAGCCATATTTGGCGTCATACGCATAATCGGCATGGCCGGGGCGATAAGCGAGCGCTACGTCGGAATAGTCCTTCGACCGCTGATCGACATTCTCGATCATTAGCGAAATCGGCGTGCCGGTCGTCCGCCCCTCGAACACGCCCGACAGGATGCGAACCTGGTCAGGCTCCTGCCGCTGGGTGGTGAAGCGCGACTGGCCGGGCCGCCGCTTGTCGAGCAACGGCTGGATATCGGCTTCGGACAAGGCCAGCCCCGGCGGGCAACCATCGACCACCGCACCAATCGCCGGCCCGTGGCTTTCCCCCCAGGTCGTGAAGCGGAACAGATGGCCGAAGCTGTTGTGGCTCATTTAATAACGCCCGGAACGATCTTGTTATCGTGTTCTACAAAGTCGCGGACAAGTTTGTCGCAAGCATCGCGGCTTGCAAAGCAGGAAACTTCCATCCGGATTGTTGATCCGCCACCCTGCTTGTCTGTGACCGTACGGCAAATGACCGCGGGCGCCGCCGGATGCTTGTTGATAACCAGCGTCCAGATACGCTTCGCCTGGTCCTCTCCCAAGGTCAGATAATCGTCGATCTGTTCAATCGGCTTCGCGTCTTTCAGCGCCAATATTTTTTCGTACAGCGCTGTCGAGGAGGGTGCCTCAATACCGCAAATATTGATCGGCCCGGAGGCATCCTTGTGACCAAGGCCTTCGGTCGCCTGCAAGAGCGCAGGTGATGCCAACAGGGCGATGAACTCAAGCAAGCGTGATGTCCGGTGCGTCTTCCGCCTTCATGCCGACGACATGGTAACCGGCATCGACATGGTGGGTTTCGCCAGTCACCCCCGATGACAGGTCGGACAGGAAATAGAGGCCCGCGCCGCCGACATCCTCGATCGTCACGTTGCGCTTCAGGGGCGAATTATATTCGTTCCACTTCAGGATCAGCCGGAAATCGCCGATGCCGCTGGCGGCCAGGGTCTTGATCGGGCCAGCCGAAATCGCATTCACCCGGATGTTTTCACGCCCCAGGTCCATCGCCAGATACTGCACGCTGGTTTCCAGCGCGGATTTCGCCACGCCCATGACGTTATAGTGCGGCACGACTTTTTCGGCGCCATAATAGCTGAGCGTCAGCAACGCGCCCCCGTTCGGCATCAGTTCGCGCGCGCGCTTGGCGACGGCGGTGAAGCTGAACACCGAAATGTTCATGGTGTTGAGGAAGTTTTCCAGCGTCGTGTCGTAATAATGGCCGCGCAGTTCGTTCTTGTCGGAATAGCCGATCGCGTGGACGACGAAATCGATCGTGCCCCACAGCGCCTTCAACCCGTCGAACACCGCGTCGAGCGAGGCCATGTCGCTGACATCGCAATCGAACAGCGAGCTGGAGCCCAGGCTTTCGGCGAGCGGGCGGACGCGTTTTTCCATCGCTTCTCCCTGATAGGAAAAGGCGAGTTCGGCGCCGTGCTCGGCAAGTTTCTTGGCAATACCCCAGGCAAGCGATCGATCATTTGCCAAGCCCATGATGAGCCCACGTTTTCCTGCCATCAATCCGGTCACGCGGCTGTTACCTCCAAAATCCTGTCGCCAGTTTGTTGCGTTTGGCGCTCTCTACTCCGGTATCGTCGGATTCCGCCAGTGCTGCGTTCACTTGCGCGCCGACGACCAGGCCAAGCCCGACCAGGAAGAAATAGATGAGCGCGATCATCACCCCCGCCAGGCTGCCATAGGTCAGATCGTAATTGGTCAACAGCGCCAGCACGCCGGGCAGCATGTTGGTGACGACCTGCCACCATGTCGCGGTCAGCGCCGCGCCCGGCCATTTGGGGCATCGGCTTTCACGATAGCGCTTGGGCGTCAGCGAATAGAACACCAGGTACAACGCCCCGAACAGCGCGAGCAGCGGGATGATCTGCGACAGGTGCACGATCGCCGCCGCGCTGGAGGCAAAGGGCATCAGCTTGATGATGAACTGTTCGGCCGCGACCAGCGATACCTGCAGGCTGAAGGCGAACAGCACCAGCACCAGCGACAGCAGGATCATCGCCACCGATCCCAGCCGGTAATGCCAGAACGGGCGCTGCGACTTCACGCCATAAGCGCGGCGCAGAATGTCGCGGAACGTCTCGACATAGCTTGCCGTGGTCCACAGCCCGACCACCGCGCCGAACCACAGCAGCGACCCCGATCGCGCCGCCAGCACATCGGCGATCGGCGTCTGCAACACCTGTGCGACATTGGGGGGGACCGAATCGAGAAAAGCGGCCACCGCGCGCGTCCCCGCATCGGTGCGCCCGAACAGGCGAGCGACGGCGGCGGCGACGATGAAGAACGGGAACAGCGTCAGCAACGACAGATAGGCCAGGTTGCCCGCGTGGACAAAGCCATCGCTGACCGTGCCGATGACCACCCGGCGCAACAGTTCGAGGATAAACTGGCCCAGCCGGGTGCGCGCGAGCCGCCGATTGAGCTTTGGCCGCGACCGCCGACCCGCAAGGATGCGGCGAACCTCCGGCGATTCTGGGGAGTAATCCTGCACGGGCCGGTTACATGCCCAGCTTGTCGCGCGGCCGCCATTTGTCGCGCGTGCTCCAGTTCTGCACGAATTCGCTCAGCGCCTCGTCCTCGGCAGGCAGGTCGATGACCAGCGTCACCAGTTGATCGCCGCGGCCACCGCCCTTTTTGTGGAAACCCTTGCCCTTCAGGCGCAGCACCTTGCCCGAATTCGATCCCTTGGGCACCGTCAGCATCACCGCACCTTCCGCGGTGGGCACGCGCACCGATGCGCCCAGCACCGCTTCGCCAAGGGTGATCGGCAGGTCCAGCCGGATATCGTCGCCTTCGCGCGTGAAGAACCGGTGTTTGCCGACCTCCAGCGTGATGATCGCGTCGCCCGCGCCGCCAGGGCCTTGTTCGCCCTTGCCCGCGATGCGGATCTGCACGCCGTCTTCAAAACCCGGCGGCAATTTGAATTCGATGTCCTTGCCACCGGCCAGCGTCACGCGCTGCGGGGTCAGGGCCGCGGCCTCGACGAAGGGGACCGACAATTTATACGCGACATTGGCGCCCTTGGGCTGGGGCTGCCGCCCGAAACCGCTGGCAAAGCCGCCGCCGCGCCGCCCGCCGAACAGCCCTTCGAAAATGTCGCCCAGGTCCGGGCCGCCGCTTTCGGCCGCGCCGCCGCCAAAGTCGAAATCGGCGGTGCCGGGGCGGAACGTGCTGCCGTTGCCGGCCTGCCGGCCATAGCCGAACGGCATCGCCGGGTTGCCGTCGGCATCTATCTCGCCCCGGTCGAAACGGGCGCGCTTGTCCTTGTCCGACAGGAAATCATAGGCCTGCGTCACGTGCGAAAAGCGTTCCGACGCCTTCGGATTGTCCTTGTTGCGATCCGGGTGCAATTCCTTCGCCAGCTTGCGATACGCCTTTTTGATATCGGCTTCGTTCGCGCTGCGGGGCACGCCTAATGTGGTATATGGATCGGCCATGTGTTTCGTTTCGTGCTCTGTGCTGCCCGGGATGCTGCCCGGGTCTATTTGGGGAATGGATCGGCAAAGCGCAAACCCCGTCCGGCGGCAGTCATGCCGTATCGACGGGTATGACGTCCACCGCGACGTCCAGTTGCTGCATACCTGAACCCAGCACGATGCCGTCGATGGGCGCTATTTCGGCATAATCCCGCCCGACCGCCATGACGATATGGTCCCCGGCCATCCAGATGCCGTTGGTGGGATCGACCCCAATCCAGCCCAGCCGGTCGCCGCACCACACCAGCACCCAGGCATGGGTTGCGTCGGCGCCCATCAGCCGTTCCTGCCCCGGTGGCGGAATGGTGCGGATATAGCCGGAGGCATAGGCGGCGGGCAGCCCGGCCGACCGCAGCCCGCTGATCATGATCTGGGCAAAATCCTGGCAGACGCCGCCGCGTTTCACAAAGGCCTCATGCGGCGGGGTGTCGACCAGCGTCGCGGTGGGATCGAAAGCGAACTCGCGCTGGATGCGACGGGCAAGCGCGATCGCCGCTTCGGTGACCGAACGGTCCGGCGCCAGGTCCTGCGCGCACCATTCGCTGATGTCGCGGTCGAGGGGGATTTGCTGGGAGGGGTATAGATAAGTGCTTGGCCCCATGGGCGAGGGATCACGGCTGATCCGCGCGGCGGCGGCGACTTCCGCGATGCTCGGGTCGTCGGGCCGCGGGACCGGCACCAGCCGGTCGACCAATACCCGCGACGCACTTTCGATCGTCAATTCGCGCACCGGGTCTTCGATGACCATGCGGACGATGTTGGCCAGCCCCGGATTGGCCTTGACCGGGGTGATGCGGCCAGTGGGCCTGATCGTCAGTTGATATTCTTCCAGCCGCTGGCCCGCCCAGTCGATGGGTTTCAACCGCAAGTTGCACCGCGCGAATTCGGCCGGGCTGCCGTAATGGAACCGGGTGACGTGGCGGATATCGTACTGCATGTCAGGCCAGCGTCAGGCCACTGGCGCGCAGCGGTTCTGCGCCATGCAGGAAATAACGGCGCGCAATCAGGTCCGACAGGGCGGTCAGGCGGATTTCGATCTCGCGCAGCTTGGGGTCGCTCAGCGTCTGCGCCGTCGTGGTGGAAATCAGCGCGTTGATGGCGACGGCTTCGGCCTGTTGCGGCTCGGCCATCCCGTCATCGTCGAGCACGGGCAAGGCCTTCAGATGCTCCAGGACCATCTGCGCCTGATAGGCGATGGCGCGCGGATTGCCGGGGTCCAGCGCGACCAGGTCGACAACGGGCAGGCGCGCAATGCCGGTCAGATAGCGCTGGCGATAACTGATCTGGCTGTCGCACAGGTCGAGCAGCGTCGACAGATCGTCGGATGTCGCGTCGGGCATCCCCAGCGTGCGGACGGCGCGCGCGACGGCGCTGGCGCGTTCCACCCGGCGCCCCAGATCCTGGAAACGCCAGGCGGCGGTGCGGCTCATATGTTCGCCGGTCAGCCCGGCCATCGCGGCGTAACGGCGCTGCAACGTGCCTGCCCGGTCCAGAATGCCGCCGCTGGTCGGGAATGGCGCGTCGAGCAGGCGGATCATGTCGGCGGACAAGCGATCGCGTGATCCGCCACCGATGGCGCGCGCGATGCGGTTGATCGCGCGGACGCTGTACCAGCCGCCTTCATCGGCTTCCATCGCGGTGCGGGCAAAGGCGATCAGGTCGTTGCGCTTGAGCGAGGGCGGATGCGGCGCCGCGCCCGCGCTGGTGACGATGCCGACCAGCCGACCCAGCGTTTCCGGGCTGACCGCCGCGCCGGTATCCATGTCGATCGAATTGCCCAGCATTACCCGGATGACCGCCAGCAACGCCTCGCCGCGTTCCAGATAACGGCCCAGCCAGAAGAAATTGTCGGCGACGCGGCTGGGCAATGTACCGGGGTTGCGGCGGATATGCGCCGAATCGGGGCTGGCCAGCAGCGAGATTGGCGCGACCGGCGACGTGCCGTGCACCGCGACGTCGGCCGACCAGCTTCCCTCGCCCATCACCGACGCACGGATATCGGCATGTTCGCCGATCCGGGCGAAGCCGCCGGGCATCACTGTCCATTCGCCATCGCCACCGCGCGCGGCAAAGACCCGCAGCGTGAAGGGGCGGGGGATCAGCCGGTCCTCGGTCACCACCGGCATGGTCGACAAATGGACGATTTCCTGCCCGATATAATCCTGCGGGCGGCGGGCCATGTCGGCAAGCAGCGCGTCGCGCGCCGCGCCCTGGATGTCGGCGCCGGGAACGGGTTCGTTCGCGCCAAGGCCAAGCGGCCGGGTGTGGAAGGCCGGGCCGATCAGCAGATGGTCCAGATTGCGCTGCACCTCCGCGCATTCGCTGTCCTGGCCGCACCACCAGGTGGCGATGTTGGGGATTTTCAGCTCCGCCCCGGTCAGGCGGGTGGCGAGGCCAGGCATGAAGGCGTGGAAGGCCGGAGCCTCCAGCGCCGCGGCGCCCGGCGAATTGGCGATGACCACATTGCCGCCCGCGATCGCATCGACCAGCCCCGGCACGCCGATGGTCGAATGCGAATCGAATGCCAGCGGATCGAGCAGGCGCGGATCGACGCGCCGCCACAGCGCGTCGATGCGCTTCAACCCGGCAATGGTGCGGACGTAGAGCTTGTCCTCCAGCACCGCCAGGTCAGCGCCTTCGACCAGCAACAGCCCCAGATAGCGCGCCAGATGCGCCTGTTCGGTATAGCTGGGGTTGTACCGTCCCGGCGTCAGCAACCCCAGCCGCGGCTCGCTGCGCTTGCAGGCGGCGGCCAGCCCGTCACGGAATGCCGCGAAGAACGATGCCTGGCGCTGGATGTTCAGTCGCGATTGCAGCCCGCCCAGCGTGCGCGTCATCGCCAGCCGGTTTTCCAGCGCGTAACCGGCGCCTGCCGGCGCGCGCAGATGATCCCCCAGCACGCGCCATTCGCCGTCGGGTCCGCGCGCAAGGTCGATCGCCACGAAATGCAGATGGTGGCCGCCGGGCGGTTCCAGCCCGACCAGCGGGCGCATGTAGAACGGGCTGCCGTTGACCAGCGCGGCGGGAATATGGCCGCTGCTCACCAGTCGCTGCGCGCCGTACAGATCGGCGACGATGGCTTCCATCAATGCCGCGCGCTGGGCGACGCCCGCGGCAATACCGGCCCATTCCTCCTCGCCGATCAGCAATGGAATCGGCGAAACCGGCCAGGGGCGTTCCTCCTGCTCGCCAACGATGCGGAAACCGGTGCCGATATCCTCGGCATGGCGCTGCACCCGTTCGCGCGCCAGCGACAAATCGTCGCCGACCGCGTTGGCCAGTTCCTCCAGCATCATGGTCCAGCACGCCTCGCCCGAACGCATCACGTCGCCGCGATCGGCGTTGCGGCCATAGTCGGCGATCCAGCGGGCCGCGTGGGTCGCCGGGTCGATCAGGGGAGTGGGGGCGGGTGCCGTCGCCATCAGTATGGGGGGTGTCCGTTCAGCCAGTCAGTCACGTCCCGCGTCCCTGTTCGATGCCCGGTGCCAAGGTCAACACAAACCATGCTGCCGTGCAACAACAGTTGTGGATTAATCGAGTGCGGATTTCCGTGGGCGGCGGTGCCGATAATGGGCAATCGCGGGGTGACGGGCGGCGGTTCCGGCGATAAAGCGCGATCATGGCTGACACGACCACGACCGATCCCTTCGCGCTGTTCGATATCTGGTATGCGCAGGCGCGCGCCAGCGAGATCAACGATTCCAACGCGATGGCGCTGGCGACTGCGAATGCCGACGGCCGCGTCGGTGTGCGGATGGTGCTGCTGAAGGGGCATGGCCCCGACGGATTTGTGTTCTACACCAACCAGCAGGGGCGCAAGGCCGCCGATATCGCCACCAACGGCCATGTCGCACTGCTTTTCCACTGGAAATCGCTGCGTCGGCAAATCCGGATCGAAGGCGTGGTGACGCCGGTGAGCGTGGCGCAGGCCGATGCCTATTTCGCGTCGCGCGCCCGCGATTCGCAACTTGGCGCCTGGGCGTCGGATCAGTCGCGGCCCCTGCCGTCGCGGGCGGTGTTCGAGGATCGCTTTGCTCAGGTCCAGGCCCGGTTCGACGGGCAGCCGGTGCCGCGCCCGCCGCATTGGTCGGGCTATCGCGTCGTGCCCGATCATATCGAATTCTGGCTCGACCGCGAACATCGCCTGCACGAACGCCGCGTTTTCGACCGGGTGGACGGCGGCTGGAGCGAAGGCCTGCTGTACCCATGACCGGCGCTGGTGGCCACCACCAGAACCGTGCCGACCGGCATCAGGCGCTGGGTGTGCTGGCCACGCGCGCGGCGATGGCCAGTGTGACGGTCGCCAGCGGGCTGATGCTCATCAAGGGCTATGCCGCCTGGCGAACCGGGTCGATCGCGATGCTGGGCTCGCTGGCGGATACCGGGCTTGATCTTGTCGCGTCGCTGATGACGCTGTTCGGCGTTCGCCTGGCGGCGCAACCTGCCGATCACGAGCACCGCTTTGGCCATGGCAAGGCAGAGGCGCTGGTCGCGCTGTTCCAGGTCGCGGTGATCGCGGCGTCGGCACTGGCGATCGGCGTGCGCGCGCTCGACCGGCTGGTGAGCCACCACGCCACCGCCGACGCCGAATTCGGCATCGGTGCGTCGCTGGTGGCGATCGTGCTGACCATGGGGCTGCTCGCTTTCCAGCGCTTCGTCATCGCGCGGACCCAGTCGGTGGCGATCAGCACCGATTACCTGCATTACAAGTCCGATCTGCTGCTCAACGGCGCGGTGATCGTCGCGCTGGTGCTGGAACAATATGTCGGCGTGCAAGGGGCCGACGCGGTGTTCGGCATCGGCATCGCCTTCTGGCTGCTATGGGGCGCGATGCGCGCCTCGACCGAGGCGATCGACCAGTTGATGGACAAGGAATGGCCGATCGAAAAGCGCCGCCGCTTTGTCGAGATCGCCAGCACCTTTCCGCATCTGAAGAACCTGCACGACCTGCGCACCCGCACCAGCGGCGCCAATGATTTCGTCCAGTTCCACATCGCCATGGACCCCGCGATGACGATTGCCGAGGCGCATGAAGTGACCGAGGCGATTGAGCAGCGGCTGGCGGAGGAATTTCCCGGCACCGAAGTGCTGATCCATATCGACCCCGAAGGGCAGGTCGATCACCCCGGCAACGAACTGGTCGAGGCTGACGAAATTGCCCGGTTGAAGGAAGTTGACCAATGACCCGCCGTTTGCCCATCACCCAAGTCGATGCCTTTGCCGACCAGCCGTTTCGCGGCAACCCGGCCGCCGTCATGCCGCTCGACGCCTGGCTCGACGACGATGTGCTCCAGTCGATCGCGCAGGAAAACAACCTGTCCGAGACCGCCTATCTGGTCGCCGACGCCACCGGCGCGGCGGATTTCGAACTGCGCTGGTTCACCCCCGGCACCGAAGTGGCGCTGTGCGGCCATGCCACGCTGGCGAGCGGGCATTTCGTCCTGTCGTCGGACCCCGACCGCGAGCAGGTGACGTTCCGCACGCGCAAGGCTGGCATTCTGACCGTCAGGCGATCGGGCGACGGTTATGACATGGCGCTGCCCGCCTGGGGGCCGGCGCCAAAACCCTTGCCCGAAATCGTCGCCGGGCTGGATATTGATCCGGCGACCGTGGTGGAAACGCTGTGGCATCCGCATCGCTATGGCGTGGTCGTGCTGCAGAATGCCGATCAGATTCGCGCCCTCGCCCCCGATTTCAGGAAGCTGGCGGCGCAAGGCGATCTGCTGACCATCGTGACGGCGCCGGGCGACGAAACCGACATCATCAGCCGCGTGTTCGCGTGTGGCGCGGGGATTGACGAAGACCCGGTTACGGGGTCGGCGCACGCGGTGATGACGCCGTACTGGGCCAGGCGCCTGGGCCGCGACAGCTTCACCGCGCATCAGGCAAGCGCGCGCGGCGGTTACCTGACGTGTCGGCTGGCGGGCGATCAGGTCGTGCTGGGCGGGCGCTGCGTGGTGACGCTGGAAGGCACCTTCCTGCTTTAACGCCGTTTTCGGCTTGGTATGAGGCGACACCGGCCCGCGCCCTCACCCGGCCGGACCTGGGGCCGGCACCAGCCGGTCGACCACATTGCCCAGCGCCGCGCGAACCGGGTCCAGCCGATCGTCCTGCGTCTTGCCCAGCCGCACCAGCACATAGCTGTGCTGCGTGCCGTCGCGCGTGCGCCCGCGAAACGCCATGACATATTGGCCGAGATGGCCGATCATCGACGCCAGCGATGTTGGCCCCTTGCCGGGGAACAGCGTCGGCCCGCTGGCATCGCCGCCGCCGGGATGGTTGAGCCAGGTCTGCCCGCCATATTCGGGGTTGAGCGCGATCGGCGTCTTCATGAAGCTCAGCCATGCCGGATCGATCACCTGGCTGCCGTCCGCGCCCTTGCCGTCGGCCAGCAACCTGCCCATCCGTCCCCAGTCGTCCAGCGTCATGTCGATCAGCGATCCGCCGATCTGGGTGCCGGCGCCGTCGAATTCGGGAAAAGCGCTCGTCACCCCGGCGGGGGTGAAAATCCGCGCATATTCGAAATCGCGATAGGCGCGTGCCCGCACGCGCGGATCGGGGCTGTGGGTCAGCGTGCGGGTGACGATTTCGGCCAGGATGATCGTGGTCAGCGAGCTGTATTTGAACCGGATGCCCGGCGCATGGCCAACCGGCTTGGCAATGGCGCGCGCGGCCATGCCCTGGGTGCCGCCGACGAACAGCACCTGGTTGGTATCCGAATGCTCGATCGGCTCGCCCACCTCGATATGTTCAAGCCCCGATGTCATGTTGAGCAGGTTGCGCAGGGTGATGCGCGCGCGCGGATCGCCCGGCCGGTGCCATTCGGCGATCGGGGCCGGGGCATCGAGCCGCAACTTGCCGTCCGCGACCAGTTCACCCACCAGCATCGCGGTAACGGTCTTGGCCATCGACCAGCTGATGAAGCGATTGGCGTCCGAATAGCCCGGCGCATAATGCCTGGCGACCACCCGGCCATCCTCGATCAGCAGCACGGCGCGCGCGTCACCCTGGTCGGGCGCGAACAGCGGCGCGATGCGCGGATCGATCGCCGCGCCCGGCCGCGCGGGCGCCGAACCGGTGATGAGCAAGGCGGCGAGCGCCGCCGCAATCGGCCATTGACGTTGCATGGGTGGAGCCTAGTCTTGCCCGATATGAAAGCAAGACGCTTGATCCAGCCGGTTTTCCTGCCCGTTTTTCTGGTGGTGCTCGTGGCCTCGGCGGCTGGCGGCTGGCTGTATGTTCGCGCGCTGACGCCGCAACTGGAACTGGGCGTCGGCTATGCCGCGCGCGTCGGCTGCGCGTGCCGCTATATCGGCAATCGTCCGCTGGCGAGCTGCCATCATGATTTCGAACCCGGCATGGAACCCATTCGCCTGAGCGACGATCCGGCGACCAAGACCGTCACCGCCTCCGTCCCCCTGATCGCCCACCGAGCCGCGCATTTCGACCCCCTGCTCGGCTGCCAGCCTGAGCCGTTGAGGCGGTAGCGCGCGCAAGGCCGCGCCATCGCGCTGCCCCGGGATACAAATTTTTGGGGGTGGTCGTGGCAATGCGCCTGACCTAGGCCCGGCAGGGTATGAGCACGCCGACGAAAGAAGCATTCTGGGCGCTTACCGACAAGGAGAAGCAGACACTTCGCCTGATCGTCCGCGGCCACGACGCCAAATCGGTCGCCCGCAACCTCGACCTGTCGGTCCACACGATCAACGAACGACTACGCGATGCGCGGCGGAAAATGGCGGTGTCGAGCAGCCGTGAGGCCGCGCGATTGCTGCTGCAAGCCGAAGGCGGCGGCGAGGGCTCGGCGAACCCCGATTTGTTTGGGGACGTGGAAATCGGGGAAGACGCGCCGCGCCGCCCGATGGATCAGGGAACCGCGTCGACTGGCGGCGTGGGGAGGGCGTTTCGCCAACCCTGGATCATCATCGGAGTCTTTCTCATGACGTTCGCTCTCGGACTATTGGCGCTTGCCGCATTGCCTCAATCCACCGCCACCCCGTCGCCAGCGCCGACGACCTCCCAGCCATCGCCAAACTCTCAGGTGGCGGACATTGCGCGCGAATGGCTGGTCCAGCTGGATCAGGGACGCTGGGACGAGAGTTATCAGGCGACCGGCAAAGCCTTCCGCGAACTCAACACGGCTCAAGTCTGGGCTGCGGCGTCCGAAAAGGCACGTACCCCTGGGCGCGATGATTTCGCGCGCGTTCATCAGTCAGGAAAACCTTCCCGCCCCGCCAAGCGGTTATGAAGTGGTGAAGTTCCGTACGCGCTTTGCCAACAAGGCCGAGGCGGTGGAGACGGTAACGCTTGACCTTGAGGATGGCAGTTGGCGCGTGGTGGGCGTGACGATCGGGTAATATCAGAGTGCGATCAGCGCGTTTCATCGCGGCTTGGCATAGCTCGTGGACGGCACGGATGGGCGCTTTATCGGCAATGGATGCTGGCTAACGGCCCGCCCGATCGCCATATTCCCAGCCGAACGGTACGCCGGTTTCACCCAGCGCAGCCTTCACCAACATCGGGAACGCTCGTTCCGCGCGGACGTCATTGGACAGTATCAGCACACAACGCTCGCCGCGTTCGACGCATACCAGGGTATTGCCGGTCGAGTCGTTGTGGCCGCCTTTGAACCAGCCGCGCCCCTGCGGTCCGGTGAAGGCGATCACGCCGATGCCCGCGGCCAGACCGGGCACGCGCTTGTCGGCCGGAGCATCGGGGAGGAAGTAGGGGAATTGCGTGGCGGTGGTTATTGGCAGGCTGCCACGCACCCGCTCGGCCGCGGCCGTTTTGGAGAGCCCACCACCGCGCACCATATAAGCCGCGAACTTGGCGAGATCGGCGATCGTGGTGTCCATCGATCCCGCGACACGCACTTTGCTGCGCTCGTCATGCGGTTCGACCTTGCCGTCGCCAGTCCAACCATCGGCCAGATTGGCGGCGAAGTCCGGTCGCCACATCAAACTGGTACGCGCCATGCCGAGCGGCCCGAAGAACCGCCGCTGCAATTCCGCGCCGACATTCAGGCCCAACCCCTGTTCCAGCCCGAACTGGAGCAGCATGATCCCTTCGCCTGAATAGGAGAAATGCGTGCCGGGGTTGAAATGGATGCGCAGCTTGCCGTCGGGCTCCAGAAAGGCGAAATTGGCGAAGCCGGTCGAATGCGTCATTGCCATGCGTGGCGTAATCGCCTTCCAGCGATCGTCCCCGGCCAGATCCTGCCAATTTCCATAAGCGTCGAGATTGCCATAGTCGGGGATCGGCCGGGGCAGCATCGCCGCGATCGGGCGGTCGAGATCGATCTTGCCCTCGTCGGCCAGCTGCATGACCAGATAGCCGAACACCGCCTTGGTGATCGATGCGCCGTACATCACCGTATCGACGGTCAGCGGATCGCCCTTCGCGTTGCGTTTCCCGAACGCCTCGACCGAAGTGACCCGGCCGTGATCGATCACCGCGATGGCAAGGCCGTTGGCATGCGTCTCGGTCATTGCCCGCTGCGCCGCGTCCGCCATCTCCTTCGCGCCCGCCGGAGATGCCGCCATTGCCATCATCGCCAGTATCGCCGCAGCCGCCATACGCATGAGTTTCTCCTGACTGCTACACCAAGCCATAGCTTGGGGAGGCGTTGTATGCACGCGCCTGACTGCGGCTCTCGGGCATCGACGGGTTTGCGTTGCGGCATCTTCAAGTTGCTGCTGCGTCAGCATCACGGCGGTTTGGTATGATATGGTCGCCAACTCACTCAAACCCCATCCACCTCCCTCACACCCCCCCAACCAATCTGTCCTACACCCCCGGCAACCCTTACACTGCGACCGGCTCTTTCAAACCGTTGGTCCATGGTGAAATTTTGGGTAAAAATCGGGTGTCGTTGCGGGGGTTTGCGCGGAGTCGATGGCAACCCTCAACTTCCTCAATCGATATACTCAACTAATACAGTTGAGGCGCGGCTTGAGGAGGCGGTTGTGTCGCTTTTTCCGGGCGCGGGTTCAGGCGGCGATCGAGGCGCGGTCGGTTGCTTCGATCCAGCCGCCGCCCAGCACGCGCTCGCCCGCGTACAGCACCGCCGCCTGGCCCGGCGACACGCCATATTCGGGCTGTTCGAACGTCACCCGGTCACCGGTCAGGCGGGCCGGGGCGGGCTTGGCCATCGATCGCACCTTGGCGGTCAGCGGGCCTTGATGGTCGCCGCCCAGCCAGTTGATGCCCGACAGCCGCACCGCGCTGACCGCGAGTGCGCGGCGCGGGCCGACGACGACGCGGTTGGCGGCAGGGTCGAGCCGGACGACATAGAGCGGTTCGGGCTCGCCGCCGATTTCCAGGCCGCGGCGCTGCCCGACGGTATAGTGGATGATGCCCTTGTGCCGGCCCAGCACCCGGCCGGTTTCGTCGACGATGTCGCCGCCATGCTCCGCTTCGGGCCGCAATTTCCGGACAAGGCCGGCATAGTCGCCATCGGGGACGAAGCAGATGTCCTGGCTGTCGGGCTTGTCGGCGACCAGCAGGCCCATGTCCTGCGCGATGGCGCGCACCACCGGCTTTTCCATGCCGCCCAGCGGGAAGCGCAGATAATCGAGCTGCGGGCCGGTGGTTGCGAACAGGAAATAGCTCTGGTCGCGCGCGGGGTCGATCGCGCGGTGGAGTTCGGCGCCCCCCGCCCCCTCGACGCGGCGGACATAATGGCCCGTCGCCAGGCAATCGGCGCCCAGGTCGCGTGCCAGCTTGAACAGATCGGTGAATTTTGGCCCCATATTGCATTTGATGCAGGGAATGGGGGTGCGGCCCGCCAGATATTCGTCGGCGAATTCGTCGATCACCTGGCTGCGGAAGCTCGATTCATGGTCGAAGACATAATGCGCGATGCCCAGCCGGTCGCACACCGCGCGCGCATCCCGAATGTCGCGGCCCGCGCAACAGCTTCCGGCGCGGCCCACCGCTTCGCCATGGTCGTAAAGCTGCAGGGTGATGCCGATCACCTCCGCACCGGTGCGCGTGGCGAGCGCGGCGACCACCGACGAATCGACCCCGCCCGACATGGCGACGACGATGCGTTTGGCGGCCGGATGCGGCCCGAGCTGGAATTCACCTGCGGTCATGATGTCGGCGCACATAAGGATTTGCCGGGCAGGTTGCAAAGTAACCTTCTTTTACAAACCATTTCACCGGGCTTTACCGGAACTTCAGCATGACTGGCTAAACCGAGTCCATTCGGAGTCGGCGTAGAGGCAGCGTGAGTGGACCTAAGCTTTTCAAGATTTGACCGGGCGGCCAGCGTTTCCGAGCTTCCGGCGGAATTTGCGATGCTGCTGGTCGGCGTTTCGGCCCGCCAGGCGACAAGCCCGACGGCCCTGCTGCAACAGCGTCAACCAATACAGCCACTTCCCCAGTCGTTTCTGGCGCCGGGGGACGGGGCGTTCAATTCAGCCACCGCCGCTTTGATAGCCGCGTGGAAACACCAATGAACGCGGCGTTTACCTCGCCGCTTCAATTGCTGTTCAAGTCCACGCGCTAACGGTCGTTACAGGGATTTACGGGGGCCCCCGCCCCGATTGAGGTACGAATGATCGAGAATCAGAAAATCAGGCCAGCAAAGGTGATCGGGCCACTCGGCGAATCGCTGACGCTCGATTCGCTGCCGCCGCCCGAAACCACGCGTTGGGTGGTTCGCCGCAAGGCGGAAGTCGTTGCCGCCGTCAACGGCGGGCTGCTCACCGTCGATGACGTCTGCGCGCGCTATAACCTGACGGTGGAGGAATTCGCCAGCTGGCAGCGTGCCATCGATCGTTCAGGAATGCCGGGCCTGCGGGTCACGCGAATCCAGCATTATCGTTCGCTGTACGAACGGCAGCAGAAATATTGAGCTGAATAGCGGCCAGAGGGTGCCAACCGGCAAGCTGGGAAAACGGGTCGCCAGCCGGCGAAGCCGGAAAACGGGTCGCCAGCCGGCGAAGCCGGAAAACGGGTCGGATGTTCGTTCATCCGGCCCGTTTCCAGCAAACGTCGCGTTTTCTTAACCGCGGCGAACGGCAATGACGCGATACAGCGCCAGCAGGGCAAACGCCCCAACCGTCGCCGCGGCATAGCTCTGCCATCCCCGGGCGATTTCCCAGCCCTGCGATTGCGCGACGAAACCGGCCAGCAATGCACCGGCAATGCCGATCAGGATGGTCACGACAAACCCGCCGGGATCTTTGCCCGGCATGATGACCTTGCCCAGGATGCCGGCGACCAGGCCAATCAAAACCCATCCAAGAAAGCTGTTTTGCAACAGCATAATCCGCCTCTCCCCGTTTCGACGCCAGCAATGGAGGGTGACCTTGGCGTGGTAAAGGGGGCAGGCGCAACACGGGTTTCCCATTTTGGGTAGCAGGCCGGGCGACCCACCCAAAACTTGTGATTCGGCCAAAAAATAGCCAATGGCTGTATTCGGTGGAAAACGAGCACTTGAGAATGGTGCCATATCTATATAATACAGCGCAACGGTGGTGCTGTGAGGACGTGCAGCGCCGATAGGACGCGAAAGTGGCAGAAATGAATTACGAGACCCGCTCGATGGGCGACGACGGCACGCTTTTGCTGTCTGGTGACGGCCAGTCGAACGGTCGGCGCCGCTGGGTGATCGCCGTTGTCGTGCTGGTCGTGGCAATCGCCGGCGCCTGGTGGGCGTTCGGACGGCCTGCCAAACTGGCAGAATCGCCGGACCAGGCCAAAAGCCAGGTGCCGACCGTGACGATCGCGGTGCCGGGGCGCGTGCCGGTTGCCCGTATCGTTTCGGCGACCGGGTCGCTTGCCGCGCGGATCGACATGCCCGTCGGCGTCGCAGGCGAAGGCGGCATGGTGATGCGGGTGCTGGTGCAACCGGGTGACTGGGTGCGCCAGGGCCAGTTGCTGGCCAGCGTCGATCGATCGGTTCAGGTGCAAACTGCCGCATCGCTGGCCGCTCAGATCAAGGTTGCGCAGGCCGATGCGGACATCGCCCAGTCGGAACTGGATCGCGCCCGCCAACTGGTTGATCGCGGATTTATTTCCAAGGCCGATCTCGATCGCAAGGGTGCGACGCGCGACGCTGCACTGGCGCGTGTTTCGGTGGCCAAGGCGCAGCTTGCCGAAACCCAGGCCCGCAATGGCCGACTGGATATTCGTGCACCAGCCAGCGGCCTGGTTTTGACCCGCAACGTCGAACCCGGCCAGGTGGTTGGCGCGGCTTCCGGCGTGTTGTTCCGCATCGCCAAGGATGGCGAGATGGAATTACGCGCCGCACTGGGCGAGAGCGACCTGGCGCTGGTCGGGGTCGATAATCAGGTGGAGGTGACACCGGTGGGGTCGCCGAAGCAGTTTGTCGGGCATGTCTGGCAGGTTTCGCCCGTGGTCGATCCGCAGACCCGCCAGGGCTTCGCCCGCATTTCGCTGCGCTATGATCCGGCGCTGCGTCCGGGCGGTTTTGCTTCCGCCGACATCACCAGTGGCCGGGCGCTGTCTCCCTTGCTGCCGCAGTCGGCGATTCAGAGCGACGAAAAGGGAAATTACGTCTATATCGTCGATGGTTCGCACCAAGTCGTCCGGCGCTCGGTCAAGGTTGGCCAGGTGTCCGATGCCGGCGTTTCAATCGCGTCGGGGCTGGTGGGTGACGAACGTGTAGTGGTGTCGGCGGGTGCCTTCCTCAATCCGGGGCAAAAGGTCATTCCGCAGCTCCAGGGCAAGCGGAGCTGAGCAGATGGGCTTTCGTAATATTTCGGCATGGTCGATCCGCAACCCGGTGCCGCCGCTCGTCATATTTGCAGCCTTGCTGATCGCGGGCATCGTCAGCTTCAGCCGGATGCAGGTCAGCCAGAACCCGGACATCGATTTTCCGGCGGCGCAGATCCAGATCAGCCAGCCGGGTGCCGCACCGACCGAGCTTGAAACCCAGGTGACGCGCAAGGTCGAAGCGGCGGTTCGCAACATCAACGGCGTGGACGAAATCAATTCCAACGTCAGCGAAGGATCGTCCTCCACCTTCGTGCAGTTCGCCATCGGCACTCCCATCGACCGGTCGGTTGAGGATGTGCGCAACGCGATCCAGCAGATTCGTTCGGACCTGCCCGACGGTATTCTGGAACCGCAGGTTCAGCGCGTCGACATTGGCGGCGATGCGCTGGCCTATCTGTCGGCCGAAGCGACCGACCTGACGCTTGAACAGCTTAGCTGGTATATCGACGATACCGTCGCCAAACGCCTGCTGAGCGTGCCGGGCATGGCCAAGGCCAGCCGTTCGGGCGGTGTCGACCGTGAAATCCGCGTCATTCTTGATCCCGTAAAACTCCAGTCGTTCGGCATCACGGCGGCGCAGGTCAATGCGCAGCTTCGCCAGACCAACCTGAATGCGGCCGGTGGCCGCGCGGAAATCGCCGGCTCCGAACAATCGGTGCGCGTGCTGGGCAATGCGCAGAACGCCTTCGAATTGGGCAATACCGACATCGCCATCGGCAGCGGGCGGACGATCAAGCTGTCTGAAATCGCGCAGGTGAAGGATCTGTACGCCGAACAGCGGTCATTGGCGTTGATGCGCGGACATCCGGTCGTCGCATTCTATTTCCAGCGCGCCAAGGGCGCGTCCGACGTCGCGGTCTATGACGGCGCGATGAAGGTGTTGCAGCAATTGCAGAAGGAGAACCCCAAGGTTCACTTCACCCAGCTCTTCACCAGCGTCGACTATACCAAGAGCCAGTATCACTCCGCGATCGAAGCGATGATCGAGGGCGCGGTGCTCGCGGTCATCGTGGTGTTCCTGTTCCTGCGCGACATGCGCGCGACGATGATTTCGGCGATCGCCATCCCGTTGTCCGCGATTCCGGCATTCTGGTTCATGTATCTGATGGGCTTCTCGCTCAACTTCCTGAGCTTGCTTGCCCTCAGTCTGGTCGCCGGGGTGCTGGTCGATGACGCGATCGTCGAAATCGAAAACATCGTCCGCCACATGCGGATGGGCAAGACCGCGTATCAGGCCGCCATCGACGCGGCCGACGAAATCGGGCTGGCCGTGCTGGCGACCACGATGTCGATCGTCGCGGTGTTCCTGCCTGTCGGCCTGATGCCGGGCATTTCTGGCCAGTTCTTCAAGAATTTCGGGCTGACCGTCGTTGTTTCGGTGCTGATGAGCCTGGCCGTCGCGCGCATGATTACGCCGATGATCGCGGCCTATTTCCTGAAATCCTTTGGCCAGGCCGAACATGGCGAAGGCTGGCTGATGGACCAGTATATGCGCGTATTGCGCTGGTCGCTGGCCAATCGCTGGAAGACGCTGGGCATCGGCATGTTTGCCTTTGTGAGCACTATCGTTGCGTTTTCCGGCCTGCCGCCGTTGATCTCGCCCATTCCAATGGCGTTCCAGCCCAAGCTGAACACCGATTTCAGCCAGGTCCGCGTGCAGATGGCGCCGGGCACCACCCTGGATGAAACGCGCCGCGTCGCCGAGGAAGTCACGGCGATCGTCAGCAAGGCGCCTGACGTCGAGAATGCCTTTACCGATATCGACGTGGGCAGCGCGAACGTGTTCTTGACGCTCAAGAAGGATCGCAAGCTCACGAGCACCGAATTTGAACGTGCCTATGCGCCTGCGCTCAACAAGATTCCCGATGGGCGGATTTATTTCCAGTCGCAAGGTGGTGGCGGCGGTTCGGGCCGCGACATCACGATTACGCTGGGCGGAAGCGACCCCGCGTTGCTCACCAAGGTGGCCAATGAACTGGTCGATCAGATGGCGGGGATTCCCGATATCCGGGCGCCGCGCGTCGTGGGCGATTTGAAACGGCCTGAAATCACCATCAAGCCGCGGCTTGATCTGGCGGCCAGCATGGGTGTCACCACCGCGGCGCTCAGCCAGTCGATCCGGATCGCCACGCTGGGCGATATCGACCAGAACGCGGCGAAATTCTCGCTGTCGGATCGCCAGATCCCGATCCGCGTCGCGTTGGCGGAGGATGCCCGTCGCAACCTGTCGACGATCGAAAATCTTCCGGTGCCCACGGTGACCGGTGGCTCGGTGCCATTGAAGGTGATTGCGGATATCGGCTTCGGCGCGGGGCCGACGCTGATCCAGCGCACCAACCTGACGCGGCGCATCAACATCGGTGCGGATCTTGCGCCGGGCAAGGTGACGGGCGATGCGATGCCCAAGATCCAGGCACTGCCCGCGCTCAAGAACCTGCCCACGGGCGTTCAGCAACTGACGCTTGGCGAAGCCAAGTGGCAGGCGGAGTTGATCGTCAATTTCATCGTCGCGGTGGTCGCGGGCATTCTGATGGTGTTTGCGGTGCTGGTGCTGTTGTACAAGCGGGTGATGCCGCCACTGGTCAACATGGGTGCCTTGTTCCTGGCGCCACTCGGTTCGGCGATTGCGCTGCGCATCAGCGGCGACGCGGTATCGATGCCGGTGTTCATCGGCCTGCTGATGCTGCTGGGCATTGTGGCGAAAAATTCGATCCTGCTGGTCGATTTCGCGCTGGAGGAAATGCACAAGGGCGTGTCGCGCGATGCCGCGATCCTCGACGCCGGGCACAAGCGTGCACAACCGATCGTGATGACCACGGTGGCGATGGTGGCGGGCATGGTGCCTGTTGCCTTGTCGCTGACGGGCGACGGCAGTTGGCGCGCGCCGATGGGCGTAACGGTGATCGGCGGCTTGCTGCTGTCGACATTGCTGACGCTGGTTATCGTGCCCGCCGGCTTCTCGATTGCGGTGGCGATCGAGGAATGGGTCGGCCCGCGGCTTGGTCGCCGCTTGCTGACTTATCGTCCAGGGGATGAAGACGGGCCGATGATCGAAGGAGGCAATGCCCCGCGACCCATCGGTTTCCGGCCAGGTGAGGGTGGGTTGCAACCTGCCGAATGACAGAACACTTGAACAATCCCCGCTTTCGGGGATTGTTCGGCGCATGAAGTTTTTCACGCGCCCGCCTGGGCAGGATGCGCCCTCGCCGGGTCTGGTTCGGATGCGGCTGGTGGCAACTGGCCTGCTGATCCTGATGGCGACGCTGTTCCTGGCAGCGCGGCTGTTCGCGCCCGTGCATCCAGTCTTTGGTTTCCTGCGCGCCTTTGCCGAAGCCGCGATGGTCGGCGGGCTTGCGGACTGGTTTGCGGTGACCGCACTGTTCCGTCATCCGCTGGGGCTGCCCATTCCGCACACCGCCATCGTTCCCCGCAACAAGGATCGGATCGGCGATACGCTGGCGGCATTCCTGCGCGACAATTTTCTGGTGCCGGGCATTGTCGCCCGGCGGATGCGCAAGCTTGACGTTGCGGGCAGCGTCGGTCGCTGGCTCGCGGACCCGGCAGGCGGCGGTGGCGGGCGGTTGAGGCTGGGCGCGGGCAAGCTGGCGGCCAATGTCCTTGAAGCACTGGACCAGGAACGGCTGGGCGGCATGGTCAAATCGTCGATCGGGCAAAGGCTGCGCACGCTGGAAATCGCGCCGTTGCTTGGCCAGGCGCTGGACGCGGCGATCCTCAACGATCGGCATGTGCCGTTGTTGAACGGGGTCATTCACTGGGCTTCGCGTGCGCTGAACAGCAATGAATCAACGATCCGCGAGATGGTGCACGAACGCGCAGGGTCGATTCTGCGCTGGACCGGGCTGGATGAAACCCTGGCCAACAAGATTATCGACGGCCTCGATACTATGCTCGGCGAGATGGCGGCCGATCCCGGCCATCCGTTGCGCGTCAAGGCCGAAGACGGGCTGCGCCAACTGGCGTTCGACATGCAGTTTGACGACGCGATGCGCTTGCGCGTGGAACGGCTGAAGCTTGAGATCATCGACAATCCGGCGATGCAACGCTGGCTCGATGGGCTTTGGGAACAGGCGCGCAATGCGCTGATCCGCATGGCGCGTGATCCGCAGGCGGGCAATGACGGCAAGTTGCGCGAGGCGTTGCAGCAGCTTGGCCATACCTTGCAGAGCGACGATCGCCTGCGCGCGACGATCAACCGCTTCGTCCGCCGCGCGGTGGTGGGCACGGTCGCGGATTATGGCGATGCCATCGTCCGGCTGGTGTCGGAAACGATCCGCGGATGGGATGCGCGCACCATCACGCGGCGGCTGGAAAATGCGGTTGGCCGCGATCTGCAATATATCCGCATCAACGGTACGATTGTCGGCGGGCTGGTGGGTCTGGTGCTTCACGCGATCGATTTGTTGATCTGACAGGTTTTCGCCGCTCAGCCGGGAAATCGGGAAAAACGAAGGGCTTGCGCCGCCGCATTCCGCCCGTCATCACAGGGCGATATCTGCTGGATGGAGTGGTTTTCACATGCGCCTGACGCTCGCTTGCCTGTTTCTCGTCGCCGCTACCCCCGCCCTTGCGCAGGACAGGAAAGCAGAGCCCGCCAGGACGCAAAGCCACAAGGACGCGATGGCGGCCGAAGCGGAAGCCGCCTGGCCGAAACCCCCGGTTGAAGAGACCGCTGCGGTTTCCAAAGGGGCGGTAACGGTGAAGGGGCAGCATATTGCTTATACCGCGACTGCAGGCACGCTCACCATCCGCGATGACAGCGGCAAGCCGATCGCCAGCGTGTTCTACACTGCTTATACCAAGGATGGCGGCGGCAATCGGCCAGTTTCCTTCCTCTATAATGGCGGTCCCGGCTCGGCGACGGTGTGGCTGCACATGGGCAGTTTTGGCCCGTTGCGCGTACCGACGACCAGCCCTGAATATGTCCGGCCCGCATCGACAGTGCCGGTCGCCAACCCTTATTCGCTGCTCGACAAGTCCGATCTGGTGTTCATCGATGCCATTGGCGCGGGGTGGTCACGGCCATTGGGGGACAAGACCGGCAAGGATTTCTGGGGCGTCGATCAGGATGCGGACGCCTTTGCCCGCACCGTGATGCGGTATGTCGAGAAAAATGGTCGCTGGAACAGCCCCAAGATCCTGTTCGGTGAAAGCTATGGCACGCTGAGGACGGGGGCAGTCGCCGCGTTGATGGAACAGCGTGGGATGAGCCTGAGCGGCGTCGTCTTCCTGTCGACCATCCTCAACTATGGCGTGCGCCAGCCGGGATATGACCAGAATTACCTGGTGCTGTTCCCCGGTTATGCCGCAACCGCCTGGTATCACAACAAACTGACCAACCGCCCGGCAGACCTGACGGCGTTCCTCGCCGATGTACGTGCCTTTGTCAGTGGCCCCTATGCTGCGGCGCTGGCCAAGGGATCGGCGATATCGGCGACCGAGGCACAACAGATTGCTCGTCGGATGGCGGCTTATACCGGGCTGTCGGAGGAGTTCATCCTACGGGCCAATCTGCGCATCGATCTCCAGCATTTCCAGACCGAGTTGCTGCGTGATCGCCATGTGTCAACGGGCAGGCTCGATGCGCGCTATCTGTTGCCGGTGGCCGACGCCAATGCCGATAGTCCGGCCGATGACCCAACGTCGACCTCGATCGCCGGCGCGTATCTTGCCAGTTTCATGGACTATGCGACCAGAACCTTGGGCTACAAGACCGATCTGCCCTACAAGACGTCGGCGCGGGAGACCGGGTTCGACTGGGACTGGCACCACCGGGCACCGGGCGAGCGTGGCGCGCAGCTTACGCCCGACACCGCCGTTGACCTTGCCTATACCATGCGGACCAATCCCTATCTGAAAGTGCTGTTCCTGAATGGCTATTATGATCTTGCCACGCCGTTTTACGGAACGGAATTCGACGTCAATCACATGCTGCTTTCCGAACCGCTGCAACGGAACATCAGCATGAAATATTATGAGAGCGGCCACATGATCTACCTCAATCCCGATGCCCTGGCGAAGCTCCATGACGATCTTTCGACATGGTACGATCAGGCAACGGCGCGGTAGCCTTGTCGTCGCCCTGATGGTTAACCGGGCGTTATCCAATCGCGCTTACGGTCCAGTCGTGTGAACAACCTGTTTCGGCTGGAGTGGTGATATGTCGATTTCGAGCGTCAGCGGTGTTGGGGGCATTTCCACGGGCGGTTCCGCTACGTCGAATGTGACGAGAACCGGCGGGAACCAGGATTTCGCATCGATCCTCGACAAATTCCGCGAGGAAGCATCCAAGACACCCGAAGAAAAGGCCAAGGATGGGGTGTTGAAGCGCCACGGCCTGTCATCGGCCCAATTCGACCAATTGCCCGCCAACCGGAAACAGACGATCAACAGCGAGATTTCGGAAGCGGTGCGGCAGGTTGGAAAGCAGCGCACGGGCGTGAATCTCAGCACGCTGGCGACGGTGGCATCGCATTTCGTCGGCCTGTGACGCAGGGTTTGTGAAGAACGGCCTGTAGTCGGCGGTTCGGCGCTCTCTCACGCTCGATCAGTTCAGTCCCCATGGCGCGCACGGCATTGCGTTGGTCGCCTTGTCGTGCCAGTCGCGTTGCGAGCGTTCGCCTGATTCAGTGACACGCCGAACCCGCGCCGGTCGACTGGCGCGGCAATTTCAACTTTGCGGGCATAAGGCGGCATACGGCCGATGACGACTGGCTTTGACGTAATCATTCTCGGCGCTGGCGCTGCGGGATTGATGTGCGCGGCGGAAGCCGGACGGCGCGGTCGGCGTGTGCTGGTGATTGAACATGCCGAGCAGCCGGGCAAGAAAATCCTGATTTCGGGTGGCGGGCGTTGCAACTTTACCAACATTCATACCGCGCCTGATCGCTACATTTCCGCCAACCCCCATTTCGCCAAATCGGCGCTCAGCCGTTATACGCCGCAGGACTTTCTGGCGCTTGTCGAACGCCATGGCATTGCCTGGCATGAAAAGACGCTGGGGCAGTTGTTCTGCGACGGTTCCGCGCGGCAGATTGTCGACATGTTGCTCGATGAAGCCGGGGCGGGCGGGGTGGAGATCACCTGCGGGCAGGCGGTCGGCGATGTCTCGCACGCCGATGGAAAATTTCGCGTCGTGCTTGGCGGCAAGGCCGTGGAGGCGGCGGCGCTGGTGGTTGCCACGGGTGGGCCATCGATTCCCAAAATGGGCGCGACGGGCTTTGCTTATGATCTTGCCCGCCGTTTCGGCCTGAAAGTGGTCGAACCTCGCCCGGCGCTGGTGCCGCTGACTCTGAACGGGGAGGACGCGCTGTTCCAGGAACTTTCCGGTGTCGCCACCGAAGTCGTGGCGCGCGCCGGGCGGGCGGCATTCCGGGAAGCTGCCTTGTTCACCCATCGCGGACTGTCCGGCCCGGCGATCCTGCAGATTTCGTCCTATTGGCGGCATGGAGAGGTTGTGGGCATCGATTTCCTGCCGTCGCGCCCGCGCGGTTGGCTGATCGATGCCAAGCGCGATACGCCGCGTGTTACGTTGCGCGGGCTGCTGCGCGAGGCGCTGCCTGACCGGCTGGCGATGACGCTGGCTGATCGCCTGTGGGTGGAAGGCGCGATTTCGAACCAGACCGATGCCGCGTTGCGTCAGGCCGAGGAACGGCTGGCGGACTGGCATTTTTCACCCAATGGCACCGAAGGCTTCGCCAAGGCGGAAGTCACGGTGGGCGGAATCAGCACCGCTGAACTGTCATCGAAAACAATGGAAGCCAAACGCGTACCAAATCTGTATGTAGTCGGCGAAGCCGTCGACGTGACCGGCTGGCTGGGCGGATATAACTTCCAATGGGCCTGGGCCAGCGGATGGGCCGCCGCGCAATCACTTTGACGCCACATTGTTAGCGTTACCCCATCCTGCCGTCATTGTACGGCGCATTTGATTTGTGAGTTTGATGTCCCTTTCCAATCTTCCTCCGCTTCTCCAGGAAGCGCTTTCCGAACGCGGCTATGCTGAATTGACGCCGGTGCAGGCCGCCGTTGTCGAGGCTGAGGCCGATGGCCGCGACCTGATCGTCTCCGCGCAAACCGGGTCGGGCAAGACCGTTGCATTCGGCCTCGCCATGGCGGCCAACATGCTGTCCGACAATGGTGCCCTGCCACCGGCGCGCGCGCCGCTGGCGCTGGTAATCGCCCCGACGCGCGAACTGGCCTTGCAGGTCAGCCGCGAACTTGAATGGCTTTATGCCAAGGCGGGTGCGCGGATTGCGACCTGCGTTGGGGGCATGGATGCGGCCAAGGAACGCCGCACGCTTGGCCACGGTGCGCACATCGTCGTCGGCACGCCGGGGCGCCTGCGCGACCATCTGGAACGCGGCGCCCTCGACCTGTCGGCGCTGCGGGCCGCGATCCTCGACGAAGCTGACGAGATGCTCGACATGGGCTTCCGCGAAGATCTTGAAGAGATCCTCGATGCGACGCCGGAAAATCGCCGCACGCTGTTGTTCTCGGCCACCATGCCGCGCGCGATTGTTGCGTTGGCGAAGCAGTATCAGCGTGATGCGCTGCGCATTTCGACGGTGGGCGACGACCGGGGGCATGGCGACATTTCCTATGTCGCGGTGACGGTTTCGCCGTCGGAAATCGAACATGCCGTCGTCAACCTGCTGCGCTTTTACGAGGCGGAAACGGCGATGCTGTTCTGTGCGACCCGCGACAATGTCCGTCGCTTGCACGCGACCTTGCAGGAACGCGGCTTCGCGGTGGTCGCGCTGTCGGGCGAGCATTCGCAGTCGGAACGCAACCACGCATTGCAGGCGCTGCGCGATCAGCGCGCCCGCGTCTGCGTCGCCACCGATGTCGCCGCGCGCGGTATCGATCTGCCGACGCTCAGCCTGGTCATCCATGTTGAAATTCCGCGTGATGCGGAGACCCTGCAACATCGTTCGGGCCGCACGGGCCGCGCTGGCAAGAAGGGGACGGCGGTGCTGATCGTCCCTTACCCCCGCCGCAAGCGGGTTGAAATGATGCTGCGCGGCGCGAAGATCAACGCCGAATGGACCGACACGCCAACCGCAGAGGCCATCCGCGCACAGGATCGGGAACGCTTTTTCGCTGCCCTTCTCCAGCCGGTCGAATTCGATGAAGAGGATCGTGCGCTGGCCACTCGCCTGCTCGCCGAACGCTCGGCTGAGGATATTGCCGCCGCGCTGGTCCGCTCTCACCGCGCGGCATTGCCTGCGCCTGAGGAGTTGATCGAGAATACGCCTGAGGCTCGCCGCGCGGCTCAACAGGATCGGCATCGCCCCGGCTTTGACGATACGGTGTGGTTCCGCATGGACATTGGCCGCCGCCAGAACGCCGATCCGCGCTGGATATTGCCGTTGCTGTGCCGTCGTGGCCACATCACCAAGAATGAAGTCGGTGCGATCCGCATTGGCGCCAACGAAACCTTCTTCCAGGTGCCGCGCGGCATCGCGGGCAAATTCAACGCCGCTCTTGCCCGCACCGCGGACGCCGATGGCGACGAGCAGAATGTTCGCATCGAACCATCCGACAACGGCCCGCCCGATGGCGCGCGGGGGGACAGCCATGGCGCCGGTCCCGGTCGGCGCCCCGGCCCGCCGCGCGGCGCGGCACCCGGCGGTTCCGAACGTCCTGCGCGTCCTCGCCTGCACCGCGCCGCTCCATCGGGGGGCCCTGGTGGACCCGGTGGCTTCAGGGGTGGGCCGAAGAAGCACGGCCCCAATCGCGGGCCACGCGCCAAATGAGGGCAGCGGTCCGCATCCTGGTGGATGCCGATGCGTGCCCGGTTAAGGACGAAATCTACAAGGTGGCGTGGCGCCATGAGGCGCCCGTCACCATTGTCAGCAACAGCCATTTGCGCGTACCCGATCACCCGTTGATCGACCGCGTGGTGGTGAGCGACGGATTCGATGCGGCGGATGACTGGATCGTCGAGGCGTCCAGCCCTGCGTGTATCGTGATTACGGCGGATATCCTGCTGGCCGACCGGTGTCTGAAATTGGGCGCGACGGTGCTTTCGCCAACGGGCAAGCCGTTCACGACGAGTTCGATTGGCGGGGCGATTGCCACGCGCGCGATCATGGCCGATTTGCGCGCGGGCGGCGATCAGCTTGGCGGCCCAAGACCGTTCAGCAAGGCTGATCGATCAGCGTTTCTGCAAGCGCTGGATACCGCACTGGTGAAATTGCGGCGTTAGCTTTTGGCAGCGGCCCGCGCCTGAAACCACGGCGTCATCCGCGCGATCGCTTCCTCGATCAGCGGCGTCGATACGGCAAAGCTGAACCGGATGAAGTGATGCCCGTTGACCGGATCGAAATCGATGCCCGGTGCAGTCGCAACGCCGGTGTCGAGCAGCAATGCCTCGCAAAACGCATAGCTGTCGTCGGTCAGGTGGCTGATATCGGCATAGATGTAAAAAGCGCCGTCGGGCGGAGCGATCTGCTGCAATCCCAGCGCGGGCAGTGCGTCGAGCATCAGGTCGCGGTTGCGCGCATATGTGCGAACATGCCCCTGCAATTCCTCGTGGCAGTCAAAGGCGATCAATCCGGCATGTTGCGAAAGCGATGGCGGGGTCAGGAACAGGTTGGCCATCCGCGCGCGCGCGGCGTCGATCAGATCGGGGGGCACCACCAGCCAGCCAAGCCGCCACGCGACCATGCTGAAATATTTGGAGAAGCTGTTGACGATCAGCGACTCGGGAGCAACTTCCAACATGCACCGCGCCGGATCGCTATAGCTCAGGCCGTGGTAGATTTCGTCGGAAATGATGCGGATGCCGCGTTGCTGGCAAACCCTGGCAATGGCGGCAAGTTCGTCGCCGCAGATGATCGTGCCGGTGGGGTTGGCAGGGCTCGCAAGGATCAGCCCGTCGGGTGCGGGGTCCATCGCGGCGATGGCCGCGGCGGTGATCTGGAAACGCTCGTCCGGCCCGCAATCGAGTTCGACAGGCGCCAGATACAGCGCTTTCAGCGTGTTGCGATAAGCGACATAGCCGGGGCGGGCGATCGCCACGCGCGCTCCTGGCCGGAACAGGCTGGACAGCGCCAGCACCAACGCAGGCGATGCGCCGCAAGTCAGGATGATCCGTTCGCTATCGACGGTAATGCCGAACGCATCGAGATAGTGGCTGGCGATGCGATCCTTGAGCGCCGAACTTTCCCAATAACCCATCGGATCGGTGTCGAGGATGTGATGCGCGGCCTCAATCGCGGCGGCGGGAGCGCCCGTTGAGGGCTGTCCGAATTCCATGTGGATGATATCGCGCCCTTGCGCCTGCAGGGCATGGGCCAACCGGCTGAGCGTGATGGCGTGAAACGGGTCGATATCGGCGATCATGGCTGGTCTGCTAGGCTTCGGGGCGGATCGCTACAATGCCGATTACGCGATGGGGTGCCAATCGTCGGGTAAAGCCGGGAAGGGCGGCGGGGTTCAATCGGCCCAGTCGAGGATTTCCCAGCCATGCGTTTGCGCCATCGTCCGCAACGGGCCGTGTGGGCACACTGCGAACGCTTCGTCCGCCCAGGCCAATGCCGGTGCGTCTGACGCATGGTCGGAATAGAAGCGCGCGTGAACCTGATCGCGGGCCAAGCCTTGTGCCGATAGCCAGGCCTCGATCATCCTCAGCTTGGCGGGGCCATAGCAATTTTCGCCCGCGATGCGCGCGATGACATGGCCTTGCCCATCGGTTACCGATTCGGTTGCGATCACGTTGCTGCCGGCGATGCCAAGGCGCGCTGCGATGGCAGTGACGTAGAACCGGCAGGACGCGGTTGCGAGGATCACGTCGCGCCCGGCGGCGCGATCCTCCGCGATGCGCGCGATCGCCTGGTCATAAACGCCACGTGCAACGATATCGGCAGCGAAACGTCGGGCCACCGATGCAATGGTTTCAGGATCGATATGGTTGCCCATCATCAGTCCCTGGGTCAGTTCCTTCAATCGCGCCCGCCCGACAAGCCGTATTGCGTAACCCAGCACCAGAAAGCCCGCGATAGGCAGCAACATCAGCCGCCACGGCGCCACGCTGGCGGCAAAACGCACCAGGAACGGCGTCCAGGTCGGCCTGCGCGTGATGGTCTTGTCCATATCGTAGATGGCGAGGTGCAGCATTGTTCCCTCTTGGCCGCTATCCGCTTGCCGATCCAGTCGCTTTGCACCTAGGTAGAGTCGATGGCCGCAGATGCAGCATTCACGCTTGAGCAGATCGATGGGGTGGAAACGATCCGCGTCACCGGGATGTTGACGCTTGCCCGGCTGGGCAAGATGCCAGATGCGCTGCGCGATTATTCCGGATCGGCCCAACGCGTCGACCTGTCCGGGGTGGATGGGATAGACACTGTTGGTGCCTGGCTGGTCCATCGTTTTGCCAAGGCGCGTGAGGTGGAGCTGACTGGGCTCAGCCCTGCGGCTCAGCACCTCCTCAGTCAGGTGGCCGCCGCCGATCAACCCGTGGCGATGCGACCTCAGATGCCGGGTGCCGGCACTCGCCTGCTCGCCGAAATCGGCCAGGCGACGATGGTTTCGATCAACACGCTATACGGCCTTCTCGGCTTTTTCGGCGCGACCATATTGGCGCTCATCAGCGTAACCTTTCGGCCCAGTCGCTTTCGTTTCAATGCAACGGTGCAGCGGTTCGAAGTGGTTGGTGTCACCGCGCTGGGCATTATCGCGTTGATGAGCTTCCTGATCGGTGTCGTCATCGCGCAACAAGGCGCGGTGCAGCTTCGCCAGTTCGGCGCGGATGTCTATACAATCAATCTGGTGGGGCGCATCACCTTCCGCGAGCTGGGCGTGTTGATGACCGCGATCATGGTCGCCGGGCGTTCAGGTTCGGCGTTCGCTGCGCAGATTGGCACGATGAAGCTGACCGAGGAAATCGACGCGATGCGCACGATCGGCGTTTCGCCGATGGAAGCGCTTGTGCTGCCCCGCGTCATGGCGGCGGTGATGATGATGCCGCTGCTCGGTTTCTATTCGTCGATCATCGCGGTGATTGGCGGCGGCCTGTTCTGCTGGGCGAGCCTGGGCATTCCGCCAATAACCTTCATTCAGAGGTTGCGTGAAGTGACGCCTATCACCGACGTTTATGTCGGGCTGGTCAAGGCGCCGGTGTTCGGCGCGATTATCGCCATGTCGGGCTGCTTCCAGGGAATGCTGGTCGAATCGGATGCGGAACAAGTCGGGCGGCGGACGACATCGGCGGTGGTCCAGGCCATTTTCCTGGTCATCGTGCTTGACGCGTTCTTCGCGGTTTTCTTCACCTGGCTTGGCTGGAACTGATGGCCAGCGAAACGGTCATCCGCGTGCGTGGCTTGCGCAACAGCTTTGGCGAGCAGGTTGTGCACGAGCATCTCGACCTTGATGTTCGGCGGGGAGAGATCATCGGTGTCGTCGGCGGATCGGGCACCGGTAAATCGGTGTTGATGCGCTCGATCATCGGCCTGCAGATACCCGACGAAGGTGAAATCACGGTATTCGGCGAATCGACCATCGGCCTTGGCGAAACCGACGCGCTCGACATGCGGCGGCGTTGGGGAGTGCTCTTTCAGGGAGGGGCGCTGTTTTCGACCCTGACCGTCGCCGAGAACACCCAGGTTCCGCTGCGGGAATTCTATCCCGATCTCGATCCCGAACTGCTCGACCAGATCGCTGCGTACAAGGTGGTGATGACTGGCCTGTTGCCAGAGGCTGGACCTAAATTCCCCGCAGAGCTTTCAGGCGGCATGCGCAAGCGTGCCGGATTGGCGCGGGCGTTGGCGCTGGACCCCGAATTGCTGTTTCTTGACGAACCGACCGCCGGACTGGACCCGATTGGCGCGGCGGCGTTCGATGACCTGACCAAGTCGCTGCAGCAAACAATGGGATTGACGGTATTCCTCATCACCCATGATCTGGATTCGCTCTACGCGATTTGCGATCGCGTTGCGGTGATTGCCGATAAGCGTGTGATTGCGGTTGGCACGATCGATGAATTGCTCGCGCTGGATCATCCGTGGATCCAGGCATATTTCAGTGGGCCGCGCGGGCGTGCCGCCGCCGCCACCAACAAGCGCGACCACCATGTGGAGACGGGGAACTGATGGAAACTCGATCGAACCAGGTGCTGGTCGGCAGCGTTGTTCTGATCCTGCTGGCCATGCTTGCCATCTTCCTGGTGTGGCTGGCGCGTGGCTTTGGCACCGAAGAAAAAGAGTATGACATCTTTTTCAAACAATCGGTGGCCGGCCTGAACAAAGGGTCTTCGGTGTCATTCGCCGGTGTTCCTTCGGGGCAGGTGAAGGAGGTCGCGTTGTGGAAGGAAAATCCGGAATTCGTCCGCGTGCGCATCAGCGTGAAGGACGACACGCCCATCCTGCAGGGGACGACCGCGTCGATTCAAGGCGTGGGTTTCACCGGCGTGACCGAGGTTCAGCTTGATGGCGCGATCAAGGGGACACCGCCGATCAATTGCCCCGACATCAACGCGCAGTCTGCCTGCCCCTATGGCGTGCCGGTCATCCCGACCAAGCGCGGTGGGCTGGGCGCATTGCTGAGTTCTGCGCCACAGCTGCTGGAAAAACTCAGCAACCTGGCCGCGCGCCTGAACGAGTTGCTGTCCGACAAGAACCAGGCGTCGTTTTCGGGCATCCTGACCAACATCAACAAGCTGACCAAGGCATTGTCCGACCATTCGCAGGATATTGGCGGTACGCTGGCGGAAACGCGGGCTACGTTGCAAAAGGTTGGCGTTGCTGCCGACAGCTTTGCTGAATTGGCCAACAGCGCCAATGGCGCGGTGAAGGATCAGCTTGCGCCTTCGCTGGAGAATCTCAACAAGACACTGGCCGCCGCGCAGCATAGCCTGGCGAACTTCGACGATGCCGTGGGCGATGTCCGGCCGGGGCTGCAAACTTTCTCGAAGGAAACCCTGCCCGAGGCGAACCAACTGGTCCATGACCTTCGCCAGATGTCTGCCGCGCTGACTTCGGTCGCGGAGAAGATCGATCAGAACGGAGCGGGCGCGATCCTCGGTTCGCCCAAACTCCCCGATTATAAGCGCAAGAAGTGAGGCCGGCATGATGCGACCTATCCCACGACGACTGATCGCTTCGCTGGTGCCGGGTCTGGCGCTGGCAGGCTGTATCAGCTTAGCCGCAAAACCACCCGCGTCGTTGATGACGCTGACTGCGACCGCCATTCCCGCTGCCGGGCAGACGGTCAGCAGCGCGAATGCGCCGACCATCGCGATATCGGTGCCGGTGACCCCCGCTGCGATTGCCACCCAGCGCGTGCCGGTGCAGACCAGCGCGACGGCTTTTGCCTATGTGAAGGACGCGTTGTGGAGCGAACCGCCCGCGCGGCTGTTTACGCGGCTGCTATCGGACACTGTCGCTACCAAAACTGGCCGTGTGGTGTTGAGCGATACGCAGGCACTGGGCAGCCATGGAGCGATGCTGTCGGGCCAGTTGAGCAGCTTTGGCGTCGATGAGGCTGCTGGCAATGTCGTCGTCATATATGAAGCAACACTGCGCCGCGGGCCGGATCATGTGTATGAAAAACGCCGGTTCGAGGCGCGGTCTCGCCTGCCCCGCATCGATGCCGATACGGTTGGCCCCGCACTCAACCGCGCCGCCAATCAAGTGGCGAGCGATGTTGCCGAATGGGTAGGCAAATAACTATTTCGCGGGCGTGACCGCGCGCACCGGGACTGGAATGTTGCACAGGTCCGCTGCATTGGCGGGCACGGTGAAGAATGGCGGCGCGCGATTGGCGCGGGCGTTGACGAGCGCGGCGAATGCAGGAGTGCCGGGGCGGAAGAACTCAAACGCGGGGCGTTCTGCCACGGGCAGGTCGCTGGCGATTGATACGCGCTTGATCGGCACATATTGCTTCGGATCTTCGTAAAGGCCCAATCCGCCACCGGTGCCACGTGGCAAGGCGGACATCGTCGCCATGCCATCGATGATGCGGCCGACCACCGCGATGTTGCGATCCAGATGGCGAGGGGCATGACCGATCACGGTGTACAGGTCGCCGCCCGTGCCGGTGTCGGGCGCCAGATTGCGTGCGACGCCAACCGTCCCATAACAATGCGGCAGCCATTGCTGCGTGCCGTTTCCTGCCACTGCCCAGCCATCGGCGGTAAAGCCCGTCACCCTGGCATAGGCATCGACAAAGGGATTGCGTGTCGCCAGCGGATGGTCCCGTGCGGCCCAGTCATATTCAGCAGGGGGCGTGGGGTCGATACCAGGTGCTGGCGGTTTCTTCTCCGTCGCGTCGCCCCATTGGGTGACGTAATTGTCCTGCACGCGATAGATGGTCGCATCGTTCCACCAGCCGGCGCGTGCAGTGGTGCGGATGTTCGCTACATGGACGGGCGCAAAGGCGGCGGCCAGCCACACCGTAACGCGCCGGCCATCGGCCAAGTCGATGACCATCAGCTCGTCGCCGTCGATGCGTTGCCAGGCGTCCGCCGGGGCCCTGGCGATGATGTCGGCGGCATTGACCAACGGCTTTGCGGGATCAGGCGGCGGCGCTGCCCCAATCAACACAAAGGCGCCAGCGGCAAGCGCGACAATGGACAAGGGGGAGGAGAGCAGGGGGGATCGGTCAGTACGTTTCGTCATGTTTGATATCCTGCCACGTCACACCGCCTTGCGGAAGCCGCGCAGTACCGCTAGGGCCTGCGACCTTCCAGTGCCTAATGCGGAGCGGTGGCCGAGTGGTCGAAGGCGCTCGCCTGGAAAGTGAGTATACGTCAAAAGCGTATCGAGGGTTCGAATCCCTCCCGCTCCGCCATTTCGCTGTTTTCCAGCGTTTGCCAACATCTGAAAATCATAGATAAACCAATGAAATAGAACGGATTTTATCCGTCATCGTTTTCCTGCATCCGTCATCATCCGTTTCCGAGTGTGGGGCTGAGTGTGGGGCTGGAGCGGTCTCCGGGCTTCATATTCGACCCCAGAAATGCTATCCTCCGGGCCATGGGAAATTTGACGAAGGACCAGGTCCGGGATCTTTCCACCCCCGGACGCTACTCGGATGGCGACGGCCTGATTCTGAAGATCGGGCCGAGCGGAGGCAAAAGCTGGATCCTGCGCGTCCAGGTCAACGGCCGCCGCCGGGACATCGGCTTGGGGGACAGCCGGGATCTCTCTTTGCGCGCGGCGCGGGCCGCCGCCGCTGATCTACGAAAACTGGCGCGCGCGGGCATCGACCCATTGGAAGAGCGCCGGAAGGAGATCGTCGTCATACCGACCTTCAAGGAGGCGACGAAGAAGGTTCATGCCGAGCTTCTCAAGGGCTGGAAGAACGGCAAGCACACCGACCAATGGCTGACCACAGTCGAGAAATATGCCTATCCGAAGCTCGGCGGGTTGCGCGTCGACCAGATCGAGGGGCCGCTGGTGCGCGATGTCCTGGCGGAAATCTGGCTCGACAAGCCGGAGACCGCCCGACGGCTGAAGCAGCGGATCGGAACAGTTCTGGACTGGTGCTACGCCAAGGGCTTCCGGCCTACCGAAGCGCCGATGCGTTCGATCTCAAAAGGGCTGCCACGGCAACCGCGCAAGACCGGACACCACGCCGCCATGGCATATGCGGACCTTCCGGCCTTCTTGGCCCGGCTCCGATCGAAGCCGTTTAATGTCGGCCGCCTCGCGCTCGAAGCGTTGATCTTCACGGCGGCGCGTTCGGGGGAGATACGGGGTGCCCGCTGGTCCGAGCTGAACGAGGCCTTCACGATCTGGACGGTTCCTGCCGAGCGAATGAAGGCCGGCGTTGCACACAGCGTTCCCTTGTCTCGTCAGGCGACCGACGTGTTTCGGCAGGCCGCGCGCATCCGGATCAAAGATTGCGATCTGGTCTTTCCCGGACAGATTTCCCGCTCACCGTTGTCCGACATGACCCTGCTCGAAATACTACGCGGCATGGCAGTGCCCGCGACCGTCCACGGTTTTCGCTCTACCTTCCGCGACTGGGTCGCCGACGAGACCGAATATCCGCGGGAAGTGGCCGAGGCCGCACTGGCGCATACACTGGAGAACAAGGTCGAGGCCGCCTACCGCCGGACAGACTTCTTTCAGAAGCGACGCAAGCTGATGGACGATTGGGCCGCCTATTGCGACGGTGCCGAAACCGACAAGGGCAGGAAGGCCCGATCTACTGAGCCGGCCAAGCGTCCGCCGCAACGGCACCGCCGCCAGACGACGCGCGCGACCCCTGCCCGAATGAAGGGCGTCAGCGTTCCTGGTGACGGGTAATGAAATCGTGGAGGCTCTGGACTATGACGAGCCGCGCCTTGCCTGCCTTGACGGTTGCGATCTCGCCACTGTCCATGAGGTCGTACAGCTTCGACCGCCCCAGGCCGAGCATGGCCATCGCCGTCGGGATGCGCACGGTCAGTCGCTGTGGCGCGGCATCGGAGTCCTCTTGTCTCATGATCTTCGCTCGCGTGAATTCTCGCAGGAGATAGACTCAGGTAGCGATCCGTTGATGCCCGGAGCCTCGCAGTTTCGATGCAAGGGAGACTCCCCGATCGGCGCTGGGAACGGAAGAGCCCTGAATGGACATGATGGGGTCATGGGGGACGCCGCCTTCGTTTGCAGGTCCAATCAGCGCGGCATTGACTTCTAATTAGCCGGATATTCCTTGCCGATCGATGAGTTCGACCATCTCCAGCAATCTTGATCGAAGATCGACCAGTCCAACCGCCAAGACGACATCGCCTCGTCCGGCAGCCCGTAGGAAATCGCCGAGTACCTCGTCCGAATGCCGCACGAGCCCAATGAGATGAGCGCCATCCGGGGCATGCGTGCCGGCTAGCCAATGCTTGGCGGTCCTTTCACTGGCACCTGTCCAGCGCATCACCGTTTTGACGGCCCTATGCGTCGAACCCAGTTCTGTGTTCAGCGCCCGGGCTATGAGCATCGCAAAATCCGTCTCGCTGTGCGGATAGGGTCGTTTGTTGCCTGTTTTCGGAAACATGTTGCCCGCCTTTTCTCTCTATGGTCGGGCAAGCTGCTGACCTGATTCAAATTTCCGCTTGTTGCGTTCGGTCCGGCGCCGAGCCCGACGACGAAGGAGCGAGGTCGTCGACTTGGCGCAATGGAAAGATGATCCTGACCAACCGATCGAGACTCCGGCATCGGGCGTTCGCGCCGCGGAATATGTCCGGATGTCGACGGACCATCAGCGATACTCCACGGAGAACCAGGCGGATGCGATCCGCCATTACGCGAAGTCGCGAGGCTTCACGATCGTCCGAACCTATGCCGACGAGGGGAAGAGCGGGCTCAGCATCGGCGGCCGAGATGCACTGAAGCGCCTCATCGACGATGTCACCGCCGGCCAGTGCGGATTCGAAGCGATCCTTGTCTACGATGTCAGCCGCTGGGGCCGCTTCCAGGATGCCGACGAGAGCGCCTATTATGAATATATATGTCGGCGTGCGGGAATCGCCGTTCACTATTGCGCCGAGCAGTTCGAGAATGACGGCAGTCCCATTTCGACCATCGTCAAGGGCGTCAAGCGCGCCATGGCTGGCGAATATAGTCGCGAGCTGTCCACCAAGGTGTTCGCTGGACAATGCCGGCTGATCGAACTCGGCTTTCGCCAAGGCGGGCCAGCAGGCTTCGGTCTGCGCCGCACGCTCGTGGATCAAGGCGGGACAATCAAGGCGACGCTGGCGCGAGGCGAGCAGAAGAGTCTCCAGACGGATCGGGTTGTCTTGACGCCTGGTCCCGATGATGAGGTCCGCGTCGTCCGTGACATCTACCGGATGTTCGTCCTGGATCGGCGCACCGAGCGGGAGATCGCAGATGCGTTGAACGCCCGTGGTCTCCTCACCGACCTGGGCAGGCCGTGGACGCGAGGGGCCGTCCATCAGATGCTAATCAACGAGAAATACATCGGCAACAACGTCTGGAACCGGATCTCGTTCAAGCTCAAGAAAACGCGCGTTCGCAACGAGCCCGCGATGTGGATCCGCGCAGTTCATGTCTTTGCGGCAATCGTGGAGCCCAGCCTGTTCGAGGCCGCACAGACTATCATCCGCGAGCGAGCATTCCGCATGTCCGACGAGGAAATGCTCGAATCCCTGAGCCAGCTCTTCCAGCAGCAGGGCATGCTTTCCGGCCTCATCATCGACGAAGCCGAGGGCATGCCGTCGAGCAGCAGCTTCCGCTGCCGCTTTGGCAGCCTTCTGCGCGCCTACGGCCTTATCGGCTACCGGCCGCGGAGAGATTATCGCTACATTGAGATCAACCGTGCCCTGCGGCGCATGCATCCAAGTGTTGTCGGCGAAATCGTCGATGGCCTGCGCGCCGCGGGCAGCCTCGTCGATGGCGGGACAGAAGACGATCTGCTGCAGATCAACGGCGAGTTCACGCTGTCGGTCGTCATCGTTCGATGCCGGCGCCTCCCGTCGGGGGCACTGCGCTGGCGTCTGCAGTTCGATACCGGGCTTCAGCCAGACATCACGGTCGCCGTCCGCATGGACGCCGCGAATCGGAAGCCGTGCGACTTCTATCTCTTTCCCCGCATCGATCGGGTCAGCGCCGCCATTCGGCTCGCCGAAGAAAATGGTCTCTCGCTCGACGCCTATCGGTTCGACACGCTCGATCCGCTCTACGGCCTGGCCGCGCGGACAGCCATTGCGGAGGCGGCATGACAATTCCCAGTCATTCCCAGATGATCGAACTCATTCCGATCGCGCGCATCCACGTCCTCAATCCCCGGGTGCGCAACCGACGCCAGCACCGAGAGATCGTCGACAACATCGACGCCATAGGCCTCAAGCGCCCGGTGACCGTTCGTCGTCGTCCCGACGCGGGTGACGTTGACTATGATCTCATTTGCGGAGAGGGCCGTCTCGAGGCTTTCCGAATGCTCGGCGCGACCGAAATCCCTGCCGTCGTGATCGAGGTCGACGAAAGCGACTGCCTCGTGATGAGCCTCGTCGAGAACATCGCGCGGCGCCAGCATCGGCCGATCGACATCATGCACGAGATCGGCACGCTGCATCGTCGTGGATACAATGACGCCGAGATCGCGGAAAAGATCGGATGCACCGCGAGCTGGGTGAACATGGTCGTCCAGTTGCTGGAACGGGGTGAGGAGCGCTTGCTGGCAGCGGTGGAAACGGGCCTCATTCCCGTGAGCTTCGCCATCGATATCGCGCGTGCCGAAACCGACGAGTCGCAGAGCGTCCTGCTCGAGGCCTACGAAGCGGGAAAGCTCAAGGGCAAGAAACTCGGCGTGGTACGACGTATGCTCGACCAGCGGCTCATGCGTCGCAAGTCGGTTCCCGACAGCGGTCTGGGCCGAAAGGTCCAACGTTCCAGGATCACGACCGCTGAGCTGATGCGCCTCTATCAGCGAGAGGCCGAGAAGCAGAGGATTCTCGTAAAGAAGTCCGATTTCACGCAAGCCCGCCTGCTATTTCTTGTCGAGGCACTCAAGGACCTGTTGAACGACGAGGGCTTCAGCACGCTCCTGCGCGCAGAAGGTTTGACCACAATGCCCCGCGCACTGGCAGCCCGCATAGGCAGGGAGTTGTCACATGACCGATGACAGGCCGATCAAGCTATCCTTCGAACCAGAACCCCGGCGGGTTGCCATCGACCGGCTCGTGTCGCTGAAGATGCTCCGTTCGGGCGTGAAAGAGAGCAAGAAATATACGCAAATTCTCGGCTCGGTACGGGCGATCGGTCTGGTCGAGGCCCCGGTCGTCGCTCCCGACCCGAAGAACCCCGGCAACTATTTCCTGCTCGACGGGCACCTGCGGGTCGAAGCATTGAAGGATCTCGGCGCCACCGAGGTTGAGTGCCTCGTGTCGACCGACGACGAAGGTTACACCTATAACAAGCGGATCAATCGTCTGGCAGCGGTGCAGGAGCACCGGATGATCAAGCGGGCGATCGACCGTGGCGTTCCCGAGGAAAAGATCGCCGAGGCACTGGGTCTTGAGGTCGCCTCCATCCATCGCAAATCCCGATTGTTGAACGGCATCTGCGCCGACGCAATTGAAATCCTCAAGGACATGCCCTGTCCGGTTGCCGTGTTCGCTGCGCTGCGTCGCATGGTGCCGATCCGGCAGATCGAGGCTGCCGAGTTGATGGTCGGGCAAAACAATTTCACGGTGATCTTCGCCAAGGCCATGTTGGCTGCCACATCTGAAAAATTGCTCGCAGAGCCACGCAGCAAGGGTCGCGAAACGGCCGTCTCTTCCGAGCAAATTGCGCGAATGGAGCGCGAACTCGCGAGCCTACAAACCCACGTCAAGTCCGTCGAGGAAAGCTACGGCCTCGACAATCTGCATCTGACAGTGGCCAAGGGCTATGTCAGGTCGCTGCTCGCCAATGCACGCGTTGTCCGTTGGATCACGCAGCATCGCGGCGAATATCTCGCCGAACTCCATGCCATCGCCGAGATCGACACAGTCGCGCCGGTGCAGGACGCGGCCGAATAATTGATGGGGACCCGGACCCGATAAGCGCGGGGACCGCGGGAGACGCCGCACGCTGGGGCGGATCGAGCGCGGCGGCGGGGATGGCGGCGAACCCGCTCGGAGCCCGCCAGGACCGGCAGCCATAGGCCGGCCGCATGCGGCTCGCCCGCATGTCCGTTCGGTGCCGTGGGCGAGATGTGCGGCACCCTTCGCCAATGAATACCACAATCCGCAGGCGCCTGAAGGACAGCTCGGCAGGCGGGCATACATCGCAAGCGATGCGTGCCTTTTATAGTACGATATTCCAATAGGAGAGCGCGTCGCGAACTTTCCCTCGGGGGTAGAATTCTCCAGCGTTTTCGAGGTCGCGGGCAATTGCCGCCTTGCGGTTTCGCGCCTTGGCCCGGATCTTGTCGTTGATCGGGATGATCCCGGGCACCGAACCCGACGCGGCGTGCCTCCAGCTCTCAGGATAGTCGGCGGGATCGAAGGCATCACCTGCCTGTGGCAGTAGGTCGGGATGATCGCAGGACCAGCCGAAGAGGTCGCCGGAACACCGCCGAAGCATTGCCTTCACCTCAGGCATGACATCGGTGAATGCCTTGAGGGGCGTAGGCAGAAGGACCATGTTGGCGACGCAGGAGAAAAAGCGATGGTCCTGCACGACCGAGTTTGCTTTCAAGAAGGTCGGATCGTCGACTCCCCAGATATGGCAGCAGGTCCAATGCGGCCTTTCTTTGAGAGTGATGCCCATGGCTTCGCATAGCGCTTTGTTCGCCTGTGTATTGCCCTCGATTTTGTCGGTGATGTCGCCTGACTGGCGGTTGGTGTTTTGCCGGCGGATTGACCAGTTCGCGTTGTACAGTGCGCCACGCCGCGCAAACTCGGGAAACCATACCGGCAGGAGCCTGAAGGTCTCGGGGTCCACCCAACGCGCAGTTCGCTCGATCAGTGCCGCGATGCTGCGGGTGTCGATATGACGCTTAAGAACGAACAAACCATCTTCCACTTTGTCACTCCCGCTTGTGGACGGCCTTCAGCCGATCATGACCTCTTCGCGCACGCATGACTTGGTGTCGGAAGTCACTACCGACAGGAAGAGGCCATGGGATGCGACGGCTTGCACGACCGCCGTGCCGGGGTGCCTCCATGTGCCGATGGCATCGGCGGCAACAACGCAGAAACTAGGGTCTATTTTGGTCAGGAGTTCGGCGTCGAAATTGCCTTCCGATCCGTGGTGCGGGACGGTCAGCGTGACGACTTCGCCGAGAAGCTTGCGATAATGCGCGAGAAAGCGCCGTCGTCGGGCCTTTTCCTTCAGCGCCGCGTCCCCCGTTCCCAGCCAGGCTATTCCGCCCTTGCCCTGCGCGTTCCAGGTGCCGAAAGTCCCATAATGTCCTTCCGGTCGAACGACGCCGTCGGGCAGCGGTCCAGAATACAGACACATCGAGGTGATGTTGAGGTTCTTCGAGACGACAGAATATGCCTGTGTCAGGTCACCCGCCCGATTTGTAACGAGATCCCGCAGATTGGCCGGCACGGCCAACCAGGGCTTCAAGGCCGCAGCCTTCATCTTGGCCTTGGCAGAAACACCGTGGTTGAGCGCCTTTAGCAGAGCGCGGAAAAACACGGCCTGCTGTGCATCAACCGCCGAATCGACGAAGGGAGAGAGAAGCCACAATCCCAGGTTGGGATCAATGCTGGGAGAAACCAGTCCAATGCTATCGGGGAGAGTGGCGACGATCGGGCCAGGAAGCGCCGACTCTGCCTGGGTTCGGTCGTTCGGAGAGTTGATCCATCCCCGGCCCAGTGGCTTCCAAGTCAATTGGCCTTTTTCATCGCGCAGACCTTCAATGTCGTAGCCTTCGGGCCCCTCAGGCCTGCCGCCGTCCAGATCCGGCGCACCGGGACTGTCTGGACCACCGGGAACCATGAAAAGTATCTGACGTGGACGAAATCCCGACAGCGCCGTTGTCGGGTCGATCACGAACTCCCGATAGAAG
>JBAZYJ010000002.1:0-252546 GCA_041659385.1 Sphingomonas sp.
CTGCGCAATGTTCCCGACGAGGCGATGGACGCGAGCTGGGAATATAGCCGTGATCTGGCGATCAACGCCGAACGTTGGGGCTATGACCTGACGCTGATCGCCGAGTTGAACATGAACGATATCAAGGGCGTCGGCGCCCCGACGCTTGATGCCTGGTCGACGGCGGCGGCGATGGCGGCGGTCACCAAGTCGTTGGAACTGATGGTTGCGGTGCGGCCGAATTTCCACCAGCCTGCACTGTTCGCCAAGGCCGCGGCGAATATCGACCAGATTGCCGGGGGGCGTCTGGCGCTGAATGTCGTGTCGTCCTGGTGGGCCGATGAGGCACAGCGTTACGGCCTGCAATTCGACCAGCATGATGATCGCTATGCCCGCACTGGCGAATGGTTGCAGGTGCTGGAGGGGCTTTGGTCGAAAGAGGAGTTCACCTTTGGCGGCAGCTTCTACCAGACCGATCGGGCAGTCTGCTCGCCAAAGCCGGTGCGCAAGCCGGTTTTCTATGCCGGGGGAGAAAGTCCGGCAGCCAAGGCGATGATTACCAGCCAATGCGACGCTTATGTGATGCACGGCGATCCGGTGGAGAATGTTCGCCCGAAAATCGCCGACATGGCCTCCCGGCGCGACGCCATCGGCAAGCCGCCGATGCAGTTCGGCATGGCCGCCTATGTCATCGTCCGCGATAGCGAAGCCGAGGCGAAGCGTGAGCTGGCGAGGATTACGACGGTTGCCGATCTTCCCGCCGGATATGACAATTTCGACCAATGGCTGTCGGGCACGCAGCTTGAGCGGGAAATGAAGATCCAGGAATATTCGGTCTCGAACCGCGGCCTTCGCCCCAACCTGGTCGGTACGCCCGAGCAATTGCGTGAGCGGATCGAGGAATATGAGGATGCAGGACTCGACCTGCTCCTGCTCCAGATGAGCCCGCAGGCCGAAGAGATGGAGCGCTTTTCCGCCCAGGTGATGAAGCGCGAGCCGGTTTCGGCCTGAGGTCACGCCTCAGGGCAGGCTGGCTTTCAATTCCTCCAGCCACGGCTCGGCATTGCCATCCGAAGGCGCGCGCCAATCACCGCGCGGCGACAATGCGCCCCCGGCCGAAACCTTGGGGCCGTTGGGTATCGCGGAACGCTTGAACTGGCTGGTCGTAAAGAAGCGGAAAAGGAAACTTTCCAGCCATTTTGCGATGGTCGGCAAGTCATAGGCATGGCGACCGTCGTGGGGAATGCCGCCGGGCCAATGGCCGGTTTGCGTATCTTTCCAGGCGTGCCAGGCGAGGAACGCGATCTTCGACGGTGCCAGGCCCCACCGTGCCGTCAGGTTCAGGAAGAAATCGTGCAGTTCATACGGTCCGATTGTCGCCTCCGTGCTCTGGACGGCGCCAGCATCGGTGGGGATCAGCTCCGGCGATATCTCGGTGTCGAGAATGGCATTCAGCACCTGGTCGGCGGCGGTGTCGAATTGCCTGTCGGCAATCGCCCAGCGGATGAGGTACTGGATCAACGTCTTGGGCACGCCCGCATTGACGTTATAATGGCTCATATGATCGCCGACGCCATAGGTGCACCAACCCAAGGCCAGTTCCGACAAGTCACCGGTGCCGACCACAATGCCGCGATGGTGGTTGGCCAGCCTGAACAGATAGTCGGTGCGAAGCCCCGCCTGCACATTTTCGAACGTGACGTCATAAAGTTTCCTGCCATCCGCAAAGGGGTGGCGAAGGTCCTTCAGCATCTGCTCTGCGGCTGGTCGGATATCGATTTCGTCACCGGTCACGTCCAGCGCGCGCATCAGCTTCCAGGCATTGCCGCGCGTCATGTCGCTGGTTGCAAAGCCGGGCATGGTGAAGGCCAGGATATGGCCGCGCGGGCGTTTCATCCGGTCCATCGCCTTGGCGCAGACGATGAGCGCGTGGCTTGAATCCAGCCCACCGGAAATGCCGATGACCAGCCTCTCCATGCGCGAAGCCTCGATCCGCTGGATCAGCGCCTCAACCTGGATGTTGAAAGCTTCGTAGCAGTCGGCATCCAGGCGTTCGGGGTTGCTGGGGACAAACGGGAAGCGGCTGACGTTGCGCCGCAACCCGATATCGGTGAAATCGGGCTTGTGCTCGAAGGTCACCTGGCGGAAGCGCGTTTCGGGGTGGCCGGTAAAGGCGGCGGCGTCGTTGAAGGTGCCGTTGCGCATCCGCTCGATCTTGAGCCGACCGGTATCGACATCGGCGACGATCATCTGCGCATCGGATCGGAAGCGCTGAGATTCAGCCAGCAATTGGCCATTTTCATGGATCAGGCTCTGCCCGTCCCAAGCAAGGTCGGTCGTGCTTTCGCCCGGGCCACTCGCCGAAAAGACATAGCCGCAGACCAGCCGCGACGACTGGGCCGAGGCAAGGGCAGCGCGGTCCCGACCCTTGCCGATCAGGCTGGGCGATGCCGACAGGTTGCAGCAGATGAGCGCTCCGGCCAATGCGCCCGCAATCGATGGCGGTTGCGGCGACCAGAAATCCTCGCAGATTTCGATGTGGAAGATCAGGTGCGGCAGGTCCGACGCGGCGAAGATCAGGTCGGCGCCGAACGGCACGGTCTGTCCGGCGACGTCGATCTCCAGTCCCGACAGGCCGTGGCCACTCGCAAACCAGCGCTTTTCGTAAAATTCGCGGTAATTGGGCAGGAATGTCTTGGGTACGACGCCCAATATCCTGCCGCGCGCAATGGCAACCGCGCAATTATACAGTCGGCCGTTGCGGGGCAATGCGGCACCAACCACCAGCACGGTCTTCAGCTTGGCACTGGCCCGAACCACCGTGGCAATGGCCTGGTCGGTCGCGGCGTGCTGGACGGACTGCATGTGCAGATCGTCGATCGCGTAGGAGGATAAATTCAGCTCGGGAAAGACCAGAAGATCGACACCCTGGTCATCCGCGCTTTTCGCTAGATCAATCGTTGCGGTGGCGTTGGCAGCCGGGTTTCCCACTGTGCCATGCGGCGTGCAGGCGGCCACCCGAACCAGCTCATGGCGATGGATCGAATAAAATGGATGCGATTTGACAAGGCGCGGCATTGTTACGCCTTAGCACAATATGGTTTCAGCAAAACCCGTCCGGATCAGCAATTCCAGCCACCACGGCCGGGTTCAATTGCCGCGGCTCTTCATCAATGGCTGGATGCGCGTGCCGAATGCTTCCACCCCTTCGACGAAATCGTCGAAGGTCAGCAGCACGCCACCGGTATTCGGCACTTCGGCCATTTCGTCGAGCATTCGCGCCACCGTTGCATAACTGCCGACCAGAGTGCCCATGTTGATGTTCACGGCTCCTTCCGGCGCGGCGAGCTGGCGGACGTTGGTGGTGGCGTTGTGCTTGTCGGCCGCGCCCTGATCCATCAGCCAGCTAATCGCCTCGACATCGATCCCGGCGTTATAGCTTTTCCACTTGGCCATCGCTTCGTTATCGGTTTCGGCGGCGATGACCATCATCAGCACGAAAACCGATACCGAGCGGCCGGTTTTTTCGGTCGCGGCGGCCAGGCGATCATTGTTGAACGCAAAGGCGGTGGGCGTGTTGACGCCCTTGCCCAGGCAGAAGGCATAGTCCGCCCATTTGGCAGAAAAGGCGAGGCCGTCGTCCGACGAACCGGCGCAGATGATCTTCATGTCCCCCGTCGGCTGGGGACGGACGAGGCAATCGTCCATGGTGTAATAGTCGCCCTTCAGGTCGCTGCGCCCGGTCTCCCACAGGTCGCGCAGGATATGGGCGTATTCGTCGAGCATCTTGTACCGGTTGCGGAAATGCTCATCGCCCGGCCACAAACCCATCTGCGAATATTCCGGTCGTTGCCAGCCGGTGATGAGATTGAGGCCGAAGCGGCCATGGCTGATCGAATCGATCGTGTTGCACATCCGCGCGGCAAAGGCGGGCGGGATAATAAGCGTGGGGCAGGTGGCGAAGATCTTGATCTTCTCGGTCACCGCGGCAAGCCCGGCCATCAGCGTGAAGCTTTCCAGGCCATATTCCCAGAATTCGGTCTTGCCGCCGAAACCACGCAGCTTGATCATCGACAGCAGGAAATCGAGGCCGTGTTTCTCCGCGCTCTGGGCGATCCGTTTGTTGAGATCGAAACTCGGCATATATTGCGGAGCATTTTCAGAGATTAACCAGCCATTGTTGTTGATGGGGATGAAGACGCCGACTTGCACGTTGGGTTACTCCTCAAGATAAGCATCAGCCAGCCAGGCGAGGACGGATTGGTTGAAGGCGTTGGGGCGCGTCACGTTGCAGGCATGGCCGCCCCACTCCATGATTTCGAGCGTCGCTCCGCCCAATTCAGCCGCCAGAATCTCACCCGCGCAGGATGGCACCAGCATGTCATCATCGGCGATGAGCACCAGCACTTTGTCGGCCAGTCCGCCCAGCCGCCCCGTCATATCGAATTGGGCAAGCGCGGCGATGCGCTTTTCCATCGTTTCCACGCCAGGGAAATCGGCGATCTGATGCGCAAGTTCGGCGTTCAGTTCGCCATCATGGGCCGAAATCCAGTTGGCCGGATAGAGGAAAATCGGCTGCGCCCGCAAGAACGCCTCGATACCGGCATGGCGAAGCAGGTTGAGGCGCGCCTGGAAGCAGCGCAGGAAATGCGGATCGGCCTTTGCCCAGCCATTGACGACGACCAGCTTGCCAAATCGATGCGGTGCCAGGGTGGCGAGCATCAATCCTGCGATGCCGCCCGCTGCATGGCCGATCAGGTGGACGCATTCCAGGTCCAGTTCATCCATCAGCGCCAGGATGTCGCAGGCCATCTGTTCGACATCATGGTTGTCGGGCAACCCCCGGTCGCTTCGACCGGTGCCGCGATGGTCGTACAGGATGACGCGATATTGCCCGGCCAGGGCGGGCAGGTTCGGCTTCCAGTAATTGGCGGAACCGCCCAGCCCCGATGACAGGATCAACGGCGGCGCATCGTCGGCGCCGTGAATTTCGTAATAAAGGCCAGCGGCGACCGGCATCAACCGATGTGCGCGACGCTGGCGATTTCAATCAGGCATTCGGGTTTCACCAGCCCACATTGAATGCAGTAGCGCGCTGGCTTGGCGCCGGGGAAATATTCGGCATAAACCGCGTTCATCGCCGGATAATCGGCCCAGTCTTTCAGGAAGATATGGTTGAACGCCACATCGGCCAGCGATGCGCCTGCTGCTTCCAATGTTGTCTTGATGACCCCCAGCACATGCCGGGTCTGCGCGGCGGCGTCACCGGGATGCAGGACTACGCCGCCTTCGCCCAGCGCCAGCGTGCCCGAAACGTAAACGGTGTTCCCGGCCCTGCTACCCGCCGAATACGGCGCAATCGGCGTGGGGAATTGGGGTGGATTGATTGCGGTGAATGGCATTCATACTATCCTTGTTGTTCAGGCGCCTGGCCGAATGTGCCGCAGAAATCCGCGACGGTCGAAACCCAGCCAAAGAATTTCTCGACGTTATAGACCGTTGCTTCCTGCATCGCCGGTGGCCCCAGATGATGTGTCGCATCCTCCAGCATCACCCCGAAATATTCGAGGTGGAAACCGTCGCGCAGCGTGCTTTCGACGCAGACATTGGTGGCGATGCCGACAAACACGATGTGCCGAATACCGCGCGCGCGCAGAACGCTGTCGAGTTGCGAGTTGAAGAATGCCGAATAACGGGTCTTGTGCAGGCTGATGTCCCCTGGCTGAGGCTTCAGCGCATCGACGAGTTCATAATCCCAGCCGCCCCGCGCGAGCAATTGGCCGTTCAGTTCCGGGCGCGCGCGCATCGTCTTCAACGCGTTTGATTTGTGCCAGTTCGGCGAGCCGGGACCCCCTGCCTCGGCATAGTCCTTGTCCCAGCCATTCTGCAGGAAGATCACTTGCACCCCGGCCTTGCGCGCGGTGTCGAGGACGGTCGTGATCTTGGTGATGACGCCAGCCGAACCGGAAATGTCGAAACCCGCCAGATCGACATAGCCGCCCTCGCTGGCATAGGCGTTCTGCATGTCGATGACCACGACGGCGGTGTCGTGCGGCGACATCCGGATCGCTTCGGGGCGGGCGGGCAGCGTCAGCTTGGTCGCGTCGGGCAGGGCGGGGTTGGCATCGACGGCACTCATGTCATTCCCCCGGACGATAGCGACGCTCGACATGAGCGTTGACGTCTTCCGGATAGAAATAGACGTCCCTCAAATCGCCGGCAGCATAGCGTTCGGCCTGATCCTTGAAATGGGGCGAATTGACGTCACCGCTCTCACCGCCCGCCGTCACCGCGCGGGCCTTTACGCGCGGACCGAACTCAACGACGGCGACGAAGCTGTTGCCGTTCACGCCATATTGCCGCTTGCCCCCGGGATAGCGGTGGACCCCGAACGAAGCGAGCGAGCCCCATTGCGACGAGGTGAAAGGCACGGCGATGCTTGGCCCCGCATCGTCGAAATGCCCCGCGATCGAATCATCGAGCCGTTGGAAACGGTTGATCGTGCCCCATGTGGTGTTCCAGGTGCCGAAATCCTGGGTCAGCCGGTCGACAGCCTCTTCAAATGCCTTCAGCTTGACTGCGGGTGGCGTGCCCAGCATCTGGTGATATCGCGCCATTCCGCCGGTTTCGATGGTCAGGAAGCTGGCGGATTCTCCCCACAGGGCGTTGGCCCAATAGATTGCCAGCGCGGTGGGCACCGACTCCGTGTCCCATTTGAAGTCCCAATCGCGCAGCGCCGCAATGGGGGCCGCCAGCCGCGCCTTCAACGGATCGGCGGGTTCCAGTTCGTCCCACGCGGCGGCAAGGGCAGGAACTAGGGGAACGAACGCGGGGAGGAAGGGATCATAGGCGGCCTGTCGCAGCCCTTCGAGCGTGAAATCGTGGCGGCCGGTCAGCAATTTCGTGGCGTGCAATCCGCGCGGATTTTCACCCGCCGAGTCCATATAGCGCGGATAGGCGCTACGGCTGGGGCTATCCGGCCCAGCCACGGACCAGGGCGCGTTGTTGGTGTTCATGATCCAGCCGACCTTGGGCGCTATCGCTGTTGGCAACTCGTTCAGGCTGTGCAGCCCGTGCCAGTCGGTTGCCGGGTTGCTGCCGTCAACCGGCTTTTGATAATCGAACCGGTCATCGCGCCGGGGGACGAATTGCGGATGGAGATAGGCAACCTCCCCCTTGTCGTCGGCAAAAACTGTATCGTTCGATGAATTGGCACGCAGTTCCGCCACTTTCTGGAACGAGGCGATGTCGCTGGTCTTGGTCCGCAGGAAGCTCTGTTCGAGCGCGGCGACGGGCGTGTTCATCAGCGCGAACGCCACCCATTTGTCACCATCCATCCGCGTAATCGGGCCATGATGCGTTGCATAGGTGGTGAAGCTGCGTTGCTGCATCGATCCGTCAGTGGCGCGATAGGCAAGGGTGATCGTCCTGCTTGTCACCGGACGCAGTTCATTGCCGTAGCGATAGAATTTCCGCCCGCCCTGATCGACGATGGTTTCCAGAAATTCATCGACGGAATCGACGCCGCTGGAAGTATGCATCCACCCGGCATGGGCATTGAACCCCTGATAGATGAAGAACTGCCCCCAGGTGACGGCGCCATAGGCATTCAGCCCCTGGTCGCTGGTCATCTGCAATTCCGACCGGAAATAGAAGCTGGTATGCGGGTTGATGAGCAGCAGCGCGTGCCCGCCCCTGGTATTGGCAGGCGCGATTGCGATGCCGTTCGACCCCTTGGGTTCGACGAACACGCGCGGATCGGTGTGGGATAGCATCGAAACCCGCTTCGGCCCGTAAAATCCTTCCAGCCCCTTCAGGTCGACACGCTCGATATCGCCGCCGATGCTGCCTTCGGAAAAGCTCAGCGCCATCCACGGCTCGAAATGGGTGATCGCGCGCGGATGCACCGCGGGATGGGTGGCCAGATAGTAGTTAAGCCCGTCTGCCCAGGCGTTCATCAGCGATTTCAGCCAGGCCGGGCTTGCCGAATATTGGCGCTTCAGATCTTCCGGGTCGATATAGAGCCGTTGGCGCAAATCCTGCCAGATCGCCTTGTCACCCTCTGCCTCGGCCAACCGGCCAAGCGAGACGAGGTAGTTGGTTTCTACCCGGTTGAAGTCGTCTTCAGCCTGCGCATAAACCATCCCGAACACTGCATCGGCATCGGTTTTGCCATGAACATGCGCGATGCCCCAGGTGTCACGGGTGATCGTGACGCCCGCCGCCTGCGCTTTCAGACGGCTGGTTTCGACGGGCCTGTCGACTGGCTTGGCTGCAAGCGGGGTGAGGCAAGTGGCGAGAAGCGCGAACGCGACAATGGAACGGATCATGGGTGCGGAGCGTATCGGCGACTTGCCCAACCGGCAAGCCGTTGGGTTGGCGTCGTGGTAACGCGCAGCGTCGGCGACGTGCCGCTCTTCGCCAATACGCCGCTTGGCAAGGCGCTGCTCCAGTTCCGCACCTATAACCTCACCAGCCACCAGCGCGCCGTGCTGCGGGGAATGCAGGAGGGCAAGACGCAGTTCGCAAGCATGATGGTGGGAATGACGCCGGTCGGGCTACTCTCTGCTTGGCTGCGGGCTTACCCGCAGTATGCGGACGAGGCGCGCCGCGCGCTCGTGGACCTCCGCATCGAGTATCTACAGACCAAGACCGACCTGGCGTCCGGCCTTGAGCTCGGCAGGCTGAACGTCCAGCGCAACCAGGAGAACGTCGGCGGGCGCGCCGCGAGCGCCTACCAGTCCGAATGGCAGAGCGCGAACGGCCCGATGCAGGACCTCCAGGACCGCGCCGCCGCGCTCAAGCAGCTCATGCAGGACGACCCAATCCACTCGGGCACATACGCGCAGCGGATGCGCGAGCTCGGCATCGAGGCCCTTCAGCTAAGCGGGGAGGGCGGTAGCTGGTCGGCTGCTAGGCTCAGGGCTGGCGGTCTTCCAGTCGCCTCAGCAGCACGGACGCAAAGGAGAGGTGGTCGAGGCAGCGGTCGATTGGATCGGTCGTTATGTCGTGGCCGCGCGGGTTGCGGATGGCCGACATCGATCCCGCAAATATGAACCTGAAGCCCGACTGCTCGTCTATCTCGCTCTGCGTGGACAACGCGGTGAGCTTGATCTTCGGATTGCTGTCGGCGAACGCGGCCATCATCAGCTTGAAGCCGCTCTCGTTAATACCCGCCAGCTCCTTCACGCAGTTGTCGAGATACTTGAACGCCTCGAATGTCGCCTGGGAGTAGTGGCCGTCGTTGAACAGCTTGAGCGCGACCTTGCCTATCTCCGGATGAATGTTCCGCTCGTCGAAGGGATGTGACTGGCTGGGCTCCTCGTGTTCCCCATACGATAGCTGACCAGCGACCCGAGCAATTCTCTCGAACGCCGCAAGCGGCTTAGACATACAGGTTTGCTCGGATGCTCTTGAAGATGTTGTCGTAGGTCTCTTGGGACCCGTTGGCGGGCAGGTTGATCTCGATGCGCACGGTCAGCGCCATGTCCTTGCGCTGTCCGGCAGCAGTCAATTCGACCCTCACGGGGCTTTCAGGAGCAGATGCGACCTTCGCCCGCGGTTGTGCCGCGGGCTTCGGCTTCGCTGCGCGGGGCTTGCTCGGGCCCTTCGCCGCCCCGTTATCGGAGGCGGCCTCGTGGCCGGCCAGAGACGCGAAGACCTGGAACAGACCGGCCTGACGGCCACCGATGACCTCACTCGTCTTGTCGGTCGTGCGGAAGTAGCCGGTCAGCTCGCCCTTGGTCATGGTCCACGCGTCGTCGCCGCGCAGGTCGAACAGGTCGTGGTAGGCCTCCTTCACCATGGCCTCGAACGCACCGGGGAACTGGTCGTCCGGCAGGAGGAAGACGTCTTGCCCTTTGCTCGTGCGCTTGCTCTCCTCGTCGATCACGCCGACGAACTGTAGGGCATTGATGACGTAGCTCTCGTTTTTGGGAGCCAGGCCGAACTTCTTCACCGTCTCCGAAGTCACGATGGTAGGGAAGTTCTTCCGGAGAAATCCGATCATCTGCGCGACATTGCCGGCTCCGGAAATGTATGGGTGAGAAGCCATGAAACCCCCTTAATCATCCGCGATCCTCATCGCGATTTGGATTAGGTAACTTCTACAAGCGGATACTGCAACATCAGCCGTTCCCCGGCTGTTCCCTGTCCACGGATTGTTGAGCGGGTGACGCGGACTGGGCCTGAGTGCAGGCACCGCCGTTCGGTACTCTTTCGGTGTTTCCGCGAGCAGCGCCACGGACGACGACCCGAAAGTGAGGCCTAAGTGGCTGTTTTGTAAGGAAGAAGGTGGTGGACGCACTTGGGCTCGAACCAAGGACCCGCTGATTAAGAGTCAGCTGCTCTACCAACTGAGCTATGCGTCCATTCCGGGGGTGGTGGCCTGATGCTGGAGCAACAGGATCACGTTCGGAGGCGGCGCGTTAGCATTGGGTTGCGCGGGTGCCAACCCCTTTTGTGCATTATTCGGCGCAGTTTCTCAAAACCGCGTCGTTTCGCGGTTCTGTCGGTCGAACGACATCAGTATTCCCAGGCAGATCAGCATCGTCATCTGCGACGATCCGCCGAAGCTGATCAGGGGCAGGGGGACGCCGACGACCGGGGCGAGGCCCATCACCATCGCCAGGTTGATCGATACGTAGAAAAACAATGTGGAGGCAATGCCCGCCGCCGCCAGCCGGGCGAAGCGGGTCTGCGCGCGCAGCGCGACGTTGATGCCCCAGCCGATAATCAGGAAATAGGCCAGGATCAGCAGGCAACCGCCGATCAGGCCCCATTCTTCGGCCATGGTGGCAAAGGCGAAGTCGGTCTGCCCCTCAGGAAGATAGTCGAGATGGCTTTGCGTACCGTTCAGAAAGCCCTTGCCCAGGATACCGCCTGATCCGATGGCGATCTTCGACTGGCTGATGTGGTAGCCGGTGCCGAGCGGATCCAGGTCGGGGTTCAGGAAGGTCATGATCCGGTTGCGCTGATATCCGTGCAACAGGAAATTGACCGCAAGCGGGATCGCCGCCGCCAATGCCAGCGCGCCGCCGATGAACAGGCGCAGCGGTACGCCCGCCAGGAACATCACCGTCGCGCCGCCCGCGCAGATCATCAATGCAGTGCCCAGATCCGGCTGGTGCATCACCAACGCAGCGGGAAGTCCGATCAGGACGGCGGGGGGCCAGATTGCGGTGAAGCGCCGTGTCTCGCTGGGCGGCAACCCGTCATAGAAGCGGGCGACCGCGAGCACGATCGCCAGCTTCATCAATTCCGACGGTTGGATGCGCACAAAACCAAGATCTAGCCACCTCTGGCCCCCGCCGCGAATGCTGCCGATTGCCTCCACCAGCACCAGCATCACGATCAGCAGGCCATATGCGGGAAAGGCACCGGTGCGCCACGCCGATTCACGGATGCGCGACAACGCCAGCGCACCGGCCAGAAACACGAAGAAGCGAACACCCTGCGGGAGTGCCCAGGGCCTGATACTGCCGCCTGCCGCCGAATACATGACGAGCAGGCCGAAACAGCCAATCCCCAGCACCAGCAGGATGATCCGCCAGGGCAGCTTGGCAAGCGGGGCGGGGACGATGCTGGAGCGGCTCATTGCGGGGGATCCGGATTTTCCGTCGTGCCATCGGCCGCGACACCGCCGTCGTTGCTGTTGCCTGCCAGCGCGCTCGCCGTCGCGTTGCTTGCCTCTGACGCGGCGTTGACCGCGGGGGCATCGGTGGCAGCGGTTGCGTCGAGTTCGGTTGCCGACGCCGCGCCGGGGGATGCCCCCGCCCGAGCCGCGCGATAAGCCGCAGCTTCCGCCGCCATCCGGGTGCGGATATCGCCACCCCAGGTCGGCTCTACCTCTGCAAGTGACGCCATCGCGCGGTCGCGGTCGAACAGATAGGTCATGATGTCGCGTCCGATGAGCGGCGTATCGAGTGTGCGGGTGACGTGGCCGTTATGTTCCAATACCACCGCCGCCGCATAGCGGGGATTATCGGCTGGCGCGAAGCAGATGAAGAGCGCGTGGTCGCGTAGTTTGAACGGAAGCTGGCCGTTCTTGAGCACGCCCGATGCACGCTCCGCCTGAGTGATGCGGCGAACCTGCGCAGTACCCGTCTTGGCCGCGAGCGAGACGCCCGGCACCTGCAACCGCGCAGCGCCACCGGTCCCGCCCTGATTGACCACGCCGAACATGGCGTCGCGGACCAGCGCGAGATGGTCTGGAGCGAAGCTCAGGGCAGGCGCGCTGTGCGCGCCCGGCGTCGCCAGGATATGGGGAACAAGTTCACGGCCCGACCCGAGCCGTGATGCCATGACGGCCAGTTGCAGGGGATTGGTCAGCACATAGCCCTGGCCAATCGATGCGTTGAGCGAATCCGCAACCGTCCAGTCGGCGTGGTATTTCCGGCGCTTCCAGGCGGAATCGGGCACCGTACCATAACGTTGGGCAGTAAACGGCAGGTCGAATTTCTGGCCCAGGCCCATGGCACGGGCAACCGGCGCGATCCGGTCATATCCCAGCCGCCGCGACATTTCATAAAAATAGATGTCGCAGCTTTGCATGACCGCGTTCTTCATGTCGAGCGCGCCATGGCCATGCCGCTTGTGGCAGTGAAATATGCCGGTTCCGACACGCAACGCGCCCGAGCAGTTGACCCGATCATTGGGATCGACGCCCGCGGTGAGCAGCGCCAGCGCATTCATCGGTTTGACCGTGGAACCGGGCGGATAAAGCCCCTGCAGCACCTTGTTCATCAATGGCACATGGTCATTGTCCGACAGCATCTGCCATTCCCAATGGCTGATGCCGTCGGAAAAACTGTTGGGATCATAAGCGGGCATCGATACGGTCGCCAGCATTTCGCCCGTCAGGCAATCGATCACGACGGCTGAGCCGGAATTCGTCCCCAGCCGCCGCGCGGCATATTCCTGCAGGCCAACGTCGATGGTCAGGCGCTGCGTCATGCCGGGTTTGTCGGGCCGGGTTTCGAGTTCACGGACCAAACGTCCACGCGCGGTAACCTCAACCCGTTTCGCGCCCGGTTCACCACGCAGTTGCGGTTCGAGAACCTTTTCAAGACCATCCTTGCCGATCTTGAAGCCGGGCGTGACGTACAGCGGGTCCTTGGTCAGGCGATATTGTTCGGCCGAGGCGATGCCGACATAGCCGGTCAGGTGCGCGACTGCTGCGCCCGCGGGATAATTGCGCGAAAAGCCACGCGTCGGTGCAACTCCCGGCAAATCGGGCAGGCGCACACTGACAGCGGCAAACTGTTCCCAATCGAGGTTTTCCGCGACCTGCACGGGCTGAAACCCGGCCGCATGTTTCAGGTCGATTTCGATCCGCGCAAGATCTTCGTCGTTGAGATTGAGGATCGAGCGCAGCAGCGGCAGGACATGCTCCTTGCGCTCCAGTCGATCGGGGATGATATCGACGCGAAAATCGGTGCGATTATTGGCGATGGGCGTTCCGTGTCGATCGACGATCCAGCCGCGGCGCGGCGGCGTCAGCGTCAAATTGACACGATTGCTCTCCGACAGCGTCTGGTAACGCGCATTCTCGGCAACGGCCAGCCAACCCATGCGCCCGGCAAGCACCAGCCCGACCGTCCCTTGCGCCACGCCCAATGCGACAGCGCGACGGCTGAAGCTATATGACTGGCTGGCTTCGGTAATAATCCTGGTTGGGCGGTTCATGCCGGGTTGCGGACTCTTTCGATCCAGGCGCACAGCCTGGCAATCAGCGGGTAGAGCAGCGTCGATACCAGAATTTGCCCGATAAGTACCGTGTCGACATGCGCGCCAATCGGGCTGGCGAAAAATCGGGTGGCGATCAGGCAGAACGCCACCGAACCGGCGGCCAGCGCCCAGTCCTGCAGGAAATCACGCCATACCAGCCGCTGATCGACGATATCGATCGCCAGGAAACACAATGTCCACAGCAGCATTGCGCTGCCCGTTGGCTGGCCGCTCAGCAGGTCGTCGATCAAGCCAAGTGGTAGCGGCGCCCAGATTGGCAACGATTCCATCCGCGACAGTCGCCAGCCGATGAGCATCAACAATCCGAACGGTGGCATCAACCCGACGCTGCCGATCGTCGGCAGGATGGTAATCAGGCTGCCCGCGACGACGGTGGCTGCGGGGACGAGCTGATCCGCGACGCTTGGCTCTTCGACGTCGAACGGGTTGCGATGCCGCTTTTTCACCGAACCGTTCCCGGACGAACAGTCTTTGCAATCGCCGCGGGCATAAAGACTTGTTGTACCATGGCGTAATCGAAGGAATTTGGCGTTTCCAGCGGTTGTGCCAATACGACGTCGCGCGTCCTGCCGACGATCCGGGCAACCGGGATATTCGGGCCATAGATACCGCCGGTGCCGGAGGTGACGAGAAGATCACCATCGTGAAACAACCCATCGGCGAGATTGGCGGCCCGGATTTCCAGCATCCCGTCACCACGCCCGGCCGCAACAGCGGGAAGGCCGTCACGAGTCCTGCGCACCGGCACGATGCTCTCCGGATCGCCCAGAAGCAGGACGCGTGCGCTGTCCGGTCCGCTTTCCAGCACCCGCCCGATCAATCCGTCTGGCCCCAGCACCGGCTGCCCCGGCAACACATTCTGGCGATAGCCCGCGTTGAGGATTGCGTAGCGCCGGGTGCTGGCCAGCGATGAACTGACGAGCCGCGCGGTGGCGACCGGGTCTGCCGTTCGGTCGTACAGGCGCATCAGCCGCTTCAACCGGCGATTCTCAAACGCCACCGCGCGTGCCCGCGTCACCAACGCGTGCATGTCGTCGATATCCTTGCGCAGCGCGGCATTGCGCTGGCGGACCGCGAAATAATCGGCAACCGCGCCGGGTGTCGATGCGATTGCCGATCCGGTAGAGGCCATTGCGGTCGAGACTGGCGCGGTCAATTCGCTGACGGCAAGCCGCAAGGACGCGAAAGTGGCCGGATCGAAGGCTGCCAACGCAAGGACGGCCGCGGCGACGATCGACCCCGCCACCGCGAACACATACCCCATGAACAGGCCGTATTGCGCCCGCCGGGAAAACCCCGGGCGGCGGTTGTTGGGCGCCGCCATGCCGCCAGTCCCCCTGACCTAAGCGCTGTGGAGAACGCCGCGGAAGACCGGGTCTTCCAGGGCGCGGCCGGTACCAAGCGCAACGCAGATCAACGGATCGTCGGCGATGGTCACCGGCAAGCCGGTTTCATCACGCAGCACTTCGTCGATGCCCTGCAACAAGGCGCCGCCGCCGGTCAGCACGATACCCTGATCGACAATGTCTGCCGCCAGTTCAGGGGCGGTGTTTTCCAGCGCGATGCGCACGCCTTCGACGATGGTGCCAACGGGTTCGGACAGCGCCTCGGCAATCTGGCCCTGGTTGATCTGGATTTCCTTGGGAACGCCGTTGACAAGGTCGCGGCCCTTGATGTGGATCGTGCGGCCGATACCGTCGGCCGGTGCCTTGGCGACACCGACTTCCTGCTTGATCCGTTCGGCCGTGGCTTCGCCGATCAGCAGATTGTGGTTGCGACGGACATAGGAGACGATCGCTTCGTCCATCTTGTCGCCGCCGACACGAACCGAAGTCGTGTAGGCAAGGCCACGCAGCGACAGCACCGCCACTTCGGTCGTGCCGCCGCCGATATCGACGACCATCGAACCGATCGGTTCGGTAACCGGCATGTCCGCGCCAATTGCGGCTGCCATTGGCTCCTCGATCAGGAACACCTGGCTTGCCCCGGCATTGGATGCGGCATCACGGATCGCGCGCCGTTCCACCGAAGTCGACCCTGACGGCACGCAGATGACGATTTGCGGCCAGCGCATGAAACGCCGTTGCCCGCCATGCACCTTGCGGATGAAGTGGCTGATCATCTGTTCCGCGACATCGATGTCGGCAATCACGCCATCGCGCAGGGGGCGAATAGCCTGGATGCTTTCGGGCGTCTTGCCCATCATCAGCTTGGCATCGTCGCCAACCGCCTTTACGCGCTTGACGCCGTTCAGCGTTTCGACCGCGACCACTGACGGTTCATTCAGGACAATACCGCGACCACGAAGATAGACGACGGTATTGGCCGTGCCCAGATCAATCGCCATATCATGCGACATAAGATTGAAAAACCGCGAGAAAATCATCTAATATCCCGTCAATTGCCACCGGTCGCCGAAACCGGTAGCGGTTCGATAATCGTCACCCGACCCTCAGTGCGTGGCGAGGCCACCACGCGCTGGATTTATGCTGACGCGGGTCGCGGAATGCCGTCGCTTGGTCTAGAGTCAATGTCATGTCAATACGCCGCCTTCCGGAACATCTCGTCAATCGTATCGCTGCCGGTGAAGTGGTCGAAAGACCGGCCAGCGCGCTAAAGGAACTGGTCGAAAATGCTATCGACGCCGGGGCCGGGCGGGTGGCCGTTCGCCTGGCATCGGGCGGTATCGACCTGATCGAAGTTACCGACGACGGATCGGGTATGACACCCGACGATATGGCGCTGGCGCTGGAACGACATGCTACTTCCAAATTGCCCGACGAGGCGATCGAAGCGGTTGTAACGCTTGGTTTTCGGGGGGAAGCCTTGCCTTCCATCGCCAGTGTCGCCCGGTTGACGATCGAAAGCCGGGTGCGTGGCAAAGAAGGCTGGTCGCGGGCGGTCGATAACGGCGCGCTTGTTGCGGAAGGGCCGATCGCCATCCCGCCGGGAACGCGCGTCCGGGTTGAGGGACTGTTTGAACGCGTCCCGGCGCGGCGAAAATTTTTGCGCAGCGCGCGTGCGGAATATGCCGCGGCATTGGATGTCGTTCGTCGTCTGGCAATGGCGCGGCCCGACATTGCGTTCAGCGTGGAACATGACGGGCGCACCATCCTGAACGTCGCCGCCGCGCCGGGCAGGCCTGAACGAGTCGCGGCCATTGTCGATCATGCGTTGATCGACAATGGCGTGCCGGTCGACCTGGAACGCGAAGGGTTGCGGCTGGGCGGTGTCGCCGGCCTGCCCACCTTCAATCGGAGCGTCGCCGATCATCAATACCTGTTCGTCAATGGCCGCCCGGTGAAGGATCGGTTGCTCGTCGGGGCGGTTCGCGGCGCCTATGCCGAGATGCTTGCGCGCGACCGACACGCCGTTGTGGCGCTGTTCCTGGATGTGCCGCCAGGCGAAGTCGATGTGAACGTCCACCCGGCGAAGACCGAGGTTCGCTTCCGCGATCCGGCGGTGGTGCGCGGCATGATCGTATCGGGATTGCGCCGTGCGCTTGATGCGGCGGGCCATCGCGCCGTGCAGCGTCCTGAAGAAGGAGCACTGAACCGGTGGCAGTCGGAGCCGCTGGCAGCGGCAACGCCTGACCCCAGTTTCTGGGCACCCGAATTTACCCCCGGTACTGCCTATGCCGCACCGCGATCCGCGGTTTTCGAACGTCGCCCCGGCTTCATGGCGGCGCCACCCCTGGCACGGGCGGAGACGGCCACTGCCCCGCCGCCGCAAAATATCGATTTCCCCCTGGGCGTCGCGCGCGGGCAAGTGGCCAAGACCTATATCGTCGCCGAAGCTCAGGACGGCCTGGTGATTGTCGACCAGCACGCCGCGCACGAACGTCTGGTGCTTGAACGGCTGCGGGCGGGCATGGCCGGCAGCGGGATCGCACGTCAGGCGCTGCTCCTCCCCGAAGTCGTCGAACTCGAAGAGACCGGCTGCGACCGTCTGGAAACGCGTATCGCGGAGCTTGCCGAATTCGGGCTGGAGCTTGAGCGTTTCGGCCCGCGGGCGATGCTGGTCCGCGCGGTGCCGGCGGCGTTGGGGCAGGGGGACATCATCGGCCTTGTAACCGACCTTGCCGACGAGCTTGCCGCGTTCGACGAGGCATTGAGCCTGAAGGAGCGGCTTGACCATGTCGCGGCAACCATGGCGTGTCATGGGTCGGTGCGAGCAGGGCGCGTGCTTTCAGTGGCCGAAATGAACGCCCTTCTCCGCGAAATGGAAGTCACGCCGCATTCGGGCCAGTGCAATCACGGCCGCCCGACCTGGGTGAAGCTGGCGCACGGCGACATCGAAAAGCTGTTCGGACGCAAGTGATGGCAACTCCACTCGCAACGCCGTCCACGCTCATCGATCAATTTCTGCCCGACTATCAGTTTGTCGAACGCCATCATCGTCGGGTCGCGGCGGAACCGGCGATCGTGCTTGATGCGGCGGCGGCATATCGGCCGGACAGCGACCGATTCTATTGTGCGATGATCGGTCTTCGTGAAGCGCCGATGCGACTGTTCGCACAGGGGAACAGGCGGACCCCGTTCGGCATCGATGATTTCACGCTGTTGGCGCGCGACCGGGATTCGCTCGTCTATGGTCTGGTTGGCGCATTCTGGCAGCCGACTTACGGCTTGCGCCCGATAGCGGATAGCGATGCCTTTCGGCATTATCACGGCACCGATGCGGCAAAACTGGTGCTCGCCTTTCATGTTCGGCCGGATGGTGCAGGCTCGACTGTCCTGGAAACCGAAACACGCATTTTCTGCCCAACGCCCGCAACCCGCATCAAGTTCATGCCCTATTGGTTGTTGATCCGCCCGGTCAGCGGGTTGATCCGCCAACGCATCCTGAAAGCGATTGGACGCCAGGCGGAATCGAAGGACGTGGCGGATATAGCCGCAATCTAGCGCCTCTCGGTCCTTTTTGGACGAATGACCCGCCATTGCCCGGTCGGGTGCGTTGTGGAATGGGCAGCTAGCCGGATGACGAATTGGGGAGGGCGGAACCTTGGCAAGCAACGATATGCCAGCGAACGGGCGAAATCTCGCGGGGGCAACTGGCAAAGCGCCTGGCAATGTCCGTGTGCTGATCGCAAGCCTGGTTGGCACCTCGGTCGAGTTCTATGACTTCTATATCTATGCAACGGCGACCAGCCTGGTGTTTGGGCCGCTGTTCTTCCCGGCAAGTTCGCCATCGGCGCAGTTGCTGGCTGCCTATGCCAGTTTCAGTCTGGCGTTTCTGGCACGGCCGGTTGGGGGCATATTGTTCGGCCATTTCGGCGATCGGATCGGCCGCAAATCGACGCTGGTCGCATCCTTGATGCTGATGGGGTTTTCCACCGTCGCTATCGCCTTTCTGCCCAGTTTTGCTACCGCCGGGTGGATCGCGCCGGTGTTGCTGTGCGTCCTTCGGTTGGGCCAGGGGATCGGCCTTGGCGGTGAATGGAGCGGTGCGGCGCTGCTCGCTGTCGAAAATGCGCCACCGGGCTGGCAGGGCCGCTTTGGCTCGGTGCCGCAGCTTGGCGCGCCAATCGGTTTCATCGCGGCCAACGGATTTTTCCTGCTGCTGGGGCAATGGCTGACGCCCGAACAGTTCATGGCCTGGGGCTGGCGATTGCCGTTCCTGGCCAGCGCGACACTGGTCGGGCTGGGGTTATGGGTCCGACTGAAACTGACCGAAACGCCGGAATTCGTGGCGACCATGGCCAGGCATGACCAGGCCGCCGTGCCGATAGCCGAGGTCATGGGCAATCAGTTTCCCCGTGTGCTGGCAGGCACGCTGGGTGTCGTCGCGTGCTTTGCGGTTTATTATATCGCAACCGCCTTTGCGCTGGGTTACGGCGTGGGGTCGCTGGGATTTGGCCGCCAGTCGCTGCTTGGCGTGCAGCTTGTCGCCATCCTGTTCATGGCAGGCGGCATCGTTGCGGCGGGCTGGGCATCCGACCGGTTCGGCGCGGGGAACGTGTTGCTGTTCGGTTGCGCGCTGACCGTAGCGGTGGGAGCGAGCTTTGCGCCGTTATTCGGTGGAGGATCGCTGACCCATGCCTTTGTGTTCCTTGCCTTCGCGCTGCTGACGATGGGGTTCATCTATGGCCCGCTCGGCGCGTGGTTGACCGGGCTTTACCCGGTTCGCCTGCGTTATACGGCGACGTCGCTGGCGTTCAATGTTGGCGGCATCATCGGCGGGGGCATGACGCCGGTGATCGCCAAGCTGCTGGCGGACCGGGGCGGGTTATCGCTGGTTGGCCTGTATCTGATGGCGGCCGCGCTGCTCAGTGCCATTGGGGTCGGCCTTGTGCGGAAAACATTGCCCAGGGCGTGAACGCCTACATCACTGGATCGAAACTGTCGGCGCGCGCGCGTTCCCAATTGTCGCTGTAGTGCGGGAAAGGGCAGGTGCCGTCGATAAGTGCGCTGGGCTTCAGGAACGGAAGCACTTCGCTGAACGGCAACACCTGCGTATCGGTCACCCGCCGGAAAATATGGTGCGGTTTCAGGTCGTCAGGATGAGCAATGCCCGCCGCGCCGAGCATTTCCGCCAGAACCGCGACGGTTCGATCGTGAAAATGCCGCACCCGATCCGCCTTGTCGGGCACGACCAGCGCGCGCTGGCGCAGCTTGTCCTGCGTGGCGACGCCAGTGGGGCAACGATTGGTGTGGCACGACAATGACTGGATGCAGCCCAGTGCAAACATGAATCCGCGCGCCGCGTTGGTCCAGTCGGCGCCGATCGCCAAAACGCGGGCCACGTCGAACGCACTGATGATCCGGCCCGCAGCGCCGATCTTGATCCGGTCGCGCAATCCTGCGCCGACCAGCGTATTGTGGACGAACATCAACCCTTCACGCAGCGGCGTGCCGATATGATCGCTGAATTCGACCGGTGCTGCGCCGGTGCCACCCTCACCGCCATCGACAACGATGAAATCGGGAACGACGCCGCTTGCCAGCATCGCCTTCACGATCGCCATGAATTCCCACGGATGACCGATGCACAGCTTGAACCCAACCGGTTTGCCGCCTGATAATTCACGAAGCCGCGCGATGAAGGCCATCATCTCCAATGGTGTCGAGAATGCCGAATGACCGGCTGGAGAGATGCAGTCCCGCCCGATGGTAATACCACGGGTTTCGGCGATTTCCGGCGTCACCTTCTCGGCAGGCAAAATGCCGCCATGGCCAGGTTTGGCACCCTGGCTCAGCTTGAGTTCGATCATCTTGACCTGGGGATCAGCCGCCTGGGCCGCGAATTTCTCCGGGTCGAACCTGCCATCTTCGTTGCGACAGCCAAAATAGCCGCTGGCGATCTCCCAGACGATATCGCCGCCGAATTCGCGGTGATAGGGGCTGACCGATCCTTCGCCGGTGTCGTGGTAGAAACCGCCCATCGCGGCGCCCTTGTTGAGCGCGCGGATGGCGTTGGCCGACAGCGATCCGAAACTCATCGCGGAAATGTTGAAGATGCTTGCCGAATAAGGCTGGCGGCACTGATCGTTGCCGATGGTGATGCGGAACGACTTGGGATCCGGCTGGTCGATGGGGCGGGTCGAATGCTGGATGAATTCATAATCCTCGGCATAGACGTCCATTAACGTGCCAAAGGGGTGATCCGCCGAAACGCCCTTGGCGCGGCGATAGACCAGCGACCGTTGCGCACGTGAATAGGGCGTCGCCTCATTTTCGTCCTCCAGCAGATATTGCCGGATTTCCGGGCGGATCAATTCAACCATCCAGCGGACGTGCCCGATCACCGGGTAATTGCGCAGAATTGCGTGGTGCCGCTGCGACAGATCCCACATCCCGAGCATGATGAGCAGGACGGGGATGGAAACCACCACCGTTCCCCAAAAGCCGCCGGGGGACATCGTCAGGCTGAGCGCGAGCAAGGCGAAACAGAGGACGAAAATTGAAAAGCGGGACAGGGCGGCGATGCTCATCGGTTTGTCTTCCTCGGTGGGGCAGCCTGATGCGCCGGGCGGGAATACGCCGTCGCCGATATCAATCCCCATTACCGTCGCTTGCGTTGTCTGCCGGGGTGATCTGGGTGCGCGACATCATGTCATTGGCCATGGCATTGGCGCGGCGATTGGCATCGGCCTCCATCTGATCGGCTTTGGCGGAGAGGTTGCCGTCCATCGCCGCACCGTTGCCGACTTCGCGCGCCGGTTCTCCACAACCGCACAGGTTGGCAAGGGCCGCAACCATTGCAATCCAGGCGACGCCGTGCCGCGCCTGCCCCGTCACCGTGGCGAACCGGGCGTTACCGCCCCGATGTCCTCTGGTGCGTTGGCGGCGATGGCGAGCATCGTCGTCCAGGCAGCAACGTTCTGGGCTAGCTGGGCGGGGTCGATCCGGTCCAGCGTGTCTTCCGGGGTGTGGTGATAGTCGAAATAGCGCTGACCCGATTGGTTGAGATCGACAGCGGCCACGCCGCTTGCAACCAATGGCGAGATATCCGCGCCGTCACCGCCCTTGTCGCGGGAACGGACGATACCAAGCGGCGCGAGCGCGGCGGCGATGCGGTCACCCATGGCAGCGGCGCTGTCAGGCAGGTTGAAGGCGACGCGCCACACCCGGTCCGCGCCGAAATCGGATTCGGCGGCCAGCACATGGTGTTCGGCCTTGTGCGCTTCAAAATATGCCTTGGACCCGGCGCCGCCGGTTTCCTCGTCGCCAAACCAGATGACGCGGATGGTGCGTCGTGGTGCCGGTCCATCGAGCAGGCGCTTGGCAGCGGATGCGGTAATCGCCACGCCTGCGCCATCGTCTATCGCGCCCGTGCCCAGATCCCAGCTATCCAGATGCCCACCGACAACGATGATGCCCGCCGACGGATCAGTGCCCGGCACTTCGGCGATGACATTGCCCGTTTCGGTCATGCCGATCTGGCGGGGAGTAAGGGTCAGGTGCAGGGTGATCGGCTTGCCGCGTTTCACCATGCGCTCCAGGTTTTCGGCATCGGCAACTGACAGTGCCGCCGCCGGAATGGCAGTGACGTCTGCCGGGAAGATGGTGGCGCCGGCATGGGGCCCGCGACCATGATCGCTGCCGATCGACTTGATGACGATGGCGGCTGCACCCTTCTTGGCGGCCACTGCCGGGCCAACGAAGCGCGCAGGGCCGAACGTGCCATAGCTGGAGCCATCCTGCGTTGCGACCATCGCATTGGAAACGAAAGCGATCTTGCCCTTAAGGCTGCCGTCCGGCGCGGCGGAGAGATCGTTGAAGCTGGGGAAATAGACGATCTGCGCGGTCAGCCCGTTTGCCGGGGTCGCCCCCGAATTGCCAAGCGCGGTCAGGCGCAGTTTCTGGGGGAACGGGCTGACGACTTCCGCCGTTTCGTCGCCACGGACCCAGGTCTGCATCTGTGCCGTTTCCACGCGAACATTCTTGAATCCCATCGCGTTCAGCTTGGCAAACGCCCAGGCGCGAGCGCGCGCTTCGGCTTCGGTTCCCGCGAGTCGGGGGCCGACTTCGGTCGTCAGCCCTTCGACGATGTCATAGGCAACAGTGTCGTTGAGCGCCGCATCGCGTAACGCTGCAACCTTGGCATCGACCGGGACAACGGGCGGTGCGGCACGTTGAGCCTGAGCGGGGGTTGAGAAGGACTGGGCGGACAGGGCGGTGGCGGCGAGCGCGGCGACAAAGATTTTTCTCATGGACTGATGACCTAATCGTCGCGCGGGCATTTGCCAATCCACCCGTCGCTCGCTACATGCCCGGCCGACATTTCCTGCATTTTTATCGACGGAGCGCGTGCCCGCCATGGCCGTTCAGTACACTTACGTGATGAAGGGTCTGACCAAGACCTTCCCCGGCGCCAACAAGCCGGTGCTCAACAACATCCATCTGCAGTTCCTGCCGAGCGCCAAGATCGCGATTATCGGCCCCAACGGGTCGGGCAAATCGACGCTGATGAAGATCATGGGCGGCATCGATACCGATTACACCGGCGAGGCATGGGCGGCTGAGGGTATCAAGGTCGGCTATCTGCCGCAGGAGCCGCAGCTCGACGGCACCAAGACGGTGCTGGAAAACGTCCGCGACGGCGCCGGTCCGGTGGCGGCGATGGTCGAACGTTTCAACGCGATTTCGGCCGAAATGGGCGATCCCAGGGACGATACCGATTTCGACGCGCTGATGGAGGAAATGGGCGACCTGCAAGGCAAGATCGACGCGGCGGACGGCTGGGCGCTCGACAGCCAGCTTGAACAAGCGATGGAAGCACTGCGCTGCCCGCCCGGGGACAGCCCGGTCACCAACCTGTCGGGTGGTGAAAAGCGTCGTGTCGCGCTGTGCAAGCTGCTGCTGGAAAAGCCCGATATCCTGTTGCTCGACGAACCCACCAACCATCTGGACGCCGAAAGCGTGGGATGGCTGGAAAATTTCCTGAAGGAATATACCGGCAACGTCATCCTCGTCACCCACGATCGCTACTTCCTGGACAATGTGGTCAACTGGGTGCTCGAACTCGATCGTGGCCGTTATTACACCTATGAGAGCAATTATTCGGGCTATCTGGAAAAGAAGGCCAAGCGGCTCGAACAGGAAGAGCGCGAGGAACAGGGCAAGCAAAAGGCCATTCAGGACGAACTCGCCTGGATTCGACAGACGCCCAAGGCTCGTCAGACCAAGTCGAAGGCGCGTATCCGCGCGTTCGACGAGCTGATGGAAAAGCAGGAAAACCGCGCCGTCGGCAAGGCGCAGATCCTCATCCAGCTCCCCGAGCGTCTGGGCGGCAAGGTGATCGAGGCCAAGGGGCTGACCAAATCCTATGGCGACAAGCTGTTGTTCGAGGATTTGACCTTCACGCTGCCGCCTGGCGGTATCGTTGGCGTCATCGGGCCGAACGGTGCGGGTAAGTCGACGCTGTTCAAGCTCATTACTGGCCAGGAACAGCCTGACGAAGGCACGATCGACGTCGGTTCGACCGTCCGGCTGGGCTATGTCGATCAGTCGCGCGACGATCTCGATCCCAACAAGAATGTCTGGGAAGAAATTTCCGACGGCGCCGATATCTTCCGTTTCGGCAAGCAGGAAGTCGGCACGCGGGCCTATGTCGGCGCGTTCAACTTCAAGGGGCAGGACCAGCAGAAAAAGGTCGGCCAGCTTTCAGGCGGTGAGCGCAACCGCGTCCACATGGCCAAGATGTTGAAGGAGGGCGGCAACGTCCTGCTGCTCGACGAACCGACCAACGATCTGGACGTCGAAACGCTGCGTGCGCTGGAAGAGGCGCTGGAAAGCTTCGCGGGCTGCGCCGTGATTATCAGCCACGACCGTTTCTTCCTCGACCGTCTGGCGACGCACATCCTGGCGTTTGAAGGCAACAGCCATGTCGAGTGGTTCGAGGGCAATTTCGAAAGCTATGAAGAGGACAAGCGCCGCCGGATGGGCGACGCGGCGGACCGGCCGACGCGGCTGGCGTATAAGAAGCTGACGCGGTGAGCTATTCGGGGCGGCGGCAGACCGCCTCGATATTGTTGCCGCCGGGATCAAGCACGAAGGCGCCGTAATAATCCACATCATAATGCGGGCGTGGGCCGGGCGCGCCGTTGTCGCGCCCGCCAGCGGCAAGTGCCGCAGCATGGAAGGCGTCGACCATCGATCGGTCGGCGGCGGCAAGCGCAAGATGAACCTTGCCGGGCGTGGGATCATCGCTGACGATCCAGAACCAGGGGCGCTGGTCGCCATAGCCCGCGACATCCACCTGCTCGCGGAAGGTTGTCAGCCGTGTGACGCCCAGCGGCGCGAATGCCAGGTCGTAAAAGGTGCGGGATAGGGCGAAATTCGAAACGCCAAATGTGACGTGATCGATCATACCGTATCGGTATCGATTGTAAGTCCCGGGATCGTCACCGCGGTGATCGGGTTGCCGAATGTAATTTTCAGCACCTTACCATAGGCCTTTTCGCCCGGCGACCATAGCTGATGGATGACGGATTTCTTGATATCGACCACCCAATATTCGGGCACACCCTCGCGCGCATAGATACGCTGCTTGCGACCAAGATCATTGCGCAAGGTCGTGTCGGCGACCTCAATCACCAGCGCCAGCGAAGCGAGCGGGATCAGTCCCGGACCCTCAGGCTCGTCCGTGAGCGAGATATCAGGCTCGGGAACATTGTGCGGCGGCATTGCAACCGACCCATCAACCAACGCTTCCAGGTTCGAGCCCAGTTTTTCCAGCGCGTTCGCCAGACGAACAAGGAGTTGGGTTTTGATCCGCGCATGAGGCCGATGCTGCGCGTTCATGTAAACGACTTCTCCCTCGATCAGCTCGGTCTTGCCATAAGCATCGAAGGCACCCATAGCGTCGAGCGCGAGATAATCCTCCACACGCAGCTTTACTGCGCGGGGTGTTCGGGTGAGGGGCACAACCTCGCTCATGTCGGAAGAATATCAGACCGCATCAGCATTTCCAATCTCACTTCGCTGGATACCCGACCGCCATCACCTCATACTCCCGCTCGCCTGCGGGCAGCATCACGCGGCGCACATCGCCCACCGTGGCACCACGCAGCGCCCGTGCGATCGGGGCGTTCCAGCCGATTTTGCCCGCGCCCGCATCGGTTTCATCGTCGCCGACCAGGGTCAGCACCCGTTGGTTGTCATCCTCGTCAGCGATGGTGACCGTCGCGCCGAACCACACGCGGCTCTTGTCGGGAGCTTGCGCTGGATCGACGACCTTGGCGGCTTTCATCCGCTTGGCCAGGAAACCCAGCCGCCGGTCGATCTCCCGCAGGCGCTTGCGGCCGTAGATATAATCACCGTTCTCCGACCGGTCGCCATTGCCCGCCGCCCATGAAATGACATCGACCAGCCTGGGCCGTTCGTCGCCAAGCAACTGGCTATATTCCGCGGACAATGCGGCATAACCCGCGGGCGTGATGTAGTTGGGGCGGTCGGTTGACGTCATCAGGCGTATTGTAGCCACGCCGCCACGATGGTCCAGCCCGGCTTTGGCGGGCGTTGGCATCGTTCAACCGGGGCGGCGGCCGAGATACCAGCTCAGCCGCGTTGACCCGCTTGACCGCGAATGTTGCGGATTGAGCAGATCATACACCACGGCATTTTCCAGCACGCGCTGCACATAATTGCGCGTTTCGTAGAGAGGGATCGCCTCGATCCAGTCGATCATATCGACGCCGCCCATGCGCGGATCGCCATTGGCGGTGAGCCATTTGTTCACATTGCCCGGCCCGGCATTGTAAGCGGCAACCGCCAGCGGATAACTGCCGTAATAGGTATAGAGCTTCTGGAAATAGCTGGAGCCAAGCTGGATATTATAACCGGTGTCGCGGGTCAGCGCCGTCGAGTCATAGGAAACGCCAAGCTTGCCCGCCACTTCGCGCGCGGTGCCGGGCATCAATTGCATCAGCCCGCGCGCACCGGCGTGGCTGACGGCGGCGCGGTCAAACTGACTTTCCTGGCGGGCGATCGCATGGATCATCGTCCAGGCATCGGCCTGCCCCTCGGGCACCGCGACGCTGGGAAATCCTGTTGCGGCATAATCGGTCAGCCCGTTCTTCAGCGCACTGCGCCCGACCATCACGCCCAGATCAGGGCGGCCGAGCGTGCGTGAAAGTTCGATCGCCAGCACATGGTCGGTTTCACTTTTGGCGTTTTGCGCGATCTGGCGAACGAATGCGGTCTGATCTTCGTGCGCGCCCGTCGTGCCCAGATAGCGGGCGGCGCGGACCAGCTCGCTGGCGTAAAATGCGTCCCGCTCCGCCTGGCTTGCCGGGCTCGCGACCACATCGGGCGGCGGTTGCAGCGGACGGCCAAGATGCTCCAGCGCCAATTGGCCATAAAACTGGTCGGGCATCTGCGCAGCGCGCTTGAAATAGTCCGCAGCGCGATCTTTCTGTCCGGCGGCTTCGGCGGCGCGACCCGCCCAATACAGGCCCTTCGCGCGGATCGAAGGCGAGGTGGAGCCCCCCGAATACCGTTCGAACATGCCCACCGCGTCTGCCGGGCGAGCGAGCTGCTTCATCGCCACTTGTCCGCCAAGCCAGACGACATCGGTATAGGCGTCGCGCTCGCCATAAGGGCGCAAGGCGATCTCGGTGCCGGGTGCATAGGCGGCGTCGACCTGGCGGGCGATGCCAAGCGCGGTCGACGCCTGCCCGTCATTGGCCGCACCCCTGGCATTGGCGCGCAGCACCTCAATCCAGATCTGCGGATTGGCCGGGCGGCTGTCGAAGTTGCGGGCCTGGGCAAGCCATTCCCGGGCGGCGGCGCTTTGCCCCGAACTGCGCAACCAGATGGCTCGATCTGCGACATAGCCGGGGTCGCGCCCGAAGCGATCAGCGGTGGCGGCAGCCCGGCCCGCCGCGTCCGCGGCATTGGTGCGGAAGGCAAGGCGGGCCGCGAACAAGTCGCGCTTGTCCGCGCTCACCAGCGCAAGCTGGCGGGCGGCGGGGGTCGTCGCACCTTTCCACAGCAGCGCGTCCATCCGTGCATCCTGATCGGCGCTGGTCAGCGCGGTCGAAAATTCGGCGGTAATCCTGCCTTCATCGGCGGGTGACAACGTGCCCTGAACCCAGGCGGCGCGCGCGGTTGCGTTGGCGTCGCTGGTCTGGCCGACGGCGGAAAGCGCTTCGGCAAAGCGCACCTGGCCAGCCGTGGTTAATGGCGGATAGCGGTGAAAGAAGCTGACCACGACGCTGGGCGAGGCGGCGCTGCTGTCGAGCGCCCGTTCGGCGCTCTTGCGCAGGGAGGCTTCGTTCGGCCAGCCGGGATGCGCCAGCAGGAACGTCGCATAGCTGTCAAATGACAGGCTGGGCGACTGCTGCAACTGCTTCCACTGCGCGATTGCGGCAGACAGGGCGTTGCTGGCGTCGGAAGAGGCCGGCAACTGCTGCAACTGGCCACGCAACTGATCGAGTTGATCCTGCACAGGCACGGATGAAGCGGCCAGCCAGGACGCGGCGGCGGCGAGCAGACCAGAACGGAACAGCGGTGCTACCATGTGGACACGTTATGCCATTGCCCCCTATCAGAGCTATTGAAAAATAGCGTTGATGCGGCTGAAATGGCCCCGAAGGAGCAGTTTTCAAGATGTTTTCTGGTTCTATTCCGGCGTTGGTCACGCCGTTCGACCGAACTGGCGCGTTTGACGAGTCCGCTTATCGGGCGTTGGTCGAATGGCAGATCGTCGAAGGCTCGGCCGGATTGGTTCCGTGTGGCACCACTGGAGAAGCGGCGACACTGACCGCGGATGAGCATTTTTACGTCGTTGCGGTGTGCGTCGACCAGGCAAAGGGTCGCGTACCGATCATGGCCGGTGCGGGATCGAACGATACGCGTGTCGCCATTTCCAATGTGAAGGCGGCCAAGGCAGCGGGCGCCGATGCCGCGCTGATGGTGCCGCCTTATTACAACCGCCCCTCGCAGGAGGGTATTTTCCGGCATTTTGAGGCGGTGGCGAAGGAAGCGCCGCTACCCATCGTGCTGTACAACGTACCTGGCCGTACCGTGACGGACATTCAGCCCGCGACCATGGCGCGGATCGTGAAGGCTTTCCCGGACGTGTTTATCGGGGTGAAGGATGCGACGGGCAATCTGGGCCGGGTGACGGAGCAGCGGCTGGGCTGCGGCGCCGATTTTGTCCAGTTGTCGGGCAATGACGAGACCGCTTTGGCGTTCAACGCGCATGGCGGGGTCGGCTGCATTTCCGTCACAGCCAATGTCGCACCGCGGCTTTGCGCCGAATTTCAGGCCGCGTGCGCCGCTGGTGACCGGGTTGCCGCGCTGGCGTTGCAGGACAGGCTTTACGCGTTGCACCTGGCGATGTTCACCGATGCCTCGCCAGGACCAGTCAAATACGCGATGACAAGGGTCAGCCCCGACTTCCCGACCGGCATCCGCCTGCCGATGACCTGGCCGAGTGAGGCAAGCCAAAGGTCAGTGGACGCGGCACTGGCGCATGCCGGTTTGGTATAAAGCACCGATCGGCAAGATGTGATCGTTGGGGGTGTTCGCGGCGGCAGAGGCAATAGCCGACCCGACTTTCCCAAACGCCTTTCATTTGCCGTCAGCCACGCTTACATGCGCACCCCTTATGGCTCGTCCCAAACCCTTGACCTTCGACAAGCAGAACATCGTCGCCGAAAACCGGCGCGCGCGGTTCGAATACAGCATTGACACGGTGTATGAGGCGGGGATCGCGTTGACCGGCACCGAGGTGAAATCGCTGCGGTCCGGGCAGGGGTCGATCGCGGAGAGTTATGCCGAGGTGAAGGACGGGCAGGTCTGGCTGGTCAATTCCAACCTGCCTGAGTTCAGCCATGGCAATCGCTTCAACCATGAACCAAAGCGGCCACGGAAGCTGCTGCTGCGTGAACGAGAGATCAACAAGTTGCACGGTGCCGTTGCGCGCGACGGCATGACCCTTGTGCCGCTGAGCGTCTATTTCAACGGACGGGGCCGGGCGAAAGTCGAGCTTGCGCTGGCCAAGGGACGCAAGGCACACGACAAGCGCGAGGCGATCAAGGAGCGCGACTGGAAGCGGGAGCAGGGTCGCCTGATGCGCGATCGCGGCTGAGCCGGCAGGTCTGGATTTGCGCAGGGCGCGTCTGGAAAACTCCCCGATAACATTTTGTTCGGTAACGATTTGACGTGGAGTGTTGTTTGGCTAAAACACGCAACCATCCCACCCCAATTCAAATCGAGGATGTTCATGCGTAAAAGGATATTTGTCTCGTCGCTGCTCGTTGGCGCCGCGCTTACCAGCGTCGGGCTTGCGCGTTCGGGTGCAACGCACGCCGCGATCGCGGTTGATGCGGCTCCAGGGGCGACAGGCAAGCCTGAGATTGGCACGTTCGGCTTCGATACCGACGGCATGGACCTTTCCGTGAAGGCGGGTGATGATTTTGCGGCCTATGCGGGGGGCACCTGGTCGAAAAACACCGAAATCCCTGATGATCGCGCCACCTATGGCATGTTCAACAAATTGCAGGACCGCTCGCTCGACCAGACCGTGACGATCCTTGATGCGGCGATGAAACAGCCGGGCAACAAGATCGGCGATTTCTACGCCAGCTACATGGATGAAGCCGCGATCAACGCAAAGGGCGTCGCGCCGGTCAAGCCCTGGCTCGACGCCATCCGTTCGGTGCCCGACAAGACCGCGCTGGCGGTCGAAATGGCCAAACTGGGCAAATTCGGGGCATCCGGGTTGATGGTGCCGCGCGTCGGCCAGGACGACAAGGATCCTGAGCATTATATCGCGTCGTTCAACCAGGGCGGCCTGGGCTTGCCCGACCGTGATTACTACCTGAAGGACGATGCAAAGCTGGCTGCGGTGCGCACCGCTTATCAGGCCTATCTCGCCAGGATGTTGACCCTGGCGGGCGAAAGCAACGCCGATGCACGGGCCGCCGCGGTGTTCCAGTTTGAGAAGGGGCTGGCGACCGCGCATTGGACGCGCATCGACACGCGGGATGCTGACAAGACGTACAACAAGTGGAGCGAGGCCGATTTCGCCACCAAGGCACCGGGTTTCCCCTGGGCGGCGTTCAACAAGGCAGCGGGCGTAGCGGGGCAGGTCAGCTATCTGATCGGCGAGCCGAGCGCGATCAGCGGGGAGGCGCAACTTTACGCGGATACGCCGCTCGACGTCTTGAAGGACTATCAGGTGCTGCGCGTTCTGCGCGCCGCCGCGCCCTACCTGTCCAAGGACTTTGACGAGGCGAATTTCGCCTTTTTCGGCACGACCCTGTCCGGTCAGCCGAAGCAGCGTGACCGGTGGAAGCGCGGTGTTGGCCTGGTCAGCGGCGCAATGGGCGACGCGGTCGGGCAGTTGTACGTCCAGAAATATTTTCCGCCCGAAGCAAAGGCGGCGGCCGATGATCTGGTGAAGAATATCATCGCCTCGATGGGCGAGAGAATTCGCAAGCTGCCATGGATGGCGCCCGCGACCAAGGAAAAGGCGCTGGCCAAGCTGGCGGGTTTCACGCCCAAGATCGGCTACCCTTCGCAGTGGAAGGATTATTCGGCGCTCACCATTTCGCGCACCGATCTGCTGGGCAACGTCGCCCGCTCCAACGCGTATGAATATCAGCGTAATATCGCGAAGCTGGGCGGTCCGCTCGACCGGACGGAATGGTTCATGACGCCGATGACGATCAACGCCTATGCCAATCCGACGATGAACGAGATCGTTTTCCCGGCCGCGATCCTGCAACCGCCATTCTTTGATCCCAAGGCGGATCCTGCCGTCAACTATGGCGGTATCGGTGCGGTGATCGGGCATGAAACCAGCCACCATTTTGACGATCAGGGGCGTAAATATGACCCCAGTGGCAAGCTGACCGACTGGTGGACCGACGCGGACGTCAAGCAGTTCGCCGCCTTCACCGACAAGCTGGTCAAGCAATATGACGGTTACGAACCGATCAAGGGGCAGCACATCCAGGGCGGGTTGACGCTGGGCGAGAATATTGCCGACCTTGCTGGTTTGACGGTGGCGCTCGATGCGTACCATCGCTCGCTTCACGGCAAACCCGCGCCCGTAATTGGCGGATTGACCGGCGACCAGCGTTTCTACCTTGCCTGGGCACAGGTGTGGCGCATCAAGTATCGGGAGCCAGCGCTGCGTACGCAATTGCTGAGCGATCCGCATTCGCCAGGTCCGTTCCGCACCGCGACGGTGCGCAATCTGGACGCCTGGTACGCGGCATTCGGCGCCAAGCCGGGCGAGAAATTATATCTCGCACCGACCGATCGCGTCCGTATCTGGTGATTTTTCTGGAGGGGGGAGTGGCCAGGCGCCGCTTCCCCTTTTTTTAATGCAAGGTCAGGATTCGACAGGCGCGGAGGGGCGCTGGCGTCGAGTTTATCGATTTCCGGCTGATGGGAGGCCCACGCGTGCGTTCAATTCACCTTTTCGCTCTTACTTCAGGCATGGCGATTGTCGCGGCACTGGCGGCCCCAATCAATGCAGGCGCACCGGCCAAACACGCAGCGCCTGCGTCGAAACCCAGACCAAAATCGGCGGTCCCTGCATCAGTCACTGTCAAGCCAAAGCCTGCAATCGGCACCTTCGGCTTCGACATTGCGGGGATGGACACCAATGTTGATCCATCGAACGATTTCTTCAGCTATGCGGACGGCACATGGGTGAAGACGACGCCGATTCCAGACGACAAGGCCAGTTTTGGCGCGTTCGATACGCTGCAGATTCTGTCGCAGGCCCGGACGAAGGGGATTTTGGACACCGCGACGAAGGATCCGGCGTCGAAGATCGGCAACGCCTACGCCGCCTATTTCGATACCATGGCGATCGACGCCAAGGGGCTGGCGCCGATCAAGCCGTGGCTGGATCATATCAAGGCTTTGTCTTCGCACGACGGCTACGCGGCGTTGGCCGCAGAGGCTGCTCGCAATGGCGTGGCCGTGCCGTTCGGCAGCGGGGTTGGGCAGGATGCAAAGGATCCGAACAGCTATATCGTCGGGCTGCGCCAAGGTGGTCTGGGGCTGCCCGACCGCGATTATTATCTGAGCGCTGATGCCAAGCTGGTCGCCACCAAGGCCGAATATCAGGCGCACATCGCCAAGATGTTCACGCTGGCGGGCGAACCCAACGCCGATGCGCGCGCCAAGGCGATCGTCGACCTGGAAACCGAAATCGCCAAGGCACATTGGTCACGCGCCGAAAGCCGCGATGCGGACCAGACCTATAACAAGACCAAGGTTGCCGATCTGGCGAAGATCGCCCCCGGTTTCGACTTTATGACGTTTTTTGCCAAGTCGGGCACTGCGACCGACCTGATCGTCATGGCGCAGCCAGGCGCAATCTCCAACGAGGCCAAGCTGATCGGAGCAGCGCCGATCGATGTGCTGAAGGATCAATTGCTGGTCCGCTCGCTTGATGCTTATGCCGATGTTCTGCCCCAGGCGTTCGATGCTGAACGTTTCCGCATGTTCGGCACCGTGTTGCGCGGCACGCCGAAGCAGCAGGATCGCTGGAAGCGCGCGGTCGACTGGACGTCGGGTGCACTGACTGACGATGTATCGAAAATTTATGTCGCCCAATATTTTCCGCCGGAAACAAAGGCGGCGATCGATGCGCTGGTAAAGAACGTCATTGCGGCGATGGACAAGCGCATCGACCTGCTGGAGTGGATGACGCCCGAAACCAAGGTGAAGGCCCATGCCAAGCTGGCCGCCTTTACCCCGCGTATCGGCTATCCCGACCGGTGGCATGATTATTCGGTGCTGGCGATTGCGCCGGGCGACGCATTTGGCAACGCGCTGCGCGCCAACCAGTGGGACCATGACTGGAACGCGCAGAAGCTGGGCAAGCCCGTGACCCGCTGGGAATGGGGATTATCCCCCATGACGGTGAACGCGCAGGCAAACCCGACCCTGGTCGCCATCACTTTCCCGGCGGCCATCCTGCAACCTCCATTCTTTGACCCCAATGCCGACGCGGCAGTGAATTATGGCGCGATCGGTGCGGTTATCGGCCACGAAATGAGCCACCATTTCGACGATCAGGGGGCGAAGTTCGATGCACTGGGCAAGCTCACCAAATGGTGGACGGATGCCGATGTCGCGGCGTTCAAGCAGCGTACCGATGCGCTTGTCGCGCAATATGACAGCTATTCGCCGCTGGAGGGGATGCATGTTAACGGTCGGCTGACGCTGGGTGAAAATACCGCTGACCTGGCAGGGTTGAGTGCGGCGCTCGACGCCTATCATGCCTCGCTGGGTGGCAAGCCCGCGCCGGTGATTGACGGCTTCACTGGCGAACAGCGTTTCTACCTCGCGTTCGCGCAGGTGTGGCAGCGCAACCATCGTGAGGCTGATCTGCGCAATCGCTTGTTGACCGATCCGCACGCACCGGCGCAGCAGCGCACATGGACGGTGCGTAACCTGGACGCCTGGTACGCGGCATTCGCACCAAAGCCGACGGGCAAGCTTTATCTGACCCCGGAACAGCGCGTTCGTATCTGGTAGTCGCTTGACCTGCGGGCGGAGCGGGCCAAAGTGCCGATATGGCCAGCCTACCCGTTTCGTCCGTTTCGTTCCTCACACCTGCCCGCCGTGCCGCGATCATCGCGGTCGGCGGGGGGCTTGCCGCGGCGGTCCTGATCGTCACGACCGTGGGCGATCTGCGCGTGGCTGCGACGTTCGTGGCGACCGGGCTGGTGCTGACGACAGGATTGCTGGCTTTCCGTCGGTTGTTCCCACCCGCTGTGTCGATTGAGCGCGTGCTCGACTGGAGCGTGGCCCGTGCGCTTGCCGAATCGGGTGACGAAGCGATCGCGGTCACCGACCGGGCGGGGCGGCTGGTGTGCGCCAACAACCGCTATGAACGGTTGTTCAACGGTTTCCCTACGCCGCCCAACCTGCCCACCAATGAAGCGACGATAAACCGGCTGGCGACGTGCGGGCGCGCTGCATGGCGGGACGGGACGGCGACGCTGGAGGGTCTCGTCACCAAGGGCGCGACGGTTGGCGCGCTTGTCGAGCGGGCAGGCGACGAGGCTGACATGCTGGTCTGGCGCTTCGTGTCGCGCGAAAGCATGGATTTGCAGCAGCAAGCCGAAGCGTTGATCGTCGGAGCGAGTGGCGATCGACTGGCGATGGCCGGCATCATGCTCGCGCTGGTCACGCATGACGGGCGTATTCGCGCCGCCAACCGGGTGTTTCGTGTTCGGGCTGGCGGCGAGGACACTGGAGATCTGGTTGGGCGGGATTTTGCTCGTTTCCTGATTACCGATCATCAGGGCATGGTGCATTTTGAACGCGAAGGCCCGGAAAGCGCGGCGCTGCGGGTGTTGCAGATACCTTTTTTGGAAGGGGAATCCGCCCCCATGCTGATCGCGCTGCTTGACGAGGATCCACACCTGGCATCAGTCACAGGCGGCGGCGTTGCGGCCCATGTCGATAATCTGGTGTCACTTATTCCGTTCAGCATGGCGCTCATCGACCGCGAAGGGCGATTTCTGAAGATGAACGACGCATTCGTTCGTGCCGCGGACATCGATGAGGCAGCGCCGCCGCTCTATCCCGGCGATCTGGTTGTTCGGGAAGACAAGGCGGCGGTGGCCGACGCGGTCCGCCGCTTTGCCAGCGGCGCGTCGCATTCCATGGACATTGCGGTGCGGCTTGCCGTGCGGCCAGACGAACCGGTGGCGATGTCGATCGCCGGTGCGCGTGGTCTGGGCGATGCGACGGTGTTGCTCAGCCTGAAGGACAATGGTGAGGAAAGTCGCCTGAAGCGCGAAGTGGCGCAGGCGACCAAGATGCAGGCGGTGGGCCAGCTTGCCGGTGGCGTCGCGCACGACTTCAACAATATCCTGACTGCTATCATCGGTCATTGCGATCTGATGTTGATGCGTCATTCGCCGGGTGACAGCGACTATGATGACATTCAACAGATCAAGGCGAATTCCAACCGCGCCGCCAGCCTGACGCGTCAATTGCTGGCCTTTTCCCGCCAGCAGACGTTGCGCCCGCAGGTGCTGCAACTGCCCGACGTGGTGTCGGAAGTGTCAAACCTGCTCAAGCGACTACTGGGTGAGACGGTCACTCTGGTCGTGAAACATGGCCGTAATCTGGGGCCGGTCCGGGCCGATCCCGGGCAGCTTGAACAGGTGGTGATGAACCTTGCGGTCAATGCGCGCGATGCGATGCTGGCCAAGAATGAACATGGCGGTGGCACGCTGACCATCCAGACCATCGCCGTATCCGCGTCAGATGTGCGCCGGATGAATACCGACGTGCTGCCGATCGCCGATTATACGGCCTTCCAGGTCCAAGATACCGGCACGGGCATTCCCCCCGATGTGCTGCCCAAGATATTCGAGCCGTTCTTTACCACCAAGGAAATTGGCAAGGGCACCGGGCTCGGACTGTCCACGGTTTACGGCATCGTCAAGCAGTCGGGCGGCTATATCTTTGCCGATTCAAAAGTGGGGCAGGGCACGACCTTCACCATTTATCTGCCGGTTCACAACGAACCCGTGCCAGTCGCCAAGGCAAAGCCGCTGCCGCCCAAGGTTCGGCAGGGGGAATTGTGGGGATCGGGCACCATCCTGCTGGTCGAGGATGAAGACATGGTGCGTGCGGTGGCCGAACGCGCACTCGCTCGCCAGGGATATACGGTGATAACCGCCGAAAATGGCGAAGTGGCGCTGGAAATGCTGGCGACGCACGACCGGCCGGACTTGCTGATTTCAGACGTGGTGATGCCGTCGATGGACGGGCCGACGATGGTCCGGCGCGCACGGGAACGCTATCCCGATCTGCCAATCCTGTTCATGTCGGGCTATGCCGAGGAGCAGTTGCGCAAGTCGATCGACATCGATCACGTTGCTTTTCTGGCCAAACCCTTTTCGGTTCAGCAGCTTGCCGAGGCCGCGCGTGTTGCGTTAGCAACCAAATGATTGCTTCATGCGTTGTTGCAAGTCGATCTTTGTCGCGGGGGCCCTGCCATGGACGTTGAACAACGGATCCTGATCGTCGAGGATGAACCGCTGATCGCAATGATGCTGGAGGATTTCGTCGAAGTTCTGGGCAGGCAGGTTGCCGGGACCACCGATACCGTCGCCGAAGCGCTGAGGCTGATCGACATCGGCGGGAAGGACGAAGAGGGGATCAACGCCGCCATATTGGACGTCAATCTTCGCGGCGGCGAAAAGAGCTGGGCCATTGCCGACGAACTCGCCGCGCGCGGCATATCCTTCCTGTTCGCCAGCGGTGGCGGCAACGATGCCATAGTCGAGGCACACCGCGGCCGACCGGTGCTGATGAAGCCGTTCACCATGGATGCGATCGAGCGCGCGCTGGACGAGTTGATATAGAGGCGTGTCTCAGGTGGCGATGCAATAAGCATCAAGTGCAGCGATATGCCCGTTGATTGTTGCCTGGTCGAGGAATGACCCCAGAAAACTGTTGCGTGCCAACGTCGCCAATGCAGCGCGATCGAGACCGCGCCCTTGCGCAATCGCACGGTAGTTCGCGCCAACATAACCACCGAAATAGGCCGGATCGTCTGAATTGACCGTTGCGCGCAGCCCGTGACCCAGCATGGCGTCGATCGGATGTACGGTCATATCGTCCACGACGCACAGTTTCAGGTTGGACAAGGGGCAGACCGTCAGCGTCATCTGTTCATCGGCGAGCCGCGCGACCAGGGCGGGATCTTCCAACGCGCGGTTGCCGTGATCGAGCCGGTCGACCTTGAGCAGATCCAGCGCTTGCCAGACATATTCGGGTGGCCCTTCTTCCCCGGCATGGGCGACGCGCTTCAGGCCCATGCCGCCCGCCGCGGCGAACACGCGGGCGAATTTCTCGGGCGGATGGCCGACCTCGGACGAATCGAGCCCCACCCCCGTAATGTGATCGAGCCAGGGTTCGGCGGCCTTCAACGTCGCAAACGCTGCCTCTTCGTCCAGATGCCGCAGGAAGCAGAGGATCAGTTTGGACGACAAGCCGTGACGTGCCTTTGCCTCGGCCATGCCGGCGAGCAGACCCTGGACGACGACGTCAAAGGGAATGCCGCGATCGGTGTGCGTCTGGGGATCGAAGAATATTTCCGCATGGACGACACCATCGGCCGCCGCCCGATCGAAATAGGCGACTGCCAGGTCCTGGAAATCCTCGGCCTCGCGCAGCACATTGGCCCCGGCATAGTAGATATCTAGGAAGTCCTGCAATCTGGAGAAACTATACGCCGCGCGGACTTCCTCGACCGATTTGAACGGGATGTCGACATGGTTGCGCCGGGCAAGCGCGAACATCAGTTCAGGCTCAAGACTGCCTTCGATGTGCAGATGGAGTTCGGCCTTGGGCAGGCCGGTGATAAAGCGTTGCAGGTCGGTCATCCCCCCTAATCGCCAATGCACCGCAGCGGCGCAACCCCGCCCGCCAGTTTCGCTGCTGGTGTGCGGGTGTTGGCATTCCTGCGATTGCGGGAAATCTAAGTTTTAAATTTTATTTGTTCCGCTCTTGTTCCTACGGAACATTCCGTGTACGGATGCATCCAACAGATTGAATCAGTCCCATGAACAGTCTAGCGACGGGAGCTCCAAATGGCGGCACAATTGAAGGTGATCGACCCTACCATGGCAGCATCCAATGATAAGGCAGCGGGCGAGCGGCAAAAAGCGCTCGACGCAGCACTCGCACAAATTGATCGCGCGTTCGGCAAAGGCTCGGCGATGCGGCTCGGTCAAAAGGAAACAATGCAGGTCGAGGCGATTTCGACCGGCAGTCTTGGCCTGGATATCGCGCTTGGTGTCGGCGGTTTGCCGCGCGGACGAGTGATCGAAATTTATGGTCCGGAAAGCTCGGGCAAGACCACCTTGGCGCTGCATGTAATCGCCGAAGCGCAGAAGAATGGCGGCACGGCGGCCTTTGTCGATGCGGAACACGCGCTCGACCCGGTTTACGCCAAGAAACTGGGCGTCAATATCGACGACCTGATCGTCTCGCAGCCTGACACTGGTGAGCAGGCGCTGGAAATTACCGATACGCTGGTCCGCTCGAACGCGATTGACGTGCTGGTGGTCGATTCGGTTGCTGCCTTGGTACCGCGTGCGGAAATCGAAGGTGAAATGGGTGATAGCCATGTCGGCTTGCAGGCGCGGCTGATGTCGCAATCGCTGCGCAAGCTGACTGGATCGATCAGCCGCTCGCGCTGCATGGTGATTTTCATCAACCAGCTTCGCATGAAAATCGGCGTGATGTACGGCAACCCCGAAACGACGACGGGCGGCAACGCGCTGAAATTCTATGCCAGCGTGCGGCTTGATATTCGTCGTACCGGCCAGATCAAGGATCGTGACGATATCGTCGGCAATGCGACGCGAGTGAAGGTCGTCAAGAACAAGGTGGCGCCGCCGTTCAAACAAGTCGAATTCGACATCATGTATGGTCAGGGCATTTCCAAGATTGGCGAGATTCTCGATCTTGGCGTCAAGGCCGGGCTTGTCGAGAAATCGGGCGCCTGGTTCTCTTATGACAGTGTGCGGATCGGCCAGGGGCGTGAAAATGCCAAAACCTATCTGACTGAAAACCCGGAAATGGCCAATCGGCTGGAAGCCGCGATCCGCAGCCGTGTGGACAAGGTTGCCGAGGAAATGATGGTCGGCGACGTCGGAGATACGGACGGCGACATGTAAGATTTACTGATTATCCCGCGACGTTTTCCCGTCGCATGTCTGGAAAGGCCCGCCTCACGTCAGGCGGGCCTTTCATATTTGGGCGTTCTTTTCGGGTGATAACAGCGCTAATCTGGCTGGGCTGGGAGAGATCTGGGCTGGGAGAGATTTGGCCATGACCATCATCGTTCATCATCTTGAGAATTCGCGGTCGCAACGCGTGCTTTGGCTGCTTGAGGAACTGGGTTTGCCCTATGATATCCGCCGCTATGAACGCGATCCCAAGACGATGTTGGCGCCGCCCGAGCTTCGCAAGGTGCACCCGTTGGGCAAGTCGCCGGTCATCCAGGATCGGGATGAAGGCAGGGTAATCGCCGAAACCGGTGCCATCGTTGAGTATCTGGTTGAAAAGGCCGGCGGACGTTTCGGGCCGGGCGCGGACCGCGATGCCGTGCTGCGTTACCGGCACTTCCTGCACTATGCCGAAGGATCGCTGATGCCGCCATTGCTGGTGATGCTGGTCGCCGGGCGCATCCCGATTTTTGGCAAGGCGGTGTCGAAACGGATCGGCGCGATGTTCAAGGTCCATCTCGATTTCGTCGAAGCTGAACTTGCCAGCCGCGCCTGGTTCGCGGGCGATGAGATCAGCGCAGCCGATATCATGATGAGTTTTCCGCTTGAGGCTGCGCGGTCGCGCGCGGGTCTGGCTCAATCCCACCCGATGACGGTTGCCTGGCTGGACCGGATACATGCGCGCCCCGCCTATCAGACGGCGCTCGCCAAGGGGGGCCCCTATGCCTATGCCTGACCGGCGCCCGGCCTGAGAGCATCGCGGTATCCGCTGGCAGGACGCACCTTGGCTGGCGATTCGTTGCCGACCGCCAGGCGGATCGGCGGTGGCCTTCTGCTAGGCTGCCGTTTCGTCCAGCGGCTGGACGTCGTGCAGGCCGGTTTCCCATTTGGCGATGACGGTGGCTGCCACGGCATTGCCGATGACGTTGGTTGCTGAGCGGCCCATGTCGAGGAAATGGTCGATCGCCAATACCAGCAACAACCCGCCTTCGGGCAAATTGAACTGGCCCAGCGTGGCGGCGATCACCACCAGGCTGGCTCGCGGTACGCCAGCGATGCCCTTGGAGGTTATCATCAACGTCAGCAGCATCGCCACCTGCGTCGCCAGTGGCAGCACAATGCCATAGGCCTGGGCGATGAACAGCGACGCAAACGTCATGTACATCATCGATCCGTCGAGGTTGAACGAATAACCCAGCGGCAACACGAAACTGGCGATGCGGTTGGGAACGCCAAAGCGCTCCAGTGCCTCCAGCGTGCGGGGGAATGCCGCTTCCGACGATGCGGTTGAAAAGGCCAGGAGCACGGGCTCGCGGATGTAGCGCAGCAATGTGGTTGCGCGGCCCCCGACGATCATGAACAGCACGGCGATCAAAAGAGCCCAGAGCGCCGCGAGCCCCAGATAAACGCTGCCCATGAAATAGGCGAGTTTGCCGATGACGCTTGGACCATGTTCGATCAGGGCGGCAGCAACGGCCGCAAACACGGCCAACGGTGCAAAGCGCATCACAAAATCGGTGATCTTGAGCATCACCGCCACCAACGCCTCTGCTGCCTTGACCAGCGGTTTGGCTACTTCGCCGACCGCATTGATCGCCACGCCGAAAAAGATGGCGAAAATGACGATTTGCAGAATCTCATTTTTCGCCATCGCGTCGATGATCGAGTTTGGGAAGATATGAGTGATGATCTTGGCAGCATCAAAATTGCTTTTGTCGAGCCCGGTGTCGGCGGTTGCCTGCGGGAGGGGAAAGTTGAGCCCGACGCCAGGCTGGAGCAGGTGAACGAGCAGGAGCCCCAGCAACAGCGAAGTCAGACTGGCGCAAACGAACCAGCCGAGCGACTTGAAACCCACCCGCCCTAGGCTGGTGCCTTCGCCCATGTGCGCGACGCCGACCACCAGCGTAGAAAAGACCAACGGCGCGATAATCATCTTGATCAGGCTGAGGAAAACCGTGGTCACCACCGAGAACCAGTGCGCGATATCCTTCAACCGTGCGGTAGCGGCGACGCTGTGGTCATCGATCGTAACGTTGATCGCCCAGCCGACAGCCAGGCCCAACACCAGTCCAATCAAGATAAAAGCCGTCAGTCGTTTGGCCATCAGCACCGCTCCGCGAAATTTGGGTCTATCAAGGGTAGAAAGTGTGAGCCGTCAAGGCGAAGCGAGCGATTGCCCATGGTTGGCCGGCATGGCAGGATGTTCGCGGGGCGGTTTGTCAGGGGCAAATGATGCGGTTCGCGGCTTGGGGATTGATCGGCGCAGCGTTCAGCATCGGCGGCATCGCGCTGGCTCGGGAAATGACGCCGACCGATGTTGCATCGCTGCCCGCCAGTATGCCGGTTCTGACGGAGCATTATGGCCCGGCACCGGCCGAAATCGGCGAACTTCGCCTTCCCAGCGGCAAGGGGCCATTCCCCGTTGCCATTGTTATTCATGGCGGCTGCTGGACGAAGGGATTTGCCACCAAACGCGGCACCGCGGCAATCGCGTCGGCGCTGGCGGACAGGGGCGTGGCCACCTGGAACATCGATTATCGGCAATTGGGTGATCCGGGCGCAGGCTGGCCGGGTACTTTTCAGGATTGGGGTGCCGCAACCGATCATCTCCGTTCGATCGCCACGCGTTACCCGATCGATTTGAAACGCCTGATCGTGGTTGGCCATTCCGTAGGCGCACATGGGGCCCTGTTCGTCGCCTCGCGCCCGACGCTTGCCGCCAACAGCGTGGTGCGCGGCACCGCGCCGCTCCCGGTCCGGGCTGCCGTCGCCATCGACGGTCCGGCGGATCTTGCCGCCATGGTCGGCAGGGATGAGATGATTTGCCGCAAGCCGGCAGACGTCCCGGCGCGTTATGCCGAGGGATCGCCCATCGAACGCCTGCCGCTCCACCTCCCGCAATATCTGGTTGCATCGGTGGTGATGAGCAGGCCAGAGGCGCAGGCATATCGGGCCGCAGCGGAAGCTGGAGGTGACAGGGTGGAAATCCTGCATCCGGCGGACGGCGACCATTTCAACATTATCGCGCCGGGAGAGTCGCAGTGGCAGCAGGTCGAAACCTTCATTCTGTCGGCGGTGCCCGCCAAATGACCATGTTGAGCAGGCGCAGTGTGCTGGCGGGTGTTGGTGGGCTGACCGCGATCGGGTTGCTGCCGTCGGTTGTCCGCGCGGCGGAACCGGACTTGTCGGCGTTGAGCGATATCACGACTGGCATTGCGCGGATCGGCGCGGCGGAGCGATCTGCTCGCATCGCCCGCGCGCAATCGTTGATGAAGGCCAATGGCATCGGTGCGATGCTGATCGAACCGGGGTCGAGCCTGATCTACTTCACCGGCGTCGAATGGCATCGTAGCGAGCGCCTGACCGCGGCGGTACTGCCCGTTGAAGGCGAACCGTGCATCGTTACGCCTTTTTTTGAAGAACCCTCGGTCCGGCAAACGCTCGGCGTCGCAGCTGATGTCCGCGTCTGGCAGGAAGATGAAGACCCGTTGGCGCTGGTTGCCGGGTTCCTGCGCGAACGCAGGCTGGCTACCCAGCCGATCGGTATCGAAGAAACCGTGCGTTATTTTGCAGTTGGCGGCCTGCAACGGGCGTTGCCAGACGCAAAGATCGTGTCCGCCAACCCCATCGCGCGTGGTTGCCGGATGATAAAGACCCCGGCTGAACTGGCGCTGATGCAGTCGGCGACCGAGGTGACGATCGCTGCTTATCGCTGGGTTTATCCGCGCGTCGAAAAAGGGATGACCCCACGCCAGATCGGGCAACTGATGAACGCCGCGACGGTGAAGCTGGGCGGCAGTCCTGAATTCTCGCTGGTGCTGGTGGGGGAGGCCGCGGCCTATCCGCATGGCAGCAAGGCGCCGCAGATCGTTGCAGACGGCCAGATCGTGCTGATGGATTGCGGCTGCACGGTCGATGGCTACCAGTCGGACGTTTCGCGCACCTTCGTCCATGGTACGGCGAGCGCGGAACAACGCATGGTGTGGGATCAGGTGGCGCGCGGCCAGCAGGCGGCAATGGCGGCGGCACGGATTGGCGCGCCCGCAGGTTCGGTCGATGACGCGGTGCGCGGTTATTATCAGGGCCTGGGATATGGCCCGGGTTACAAACTTCCCGGCCTGTCGCATCGTACCGGGCACGGTATCGGGCTGGACGGCCATGAACCGGTCAATCTGGTCCATGGCGAAAAGACGCCGTTGGCCGCGGGCATGTGCTTCTCGAACGAGCCGGGCATCTATATTCCGGGGAAGTTTGGCGTTCGGCTGGAGGATTGCTTCCACATGACCGATGCTGGTCCGAAATGGTTCAGCGAACCGCCCCGGAGCATTGATGCCCCGATGGGATGAAGGGGGGTTGCTTGATCGATACGGGTCACCCCTCGACAACCGGTGCCGGATGCGTTTCGAGCCATTCGGCGAGCGCGCGATATGACAGCGGGGAATTGAGTTTCAGGCCGGTTTCCCCGCGCGCGCTCCACCGGACAAACGCGTGGGTTGCGCCCAATCCTTCGATCGAAACGATGACCGGTTCGTCACGCGCGAAGACTTTGGGCGTCAATATGGCGATGCCGTTGATCGAGATATTGCTGATCGAGCCTTCGCAGGTGTCGTTCGATGCCAGAATTCGAGCTTTGCCAACGCGTTGGAAGCGCGGCGCACGCGGTTGCAGGCGCAGGATTGACTGGCGTTCTTCGCGGATGACGGATTCGACATCGACCGGATGGTCGAACTGAATTCCGGCTTCGCGTTCCCGCGTCCATCGCACCGTTGCCATGAAGGACCGGTCTGACCGCAGGTCGATGCCGATCCTGGTATCGACGGCGGGCGGGCGGCTGACTTCGATCATCGCGCCGCCCGATGACAGGTTGCGGACCACGCAAAGCTGATCGCCCCGCTCGCAAACCATTCGTCCGACACGGAATACCGATATGTGTCGGTCTCCCTCCCGCCGCTCGATATAGCCGCGGGTTTCGTCGAATTCCATGGTGGCGGCGACGTGAACCATAGTGATAAATCCCTGTTCGCGGGCGCGTTCCGTTCGACCCACTCGCCGTTTGACCGGTTCGGCGCACCTGCAAAACCCATTGTCGCCGAATTCGGTTAACGGTGTCTAAATGCGCGGCTTTTCAGCGACCTATCGTTTCTCACCGCCAATGCTCCTCGCGCTTCTTTCGCCACAAATGGTGTTCGTCCGCTTTGACGCGCGCCTTTTGCTTGAGGATGGCCGCGCGCCGCCCTAGATCAGCGATTATGACATCAACCAACGATATTCGCCGTTCGTTTCTCGACTATTTCGCGCGCGAGGGGCATCAGCGCGTGCCATCGGCGCCATTGGTGCCGCATAACGACCCGACGCTGATGTTTACCAACGCCGGGATGGTGCCGTTCAAGAACGTGTTCACCGGCCTGGAATCGCGGCCATATTCGACCGCGACCAGCTCGCAGAAATGCGTGCGCGCGGGCGGCAAGCACAATGATCTGGACAATGTAGGCTACACGGCGCGCCACCATACCTTCTTTGAAATGCTCGGGAATTTCTCGTTCGGCGATTATTTCAAGGAACGGGCGATCAGTCTCGCCTGGAATCTGGTCACGCGCGAATGGGGCGTGGACAAGGATCGACTGACGGTCACGGTCTATCATACCGACGATGAAGCTTTTGACTTGTGGAAGAAGATCGCCGGGCTGCCGGATCAGCGGATCATCCGCATTCCGACCAAGGATAATTTCTGGGTGATGGGCGAAAACGGACCGTGCGGTCCGTGTTCGGAAATTTTCTATGACCATGGCGACCATATCTATGGCGGCCCGCCGGGATCGCCCGAGGAAGATGGCGACCGCTTCGTCGAAATCTGGAACCTGGTGTTCATGCAATATGAACAACTGGCGAACGAAATCGTCGGGGAACTGCCCAAAAAGTCGATCGATACCGGCATGGGGCTGGAGCGCATCGCGGCCGTCATGCAGGGTGTTCACGACAATTACGATACCGATACATTCAAGGCGCTGATCGCCGCGTCTTCGGCGCTGACAGGCGTGCGGCCCGATGGCGATATGAAGGCGAGCCACCGGGTAATCGCGGACCATCTGCGCACATCCGGTTTTCTTGTCGCCGATGGCGTGCTGCCGGCCAACGAAGGGCGTGGGTATGTGTTGCGCCGCATCATGCGCCGCGCGATGCGCCATGCCCACCTGCTGGGCGCGAAGGACCCCTTGATGCATCGGCTGGTGCCCGCGCTGGTATCGGAAATGGGCGCGGCTTACCCTGAACTGGTGCGCGCGCAACCGCTGATCGAAGCAACGTTGGCGCAGGAGGAAACCCGTTTCCGCCAGACCCTCGACAAGGGCCTGAAGTTGCTCGACGAAGCGACATCGGGTATGAAGCCGGGCGACGTTCTGGCCGGGGAAACCGCGTTCAAGCTTTATGACACCTATGGTTTCCCGTTCGACCTGACCGAAGACGCCCTGCGCGCGCAGGGTTTCAGCGTCGATCATGCCGCATTCGATGCCGCGATGGCCGAACAGAAACGCGCGGCGCGCGCGGCCTGGAAAGGATCGGGTGACCGGGCGTCGGACGAAGTGTGGTTCGACATTGCCGAAGAAGCCGGCAGCACCGAATTCACCGGCTATGCCGCTGACGTTGGCGAAGGTCAGGTGATCGCCATCATCAAGAATGGCGCACGGGTCGATAGCGCCGATGCGGGCGAAACGGTGGATATTGTCACCAACCAGACGCCCTTTTATGCCGAAAGCGGCGGGCAGGCGGGTGATGCGGGCACGATCAGCACCGATGCTGGCCTGCGCGCGACGGTAGGCGACACGCAAAAGGCGCTTGGCCGCTTGCACGTCCATCGCACCACGATCGAAACGGGCAGGGTGAAGCTGGGCGACAGCGTGCGACTGGCGATCGACGTTGCGAAACGCGATGCGACGCGCGCCAACCATTCGGCCACGCATTTGCTGCATGCGGCGTTGCGCAACCGGCTGGGCTCGCACGTCAGTCAGAAAGGTAGCATGGTCGCCGCGGATCGGCTCCGCTTTGACTTCTCGCATCCTTCCGCGCTGACGTCGCAGGACATCGGGTTGATCGAGGCTGAAGTGAATCGCCAGATCCGGGGCAATTCCAACGTATCAACCCGCTTGATGACGCCTGACGATGCGATTGCCGCAGGTGCGATGGCGCTGTTTGGCGAAAAATATGGCGACGAAGTTCGCGTGCTGAGCATGGGCGCGGACAATGACACGGCCTATTCGGTCGAACTGTGTGGCGGCACCCATGTTCACGCGCTGGGCGATATCGCCTTGTTCAAGATCGTTTCCGAAAGCGCGGTATCGTCGGGCGTGCGCCGCATCGAAGCGTTGACTGGCGAGGGCGCGCGATTGTGGCTGGTCGACCGGGATGAAAAGCTGCGCGAAGCTGCGGCGGCGCTCAAGACTTCGCCCGACGACGTGCCTGCGCGCGTGCTGAGCCTGGTGGAAGAACGCCGCCGTCTGGAACGCGAACTGGCCGACGCGAAAAAGGCCCTGGCGCTGGGTGGAGGCGGTTCGTCGGCGCCTGCTGGGCCTGAGATGGTGGCCGGCGTTGCCTTTGCCGCGCAAGTGGTCGAAGGCCTTGATCCCAAGGGGCTGCGCGGTGCCGTTGACGAGATGAAGACGCGGGTCGGGTCGGGCATCGCGATGCTCGTCGCCGTCAACGAAGGGCGCGCTTCGGTCGCGGTGGGGGTGACTGACGACCTGCTTGCCAGCCATAATGCGGTTGATCTGTTGCGGATCGCGGTCGTGACGCTTGGCGGGCAGGGCGGTGGCGGCCGACCCGATATGGCGCAAGGCGGCGGGCCGGACGGCGCCAGGGCGGCGGAGGCGGTCGACGCGGTCAGGGCCGCACTCGCTGAGGAAAAGACAACGGCCTGAACCGGGCAATTGCCGCTGCCTAGGGGACGCTACCCAACGAATGTTGCCGGTCGCGTCGTCAGGCTGGTGGGTTGTGGATTGTGCCCGGGCGCCGCGCTTTCTTGATGCGGGGTTCGCGGTCCAGGCGCGCCTGCTCCTTGATTGCCTTGCGAAACTCGTCGCGCTTCTCATGGATTGAGGCAATTACCGGCCCCATGGCGACGCCGAGATCGACCAGGACGGCTTCGGATAGCTGGAGCGAGCTTTCCAGGGTTTCAGGCACCGCGTCGGTGACGCCAGCCTCGTACAGTTCGGCAGCGTGAGCGGCATCGCGTGCACGGGCAATGATGGTCAGGTTCGGCACCCAGCCGCGCACCTTGCGTACGAAACGCAGGCTGAGCACCGGATCATCCATCGTCAGGATCAACGCATCGGCACGGCCCAGATTGAGCCGGTCGGTAAATTCCGACCGTGAAACGTCACCGAATATGATCGGATAACCATCGCGCTGGCCTGCGCGCACGGTGTCGATATCGGCTTCCACCGCGACGAAACGTTTGTTGTGGGCTTTCAGCATGTCGGCGACCAGGCGCCCGACCCGCCCGAAACCGATGATGACACTGCCTGGCCCTTCGGTTTGCAGATCGGGCATCGCTTCGCCCTCGCTTTTGCGTTGTTCGATCTGCTGCGACGCCATTCGGCCGATCATGGCGAGCAATGGCGTGATGGTCAGGCCAATGGCGGTAACGCTTTGCCAGAACGCCGCGGTGGATGCGGATATCAGCGACACCTGGGTTGCGGTGCCCAACATGATGAGCGTGGTTTCGGACGGGCTGCTCATCAATACCCCGACTTCCGCGGCGGTGCCGCTCCGCAGGCCAGACAGCCGGAGCAGGCCGAAAGTGACGGCAGCCTTGACGATGACGACCCCGGCGACCGCCGCCAGCACCGATGGCCAATGCCGCACCAGCATCGCCAGGTCCAACCCCATGCCCACGGTGATGAGAAATACGCCGAGCGCCAGCCCCTTGAACGGCGCAGTCATCACTTCGACCTCGCCGACATATTCGGTTTCGGCAATCAGGATACCCGCCAGCAGCGCGCCGACGATGGGCGACAGGCCGACCGCGGTTGTTGCCAGGCTGGCGACGATGACAACCAGCAACGACGCTGCGAGGAAAAGTTCCGGGCTTTTGGTGCGCGCGGCCTGAGCGAACAGGCGGGGGAGCAGTTTTCGCCCGGCAAGCAGCATGACGCCGATGGTCAGGATCGCACCGGTGGCGATCCGCCCGGCACCTTCCCATCCAGTAGCCGCCGCCATCGGCGCAAAAGCGCCCAGCGCGAAGATGATCGGCACCAGCGCCAGATCTTCGAACAGCAGCATGGCAAAGGCGGTGCGGCCAACCGGGCCACTGGTCCCCGCGATGGGCAGCACCAATGCCGTGGAGGATAGCGCAAGCGCGATGCCCAGCCCGATTGAGCCATTCACGCTCAGGCCCGTCAAATACAGGAACAGCGCCAGAACCAGTCCCGATCCGAGCAATTCGGCAGCGCCGATGCCGAACACCGCCGTGCGCATCGCCCACAAGCGTTTGAAACTAAGCTCCAGCCCGATCGAGAACAGCAGGAGCACGATGCCGAATTCGGCAAAGGGTTCGATGCTGTGCGGGTTGCTGATCGTGACGTAATAAAGCCACGGCCATTGCCCGACCAGCGCGCCAAGGCCGGATGGGCCGACCAATATGCCGACCAGAATGAACCCGATGACCGGGCTGATCCGAAACCGTGCGAACGCGGGAATGACAATCCCCGCGGCGCCAAGGACGACCAGCGCGTCCGAAAAGCCTTGATTATCGAGTGGTGATGCCATGCGGCTATCAAAGCAGGCCGGAAGGGATTTGTCAGGTCACGAACGATTGCTGCGCGGGATTTTCTGCCAATTGGCGCGATCTACTGCCGAATTGAGCAGCTTTCCTTGCCTTCTCCTGCGCATAATGCTCGAACAAAGCGCCCAGCCCGCTGATCGGCGTGCTGGCCAGGCGAGCATCCGCCCCACTGCGGCGCGATCAGAGCGGCGCCCGCTGAAATTGGCGCTTCGGCATAAAGGCGATATCGGCTAATTCGCGTGGAGCAGCGAAAATGCCAGCAGTTGCGGTGCATAGCGGACGCTGGCGACGATGGCCGCCGCCGCGAACGCGACGGTATTGGCCATGGATCGCCAGCGTGGTTATACCTCAGCCGCCGTTGGCCATTGCCGTTTCGAGGTTTGCCCGAACGGCTTCAAAGAATTGTTCGGTCGTCATCCATGGCTGATCGGGGCCGATCAGAATCGCAAGATCCTTGGTCATCGCGCCCGATTCGACGGTTTCGATACAGACTCGTTCCAGCGTTTCGGCGAAACGGGTGACATCGGGCGTGTCGTCGAACTTGCCGCGATATTTCAGCCCACCGGTCCACGCAAAAATCGACGCGATCGGGTTGGTCGACGTCGCTTTGCCCTGTTCATGCTGGCGATAGTGCCGGGTGACGGTGCCGTGCGCGGCTTCGGCTTCCACCGTCTTGCCATCGGGCGTCAGCAACACCGACGTCATCAGGCCCAGCGAGCCAAAGCCCTGCGCGACCTGATCCGACTGCACGTCGCCATCATAATTCTTGCAGGCCCAGACGAATTCGCCGTGCCATTTCAGCGCGCTGGCGACCATGTCGTCGATCAGGCGATGCTGGTAGACGATGCCGGCTTCCTTGAACTTGGCTTCGAACTCGGTTTCGAACACTTCCTGGAAGATGTCCTTGAAGCGGCCGTCATACGCCTTGAGGATGGTGTTCTTGGTCGACAGGTACACCGGCCATTTCAGGTTGAGGCCATAATGCATCGAGGCGCGAGCGAAATCGCGGATCGAATCGTCCAGATTGTACATCGCCATGGCGACGCCCGAAGACGGGTACTGGAAAACCTCCTCGTCGATGACGGTGCCGTCATCGCCTTCAAACACCAGACGCAGCTTGCCTGGGCCGGGCACCCGGAAGTCGGTGGCGCGATACTGATCGCCAAAGGCGTGGCGACCCACGACGATCGGCGCGGTCCAGCCCGGGATCAGGCGAGGGACGTTCTTGATGACGATGGGTTCGCGGAACACCACGCCGCCCAGAATGTTGCGGATGGTGCCGTTGGGCGACTTCCACATTTTCTTCAGGCCGAATTCCTCGACGCGAGCTTCGTCAGGGGTGATCGTGGCGCATTTGACGCCGACACCGTATTTCTGGATCGCGCGCGCGGAATCGACCGTTACCTTGTCGTCGGTGGCGTCGCGGTGTCCGATGCCGAGGTCGTAGTAATCGAGATCGATGTCCAGATAGGGAAGGATGAGGCGCTCGCGGATCCATTCCCAAATAATCCGCGTCATCTCATCGCCGTCGATTTCCACGACTGGCGTCTTCACCTTAATCTTCGCCATCTACTACTCGCTTGTGTTTGAGGGAGGGAGGTTGGCTGCTGCGTCTAGGATGAAGCCGGGCGGCGATCAACCGTCCGCATGAGGTAATCAGCGATGCACACCCGACAATCGCGCCGTTGTTGGGCTCGGGATCGACTCGATGCCGACACCATATCCGCCCCGCGGGGCAATCGTCGTTGAATTGGCACTCGTTGACCGGTACGCTCGCGTCATGGCTCATGACGATCAACCACTGGCGCCTGTCGCCAGCGTGAAATGGCGTGCCCCGGATATTCATCCTGAAGGCCGCAAATATATCCTCATCGCAGCGGGAGCGGCGTTCCTGTCGCTGTTCATCTGGGATGTTGCAACTTGGCCACTGATCGGCCTGACGGCATGGGTTGCGCTGTTTTTCCGCGATCCGGTGCGCGTGACGCCGGTGGATGACGACCTTATCATCGCCCCCGCCGACGGGTTGGTGACGATGATAGAGCGCGTGCCGTTGCCCCCCGAACTTGCCGGGCCGCAGGGGCTGGGCGATGCACCGCTGGTGCGCGTGTCGATTTTCATGAGCGTGTTCGACGTCCACATCAATCGGTCGCCCATTGCGGGAACGGTGCGTCAGGTCATCTATATTTCCGGCAAGTTCCTGAACGCCGACATGGACAAGGCGTCGGAGGAAAATGAACGCCAGCACATCGTCGTCGAAGGGCGCGATGGCCGCCTCATCGGATTTACCCAGATTGCCGGGCTGGTCGCGCGGCGCATCCTTGGTTTCGTCAAGCCCGGCGACATGATCGTCGCAGGGCAGCGGATCGGCCTGATTCGGTTCGGAAGTCGCGTCGATGTCTTCCTGCCTGACGACATGGTGCCGCTGGTCGCGCTCGGCCAACGCAGCGTTGCGGGTGAAACCGTCGTGGCGCGCCGTGGGACCAATACGCCGCGCACTGTTTCCCAATGAGTGTCCTGGTGATTTTCGCCCGAATGAACCGGTTGCCCAACCGCGCTGCAGGACAATCTGAACCAGGTGCACGTCGGTGGCGTTAGGACGGCCGCCGCGAAACATTCGCCGTACACCGCGCGGCCTTCCATTGCGCGCCGTGGCGCCCAATGCCGTTACAGCGATGGCGCTTTGTTCCGGGCTGACGGGCATTCGATATGCGTTGTCGGCCGATTGGCAGATTGCGGTCGCCATGATCCTGATCGCCGGGGTGCTGGACGGCGTTGATGGGCGTATCGCGCGGATGGTGCGCGGCGAAAGTCGTTTCGGTGCCGAACTCGATTCGCTCAGCGACGCGATTTCGTTCGGTGTCGCGCCCGCGCTCATCCTTTATCTTTGGTCGATGAAGGAGCTGCCGCGCCTGGGCTGGCTGTGCGCGCTGATATTCGCGGTATTCTGCGCCTTGCGCCTGGCACGTTTCAATGCCGCGATCGATCTGAGCGAACAACCGCATAAGTCGGCGGGTTTCCTGACCGGGGTGCCGTCACCAGCCGGAGCCGGGCTGGCGATGTTGCCGCTTTATCTGTGGATATTGACTGATAATCCCTGGCTGCGCTCACCCTTGTTGGTCGCGCCCTGGGTGGCGTTGATCGCCACGCTGATGATTTCCAGTTTTGCGACCTTCTCATGGGGGTCGCTGAAATTGCGGCATAATATCCGCTTTGAAGCGATCGCGGTAATCGTGCTGATGGGAGCGGCGTTTGTGTCGGCGCCGTGGCACACGCTCAGCTTTGTCTGCGTGTGCTATTTGATATCGATACCCTTCAGCGTGCGCAGCTATGCCCGCGTCAGGCGGCTGCGCGCCACACAGGCTCCGGCATCCGATCTGCCTTCCGACGAATAGGGGCCACGACTGCGCCCAAATTCGCGGGTTGACGTTGAGGGGAAAGCTCGACGCCGTACGCAAGCAAGTCGGCGATGCGGGGCAGAGCGGGAATCAGCGTTACCCAGAACACGAAAATGACCATCGCCAACGCTGCGGCAAACACACCAAGCCCGATCAATGCCATCATCGCCCTCTTCCCTTCATCAGCGAACCGGAACAATGAACATCGGCATTTGTTCCTGTATGGACAGCTTATGTTCTAAAAATGTTCCTCGTGTCAAGCGATGTTCTTTCAATGTTCCGTTTGGTCTGGCTTGACGCTGGAATGGGCTTGAACTTGCTGGCTGTCAGGATGGCTCTTCCGATGTGCGGCCGCTCTTGATTTTGGGATCGGGCTAGGCTAACGGCGCGCACCTAACCCCACATGGGAAGCGTTCATCACCGGTGTTCGGGCTCGCCCGGATATTTGCTTCCCAGCGGACAAACCGGAAAGGAAATACCTATGGCGGCACCAGTCGTCACCATGCAGCAATTGATCGAAACCGGCGCGCATTTCGGCCACCAGACTCATCGCTGGAACCCGAAGATGAAGCCTTATATCTTCGGCGATCGCAACGGCGTCCACATTCTTGACCTGTCGCAGACCGTGCCGTTGTTCGCGCGCGCTCTCGAATTCGTGTCAGCCACGGTTGCGGCTGGCGGCAAGGTGCTGTTCGTCGGCACCAAGCGCCAGGCGCAGGAGCCGATCGCCGATGCGGCGCGCCGTTCGAACCAGCATTTCGTCAATCACCGCTGGCTGGGCGGTATGCTCACCAACTGGAAGACGATTTCCGGTTCGATCAAGCGCCTCAAGACGCTGGAAGAGCAGCTTTCGGGCGACACGCACGGCCTGACCAAGAAGGAAGTGCTGCAGCTCACCCGTGAGCGCGACAAGCTCGAGCTGTCGCTCGGCGGCATCCGCGACATGGGCGGCATTCCCGACGTGATGTTCGTGATCGACGCGAACAAGGAAGAGCTGGCGATCAAGGAAGCCAACACGCTGGGTATTCCGGTTGTGGCGATCCTCGATTCGAACGTCTCGCCAGATGGCATTGCGTTCCCGGTTCCTGCCAATGACGATGCAAGCCGGGCGATCCGCCTGTATTGCGAAGCGATTGCGATTGCCGCGACGCGTGGCGGCCAGGATCGCCAGGCGAGCTTTGGCATGGACATGGGCGCGATGGACGAGCCGCCGGTTGAAGCCGCGCTTGTCGTTGAGCCTGAGGCGATTGCCGCATCGACCGATGTCGAGACGGCGTTGGAAGGTGAGCGGCAGCTCGACGCCTGATCGGGCGTCTCTGAACTGAAATATCGGCGGGGTAGGGCGCGCTCTATCCCGCCAGAACCATATAAGAAGGAACCGAACATGGCCGAGATCACGGCAGCGATGGTCAAGGACCTGCGCGAAAAGAGCGGCGCGGGCATGATGGATTGCAAAAAGGCGCTTTCGGAAGCCAATGGCGACATGGATGCAGCGATGGATTGGCTTCGCGCCAAGGGCCTTGCCGCGGCAGCCAAGAAATCGAGCCGCACCGCGGCCGAAGGCCTGATCGGCGTCGAAGTGTCCGGCACCAAAGGGGCTGCGGTCGAGGTCAATTCGGAAACCGACTTCGTTGCCAAGAACGATCAGTTCCAGACCTTTGTTCGTGACGTAACCTCGGTTGCGCTTGAGCTGGGCGACGATATCGCCACGATCAAGGCGGCCTCGCTCGGTGGCAAGACGGTCGAGGAAGTGCTGACCAGCAACATCGCCACCATCGGCGAAAACCAGAACCTGCGTCGCGCCAAGCGCCTGGAAGTGTCGGAAGGCGCGGTTATCGCTTATGTGCATAACCAGCAGGCTGCGGGTCTCGGCAAGATCGGCGTGCTGGTCGCGCTGGAAAGCCCTGCTGCGAAAGACGTGCTGGAGCCGTTGGGCAAGCAGATCGCCATGCACATCGCCGCTGCTTTCCCGCTGGCGCTTGACGACAGCGGTCTTGATGCAGAAGTGCTGGAGCGTGAACGTGCGATTGCGACCGAAAAGGCCGCCGAATCGGGCAAGCCTGCCGATATCGTCGCCAAGATGGTCGAGGGCGCGGTGAAGAAGTTCGCCAAGGAAAACGCGCTTCTGTCGCAGCTTTTCGTGATGGACGGCAAAACCCCGGTCGCTGAAGTTATTGCCAAGGCCGCCAAGGATGCAGGCACGACCATCGTGCTGAAGGACTATGTCCGGTTCCAGCTCGGTGAAGGCATCGAGAAGGAAGCAAGCGATTTTGCGGCGGAAGTCGCAGCGGCCGCTGGCGTCAATCAGCCGGCCTGACCCTGATCGGGCGGTGGAGGCGAATTGCTTCCGCCGCCCTTTTTGCGTCCGGCGTTCGTGGTGACCTTGATCGCTGCCCTTCGCCTGCACATTTTCTCCACGGACGCTATCCGGGATCAGTGCTTGGCAGCACGCCGACGCGCTACTAAGGTCCGCGGCGCTTCTCCCATTCCTCTAATCATGTTGGATCGATGACGAACCCGCGCTTCAAACGCATCCTTCTCAAGCTGTCGGGCGAAGTGTTGATGGGGTCGGGCCAGTTTGGCATCGATCCCGACACGGTCGACCGGGTGGCTGGTGAGATCAAGGCCGCCAAACTGGCCGGGCACGAATTGTGCGTGGTCGTTGGCGGCGGCAATATTTTTCGTGGCCTTGCGGCGGCGGCCAAGGGTTTTGAACGGGCCAGCGCCGATTATATGGGCATGTTGGCGACGGTGATGAACTCGATCGCGGTACAGAACGCGCTGGAACGCATGGGCGTCGAAACCCGCGTTCAGTCGGCGATTCCGATGGCAAGCGTGTGCGAGCCTTATATCCGCCGGCGGGCCGAACGGCACATGGAGAAAGGCCGGATCGTTATTTTTGCGGCAGGCACCGGCAATCCATATTTTACCACGGACACCGCAGCGGCATTGCGGGCAGCCGAGATGAATTGCGACGCGCTGTTCAAGGGCACCAGTGTCGACGGTGTTTATGATGCCGATCCCAAGAAAGTGCCGACCGCGACGCGCTACGAGACGCTGAGCTTCGGGCGCGTGCTGAATGACAATCTGAAAGTCATGGATGCGACCGCAGTGGCGCTGTGCCGGGAAAACGGCATCCCGATCGTCGTCTTCAACATCCGCGGGGAAGGCAATCTTGCCGCGGTGCTTGAAGGCAAGGGCACTTCGACCATGGTCGGGGATTTTACCGAATAACGGAGAGTTTTTATGGCCGCATACAACAAGGCCGATCTTGAGCGCCGCATGCACGGTGCCGTCGAATCGCTGAAAAGCGATCTGAGTGGCTTGCGTACCGGGCGTGCGTCGATCTCGTTGCTCGATCCGGTGACGGTCGAAGTCTATGGGTCGCAAATGCCGCTCAACCAGGTGGCGACGGTGTCCACGCCCGAATCCCGGCTGATTTCGGTGCAGGTGTGGGACAAGGCCAATGTCGGCCCCGCTGACAAGGCGATCCGTTCGGCAGGCCTTGGCCTGAACCCGATCGTCGATGGCACGACGCTGCGCATTCCCATCCCGGATCTGACCGAGGAACGGCGCAAGGAACTCGCCAAGCTGGCTGGCCAATATGCGGAAAAGGCCCGGATTGCGGCCCGTAACGTGCGCCGCGATGGCATGGATAGCCTGAAGACCGACGAGAAGAAGGGCGTGATGAGCGAGGACGAGCGCAAGCGCCACGAAACCGAGGTCCAGAAGCTGACCGACGCGACGATTGCCGACATCGATGCTGCTGCGACGTCGAAGGAAAAGGAAATTCTGGGCAAGTGATGCCGCTTTCCGCCCCGGCCGCGCGTGCGAGTGCTTCGGGGGGCGGCGAGGTGCCGCGCCACGTTGCGATCATCATGGATGGCAATGGCCGTTGGGCCAAGAAGCGCCTGCTGCCCCGTATCGCCGGGCATCGGCAGGGCGTGGAGACGGTGCGCAAGATTACGCGCGCCGCGCGCAACATGGGCATCCAGGTTCTGACGCTCTATGCCTTTTCGTCGGAGAATTGGCGGCGGCCGGAGGAGGAAGTCAGCGACCTGATGGGGTTGTTGCGCCATTTTATCCGTACCGATCTCGACGAACTGGTCCGCGACAATGTGCGGTTGCGCGTCATCGGCAATTACCAGCGTTTTGGTTCCGATATCGTCGCGCTGGTCGACGATGCCCTGGCCCGGACGGCTGCAAATGACGGTGCCGTGCTGGTGATCGCGCTCAACTATGGGTCGCAGGCGGAACTGGCGGCGGCTGCCCGGCTGCTTGCGGAACGCGCTTGTGCCGGGGAGATCGATCCCGAATCAATCGACGAAAGCATGTTGTCGGAAGCGCTGGAAACCAGCGATTTGCCGCCGCTTGACCTGCTCATCCGAACGTCCGGCGAGCATCGACTTTCGAATTTCCTGTTGTGGCAGGCGGCCTATGCCGAACTGTTGTTTGTCGATACCTTGTGGCCCGACTTTGACGAACGGGCGCTGGGCGAGGCCATCCAGCAATTTTCGCGCCGCCAGCGCCGTTTCGGGGGCTTGTGAGCAGACGATCGGGCGCAGGGCTGCCCGCTGATCTTGGCACGCGCGCCGCAGTCGGACTGGCGCTGGCTATTGTCGCAGTGGCGGTCATCTGGCTGGGTGGCATCGCCTATTGGATTACATGCGCGGCGGTCGGCTTGGGAATGATGTGGGAGTGGTGCGTCCTGCTCGGGCTGGGCGCGGCGCAAACCAGATTGGCGCAGCTCGCGCTGGTCATACCGCTGGCGATCATGGCGCCGCTGGCCGCCGGGCCGGGCTTTCTGGCGCTGGGCTTGATCGGTGGCGCGGCGTTGTTTGTGCTGGCAACCACCAGGCAGCCAATGGCAGCGGCGGGTATCATCTATACCGGATTGCCCATCCTTGGACTGGTGCTGATCCGTCATCAGCCAATGGGCGCGGTGTTTGCCTTCTGGACGCTGGCACTGGTTTGGATGTGCGACATCGGCGCCTATTTTACCGGGCGCGCCATTGGGGGAGCCCGGTTGGCGCCAGTGGTCAGCCCGAACAAGACATGGGCGGGTTTGTTTGGCGGTATTCTGGCCGCGGCGGCTTTCGGGGCGGTGATGCATGTTTGCGCAGGGCTGCCCTGGCGTTTGACGCTGGCAACCCCGGTGCTGGCGGCACTGGCGCAAGGCGGGGATCTTTTTGAAAGCTGGCTGAAACGCCGCGCCGGGGTAAAGGACAGCGGTGCGCTGCTTCCCGGCCATGGCGGCCTGCTTGACCGGCTGGACGGTCTTGCGCCAGTGGCACCGGTCGCGGCATTTCTCGTCATGCTGCCCGAGTTTCGAGGATTTTTTGGATGAAGACGGTTACAATATTGGGCGCGACCGGATCGGTTGGCACCTCGACGCTCGACCTGATCGAGCGCGCGCCGGAACAATTCGAAGTCCTGGCGCTGACCGCCAACAACGATGTAGAAAAACTGGCGGCGGCGGCGATCCGAACCAACGCCAGACGCGCCGTCGTCGCCGACGAATCTTTCCTGCCCGCATTAAGGCAAGCGCTCGGCGGCACCGGTATTGCCTGCGCAGGCGGGGCGGATGCGCTGGATGATGTGGCGGAGATGAACGCCGACCTGACGATGGGCGCGATTGTCGGGTGCGCCGGACTGAAGCCTGTGATGGCCGCGATCGCCCGGGGAGGCACGGTCGTCCTCGCCAACAAGGAGCCGCTGGTTTCGGCGGGTGACGTCATCCTGGCAGCGGCAAGGGTATCGGGCGCCACATTGTTGCCTGCCGATTCCGAGCATAATGCGATCTATCAGTGTTTCGACTTTGAACGGTCGGGCGGGGTCAGGCGGATTATCCTGACTGCGAGTGGCGGGCCTTTCCGCGACACATCGCTGGATGACATGCGCGGCGTGACCCCAGCGATGGCGGTTGCGCATCCCAACTGGTCGATGGGCGCGAAGATTTCGGTCGATTCCGCGACGATGATGAACAAGGGGCTGGAACTGATCGAGGCCGCGCGACTGTTCCCGGTTGCCAATGAACAGATCGAAGTGATCTGCCACCGCCAATCGGTCATCCATTCGATGGTGGAATATGTCGACGGTTCGATCCTCGCCCAGCTTGGCCCCAGCGACATGCGTGTCCCGATCGCGCATTGCCTGGCGTGGCCGGATCGCATGGCGACGCCGATGGAGCCGCTGGATTTCGTGAAACTCGGGCGGCTGGATTTTGAGGCACCTGACCCGGTTCGCTTCCCGGCACTTCGGCTGGCGCGCGAGGCGTTGGAGGCTGGCGGCGCTCGCCCCGCGATCCTGAATGCGGCCAACGAGGTCGCGGTGGCGGCCTTTCTGGCCGGGGCGACGGGCTTCCTCGAAATTGCCGCAATCGTCGAGGATATCTTGACGGGTTATGATCCTGCGGCTCCGGTCACGCTCGACGATGTTCTGGCGATCGATGCGGAGGCAAGGTGTCTGACGAGTGAGCGTGTAAAGGATTGCGTGGCCTGATGAGCGTGACTGGCGTCCTTGTATCTGTTGCCGCCTTTGTGCTGGTCATCGGCCCGTTGGTATTCGTGCACGAACTTGGCCATTACCTCGCCGGGCGCTGGTTCGGCGTGAAGGCCGAGGAGTTTTCGATCGGTTTCGGCCGCGAACTGTTCGGCATCAATGATCGCCGTGGAACCCGGTGGAAGTTCAGCCTTTTGCCAATTGGGGGCTATGTCCGCTTTGCCGGTGACATGGATATGTCGAGCCGGGAAGATCCGGCCTGGAAAGAACTGCCGCCTGAAATTCGGGATCAGACGTTCCCGTCCAAGTCGGTGTGGCAGCGGGCAATTATCGTTGCAGCGGGGCCGCTGACCAATTTGCTGGTCGCGTTCGTGATCCTCGCCGGTTTCGGCATGGTCTATGGCAAGATCGACCCGCAAGCCTATGTCGGTAAAGTCGTTGTCGGCAGCCCTGCCGCGCGCGCTGGATTGGCGGCGGGAGATCGCATCGTCGCCATGGGCGGCAAGCCGGTGGTGCAATTCGTCGATATATTCGATTTCGTCCGGGCGCGTCCTGGCGCGACGGTGCCGCTGCGTATCGAGCGTGGAGGCGTCAGGATAGAGCGTTCGGTGACCATCGGATCGGTTGTCGGGCAGGATGAGGCCGGTCGGTCGGTGACCATCGGACAGATCGGCATTTCTCCGCGCGCGATCGCGGTGGGGCCGGTCGAGGCGTCATTGCTGGCCGGGCGTGGTATCGGCTCGATCATGGGATCGATGGGTGATCTGCTGGGCCAGATCGTGATTGGCCAGCGCTCGGTCAAGGAACTGGGCGGGCCGCTGCGCATTGCGCAAGTGTCTGGCCAGCAGATGGAAGCTGGCGTTTCGAGCATGGTTTGGCTGATTGCGCTGATTTCGATTAATCTGGGATTCATCAACCTGTTGCCAGTCCCTGTACTGGATGGCGGCCATTTGCTGTTTTATGCGATCGAAGCGGTACGGCGCAGGCCGGTGGAGCCCGCTGTCCAGGAATGGGCCTTTCGCGGTGGGCTGGCCGCCGTATTGGGATTGATGGTACTGGTGACCTTCAATGATCTGGGCGCTTTTGGCTTGTGGAAAAGCCTGACCGGGTTAATCGGGTGATCGCGTTGTGATGGGCGGTTTGGCTGGATCGTACCGGACGAAGATAAATTCCTGCTGGGGTGGAAGAGTGAAAGCGACCAAGGTTTCCAAGTTCGGCGCGCGCGTGGGTGTGACACTGCTTGCGGGTACTATCCTGTCGGACTGGACTGGGGTTGCGCTGGCGCAGACTGTTCCCGCGGCACCCGCGCCAGCAACCGGGGCTCCGGCAACCGCGGCGACGACGCCGTCCCCCCAGGCGGCTCCAGCGTCCAAACCGGCTGATCCCAGCGCGAAGGTGATCCACTCGCTGCGCGTCGAAGGATCGCAGCGCATCGAACCTGACACGGTGTTGTCTTATACCAAGTTGCGTGAAGGCCAGCCGTTCTCCAACGAAATCCTCGATCAGGCGATCAAGGACCTCTACGCGAGCGATTTGTTTGCCGATGTGACGATCGATGGCGCGGAAACCGGCAACATCGTTTTGCGGGTGCGCGAAAATCCGGTCATCAACCGCGTGATTTTCGAAGGCAACAAGCGCCTGAAGCAGGACAAGATCGACAAGGAAATCAAGCTCAAGCCGCGCCAGATCTTCACGCGCACCGCCGTCCGACAGGATGTCGCGCGTATCGTCGAGCTGTACCGTCGCCAGGGTCGCTTTGCCGCCATCATCACGCCCAAGATGGTCGCGCTCGACCAGAACCGCGTCGACCTGATCTTCGAGGTGAACGAAGGGCCGAAGTCCAAGGTTCGCCAGATCAACATCATCGGCAACGAGGTGTTCAAGGATGAAAAGCTGCGGGCGCAGATGGCGACCAAAGTTGCCGGGTTGAAGCACCTGCTCAGTTCCAACACCAGTTATGACCAGGATCGCCTGGCCTATGACCAGCAGAAGCTGCGCCAATTCTATCTGACCGAGGGTTATGCCGACTTCAAGGTAACTTCGGCGGTTGCTGAGCTGACACCCAACAAGCGTGATTTCATCATCACTTATGTGGTTGAAGAAGGAAAGCGCTACCATTTTGGCGACATCACCGTCGACAGTGAAATCCGCGATTTCGACAGCAAGAAGCTGGCGAAAAACCTCGTCGCCAAGAAGGGGGACTGGTACAACGCCAAGAAGGTCGAGGATTCGGTCGATGCGATCACGCAAACTTCCGGCTTGTTTGGTTATGCCTTTGCGGAAGTGAATCCGGAATTTCAGCCGGACCGTGAAGAGCGGACGATGTCGATCAATTTCCACATCGGGGAAGCCAATCGCACTTATGTCGAGCGCATCGATATCAACGGCAATACGCTGACGCAGGACAAGGTAGTCCGCCGCGAATTGCGCGTGGCGGAAGGCGATGCGTTCAACACTTTCCTGGTGAAGCGCTCGCAGGATCGCATCAATTCACTCGGCTTCTTCCAGGAGAAGTTCGAGATCAACCAGAAACCGGGTTCCGCATCCGACCGCGTGATCCTGGAAGCCAATCTGGAAGAAAAGTCGACGGGTGAGCTTAACTTGTCGCTCGGCTATTCCAGCCTGGAACGCTTCATCATCCAGGCGTCGATCCGCCAGCGCAATTTCCGCGGCAAGGGCGAGGAATTGCGCGCCAGCGTCGATTATTCGACCTACTCCAAGTCGGTCAATCTCGGCTTCACCGAACCCTATCTGTTCGGCAAGACGATCGCGCTGGGCGGTGACATTTTCCGCCGCGATTACAATTCATTCAACTTTCAAGGCAACACGCGTCAGACGACCTATAGCCAGGTGTCGACCGGCTTCCAGCTTAATACGGCAGTGCCGCTCACCGAATATTGGACGCTGGCTGGCCGTTACGGCATAACCTATGATCAAGTCGGATTGGACCAGAACACCTATTTCACCAATGGCGTTTGCGATCCGCTGAGGGCTGGCCGCTATCTGTGCGAAGCGATCGGCAATCGCGTGACGTCGCGCATCGGCTATTCGTTGATCTATGATAGCCTGAACAGCCGCCTGCACCCGTCCAAGGGGCGCAAGTTCAGCTTCAGCCAGGATTTTGCCGGCCTGGGCGGCGATGTGAAATATCTGCGCACCCGCGCCGATTTCTCGCAATATCACGACCTTGGCAGCGGCTTTATCTTCTCGGTGTCGGCGGAGGCTGCTTATATCAAGGCGCTGCAGAAGAGCACGGCGCCCGGTGCGGATCCCGTGCGGATCATCGACCGTTATTATCTCGGCCAGCCGCAATTTGCAGGCTTTGACATTCGCGGCGTCGGGCCGCGCGTGTTGCGCATCCCGTATACCACGGATGCCAACGGCAATCAGGTTTTGGTGACCGATCGTAATAGCATCTCAGACGATGCGTTGGGTGGCCGTGCCTATTATCTTGGCCATATCGAACTGGAAATTCCGCTTGGTTCGGGCGGGCGTGAACTGGGATTGCGGCCTTCGATCTTCGCCAATTTCGGTGCGCTGTTCGGGGTAACCCGGCCGTTGAGCACGGCGACGTTCCCAACGTCGACCGACGCCAATGGCGTGGTCACCGTGTTGCCGATCGTTCAGCCTGCGCTCGATTCGCAGGGGCGGCAACTCTATTTCGTGCCGACCGACGCAACCCAGAATGCGGGATCGGTAACTACCTGTCCGGTGGGTTATTCGGCTACGCTCGGCGGTGCTTGCGTCGGAACGAGCACCAACTCGATCGTACCGCCGACGAGCATTTCGCCCTTTCTCGAACGCTTCCTGGGCGATACGCCGAAACCGCGTATTTCGGTTGGTATCGGCGTGAACTGGAATTCGCCTTTCGGCCCGTTGCGTATTGACGTGGCCAAAGCGCTGGTCAGCCAGCCGGGCGATGACAAGAAACTCATAACCTTCAACGTAGGGACACAATTCTGATGAAGATGAAGTACAAGGCGGCGGCCGTCGCAGCCGCGATGACTGCTGGCGCGCTGGTTTTGCCTGGTATTGCCAGCGCTCAGTCGACGCTGACCGTCGATATCGGGACGATCTATCGTGACAGCGTCGCCGCGAAGAGTGGCAGCGCACAGATCGAAGCCAAATATGGCGAACGTGCCAAGACCCTGCAGACCAACCTGCAAGCGGCATACAAGGCGTTCAACGACGAAGTCGCCAATGCCAAGAAGCAGTTGAAGCCCGACGGTACGCTGCCGCCCGCCGCGCAGGAAGCCTTTGAAAAGGTCCGCAAGACCGCTGCCGATGCGCAGCAGGCGCTGGAAGATCTCCGCCAGGAAATCAACGAAGTGCAGCAATATGTTCAGTCGCAGATTTTTGAAAAGGTGAGCCCGATCACCGAAAAGGTCCGCAAGGAACGCAAGGCTGAGATCGTGGTGCCGCGCAACGTTGTGCTGGCGTTCGACCCCGCAACCGACGTGACGCCTTCGGTTCTGCAGCAGCTCAACGCGACGATGACGACCGTTACGATTGTGCCGCCGCAGCAGGCCCCAGCTCAGGGCGCGGCCCCCGCACCGGCGACGCCGGCAAAGCAGCAGCCGCAAAGCCGCTAAGGGATCGACGGATGAGCGACAGCGCCGACGCACCGGTTCCGACCGGTTATGCGCTCGATATCGGGCGCGTGATGGCGGCGCTGCCGCACCGTTACCCCATGTTGCTGGTCGACCGTGTCGAGGAATTGATCCCCGACCGGTCGATCGCCGCCATCAAGGCGGTGACGATCAACGAGAGCTTCTTTCAGGGGCATTTCCCCGGTCGCCCGATCATGCCGGGTGTGCTGATCGTCGAAGCACTGGCGCAGGCCGCCGGTGTGCTGGCGGTGGAGAGCCTGGGCCTCGCCGGTTCAGGCAAGCTGGTTTATTTCATGGCGATCGACGAAGCGAAGTTCAGGAAGCCGGTCGAACCCGGTGTATTGCTTCGGCTGGAAGTCGAATTCGTCCAGAAACGTTCAAGCGTGTGCAAGTTCGCCGGGCGGGCGCTGATCGATGGGCAGCTTGCGGCGCAGGCCAATTTTACCGCGATGATCGCAGACCCGCCCAAGGCATAGGCGCTGGGCGGACCCGATACACGACTACATCCAGCCCGAAACTTTCAACAACGTCCAGACGCCGATTGCGACGAATGCGGTTGCGGCAATACGCCGGATCAATTGCATCGGGATGCGCCGGACGATTTTATCACCAAGCAGGACGGCGGGGACGTTGGCGATCATCATGCCAAGCGTGGTGCCCGCCGCGACTGTCAGCGTATCGTGAAAGCGCGCGCCGAGCGCGATGGTCGCAACCTGCGTCTTGTCGCCCATCTCCACCAGGAAAAAGCTGACCAATGTGGTCAGGAAGATGCTCCGTCCGGCGGTTGCTGGCGAGGCATCGCCCTCTTCGATCTTGTCGGGAACGAGCGTCCACAACCCCATGACGATAAACGACGCCGCGACCAGATAGCCGAACCACGCGCCTTTCAGATAAGCGGCCACTTCCACGCCGACCAGCGCAGCAAGTGCGTGGTTGGCGAGCGTGGCGACCAAAATGCCCAGGATGATCGGCACCGGTCGGCGGAACCGGGTGGCGAGAATGATCGCGAGTAACTGGGTTTTGTCGCCGATTTCCGCGAGGGCGACGATGGCGGACGACGTGAGCAGCGCTTCCATGGTGAAATCCCGCCGGGCGACCTGAACCAAAGACACCACACCCCCCGCCCGGCAGCGGAAGTGCGGTGTCATTGGTCTGGTTCGAACGGTCAAACCGTTCTCCTCGCGCCATGACCTCTCGGCCAAGTATGTTGACGCGGGAACCCGCCACGAATGGCGGTGAGCTACTCCCCAGATGACGCCACCGCTTTACGCAGGTCTGTCGAGCGCCGCAAGGCCGACGAATCCTACCGGAACGGCGGTTCGCTGAATGCGCGCAGCTTGCGGGAATGGAGCTTGGCGCCCTCCCGCCGCAGTTCCTCGCAGGTTTCGATGCCGATCTTCATGTGTTCGGCGATTGCGCGTTCATAGAAGCGGTTGGCCTGTCCCGGCAGCTTCAGTTCACCGTGCAAAGGCTTGTCGGAGACGCACAGTAACGTGCCATAGGGCACCCTGAATCGATAGCCTTGTGCCGCGATGGTCGCCGATTCCATGTCAATGCCGACCGCGCGACTGAGCGAGAAGCGCAACGCCGATTTGGAATAACGCAATTCCCAATTCCGATCGTCGGTCGTTACGATGGTGCCGGTGCGCAGGCGACGCTTCAATTCGTCACCTGACTGGCCAGACACTGTCTGCGCCGCGCGCGCCAACGCCTGTTGCACTTCGGCAATGGCGGGCACCGGGATTTCCGGTGGCAGTACATCGTCAAGGACATGATCGTCGCGCAGATAGGCATGGGCCAACACATAATCGCCAATACGCTGGCTCGGCCGCAGCCCGCCGCAATGGCCGATCATCAACCACGCCTCGGGCCGGACAACGGCCAGGTGATCGCAGATGGTTTTCGCGTTGGATGGGCCGACGCCGATATTGACCAGGGTAATACCGGTCCGGTCTTCGGCAACCAGGTGATAGGCTGGCATCTGGTGCCGCCGCCAGGCGCTGGTATCGGCCAGCACGGCTTCGATATCGTCACCGGCCTTCACCAGCACGCCCCCGGCACCCGACAGGGCGGTGAAGCGGCTGGGATTGCCATTCTCATCGGGGCCAAGCTGCGAAAAGGCCCAGCGAACGAATTCATCGACATAACGATGATAGTTGGTGAACAGGATATAACGCTGCACATGTTCCGGCGGCGTGCCGGTATAGTGGCGCAAGCGCGCCAGGCTGAAGTCGGTACGCAACGCGTCGAACAGGGCCAGGGGCCGCACACCATCCAGATTCTCAAGCAGGCCGTCTGCCGTTTCGTCGCCGATATGGGCAAGCTCGGTCGCCGGAAAATGTCGGGCAAGTTCGATGGCGGATACCGTTTCCAGGCTAAGCGCATGGCCGATATCCAGCACATAGGGGAACGGGATTTCCTGCCGCCCGGCAATGGCCTCGACGTTGACGTCATAATCCTCGATCAACAGGCTGAGCTGTTCGATCAGATAGCCGGCGAACATGCCGGGTTTGGTCACGCTGATGCGATATTCGCCCGGCGTGACGAGGCGACCAAAGGATCGCAGCGGGGTGGGGCGATCATCCGGGCCGTTATAGGTCAAGCGGATTTCGGGATAAGCGAACGCGCCGTTTTCGCGGTCCGCCGCATCAGGCAGGGTGCCGTCCGCAAGATAGGCGGTCAGCGCGTTGCGCAACCGCTGGACGGAGGCTGAATAGAGTCGCTCAAGTTCCGCGACGACGGCAGTGGCCCTGGGGCAGATGGTGTTCATACGTCCGGGCTAGTCCAGCGATGTTGCGCTGGCAAGACGAAGGGCGCGCTGCGTCTGAGCAGACGCGCCCCGTTTCGGCATCAGCTCTCGGCAGGACTGTCTTCGCTACCGCCCAGGCGGGATACGCCATAAACTGCCCCGGCCGCCGCCAGCGCAACGCCCCCGGCAATGGCCGCGGCCGCGATCGGGCGTTCCTCGACGAACTTGGTGGTTACTTCCACTGCCTGTTCCAGAATGCCCTGCGCCTGATCGAGCAGGGATCGCGCGTGATCGGCCGTATCGGTGGCCAGTGCCTCGACCCCAGTAATTCCCTGTGACGCCACATCAGTGGCGTTGGCGATACCCGTGGGCAAGGCTGCTTCGATGTCGATATCGTTCATGGCTTTGTTCCTTCCGGGTTCCAGCCATCAACGGTCGGCCAGGCGAGAACGTTCCGTCGCTCGTCGCCCGGCCCTGTCGTTATAGCTGTTCGAGCATATGTTCGGCGGAACTGACCTTGAACTCACCGGGCGCTTCGACGTTGAGTTGCGTCACCACACCGTCTTCGACGACCATCGAGAAACGCTGGCCGCGCGTGCCCAGGCCGAACTTGCTGCCGTCCATCGTCAGGCCGACGGCTTCTGCAAAGCTGCCATTGCCGTCACCCAGCATCGTCACCTTGCCGTCGGCGCTGTTCGACTTGCTCCAGGCGCCCAGCACAAAGGCGTCGTTGACGGCTGTGCAGGCGATCTCATCGATACCCTTGGCCTTCAACGCTTCGGCTTGTTCCAGATAGCCAGGCAGGTGCTTGGCGGAGCAGGTCGGCGTAAACGCGCCGGGAACCGAGAACAGCGCGACCTTGCGACCCTTGAAGAAGGCGTCGGTTTCCACCGCTTCCGGCCCATGGTCGGTCGCCTTGGTGAACACGGTCTGCGGCAACGCTTCCCCTACTTTGATTGTCATGTCAGTGCCTTTCATGTGGAACCAGTTGCGCTCATCTAGGGGCGGTCAGCGCCTGCCGCAACGGTCGGCGGTGAGTGGCGGGATTTTGATATTGCATTGATCGATATGCGGCGAATGGAATGGCATAAATCAGCGATGGGGTTGGACGAGGCAAGGGACGATGGCTATGGTCTCGCCAATGTCGAGCCCGGCCTCCCTGACCGGCCAATTCCTGCTCGCAATGCCGGGTATTGGCGATTCGCGTTTTGAACGCGCGGCGATTGCCGTATGCGTCCACGACGATAATGGCGCGCTTGGCATCGGGTTTGGCACCGCGATCGACGATCTTGGTCTCTATGATTTGCTCGAACAGTTTGAGATCGACGCGCGCGAGGCGCCCAACGCAAGGATCAGCCTGGGCGGCCCCGTTGAGCCGGGCCGTGGTTTCGTGCTTCACAGCCTGGATTGGGACGGCCAGGATACCGTCGATGTTGATGGCCAATGGGGTCTTTCCGGCTCGATCGACATATTGCGCGCCATTGCCGAGGGCAAAGGCCCCAGCCGCTGGCAGGTCGCTCTGGGCTATTCAGGTTGGGGGAGTGGCCAGCTCGACGAGGAAATGACCCGGCATGGCTGGTTGAGCGTGCCCGGCAACGCCAATTTGCTGTTCGATACCGATATCGATCTACGCTGGCAGCGGGCGTTTGAAATCGCCGGCATTGACCCGCGATTGCTCGTCAGTCGCGCAGGCCAGGCCTGAATGCAGTATTTGGAGCGTTCGTGCGGGCGTTTGTGCGCGGCGGGATATAAAGACATCTTTATATTTGATCTGGGCGCCGTCGCACGCTAAAGGCCCGATCATCGGCGCGGCGGTTTTCCGCGCCCATGGCTTTCATCCTCGGGAGACCCACGTCGTGGCCACCAACGTTCTTGAGCGCAACGATTACGTCGTTGCTGACATCAGCCTTGCCGATTTCGGCCGCAAGGAAATCAATATCGCCGAAACCGAAATGCCGGGCCTGATGGCGCTGCGCGAGGAATTCGGCGTGTCGCAGCCGCTGAAGGGCGCTCGCATCACCGGTTCGCTGCACATGACGATCCAGACCGCGGTGCTGATCGAAACGCTGACTGCGCTGGGCGCACAGGTGCGTTGGGCGACGTGCAACATCTATTCGACGCAGGATCATGCCGCGGCGGCGATTGCCGCTTCGGGCGTGCCGGTTTTTGCGATCAAGGGCGAGAGCCTGGCCGATTACTGGGACTATGTCGGCAGCATTTTCGACTGGGACGATGGCAACGGCCAGACCGCGAACATGATCCTCGACGATGGCGGCGACGCGACGATGTTCGCACTGTGGGGCGCCAAGATCGAAGCCGGCGCCACGCTGCCCGAGCCCGAAAATGACGAAGAAGTCGAATTCCAGCGCGCGCTGAAGGCGTTCATCGCCAAAAAGCCCGGCTATTTGACCGAATCGGTCAAGAACATCCGCGGCGTGTCGGAAGAAACCACCACCGGCGTTCACCGCCTGTATTCGATTGCCAAGAAGGGCGAACTGCCGTTCCCCGCGATCAACGTCAACGACAGCGTCACCAAGTCGAAGTTCGACAACCTGTATGGCTGCAAGGAATCGCTGGTCGACGCGATCCGTCGCGGCACCGACGTGATGCTGGCGGGCAAGGTTGCGACGGTCGCCGGTTTCGGCGACGTCGGCAAGGGTTCGGCACAGTCGCTGCGCAACGGCGGCGCGCGTGTCCTGGTGACCGAAGTCGATCCGATCTGCGCATTGCAGGCGGCGATGGAAGGTTTTGAAGTCGTGACGATGGAAGAAGCGGTGACCCGTTCTGACATTTTCGTGACCGCAACGGGCAATGCCGACGTCATCACTGCCGACCATATGAAGGCGATGAAGCCGATGGCGATCGTCTGTAACATCGGCCACTTCGACAGCGAGATCCAGATTTCGGCACTGTCGAACTACAAATGGACCGAAGTGAAGCCGCAGGTCGATCTGGTCGAATTCCCGGATGGCAAGCAGATCATCATTCTGTCCAAGGGCCGTCTGGTGAACCTGGGCAATGCGACTGGCCACCCGTCCTTCGTGATGTCGGCCAGCTTCACCAACCAGACGCTGGCGCAGATCGAATTGTTCACCAAGGTCGGCGAATACAAGAACGACGTCTTCGTGCTGCCGAAGCACCTCGATGAAAAGGTCGCGGCACTCCACCTGGAGAAGCTGGGCGTGAAGCTCACCAAGCTCAGCCAGAAGCAGGCCGATTACATCGGTGTACCAACCGAAGGCCCGTTCAAGCCGGATCATTATCGCTATTGATCTGCTGATCGAAAAAATTGAATTGGCCGCGATTGCCCTCGGGCGGTCGCGGCATTTTCATGGATGCGCCTTGCCAGACGCCCGGAGCGGCACGCGCAATTGCATATTCGGGTGAATCAGCCCAATTTGCGCCGGGTGAGGGCAGTTATCAGACTTGCGCGATCCCGTTTTTCGGCTTTGGTCGTCCCAAGGATGGGAATCAGAGTCTTGTACGGCTATCGACATCAGCAATGATCGGAGTTCCCACCCTCTCATTGGTGATCCTTGGCGCTGTCCTTGCGGTGCTGGTCGCTGGCGCGGTGATGGCGTTGTATATCGGTTTGCGAGCCAAGGGGGAGGCGGTCGCTTCACTGGTTCAGCTCGACCGGTTGGAAGCGCTGATCGCCACCGCGCCTGCATTGCCTGTGATCGTGCGCGCCGATGGCCGGATCGAGGCTCCCGAACGCTTCTTTGACTGGTTGGGCCTGACGGTCGCGCAACGTTTTCTGGCCGAACTAAGTGCCGACGGCGCAGGATTGTCGCCAACGGACCAGCAATTGCTGATTGACGACGTGGCGGCTGCGCAGAAAGCCGGGCGGACATTCAGTCGCAGCGTTCGACCACTGGGTTCAGCGCGCAGCCTGATGATCCGCGGGATGCGGGCGCCACGTGATGCGCAGGCGCCTGGCGGAGCTGTGCTGTGGGTGTTCGATGCGACCGAAAGCCAGATCGAGATCAGTCGCCTGCATGATGACGGAACACGTGTCCGTGCGGCATTCGACGCGCTGACCGGATTGATCGAGGCAGCACCGCTGCCCATGTGGTATCGCGGACCTGACCTGCGGCTGATGATGGTCAATTCGGCCTATGTCGACGCGGTTGACGGCGAGGCGGCGGAGGAGGTCGTTACCCGGGGGCTGGAACTCGTCGAAGGCTCGGGTGTCGGCGGGCCGCTGGCCAGCGCGGTCGTCGCGCGCGATTCGGCCAAGCCACAGATGCAGACGATGCCCGCGACCATCAAGGGCCAGCGGCGGATGCTTCGCGTTTATGACGTGCCGCTGCCGATAGGCGGCGTTGCCGGGTTCGCCATCGATATCGAGGATCTTGAGCAGGCCCGCTCCGGCCTGAAACGCTTTGCCGAGGCGCAGCGGGCGATGCTTGACCGGCTGTCGGCAGGTGTCGTGCAATTCGCCGCTGACCGCAGCCTGGTTTTCTGCAATCAACCATTCCAGCGCATTTTTGCGATGCGCAGCGAGTGGCTGTCCGACCGGCCGGAGTTCGATCGCGTGCTGGAGCGCATGCGTGAGGCCAACCGCCTGCCCGAAGTGCGCGATTTTCCCGGCTGGAAGGCGGAACGCCGCGACTGGTTTGTCGCCACCGATAGCCAGATCGAGGAAAACTGGCATTTGCCGGGCGGTGTCCACTTGCGGGTGGTCGCACAACCGCTGCCCGATGGTGGCCTGCTGCTGATTTTCGAAGACCGCACCGAGCAGGTGCAACTTGCCAGTGCGCGCGACACCTTGCTGCGGGTGCGCACGGCCACGTTCGACAATCTCTTTGAAGCGCTGGGCGTGTTTGCCGCCAATGGTCGTCTGCAACTTTGGAACAATCGTTTCCGTGCCGCATGGGGTTTCGAGGAGGGTTTCTTGGCGGAACATCCCCGCGTCGACGTGCTTGCCAAGGCAGCGGGCGAAAAGCTGGCCAATCCGTCGCAGGCGGTGCTCATCACCGAACTCGTCCGTTCAGCGACCGTCGAGCGCCAGCAACGCGGCGGGCGCGTCGCCCTGGCCGATGGGCGACATTTTGAGTTTGCCGCGGTGCCACTGCCAGACGGCAATGCGCTGTTCACGATGCTCGACGTGTCGGATAGCCGCCGGATCGAGCGAGCGCTGCGTGATCGCAACGAGGCGCTGGAAGCCGCGGACAAGGTCAAGACCGAATTCGTCGCCAACATGTCGTATGAACTACGCACCCCGCTGACCTCCATCAGTGGCTTCGCAGAAATGCTGAAGGCGGGACTGGCCGGAGATCTCCCCGAATCGGCCAGCGACTATGTCGATGCGATTATGGAATCGGCCGTTCGCCTGGGCGCGCTGATCGATGACGTGCTGAACCTGACCCTGGGCCAGAAGGGGGGCCCGCAGCTCGAACGCTTCGATGTCGATCTCGAAGGCGTGGCGCGGACTGCGGCGCAAAATGTCCGGCCGCTGATCGATCGGAAGGAACTGGACTTCGCGGTTGACCTGCAGCCTTCAACCGGAACGATTTCGGGGGATGCGCGCCGGTTGACCCAGACGATTGAAAACCTGCTGCGCCATGCGATTTCGGGCACGCCAGAAGGCGGGCGGGTGCTGCTTCATGCTGATGGAACGGCGGCGCGCGCGCGCATCATCGTTTCCGACAACGGGCGTGGAATGAACGCCACCGCCATTGCTCGCGCGTTCGATCGTTTTGCCGAACCGGTGGCGACGCGCGACGGAGAACGTGCGCTGGGGCTGGGGTTGCCGCTCGCCAAGCAATTTGTCGAAGCGCATGGCGGTACGATCGACCTGGTGTCTGAAAGTGGCCAGGGCACGATGATAACGGTGGAATTACCCCGCCGATGATCCGGCTTGCTGGTCCAGCCGACACACATGCGCTTGGCTTGCGTCTTGCGCCGCTTGTGGCACCGGGTGACGTCATCGCGCTTTCAGGCGGCCTTGGCGCGGGCAAGACCAGCCTCGCGCGTGGCGTGTTGCAGGGCCTGGGACTGGCGCACGAAGCGCCATCGCCTAGTTTTGCGATCGTTCAGCCCTATGATGTGCCCGAAACCTCCATCCCCGTCCTGCATGTCGATCTGTATCGCGTCGATGATCCCGATGAGATCGCCGAACTGGGAATCGATGACGCCGACGAAGCGCTGTTGATCGTGGAATGGCCGGAGCGGGCGGGGGCGGGATATTGGCCCCATGCACTCGCACTCGACATTGCGATCGAGAAGGACGGCACACGGTCCTTGACAGCGCAGGTGCCTGAGGGTTGGAAGGCGCGATGGCCGCTTCCATGACTCCACCCGCCGCTGCAGCGGATTTTCTCGACGCGCATGGCTGGTCGGGTGCGACAATTGCCCCGCTTGCCGTCGATGCGTCGTTCCGCCGCTATTTCCGGGTTGCTGATGGCGATCGCAAGGCTGTGCTGATGGACGCACCGCCGCCGCACGAAGATCCACGACCGTTCATCGACATCGCCCGATGGTTACGTGAACGCGGCTTTCATGCGCCAGCGATCGAGGCAGTCGATCTGGACAATGGCCTGGTGCTGATCGAGGATTTTGGCGACGCACGGATGCGTGAAACCGTCGACGCGGATGCAGCGGCTACCGAACCGTTATACGCCAGTGCCGTCGATGTTCTGGTTGCCTTGCACCAGCACGAACCCGGCGATCTTCGCCCCTATGATCGGCGCGAATTGCATCGAGAGGCCAATCTGCTGACCGAATGGTATTGCCCGGCGGTTGATATCGACCCGGATCAGTCAGGATATACGGCGGCATGGGATTCGGTGTTCGATGTCGCGCTGGCCGAAACGCCCGTCACGGTCCTGCGCGATTATCATGCCGAAAACCTGATGCTGCTCGAAGGCGGCAAATTGGGCCTGCTTGATTTCCAGGACGCGCTTGCGGGGCACCCGGCTTATGATCTGGTGTCGTTGCTGCAAGACGCGCGGCGCGATGTCGAGCCGGAAATCGAAGCGATGATGCTTGCCCGCTATCGCAAGGCGACGGGTGCATCACCGGCTTTTGACGCGGCCTATCATGTGCTGGGGGCGCAGCGGAACGCGAAGATCATCGGCATTTTTACCCGGCTCTGGCGTCGGGATGGCAAGCCGCGTTATCCGACGCTTTGCCCACGGGTGTGGCGCTATCTGGAACAGGACTTGGCCCATCCGGCACTTGCGCCGGTTGCGGCCTGGTTCGATGCCAACATCCCCGATGCGAAACGGGGCGACCCCATGAAGATCGGCGGCCAATGAGCATCAAGCGCACGCTGACCCTGCGCCCGGACCCGCATGTCACCGTCCCGGAAACCGCGATGGTGATGGCGGCGGGCCTGGGCAAGCGGATGCGCCCGTTGACGATCACCCGGCCAAAGCCGTTGGTTGAAGTCGCGGGCAAGGCGCTGCTCGATCACGCATTGGATCGGTTGCGGGCGGCAGGCGTGAAGCGCGCGATCGTCAATGTCCATTACCTGGCCGACGCGCTTGAGGCGCATTTGAAACGGCATAGCGACGGACTTGAGATCCTGGTTTCGGATGAGCGCGAGCAATTGATGGAAACCGGCGGCGGCCTGGTGCAGGCGCTGCCGTTGATCGGCGACAAGCCGTTCGTTGCGGTGAACAGCGACAATCTGTGGATCGACGGGCCGATCGACGCGATCAAGCTGCTCGCTCAGCGTTGGGACGACGATAGGATGGACGCGCTGCTGCTGATGGTGCCTTTGGCGCGCGCGCACTGCCATGCCGGGCAAGGCGATTTCCATCTGGACGCGCATGGCCGGGTCACCGGGCGACGCAAGCCGGGGCGGCTGGCACCCTTTGTCTGGACCGGCGTGCAGATATTGTCGCCCCGGTTGATCGCTGATTGGCCGGAGGGGCCATTTTCGACCAACCTGTTCTGGGATCGGGCGATTGCCGCTGGTCGTGCGTTCGGGGTGGTGCATCAGGGACTGTGGTTCGATGTCGGTACGCCCGGCGCCATTCCGGTGGCGGAGGCGATGCTCGCTGATGGCTGAGCGGCGTGGCCCGCAACTTTACACTATCCCCACCCATCGCGCTTTTGCGGATGCGCTGGCCGCGGGCTTGATCCGCCAATTTGGCGGCGATCCGTTGGGGCTGGCGCGGGGCATTGTGCTGGTGCCGACCAACCGAGCCAAGCGCACCGTGACCGAGGCATTCGTGCGGGCCAGCGGGCAGGGCCTGTTGTTGCCCCGCCTGATCGCGATTGGCGATGCCGATATCGACGAGGCCATCGGCGCGGCGCTTGATCCGGCTGACGCGGGAAATTCGGTGCCACCGGCCATCCCGCCGCTTCAGCGCAGAATGATCCTCGCCCGACTGGTAAGCGAAGCGCGAGCAGCGTCGGGTGACCCTATCGACCTGGCGGAGGCTGTGCGTCTGGCGGGTGATCTGGCGCGGACGCTCGATCAATTACTGGTCGAGGAAGTCGAGCCGCGCGATTTGCTCAAGGTCGAACTTCACGAACCGCTCACCCAGCACTGGGAGGCCGCCCTGCAACAATTTGCGGTCATCCTCGATCAATGGCCAAGGGAGTTGGCCAAGCGTGGCATGGTCGATCTCGCGACGCGGCGCGCCAGGCTTCTGGATGGTCTCGCCGCGCGCTGGCAACAGCAGCCGCCGACCGGCTTTGTCTGCGCGGCCGGGGTTACGACTGCGGCTCCCGCGATTGCCCGATTGCTGCGCAGCATTGCCAATCTTCCCAATGGGATGGTCGTTCTGCCTGGATTGGCGACCGAAATGGATGAGGCGGAGTGGCAGGCGCTTGGTCCGCACCTGCCTGACGCTGCAACTGGTCGCCGCAAACGCGCGTTGGAAACGCATCCGCAATTCCAGTTGAAATTGCTGCTCGACCGGATGGGGATTAATCGCGCGGAAGTGCAGCAATGGCGCGACGGTGGCGGGCATGACGCAACCGTGCAGCGCAGCCGCGCGATCCAGAACGCGATGGCGCCTGCCGAGTTCACTGGCAAATGGACTGACTTGCCCGCCATTGACCGGCGACTGACCGGCATTCGCGCCATCGAATTGCCGACAATTGCCGCCGAAGCGCAGGCTATCGCCCTTGCCCTGCGCGAGGCAATCGAAATCCCGGAGAGGACGGCGGCACTGGTTACGCCTGACCGGGCGCTCGCTCGCCGGGTTGCGGCGCATTGCGCGCGTTGGGGCATCATCGTCGACGATTCCGCGGGTGAACCCTTGTCGAACCGGCCATCGGGGACGTTGTTGATCGAAATGGCGGAGGCAGCGGCGCAGCGTTTCGCGCCGATGTCCCTGCTGGCGCTCGTCAAACATCCGTTGGTACGTTTTGGCCCTGAACGGCTTGCCTGGCTGGATGGCGCGCGGGGACTCGATCTGACGCTCAGGGGGCCGCGTCCCGCTGCGGGGCTGGATGGTATTAGCGAGCGCCTGGCCGATCCGCGATTTCGGGATATCGAGCCGTGGTGGGCGCAGGCGCGCGCCTTGCTGGCGCCGATTGCGAGCGCCTTTGATCATGGTCATCAACCGCTGTCCGGCTTGCTGGCGGTGTTGCGCGATACGGCGACTGCGATGGCCGGTGACGCGGCATGGCAAGGGGCTGCCGGGCGCGCCGCCGCCGATCTGTTGGCCGAATTGGAAGCATTTGCGGGCGACGGGCCGGATCAGGTCGATCCGCGCGCCTTGCCGCAAATGCTGCGCACCATGATGGATGAGGTGTCAGTTCGTCCCCCACAGGGTGGCCATCCGCGCGTCGCAATTTACGGATTGATTGAGGCGCGTTTGCAGAACGCCGATCTGATGATCCTGGCGGGCCTGAATGAAGGTGTATGGCCGGGGCAGCCCGCGCCCGATCCTTGGCTGGCGCCGCGCATCCGCGCCGAATTGGGGCTGCCGGGCCTGGAACGGCGGGTCGGCCTTGCCGCGCATGACTTCGCATCTGCACTCGGCGCGCGCGACGTACTGCTGACGCGCGCGCGCCGCGACGCAAGTGCCCCGAGTATTGCGTCGCGCTTTTGGCTTCGCCTGGAAGCGATGCTCGACAAGGGGTTGGACAGGGCCGACGAATACGCCACCTGGGCGCGCGCAATCGATGATCCGGGCGATTTCCAGCCGGCGATACGGCCCGCACCCAGGCCTGCGGCGGAACATCGCCCGACGACCATCTCGGTTACCGAAGTCGATCGGCTGAAATCCGATCCGTTCGCCTTTTATGCCCGGCGTGTGCTTGGGTTGATGCCGCTCGATGCGGTCGATGCCGATCCGGGGCCTGCCTGGCGGGGGACGGCGGTTCACGCGATCCTGGAAGTCTGGGCAAAGCAGGACAATGCCGACCCGGATGCGTTGATGGCGCGGGCGCACGCACTGCTCGCTGCCGAACATATCCACCCCATGCTGCGCGCCTTGTGGTGGCCGCGACTGGAGGAGGCGATCGCCTGGATTGCCGACGAAGTGGCCAAAGATCGCGCCAATGGTCGCGTGATCGCGGCTGTGGAGAAAAAGGGACGGATCGGGATTGCTGGCGTAACGCTGGAGGGACGCGCCGACCGCATAGACCGCGTGGCAGACGGCGAGCTGGCTATCATCGACTATAAGACCGGCAAGCCACCGTCCCCAACAGCGGTGCGCGAAGGGTTCAGCCTTCAGCTTGGCCTGTTGGGCCTGATGGCCGAACGCGGTGGGTTTGAAGCGCTGGCAGGGAAAGCCGTTGCCTTTGAATACTGGTCGCTTGCCAAGGCGAAAGGTGCGTTCGGTTATCGTGCCAGCCCGGTTGACCCGGACGGCGCGCGCGATCGCATCGTGACGGCCGATTTCACGGCGCTTGCCGCGCGGCATTTTGGTGAAGCGGCCGCCAAATGGTTGACTGGCGACGAGCCTTTTACCGCCAAGCTGGTTCCCGAATACGCTCCCTATGCCGATTATGACCAGCTTATGCGGCTGGCCGAATGGTATGGCCGATGAGCGGTACGGGTGCAGGGCCATTGCCCATCCTGCTCGGCAATCAGGCGCAGGCCTGCGGGCCCGATGCGCATGTCTGGCTGTCGGCATCGGCGGGAACGGGCAAGACTCAAGTGCTAGCGGCGCGGGTTTATCGCTTGCTGCTTGGCGGCACCGATCCGGGGGCGATACTTTGCCTGACCTTCACCAAGGCGGGTGCTGCGGAAATGGCGGGGCGCATCAATGCACGCCTGGCGGCCTGGGTTCGGATGCCCGAAATGGAGTTGCGCAAGGATCTCCACGCGCTGGGCGAGGATTGGCAACAGCCTGGATTGATGGCGCGGGCACGCACCTTGTTCGCGCGCGTGCTCGATGCGCCCGGAGGCGGCATCCGCATTCAGACGATCCACAGCTTTTGCCAGTCGCTTCTCGCGAGTTTTCCGGCCGAGGCCGGATTGTCCCCGGGCTTTCGCCCGCTCGAGGCACGCGAAGAAGCAATGCTCGCGCGGGAGGCGCTGGCAGAGATGCTGGTCGATGCCGAGCGGGAAGGGCGCAACGCATTGATCGAAGCGATTGCCGCGCTCAGCAAGAGATCGGGTGAGGAAGCGGCGGAATCGTTCCTGCTCGCCTGCGCGCGCGAGCCCGATGCGATGGCGGCGTTGCCAGGTGGCATCGGGCCGTTTCTGCGCGGCGCCGTGGGATTGCCGACTGGTGATATCGAAGCGGTTATTGCCGCGGCGCTGACCGACGATATGTTCGATACCGATCCGGTATATGCGATCGCGGCAGCCAATCGCGGTTGGAGTACCAAGACCGGGCTGGAGGCAGCGGCAGTCGCCGAAGCCTGGCTGGCCGCTGATCCGACCGAACGCGCGGCGACGTTGGACAGCCTGAGCGGGCTTGTCCTGACCAAGGACGGTAAACTGCGATCGGTGCGCGACAAGCTGCTCGCGCTGGAGCCGGACTATCCGTTGCTGGCAGAGGCACTGGCAGCGCAGTGCGCCGTTTTGGCGGATAAACGCCGCCTTGCCGCGTTCGTCGATATGCTCGCGCCGATCCTGGCAGCGGGGCGCGACTATGCCGACGTCTATCGGCGGGCAAAGCGGCGGCTGGGTGCGGTCGATTTCGATGACCTGATCCGCGCAACGGTCAATCTGCTGTCGCAACCGGGCATGGGTGATTGGGTCCGCTACAAGCTGGATCAGGTGACGGACCATATTCTGGTCGATGAAGCGCAGGACACCAACAACGACCAATGGGCGATTATCGGCCGGTTGGCGGAGGAGTTTTTTGCGGGCGCGGGCGCCGCGGGCGACAAGACGCGCACGCTGTTTGTGGTGGGTGATTTCAAACAGGCGATTTTCGGATTTCAGGGCACCAGCCCGCTCTTTTTCGCACGGGCGGAGCGTGATTTTCGTGCCTTGGCGCTTGCCGCACGCGACGAACAAACCGGGCAGGGAACGGCGTTCCATCGTCTTTCGCTTACCCATTCATTTCGTTCGACGCGGCCGGTGCTGGAATTTGTCGATGCGGCGCTTGCCGTGGTGCCGGCCCCTGGCCTGGGTCCGATTGACGCGCTCGAAACTCATGCAAGCGAGGTGAAGGGACCGGGCGTCGTTTCGTTATGGCCACCGGTCACCGCGGGCGGCTGCGATGAGGATGAGGAAGATTGGATCGGCGATGCAACGCGCCATCTGGCGACGATGATCGCCCGGCAAGTGCGCGACTGGCTGGACCCTGCCAACCCGCTGATGCTGGAAAGCAAAGGTCGGGCGCTGCGTCCCGAAGATGTGATGATCCTGGTCAAGCGGCGTGGCGAGTTGGCTGCGTTGATCGTCGCGCGACTTTATGCCGAAGGTGTATCGGTTGCGGGCATTGACCGGTTGCGCCTCAACGCGCCGCTCGCGGTGCAGGATCTGCTGGCCGCGGTACGTTTCGTGTTGCAGCCTGACGATGATTTGTCGCTCGCGAGTTTGCTGGTTTCCCCGCTGATCGGCTGGACGCATGACGAGTTGATGGCCGCGGCCATCCGTCCCCGCAACACCAGATTGTGGCGGCATCTGCGCGATACCCAGCCGGAAGCAAGCCTGGCCGCGCTTTATACGATGTTGGCGCGCGCCGACATCACCACGCCATATCGCTTTCTTGAAGATCTGCTTTCCGGGCCGCTGGACGGGCGGCGCAAGCTGTTGCTGCGTCTGGGCGAGGAAGCGCGCGACCCGATTGACGAACTTCTTGGCGCTGCCCTCCAATTCGAGGCGCTGGCGACACCATCCCTGCAAGGTTTTCTCGACTGGTTCGATCGCGGTGAAGTGGAGATCAAGCGCGATCCATCGCAACCACTCGACGCCGTGCGCGTGATGACGGCACATGCCTCAAAGGGGTTGCAGGCGCCGCTGGTTATTCTCGCGGATGCAACGGTCGACCCTGAACGATCACCGCGATCGATTCTCAACTGGTCGCCCGATGGAGTGATGCCGGGCCTGCCGATCCTGCGCCCCGGCAAGACTGAACGCGCCGGAACTTTTGTGGACCTTATCGAAGATGCGGATGCGCGCGAGATCGAAGAGCATTGGCGGCTGTTCTACGTTGCGGCGACCCGCGCGGAGGAGCGATTGGTGATCGCGGGCGCGCTTGGGCCAAGGGCGCAGGGCGTGGCGCCGCCGATGAGTTGGTACGCGGTGTCGCAACAGGCATTTGCCGCACTGGGGGTCGGTGGAGACGGGGTGCTCGACTATTACGGCCAAGTCCCGCAGGCGCCGGTCAAGGCGTCGCGTGCACCGGTTCGAGGCGAAGGGCCGATGTCGCCCTTGCCCGATTGGGCGCGCCAGCCCGCCCCGGTCGAAGCGCGCCCGCCACGCCCGCTGGCGCCATCGTCGCTGGGTGAGGACGATGTGGCTGACCCACCGCCGACTCCAGCATTGCGCGATGCGGCGCGGCGGGGACAATTGATCCACGCCTTGTTTGAGCGTTTGCCGGGCGTGCAACCATCGGATCGCCGTGACGCAGCGGAACATTGGCTGGCAAATTCGGCGGGTGTGGCCGATGCCGCACTGCGTCAGGACGTCACCCGAAATGTGTTGGACGTTCTGGACGACCCGCGCTTTGCCGACCTGTTCGGGGCAGATGCGCTTGCCGAGGCGCCTATTGCGGCGGTTGTCGACGGTGGATTGGTCGTGTCAGGCACGGTTGACCGCTTGCTGGTCGGTACTGACCATGTTCGGTTGATCGATTTCAAGACCGGGCGTCGTCCGCCGACGACCGTCGATGAACTGCCCACCGCGCATATCCGGCAGATGGCGGCCTATGTCGCGGCTTTGGCGATTATCTTCCCGGATCGGCGCGTGGAGGCTGCTTTGCTCTATACCGCTGGACCGGTTTTGTTCGATCTGTCGCCCGATTTGCTGGCAGCGCACAAGCCGGGCTTGGGCACGGACCAACAAAGCTTGGGGCTGGCGGGTTGAGCCGTCAGGTGGGGGCCCCTAGATTAGGCGTCAAAAGGAGATTCGATCATGGCGACCAAGAAAATCAGTGACGAGAGCTTCTCGTCGGACGTGTTGGCATCAGACAAGCCCGTGCTTGTCGATTTCTGGGCGGACTGGTGCGGCCCGTGTAAGGTGATCGGCCCCAGCCTCGAAGAAATTTCGGAAGAGCTGGCGGATCATGTCGTGATTACCAAAGCCAATCTGGACGATACGCCGGAAGCGGCAACCCGTTATGGCATCCGCACCATTCCCAACCTGGTGCTGTTCAAGAACGGTGAAGAAGTTGCCCGTTTCAGCCGCGCTGCGCCGAAAAGTCAGCTCAAGTCCTGGCTGGAAGGCGCGCTTGCCTGATCGGGTTGGCTGATCTGCCGGTGCTTCGATCGATCCGTCAGGTGAGGGGAATCATCACCTGACGGGCGAAGCCGGGGCGTTCGGTCAGCCGTGCGTACCACTCGGCAAGCGCGGGTAGTTCTGGGCGTTCAATCGGCAGGTTGAACCAGGTATAGGCATAGACCCCCATTGGGATATCGCCCATTCCGAACTGCGCACCCGACAGCCAGGATGTCTGTTCGAGCACCTGATCGAGCAGCGCCAGCCGCGCGCCGCATCGCTCGACCGATTTCTGGATGGCGGCGGCATCGCGGCTATCAGCCGGGCGACGGACGAGGTTGAAGAACGCGTCTCGCTGCGCGCCCGCATAATCGATCTGCCAGTCCATCCATTTGTCGGCCTGCGCGCGCTGTACGACGTCGGTTGGCCAGATTGTACCCGGCGCATGGCGCGCGGCCAGATAGCGCACGATGGGATTGGATTCCCACAACACGACGCCGTCTTCCTCGATCGTGGGGATCAGCCGATTTGGATTGAGCGAGAGATAGGCGGTATCCATGCCGAAAGCGCCGCCAACATCGTGACGGACAAAATCGACCCCGAGCTCGTCGGCCAGCCATGCGACTTTTTTCACGTTGTGCGAATTGAGGCGTCCCCAGATGGTCAGCATTGGGTCTAGCTCCGATAGTCGGCGTTGATGCTGATATAGCCGTGGGTCAGATCGCATGTCCAAACCGTCGCACGGCCGTCGCCCAGGCCAAGGTCGACGCCGATGTCGATATCCTGGCCCTTCAGATGCGCGGCAACCGGCGCTTCGTCATAACCCTCGACGGCCAGGCCGGCGCTGGCGACCTGAGTTTCGCCAAAGCGGATGGCCAGCTTGTCCCGTTCGGCGGGTTCGCCCGCCTTGCCCACGGCCATCACCACCCGTCCCCAATTGGCGTCCTGTCCGGCAATGGCGGTCTTGACCAGCGGTGAATTGGCGATCGACAGGGCGATGCGGTGTGCGCTGTCGTCGCTGGCCGCCCCTTCGACGTCGATGCGGATGAATTTGCTGGCGCCTTCGCCGTCGCGCACCACCAGATGGGCGAGTTGCAGGCACAAATCGGCCAGCGCGGCGCGGAAAGCGTCGGTGCCGGGGCTGTTTTCGTCCGCCATCGGTGTGTTGCCAGCAGCGCCGGTTGCGAACGCGAGTACGGTGTCGCTGGTCGAGGTGTCACTATCGACCGTGATGCACGAAAAGCTGCTCCGGTTGGCATCGGTCAGCGCGCGTTGCAGGAATGCGGCATCGGCGGCAGCGTCGGTAAAGATGAAACCCAGCATCGTCGCCATGTCCGGCGCGATCATGCCGGACCCCTTGATGATCCCCACCAGCGAAACGGTGCGGCCATCGACGATGGCAGACGTGGCCGCCGCCTTGGCAAAGGTGTCGGTGGTCATGATCGTGGCCGCCGCGTCTTCCCAGCCGCACGTTTCGGCGATGAAGGCGGCATCAAGCCCCGCTTCGGCCTTGTCGATGGGCAGCGGCACGCCGATCACGCCCGTTGATGCGACGAAGACGTCCGATGGCCGACAGCCGATGGCACCCGCGACGCGCGCGGCAATGGCTTCCACTGCTGCGCGACCGCGATTGCCGGTAAAGGCGTTGGAGTTACCGGCGTTGACGACCAGCGCGCGCGCTTCGCCAAGCGGCAAGGCTGAGCGGCACCATTCCACCTCTGGCGACGGGCATTTGCTGGTCGTCGTCACCCCGGCGACCGTGGTGCCTTCCGCGAGTGTGACGAAGGTCAGGTCGCACCGGTCCCACGCCTTGTAATGCGCGCGCGCGATACGCCGCGTCACACCGCCAATTTCGGGAAGCGTCGGAAAAGTGGCGGGCGCGAGTGGCGAGCGGGTGGATGACATACCGGCAATCTCTGATTAGGATGTGGCGAAGGGCCAAAAGGGGTTGTTAAAGTGGCGTACCAGCAAGGCAAGATTGGATTGACGGCAATCGGTATATTTACGGTGCTGGGCCTTGGTGGTCCGGCACTGGCCCAATCGGCGCCCGCTTCCGCCGCGCCCGCCCCCACTGCGCCTGAGCCCGCACGCGCCAAGCCGGTGGGTGATCCGGGCCTGTGGTTTCCGGCCGACGCCTATCCTCCCGAAGCACGCAATGCCGGGCAGGAAGGCCGGACTGAGTTCATGGTCAAGGTTGATGCCAGGGGGCGGATTACCGAATGCGATGTCGTCAAGTCGAGCGGTTCGGTCCTGCTCGACAACGCGACGTGCGACCAGATCGTCACGCATGGCCATTTCCTGCCCGGAGTCGATGGGTCTGGCAAACCGGCCGACAGCACATGGCACTCCGCGATGCGCTGGCAATTGGTCGCCACGGTGCCCGCGGTCGAAGAATCGGACGTTCGTTGATCCCTGTGCCAAGATCGCTACGACCCGAAACCCGGATAGGCGGATGAATACGCCGCCCGAGCAGGAAGGCCGCACGAGGACGGCTGACACCGCCAATTTAGGGCTGGCCGCGCTGGCGATGATTGCTGTGCTGGTTGTGGTCCTGACTTGCCTGGTTACCTATATGGCCCAAACTTATCTGGATCGTTGGCGGGCAAGCGCGAAGCTGCGTCGTGCAGAACAAGCAAAGCCGGGTGTCATGCCGGATACGGGTTTTGGTCAGGTGGGCTCGTCGAACAGTGAGCAGACCAGGCGGGCAAGTCGGCCATTGCCGGCGGGCGACATGGCTGATTGGTTTTCCTGGGATTATTACCCGCCCTACGCAAAGCGCGCTGGCCTGGAGGGCCGGGTGGGGGTGAAAATCCACATCGATACTCAAGGGGTGGTCAGCGACTGCCGGGTTGTCATGTCGAGCGGTGTTTCAGTACTGGACCAAACCACCTGCGCGCTGGCGATCAGGAATGGCAAATTCTCGCCTGCGCGTAACGAGAACGGCCAGGTGATCGAAAGCGATGTTGTCCTGCCGGTGGTGCGCTGGCAGTTGAAGGAAGAGTAGAACTGCCTTTGTGAGCAAAGTGATTTCGATTGGACGGCACCGTGCTTATTGCCTATGTCGCGGCGGTTATGTTGGTAATCAGCCTTTGACATTCCTGCTGCTGCTCTCCGCGCTGTTTTCGGCGTTGACCGGTGCCACCGGCACAGTTGGTCGTGCGGTCGCGCCGCAGGCAGTCACTCGTGGTGTCGTTGCCAGCGATGTCGCGGCGGCAACGATCGATGTTCGGGCACAGCGCCCGGTTCAGCCGCTTGCGACGCTGGTGCGGGTCGCGGGCGATGCGGGGCAGACGGTGTTTAGGTTGACGCCGGCTGCGCCGTTGTTTGCCCAGCGTCGCCGCGAATAGCGCGCATCTTCTTGCCGCTGGCGGTCGCAATCCGCCGATCAATCGCATCTGCCGACGATACCCGCGTGTCAGGGGTCGTGAGGCCCATATTTTCAGGAAAATTCCATGCTCGGCGCCATTGCCAAGACCATTTTTGGGTCGTCCAACGAACGTTACGTCAAATCGCTCAACCCCATCATCGCCAAGATTGCGAGCTTTGAGGCAACCCTTGCCGCGCTGAGCGACGAAGCGCTGGCGGCACAGACCGTCAAGTTCCGCGAGCAACTGGCGAATGGCGAAAAGCTCGACAATCTGTTGCCCGAAGCTTTCGCCACGGTACGCGAGTCCGCCAAGCGTGTGCTCGGGATGCGGCATTTCGACGTCCAGATGATCGGCGGCATCGTGCTCCATCGCGGCGAAATCGCCGAAATGCGCACGGGCGAAGGCAAGACGTTGGTGGCAACGCTTGCCACTTATCTGAACGCGTTGCCGGGTGATGGTGTCCATGTGGTGACGGTCAACGATTATCTGGCCAGCCGCGATGCCGAATGGATGGGCCAGGTCTATCGCTTCCTGGGGCTGACGGTTGGCGTCATCGTGCCCAACCTGACCGACGAGCAGCGCCGCCAGGCGTATAATTCCGACATTACCTACGGCACGAACAACGAGTTCGGCTTCGATTATCTGCGCGACAACATGAAGTATGATCGTGACCAGATGGTCCAGCGCCGGTTCAGTATGGCAATTGTCGATGAAGTCGATTCAGTGCTGATCGACGAAGCGCGCACGCCGCTCATCATCTCTGGTCCGACCGACGACAAGACCGATCTTTACCTGCGCGTCGACGCGGTGGTGAAGCAGTTTGCGCCCGAGGATTATGAACTCGACGAAAAGCAGCGCTCGATCATCCTGACCGAGGAAGGGACCGAAAAGGCCGAGCGTATGCTTGAGGCGGCGGACCTGCTGGAAGGCAGCAACCTCTATGATTTCGAGAATACGCAGGTGGTCCACCACCTGAACCAGTCGCTGCGCGCCAATATGATGTACAAGCGTGACATCGACTACATTGTGAAGGACGGCAAAGTCGTCATCATCGACGAATTTACCGGCCGCATGATGGACGGGCGCCGTTGGTCGGAAGGGCTGCACCAGGCAGTCGAGGCCAAGGAAGGCGCGACGATCGAGCCTGAAAACCAGACGATGGCGTCGATCACCTTCCAGAATTATTTCCGCATGTATCCAAAGCTTGGCGGCATGACGGGTACGGCCGCGACCGAAGCGGCGGAATTTTACGACATCTACAAGATGAACGTCGTGACCATTCCGACCAACGTCGCCGTCAAGCGCGTCGACGAGGAGGACACGTTCTACAAATCCACCGCGGACAAGTTTCAGGGCATCGCCAAGACCATCAAGGTCCATGCCGAGCAGGGGCAGCCTGTGCTGGTCGGCACGGTGTCGATCGAAAAATCCGAACTGCTGTCTGACTATCTCACCAAGGAGGGCGTGCCGCACCGGGTGCTCAACGCTCGCTTTCACGAGATGGAAGCGCACATCGTCGCGCAGGCTGGGCGCAAGGGGGCGGTGACGATTGCGACCAACATGGCGGGCCGTGGCACCGACATTCAGTTGGGCGGCAATCTGGAATTCCGCGTTAATGACGAATTGAAGGACGTGCCCGAAGGGGCTGAGCGCGACGCGGCGATCGAGCGTATCAAAGCGGAAATCGTCGTCGAAAAGGCTGAAGTGCTGGCGGCGGGCGGTCTGTTCGTGCTGGGCACCGAGCGCCACGAAAGCCGCCGCATCGACAACCAGCTTCGTGGTCGCTCGGGCCGCCAGGGTGATCCGGGGCTTTCGCGCTTCTACCTTTGCTTGGACGACGACCTGCTGCGCATCTTTGGCCCTGACACGATGTTCGCCAAGATGATGCGCGCCAATCTGGAGGATGGCGAGGCGTTGCCACCCTCCCGCTGGATGTCCAAGGCGATCGAAACCGCGCAGAAAAAGGTCGAAGCCCGCAACTACGACATCCGCAAACAGGTCGTCGAATATGATGATGTGATGAACGACCAGCGCAAGGTCATCTATGAACAGCGCGCCGACATCATGGATGCCGAAACGGTGGGTGATGTAGTTGCGGATATGCGCGTCGAAACGGTGAATGCCATTGTCGGGGAATCATGCCCGCCGAACAGCTATCCCGAGCAATGGAATGTCGATCAAATCAAGCAGCGGACATTCGAGGTGCTGGGCATCGAGCCGCCGATCGACGATTGGCTGACGCAGGAAGCGATTGATCCCGAACTGTTGGGCGAACAACTCCGCGATGCGGCTGACGCTCATATGGCCGCCAAGGCCGAGCAGGTCGATGCGGAGACCTGGGTACAGGTTGAAAAGTCGATCATGATCCAGAACCTCGATCATCATTGGAAGGAGCATCTGGCCACGCTTGATGCGCTTCGTCAGGTCGTTCACTTGCGCGCCTATGCGCAGAAGACGCCGCTCAATGAATATAAGCAGGAAGCGTTCGCGCTGTTCCAGCGTATGCTGGACCAGATCCGCGAGGATGTGACGAAGACGATTTCGCAAATCGAATTCCGCGTGCCGGAGGCGCCTTCGCTTCCCGAATTGCCGTCATTCCTGACGACGCATATCGATCCGTTGACGGGCGAAGACAACACCGCCGATTTCGATGCGGGGTCCATGGGGCTGGTCACGACGCGTATCGCGCCGTTGCAGATGCCCCAACCAGAGGCTTCTCCGCTGGGGACTGACCCTGCCGAATGGGACGGACAGGTCAGTCGCAACGCGCCATGTCCGTGCGGCTCGGGCCAGAAATACAAGCATTGTCATGGGGCACTTGCCTGAAGCACAACGGGTACTTCCACCACACCGCTGAAAAGACAGAACGCTGCGTGGGTGAGCCCCCGCGGCGTTTCGCTGCGCGCGATACATTTTGAACGCGGATTTCGGCAGGCGAATACCGACAAAACAAGTATTAACCCGTAGAGCGCTAGGCCGGGAATTTTAGCACATCCTGAACAATAACCGCAGGATGCTATATGCTGATCGACAAATGAACTTCAGGAAGAGTGACGCCATTGTCGTCGCTCAATTCCTGCTGGCAATTGTCGTGCTTGCGGTTGTTATCTTCGCACCACCCCGTGAGGGCGAAATGCTGGTCTTGCCATTGGCCGGAGCATCGATGGCGGATACGAGCAACTGGATTATTGAACATGACGGCCGGATTGTTTCTGCCGGGCCGTTCGCCGGCGCGCTGATTATCTTTGGCACCCGTGACGCACTCGCCATGCCTGCGTTGGCGCATGGCGCGGTGTTGATCGCCCTTCCCGAAGTGTTTTGTGGCCGCAAAGACAGCCAAAACTGGAGATGATTTGATGGACGAATTGGTCGCTCTTCGGCGCGGCGGCATCCTGGCGCTGCTTGGTGCTGCATGGGGTTGTGTCGTTTGCATCGTGGTTTGCTGCTTCTGGTCCACGCAGGGCTGGGCTCCAGCGCTGATTGCGCTTTTGGTGTCAATCGCGCCGACGGCATTGGCGCTGTCGGGCCGAACGGACGTCATGGTGCGTATCGCCTTTGGCGCGACAATGCCGCTCTATCCTGCGATTCTGCTTTTCCAATGGAGCGGTAGTCCGTGGCAGGTCGACATCCATATGCTGTTCTTTGCGCTTATCGCCATGCTGGCAATCCTTGCGGATTGGCGACCAATCGTCGTCAGCGCGGCGGTAACGGCGGTACACCACCTTTTGACCAATTTCCTGATGCCTAGCCTGGTATTTCCCGGCGGCGCCGATTTTGGCAGGGTGATTCTTCACGCGGTGATAGTCATCATTGAAACCGGTGCACTGGTCTGGCTGGCGATCCGTTTCGAATCACTGGTTCTTGAGCAGGCGCGCAACCGCACCGAACGCGACAAAGTTGAGGAAGAGGCTGCTGATGAGCGCGCCCGCATTGCCGCAGAGCAGGATCTGATGATTCGATCGATCGGTAGCGCGCTGACGGCGTTGTCCGAAGGCCATCTCGACCATCAGATCGCGGATTCATTCCCGCCATCCTACGAACAGCTTCGGCAGGATTTCAATCAGGCGAGCGCGCAACTCTGCACAATGATGCGATCGGTGTCCGAAGCTGCCTACGGCATCAACAGCGGTTCGTCGGAAATCCGGACGGCATCCGATGATCTGGCGGTAAGGACCGAGCAGCAGGCAGCCTCGCTCGAAGAAACCGCTGCGGCGATGAGCGACGTTACGACGATGGTTCGGGAAACCGCGCGAAATGCCGCCGAAGTCAGCAAGACGATCAGCGAAACGCACCGCGAAGCGAACGCTGGTGGCGAAGTCGTTACGCGAACCGTGACTGCCATGACCGCGATTGAGAAATCGAGCCAGGAGATTGCGCAGATCACCAACGTGATCGACGGTATCGCTTTTCAGACCAACCTGCTTGCGCTCAACGCCGGCGTAGAAGCTGCGCGGGCAGGCGATGCGGGCAGGGGGTTTGCGGTAGTCGCCAGCGAGGTGCGGGCGCTTGCGCAACGGTCCGCAGACGCCGCCAAGGACATCAAGGAATTGATCGCCAAGAGCGGAACTCAGGTGAAGCAAGGCGTTTCGCTGGTCAACGAAACTGGAACCATGCTGGGTAGTATCGTCCAAAGGGTAGGCGAAATCAGTGAGCGTATCGTTGAAATTTCCCAATCAGCCGAGACTCAGTCTGCCAATCTTCAGCATGTGAACAATGCGGTCGGCGGCATGGATCAGATGACGCAGCAAAATGCGGCGATGGTCGAGGAAAGCACAGCCGCGGCGCGCAGCCTGGCGACCGAAGCCCATGACCTGACGGCGCTCGTTGCGAAGTTCCACACCGGAAGTGCGGTCGTCGGCGGAAAGGTTGCCACTCGCGTTCCCGCCGCCCGCGCTCGGTCGCGCGCGAGTGCTCCGGCGACGCGCGGAAACCTTGCGCTGAAGACAACCCCGTCGACGGATGAGGATTGGACCGAATTCTGACCAGATGCTCGTACCACCGCGTCCGCCATCATCGGCGGCGCGGGAATACGACGACGATCAGCTCTCGGGCAGGAAATCCGGCACCGAGAGGTAACGCTCGCCAGTGTCGTAGTTGAAACCCAGAATCCGGCTGCCCGACGGAAGCTCCGGCAATTTCTGGGCAATTGCGGCGAGCGTCGCCCCGGAGGAAATGCCGACCAGCATACCTTCCTCGCTGGCGGAACGACGTGCCATTTCCTTGGCGCTTCCGGCGTCGACCTTGATGACGCCGTCCAGCACGGCGGTGTGCAGATTGGCGGGGATGAAGCCCGCGCCAATGCCTTGAATCGGGTGGGGAGCGGGCTGCCCACCGGAAATCACAGGCGATGCATCGGGTTCAACCGCGAAAACTTGCAGGTTCGGCCAGGACTTCTTCAATGTTTCGGCCACACCGGTAATATGGCCGCCGGTGCCGACGCCGGTCACCAGGACATCAATCGGCGTATCGGCGAAATCGGCCAGAATTTCCTGCGACGTGGTGTGGACGTGCGCGTCGATGTTCGCCGGGTTTTCGAACTGCTGTGGCATCCAGGCGCCGGGCGTTGCCGCCACCAGGTCAATGGCGCGCTCAATCGCGCCCTTCATGCCCTTTTCGCGCGGCGTCAGGTCAAAGCTGGCGCCATAAGCCAGCATCAGTCGGCGGCGTTCGATCGACATGCTTTCGGGCATGACAAGGACGAGCTTGTATCCCTTCACCGCCGCAACCATCGCCAGCCCTACCCCGGTATTGCCACTGGTGGGCTCGATGATGGTGCCGCCGGGTTTCAAAAGGCCGTCGCGTTCCGCCGCCTCAACCATGGCGAGCGCGATACGGTCCTTGATCGAGCCTCCAGGGTTGGAACGTTCGGACTTGATCCAGACCTCGGCATCGGGAAACAGCCTGGCAACGCGAACGTGCGGTGTGTTGCCGATGGTCTCCAGGATTGTCTGAGCTTTCATGCATGCTGCTCCGTCGTCTGAGTTTCTGTATCGACTATACCCGCCGGCGGTTCAAATCGCCGCGCGTTGCGGATGCTCGGGAATAGATACGCCCATATTATCGTGACGAGCAATGCGCCGCCTCCGCCAACCAGCACCGCCCCGACTGGCCCAAGCGCCGCGGCGAGGAAACCTGATTCCGCCTCGCCGAGTTCGTTGGAGGCCGAAATGGTAAGCTGTGATACCGCGCCGACGCGCCCGCGCTTGTCGTCCGGCGTATAGAGCTGGATGAGCGATTGGCGGATATAGACCGAGAACATGTCGGCTGAGCCAGCCACTGCCAGCGCCGCCAGGCTGAGCGGCAAGATGCGTGAGAGGCCGAACACGATCGTCGCCGTGCCGTACACCATCACCGCGCCCAGCATCTTTGGCCCGACATTGGTCTTGATCGGCCGCATCGAAAAGAAAATCGCGGTAAGTGCTGCCCCGGTTGCAGGCGCGGCAGCCATCAGGCTCAATCCGCGCGGCCCCACTTGCAGGATGTCGCGCGCGTAGATTGGCAACAACGCCGTCGTACCCGCCAGGAAAACGGCAAAAAGATCGAGCGTGATCGTACCGAGCACCAGCTTGTTCTGCCAGACATAGCCCAATCCATCGGCGATCTGTTTGATAGGATGCGCTTTGCCCGGCATGATCTGGCGTGGGACCGGCCCGATCAGCAACATGCAGAGTTCGGCGACGGCAAACAGCACGGTAGCGGCAGCATGGGCTGCCCAGGGAGTGAATGCATAGGCGAAACCACCAATGGCCGGGCCGATGATCGTGCCCGTCTGCCAGCTGATCGAACTCAGCGCGATGGCGGTTGGCAGCGATTCCCGTGGCACGAGATTGGGAGCCAGCGCGCTGAACGCGGGCCCGGCAAAAGCACGGGAGATACCAAGCAATACCGCTACGGTGAACAGCACCGGCAGGGTGAGCGTGTGCGACGCGGTAAAAAGCGTCAGGATCAGCGCGCTCAGCAATTGCAGGGCAACGGTGCTGCGGGCGATCCAGCGCCGGTCGAAATGATCGGCGACCCAGCCGGTGATCGGGGTGGAAATGAACAACGGCAGGAATTGCAGCAGGCCGATCAACCCAAGTTGGGCCGCGGCGGCAGGCGGCGCCATAGTTTCGCGCGCGATGGAATAGGTTTGCCAGCCCACGACGATAATCATCGAATTCTGGGCCAGCGTCATGGCGAACCGCGCCGCCCAATAGGCGCGGAAATTGGCGATGGTGAATGGGTGGGGCGGAGAGGGGGGCTGTGCGCCGTGCATTGCAGGACGGCCTCTACGGCAGGCCCGGCCGATTTAGCAATCATCAAAGCTATCTGCCACGATGCTTTGGCTTTTGGCTTTCGCGCGCGCTACCAGCGGCGGACGGGTGTGATTCGTTGAAGGGAAGAAGTGATGCGGCGTATCCTGGCAACCACGGCAATGGCGCTGGCGCTGGCAACCGCCGGTTGCACCAAACCCGGCGGTGAGTCGGCGGCGGGCGACATAACCACCTTGCCCAAGACCAACTGGGCCACGTTCCGCGACGCATTCGTCAACGGCATCTTCAAGATCGATCCGTTTTACGCGGTCTATCAGGGCAAGCATGAATATGATGGGCGGTTGCCGGACTGGAGCGCGGCAGGCCTGAAAAAACAGAGCGATTTCCTGCGCGATGCGATTGCCGAGGCACAAGGGTTTGACGAGGTGAAACTGTCGCCCGAGGAACGGTTTGAGCGCAAATACCTGCTCAAGATAGCCGAAGGGCGCTTGTTCTGGCTCGACGATGCCGATCAGCCGCACACCAACCCGCAATATTATGTCAACGACGGGCTGGACCCCAACGTCTATATCGCGCGTCCCTATGCTGACAAACCAACGCGGATGAAGGCGATGATCGCGTTTTTCGGGAATATTCCCACCGCCGCGGCAAATATCCGTGCCAATCTGAAGGCACCTTTGCCGCTGACCTTCGTCAATTTCGGCGTCGCGGCGTTCAAGGGATATGCCGAGTTCTACAGCGGCGATGCGCGCGCCGCCTTCGCCGATGTGAAAGATCCGGTGCTGCAGGCGCAGTTTATGAAAAGCTCCGCTGACGCGTCGAAGGCGATGGCGGATCTTGCCGATTGGGTGGAAGCTCAACGGCCCAAGGCGACGCAGGATTTTGCGCTGGGCGCGGACCGTTTCAGTCGCATGTTGCGTGCAACCGAGGAGGTGGACGTGCCGCTCGATGTCCTCGAGGAAATCGGTAAGCATGACCTGAAGGACAATCGGAACGCGTTGTTCACGGCGTGCAAGAGCTATGCGCCCGGCCTGACGGTCCCGGCGTGCATCGCCAAGATGAGCGCTAACAAGCCCGAGGGCGGACCGGTTGCCGAAGCGCGTCGGCAAATCCCGACACTGCGCAAATTTGTAGTCGAGCATGATTTGCTTTCGATCCCAGGCACCGAACAGGCAATGGTGGAGGAAAGCCCGCCCTATAACCGGCAGAATTCGGCTTATATCGATCCCGCCGGGCCGTTCGATAAGGGCATTCCGTCCGTCTATTATATCTCGCCGCCCGACCCTAGCTGGACCAAGGCAGTGCAGGACGCCTATGTGCCGGGCAAGGCCGATTTGCTGTTCACTTCCGTGCACGAAGTGATGCCAGGGCATTTCGTCCAGTTTCTACATTCCAATCGAGCACCGTCGGTGCTGGGACAGGCGTTCGTTGGCTATGCCTTTGCAGAGGGCTGGGCCCATTATGCCGAGGAAATGATGTGGGACGCCGGATTGAACAACGGCGATCCGGAAACTCATGTCGGGCAGCTTGCCAATGCGCTGCTGCGCGATTGCCGGTTCCTGTCAGCCATCGGCCTGCACACCTGGGGCATGACCGTCCAGCAGTCGGAGGAACTGTTCAAGACACAGTGCTTCCAGGACGAAGGCACGGCCCGGCAACAAGCGGCGCGCGGGACATATGATCCGGCCTATCTCAACTACACGCTGGGCAAGCTGATGATCCGTCGCCTGCGTAATGACTGGGTGAAGGACAGGGGCGGGCGCAAGGCATGGAAACAGTTCCATGACAAGTTCCTGGGCTTTGGCGGACCACCTATCCCGCTGGTGCGGCAGGCAATGCTGGGCGAAGCCAAACCCGACGCGCAGTTCTGAACTGCGCATATACGGACGACAAACAGCGGCGAATGATGCGGCGTCAGGCCTCGATGGATGGGGATATATAAGATGCCCCCAAACAAGATTGCGACAATTGCCGACAGGCGTTGCGGGAGAGGAAGACCGTCCTGGCGTTTTTAGGTTGTGGGCGGTTCCCAGCCGGGAGGGGCGAGTTCAAAACCCGAAAACTCAAACCCCGGCGTAACGACGCAACTGACCAACGCCCACCCCGCACGCGCTTCCGTGGCCTGCCAGGCGTGCGCCGGCACCAGGGTTTGTGGAGTTTCGCCCGCCAGGACATCGCCACCCAGCGTAATTTCCCGCCGCCCGCCATCGTCGATCAGCAGGGAAAGCGGGTGCCCGGCATGCCACAACCATAACTCCGCGCCATCGACGCGGTGCCAGTGTGAGCGTTCGTCGTGGTCCAGCAGGAACAGGATTGCCGTTGCGAGAGCACGGTTGCTGTCGTCGGCGGGCTGTCGGAAAGTCTCTCGATACCAGCCGCCTTCGGGGTGCGGGTTCAGGCCAAGCGTTTCGATCAGCCGCCGGGCTTCGCTCATGCTGCCTCCAGATCGCCCAGTCTGGCGAGACGGACGTCATGTTCGTGTAGTGCCGCCAATACCGATGGCGTGGTTAGCGCGGCCAATTCCTCGGCATAGCGATAGCCGGGGGCGTGGCCGGGGAAATCGTCGCGCGTGCCGGGGTGGAAATAGATTTCGCTCGTGCCATCGGGCAGCCGTTCGATCAGCGCCGCGACGCGCGATGACGTCATGGCGCCGCTCCACGCCAGCCCGAACACATGATCGGCCATGGTAATGTCGGCGCGCCGAAAACGGCCGCGCAGCCGCCGCGCCCAGGCATCGGCAACGCGAGTCAGCGCACCGCGCGGCGTTGGCTCGACGGCGTTGATGATCGCAGTCGGCTCGGTTGGTGCGCGGCTGGCTTTCAGGCCGTGACGACGGCCAACCTCCAGCATGGTTGTGGCGATGGTCGGGTGAAGGTGGAAATGCTTGTGCGCGTTGACGTGATCGAGGGTTAAGCCCGTGTCTGAAAAGCGTGCGAATTGAGCTTCTATCTCGGCGCGCAACTGGCGGCGCACGCGCGGGCGGAAAAACATGTCTATGCCCATGCCTGCCATATCGGTGCGGAAATTGCCGTCATCGTCGGTCAGGTCGGGCAGTTGGTCGGCCGGTAAAGCTGGCTTTCCCTCGACCAGTACCAGATGCAACCCGACGCCGAGATTGGGCAGGCGCCTGGCCCGCGCCACCGCGTCGTCGACAGCGTCTCCGGTCACCATCAGGCTGGCCGCCGTCAGGCATCCGTCGACATGGGCGCGCTCGACCGCTTCGTTGACTTCCCATGCCGCGCCGAAATCGTCGGCGGTGATGATAACGGTCTTCATGCGCCCCTGGCCTCGATCTTGCCCTCGTCGCGCATCGTCAAGCGCGCGCCGCGCCATTCGACCGAACGGACGAACAGGCTGGCGACATGCATTGCAAAGGTCATCAAGTCACGCAGTGGCAATTGCCAATAGGGCAGGGTACGCCGCCCGACCATGCGATTGACCGTCACCGCAGACAGCATCCGAACGCCAAGCGCGGAGATGAGGATCGCGCCGGTTACACCACCAGGCGCCAGCGCACAGGCGATCAGCGCCAGCGGCAGCGCGTGGAGGACGGTTGATCCGATATGTCCGGCCGGGTTCAGATCCCTGACCGTGGCCATCCAGCGCAGTTCATGCCGGGCGAGCGCGATGAAGCTGGTTTCTATCGACGCGTGGGTAACCAGCATCGGCGGCACCACCACTTTCAGCCCCAGCGCGCGCACCGCCACGCCGATGGCGTGATCGTCGGCCAGCGTATCGGCGAAGCGTTCAAATCCGCCGATTGCCTCCAGCACCTCGCGCCGCATAGCGATCGTGGACCCCATGCACACATCACCCGCGCCCAGCGGCAGGCTGAGCAGTACGCTGGGCAGGAAGTGATAACTGAGCATCCCCGCGCCGAAGCGCGACCAGAAGCCACCATCGCCCCGCCCGGCATAAGCACAGGTAACCGCACCGATGCCGGGTTCGGCCAGCGCGACGGCGATACGTTGGAGGTAATCGCGCGCCGCGACCATGTCGCTGTCGCTCAGGACGATCAGGTCATGGCGAACGGCAGGCATCATGTTGATAAGATTGCCGACCTTGGCGTTCGCACCATGGATTCTGCCATCGACAACCAGGACAAGTGTGTCGCCCACCGCGCGCGCGCCGGGCACAGCACCGTCGTCGGGGCGGGCGACGCCTGCAACGATCTGGATCGGTGCGGCCCAGTCCTGATCGCGGAACGTGGCGATGTTGGCGGTCAAATTTGGTTCAGCGCCGTGCAGCGGCTTCAGCACGGTAACCGGTTCGGCGGTTACGGGCGGCACAGTCATGCGCATGGCCCCCGCGAAGCGCGCAGTCGCCCAAGTCGCGGCCAGCACCGCCGCGCATCCGATGATCGCGAGTGCAGCCGCCGCGCTGGCCGCCCATGCCTGGAAGAGGATCATGGGCGGCGCTATCGTCGTTAAGCGAAGCGCTGTCAAAGCCGCCAGTTAAGCTCGGCGGAGAAAGTGCGTCCGGGGAACGGATGGAACAGGAAATAGCGGCGATCGGCGACATTATCGACGCCCAGCGCCAGCCGCCAATGATCGGTGATCGCCACGGTCGCGCGCAGGTCGGCAACGAAATAGCTGCCGAACCCCTGATAGGTGAAACCTACCGGATCGCTGTTGTCGATGGTGCCGAACGATCGGCTGGAATAACGCCCGGCCGCGGTCAACGACCAGTGCTTGTCGGGCCGCCAGGTGGTGACGATCGTCGCCTTGGTCGTCGGCACCTGCGGCGGGCGTTTGCCGATCGCGGCCGGGAAAGCGGCATCGGCGCGGATGCGTGGATCAACCCAGGTCACGCTTCCCGACAAATCAAGTCTCGGCAAAACGTCGCTTTGCTGGAAAGCAAGCTCGGTGCCGTAGGTGCGCACGCGGCCAACATTCTGGACGAAGCTGAACAACGTTGTCGAGCCGGGAACCAGCGGCGCGGATTGCGACAGCAGCGCGTCGTTGATGATTTCGTTGAACACCGATAACCGGACGAAATTCCTTTCCCCGCCGCGTTGAATTGCCAGTTCTTCGCTCAGCGCCTGTTCGGGCCGCAGATTGGGGTTGGGAGAGGTGATCGTCGGTCCGGTGGTAATCGCCTGGTAAAGCTCGGTTACCGTCGGAAAACGCCACGCTTGACCAAATGACAGACTGACATGCAGGTCGCTTGCCGGTTGCCAGCCGAGCGATGCCTTGGGCGAGAATTTGCTTGCCGACCGGCTCGGCTGGTCGACCCGGAACGCGGGCGAACTGGCAAAATTATAGCCGTTTAGCGCGCGCCACCACTCCTGGCGGCCACCAATCGTCAGCGCCAATGGCTCGGCGATCTGCCACACGGCCTGACCCCAGAGCGCATCGGTTTGCGTCGTGCCCCGCGCGGCCAGGTTCAGTGCGCCGGGGGTGCCCGCGATCCAGTCAGTCAAGGTATAACGCTTGCTGTTCAGGCGATATTCGTCGCGGTGATAGCCTGCGCTCAAGGTCAGCCCGCCGTTGCCAGCGACATGCCAGGCGGCCTTGGCGTCGACAGTGTACCAGCCCGTGCCGTCCAGCCGGGTGAGATTGCCTGCGCCACCGGTGAGTGCGCCCGGCAGGGCGGCGGTGGGCACGCGTTGTTCATCGCGGGTGAAATCAAACAGGGTGCCGATGATCTGCCAGTCTACTTGCCCGGTTTTGCCGGTCAGCGACAAGCTGTGCGACAAGTGGGTCTGGCGCGTGCGATAGACGTTGTTTGAGAATGTGCCGGCGCCGACCGAATAGGCATAGCCGCCGATGTTGAGCGTCCCCGAATAGGCGGGCAGGCCGTTGCTTGCCGCGAGATAGGAGGTAGCACTGCTGTCTGTCGCGTTGAGAAATACACCACCAACATAAGTGAAGTGAACGGTGGGGGTAACGTCGAACGCGGCCTTCAGCTTGGCGAAATCCTGTTCCTGATGTTCCAGGCCAGCAGCGCCAAGCACGGCAATCGGCGCACCGGTGCGATTGACGTCGGTGAATGCGCCGGTTGTCGCGCTTCCTGCGGTGCCTGGATTGGCGGGGCGAGTCGCGGTGGCATAGGCCAAGGGCTGGCTGTTGCTGGAAACATGCTGATAGCTGGCGAACAACGCCAGCCGCCCGAACCGATCCCCCAATGTCGCCCCGGCATAACGGCTGGGAAAGGTCGCATGGGTGCCATATTGGTCGAACTGCTGCACCGTGGTCCCGATCGTCACATCGCCTTCCAGCGTGTCGGGCAGGCGCGTCGTTATGTTGACGACGGCGCCGATCGAATTGCCCGCATATGCCGCGGAATAAGGGCCGTAGAGCACGTCGATCCGGGCGATTTCCTGCGGGGAGACGAGTTGCCAACGCGGGCTGGCGCTGGTGTTGTTGTTGCCGATCAATGAAGACAGCAGCGCCCCATCGGCATAGATAAGGCTGCGTGCCGACGCGCCGACGCCCGATGTCCGGGTGGCAAGGGGGGACTGGCTGTCGCCGATGTGCCGCTTCCTGACCAAGAGGCTGGGCAGGTATTTCAGCGCGTCTTCGATATTGACGGCGTTGATGGTGGCTTTGATCGTATCGGCATCGATCGAAGCACGGGTGTTCGGTGCCGCTTCGATGGTCTGTGCCTGTCGTGACGCAGTAACGAGAATGTCCCGCGCAGGATCGATCAAGTCATTAGGGACGGTGTCGACGGGCGTCTCGGATAAGGCATCTCCAGCGGTTATGGCGAGCGTGGTATAAGGAGGGGGCGCAGCAGTGGCGAGCGCCAACGCGGCGACATGGGGCATCGCTACCCCGGCAAGAATAGGCATGGTTGTTCCAATCAACTGACATGACGATCAACGCCCCTGGCTGGAGAGCCAAAGGCGCATCGGAAATTCGTCAGCGACGGGTAGGCGGGCCTGTCTTCGGCGGCGGCGGTGCTGCCAGGCCAAGGCCCGGGCGGCTGAAATGCAGAACAGTGCCGGGCATAACCGCGGCAATGATGACAGGCGCGAGCGGATGGGCGATGGCAGCAAGATCGACAGCCGCACCCGCGACAGCAAAGGCGCACGGGTGATCGTTCGTTTCATGGCCCTGATCGCCGTGGCCCTGATTACCGTGGCCCTGATGATCGCTCGATTGCATCCCCGCATGATCCGGCATTGCCGCCATGTGCATATGGTTCATCTGCATCGGCCCCTGGCCGGGGCAGATTTCGATGATCGGGCCACCATTCGTGGGGTCTGTGCCGATCATGAAGCCGGATGGCACCGCAATGCGGACAAATAGCGCGCAACACAGGATCAGCGCGGCGATCAGCCGACCATCACGCTGAAACTGGCGCATCCCCCACATTCCGCTGCGCTTATACGAATGCGGTGTGACCGGTCAATTCACAGCCATGCGCGCGACCGCCGGTCGCGGCGATTGCTCCGTTGGTCGCGGCGTTAACAAATTCTTAATAATTGCCCGTTTACTAATCGTTAACACATTGAATTATGTGATAACTTTAAACGGTTAAGGATCTCCGCCGTGCGTCGCGTCCTGCCGATCATCTCATCATTACTGAGTTGCGGCCCGCTGTTGATCGGCGGATGCGTGACAAACGGGGGGGGGACCGGTCCATCGGCCGCACCGGCGGGGTTGCATGCCGTTGTTCAGGTCGATCCTATCCCCAATGCGGTGTGGCGTGGCATCGCCAGCGATACGGATCGCTCGGCAATCGACGATCTTTCGGGCCGGTGGGAAAATGCGCTCTCCGTCGCCACGCGCCGTTTCGCGGCCAGGGTACGCGGCGAAGGTCCCTTGGTCGAGCCCGAAGCTGGGCAACCCTTGCCCGCGCTGCCGCCCGGGCCTTATCTCTGTCGGCTCGTCAGGTTGGGCGGAAAGATCGGCTATGCCACTTACAAGCCAGACAATTGTTATGTTGACGGCGACGCGGAACGTCAGTCGTTCACCAAGCAAAATGGATCATCATTGCCGGGCGGCTGGCTTTACACCGACGACCAGCAAAGCCGGATCGTGTTTCTGGGCACCAACCGGTTCCGCCGCGACGATGCCGCACCCGCCTATGGCGATTTGCCAGGCCGCGAAATGGCGGGGATCGTCGAACGCGTTTCGCCGTTTCGCTGGCGGCTGGTGCTGGCACGGCCACTGAGCCGCGATGCCGCCGTCGAGCTCTACGAATTGGTGCCTGTTCCGCCGCAACCGGTAGAGGCTCCAGCGCCCGTTACCGAACGACGCTCGCGTTCGAAGCTGGGGTAAGCGTTTTTCCGGTGCCAGCAGATATAGCCCGATACCCAGGGACGACACATAATCCTGCGCCTTGAGCATGCCGTGTCGCGCATCAACCCCATCGAGGGTCAATCGCATCCCCAACCGGGGCGTGCCCCATCGCGGCTGAGGCGATAGACCGCGGGCGAATAATGCAATGCCAGACGCTCGACCCGTCGGAGACCGGCCCTTTGGAAAGCGACTGGCTTGATAATGGCTGATGCTCGTCTTCTTATTGCTCCAGCGGTCTCCATCAATTCCGAGCGTTGAAATTCAGCAGGAGCAACGACCACGACTCTCAACGCCACGCCAACCCCCGGCAAAACGCTCTTGTCCCCCAAAAACCACGCGCTGGTCCTGATCGATTTCCAGTCACAAATGGCCTTTGCCACCAAGTCGATCGACGCAATTGTCCTGGCAATAACGCCGGGCTGATCGCCAACGGCGCGGCTGGTTTCAAGCGGGAAAAAGCTTTTCAGGGCCAATGTTCAGCGAAATCACCGAAGCATTTCCAGGCCAGGCGATCCTCGATCGATCAGGGTTTTGAAGCCTATGTCATCACCGACGCCTGCGGCGACGCGTCATCGGAAGCGCATGACAGGGCGGTGGATCGCATGATTCAACTTGGCGCGCGGCCAATGACCTCACTGCAATATCTGCTCGAACTGCAGCGCGATTGGGCGCGGACCGAAACTCATGGCTTCACCACCGGTGTCGCCAAAAAATGGGGCGGCGCCTATGGTCTTGGCGTCACTTACGCCAAGAAGATGTTCGGCGCTTCCGAAGGCTCGCACTGAGCCTGAAAGAGGGCGGCAGCGAAGCCCGTTTTTCGGCTTTCGCGCGGCCGTTGCCAGTCGTTTGTAACACCAGATCAATCAAGGAGTTTCGAAATGGGCTTCGTTACCACCAAGGACGGCACCAAGATTTTCTACCGCGAATTCGGCGAGGGCCAGCCGTTCGTCTTTTCGCATGGCTGGCCGCTCAATTCCGAGGCGTGGGACGGGCAAATGCTGTTCCTCGCCAATAACGGCTTCCGGGTGATCGCCCATGATCGCCGCGGCCATGGCCGTTCGGATCAGCCCGCGAAGAACAACGATATGGACACTTATGCCGACGATCTGGCGGCAGTGATCGAGGCGCTGGACCTGAAGGATGCCATTCTGGTCGGCCACTCGACCGGCGGCGGCGAGGTTACCCGCTATATCGGCCGCCATGGCACCAGCCGCGTCGCCAAGGCTGTGCTGGTCGGCGCGGTGACGCCAGCGATGAAAGCGGGACCGAACAATCCCGACGGTGTGCCGGGGGAAGTATTCGACGGTATCCGCAAGGCGGTTCTCGACAATCGTTCGGGTTTCTACCTGTCGTTCCCGGAAGTCTTTTTCGGCTGGGATGTGGGCAAGCCGAAGGACGAGGGGATGCGCATGGCGTTCTGGCAGCAAGGCATGGCTGGCAGTGCCTATGCCCAGTATCAGTGCGTTCGACAATTCTCGGAAACCGATTTTACCGAGGATCTGAAGAAGATCGACGTTCCGACGCTCATCATCCACGGCGATGCCGATCATGTCGTGCCGATCGACATCACGGCAAAGAAGGCGGCCAAGCTGGCGCCGATGGCGACGCTTAAGATCTACGAAGGTAGTCCGCACGCAATCCCGGCAACCGACCAGGACCGGCTGAACGCCGACCTGCTGGCCTTCGCCCGGAGCTGATCGGGCAATGTCGGGGAGGTTGTAGTGATGAAGCCATGTCTTGTCGCGCTGGCTGTGGGTCTGCTCGTGGGCCTCATCTACAGCCTCCTCGGCGTCCATTCACCGGCACCGTCGGCCATCGCGCTGGTCGGGCTGCTTGGCATTCTGCTGGGTGAGCAGATGCTGCCGATCGCCAAAAGGCTGATCCAGGGCAAGGCCGATGTCGTTGCCCATGTGCGGACCGATTGCGCCGAACATGTGCGGGGCCGATTGCCCGGCGATGAAGCGAGCAACGGCTGATCGCCTGCTCGGCCCGCCGGGCTCGATCGGCAGTGGCTGGCCCGAAAAGCCCGAACAATGTTCGAAAAGGGATGCGCAATGACTGACCTGATCCTCGTCAACGCCAAGGTGACGACGCTTGATCGTGAAAATCCGGAAGCACAGGCGGTTGCGATCCGCGATGGCAAGTTCCTGACGGTCGGTTCGGAAACGGCGGTTCGCGCTGCCGCAACGCCTGATGCAACGGTGATCGATGCCGGTAACCGGCGCATCATCCCGAGTCACTTCGCAGCGGCAATTAACACCGTCGTGATCTTTCGCGGGTCTGTCATAATCCGCAATCCCCCGGATAATCGCCTGTGGAGCTGAATTTGAACCCAGCCCCCAATGCCGACCTGTACTCCATCATCCACGCGGCGATAGCCGATCCCGCGATGGCGCGGGCGCTGATGTCAGGACGAAAAACCCAAATGCGCGTGACGAGGGCGAGCGCGTTGGCGACGTGCGTGGTCGGCGACAATATCCTGGTACGCGAAGCCTGTATCGCCGGACGGATCGATGCCGGGCGGCGCTATACAACGTCGCTCAAAAAGGCGGAGTTTGTCATTTTCCCGGACGGCTGGCGTCGTTACCGGAATGGCAGCGGCCATCAGGGCAAACGCCTTGCGGATCATGATTATAGCTGGATTTCGGCCAAGCGTATGCCGCGCTGGGCATCGCGGATGACGCTGGTTGTCGAATGGATTCGCACCGAACGACTTCAACAGATCACACCACAGGATATTCGTGCGGAAGGTGCGATTGGCGTATTCGGCGGTTTATACTGGCGATGGCCCAAACCAAATCCAGGGCGTTACCTGACCGCGCATAGCGCCTTTGCCCGGCATTGGAACATCATCCACGCCGAACAGGGCGAGCGTTGGGACGATAATCCGCAAGTCGCGGTTCTGGGGTTCCGCATGGTACGCGTGTGAATATCCGTTGCGATGATATGGCTCTTGCAGACGATATGGCAGGCGCAACAGGCATATCCCAAGGCCCGCGCATGATGCCAATTTTCCTCGAAGATGGTCGTTTTCGATGATGGAATATGCTGTTCTTTTTGCAATCGTGCTCGGTATCAACCTGATGCCCGCGCTGGGGCCACCAACATGGTCGGTCATCGTGATTTATGAACTGCACACCCATATCCCGCTGGTCGCGCTGGTGTTGATCAGCGCATTGGCCGCGGCGTCGGGGCGATTGTTGCTCGCGCTCGGGTTTCGCTACCTGCGGGGGTATGTACCCGCTCGAACCATGCAGAATCTTGTCGCCGCCGGGGAGTTGGTCGAACATCGCAAGAGGGGCGCCGTGCTGGCGCTTGGTTTGTTCGCACTGTCGCCGGTGCCCTCTGCCCAATTGTTTGAGGCCGCCGGATTGATGGGTGTTCGGTTGTTGAAGTTCACGACCGTCTTCTTTCTCGGCCGTGTCGTATCCTATTCGATTTATGGCGCCACGGCGACGCGGATTGCCGCGACCTCGGTGGGGGACGCGTTCCAGCGGGCGTTGGTCAATCCCGTTGGCATCGCAATCGAGGTGGGCATGATCGCGCTGTTGATGGTGCTGGCCCAGATTGACTGGGCAAAGCGGTTTGGCCGACCAAGATCGAGACGCCCATAGTTGCCAGTCTGAGCGTGCGGTTCAACGCGGATGGTATTGGGCAAGGGCGATGCCTGCCAGGTTCTGCGAACGCTTGATATGGCGGATGCGCGGTTTGCCAAGAGTGGATATCAGCGCGGCGCAGGTCCGCAGATGATCTTCGTTGCGGTCTCCCCGGCATTTCGCCTTGCCGCTGGCCTGAGCGATCACGGTTGCGGAATCGCCCAGCAGAACGAATTCGCGCAGGCCCAATTGCCGGGCGACCCGCAGCGCCTCGATCAGCGCAAGCCATTCGGCATCCATGCTCGTTCCATAACCGATATTGCGTCGGACGTGCGCGCTACCGCCGACCACGACGGCGATTTCCATGTCACCCGGATTGGGGCGGCAACCGCCATCGAAGAATATTTTGACGCGCGACGGCATGGCCCGACCTTAAAGCACTTTGCGGCCGACGCCGAGAGTGTGGAGGTATGATGGAGAAATCGAGAGCGACGGTAGCCAGCATTGCGGGGAGGGCGTGGCCTCCCACCAAGCTTGCTGATTGCACACCTTATGCCGAGGTTTGGTCGAGCACTTCATACGCCATGACGGCGGTCGCAACGGCGGCGTTCAGGCTGTCGGCTTTGCCAAGCATCGGAATTTTGACCAGCAGATCGCATTGTTCGGCATATTCCGCTGGCATTCCCTGCGCTTCGTTGCCTGTCAGCAGGAAAACTGGCGATGAATAGCTGGCCGAGCGATAGTCGGTGTCGGTATCGAGGCTGAGACCGACAAGCTGCCCAGGCCCGGTTCGGAGCCAGGCGATGAAGTCCTGCCACCCGGCCATCACCACCGGCACCGTGAACAACGCGCCCATGCTGGCGCGCACCGCCTCGACCGAAAACGGATCGACGCATTCGCCGATCAGGATCAGCCCGCCAGCCCCCACAGCATCGCCCGTCCGCAGGATCGTTCCCAGATTGCCCGGATCGCGCAGACGTTCGGCGACCAGCCAGATATTGGCTGCCTGCCTGTCCAGACTGGCCAATGCGCGGTCGAATTCCCTGAACACCCCGACAACCGCTTGCGGATTGTTCTTGCCGGACAGCTTGGACAGGATGTCGGGCACGGTTTCGATCGCATCGCCGCCAGCCGCTTCCACGGCTTCAACCAGCGCCACCACTAGCGGATGTGCTGCACTTTCACGCGCGTAGAACAGCATCTCGGGCAATCGTCCGGTCTGCCGCGCTTCGGTCAGGATGCGCAGCCCCTCGGCGAGGAACAACCCTTCTTCGCGCCGGTGCCGCTTCTCGCGCAGCCCCCGAACTCGTTTGATCAATGGATTGGAATAGGCGGTTATTATGCGCGGCACCGGCGTCAATCCTCGCCGAACTTGTCCTCGACCAGCTCGGCGAGCGCGTCGACTGCTTCCTGGGCGCCATCACCCTCGGCGCTGATGGTGATGCAATCGCCCATCGCCGCGCCCAGCATCATCAAACCCATGATCGAGCGCCCGTTGACCGGCGAAGCGTCCTTCACCACCGCCACGTCGACTGACAGTGTCGAGGCAAGCGTGACGAATTTCGCGCTGGCGCGCGCGTGCAATCCACGTCGATTGGTGATCGTTACTGTTCGGGCAAGTCTGGTCACGCGGCGGCAGCGCCCAGCACTTCGGAGGCGACTGAAATATATTTTCGCCCCGCTTCCCGCGCGGCAGCGACGGCTTCGCTCACCTTCATTGCCTTGCGCGCACCGTCCAACCGGATCAGCATCGGCAGATTGACGCCGGCAATCACTTCCACCTTGCCGGCCTCCATCAGCGATATCGCCAGATTGGAAGGCGTGCCGCCAAACAGATCAGTCAGCACGATCACGCCGCGCCCCGAATCGACATCGACAATCGCCTTGGCGATTTCCGCACGACGACTTTCCATGTCGTCATCCGGGCCGATGCAGATGGTTGCAATGGCTTCCTGCTTGCCGACCACATGCTCCATGGCTCGCACGAACTCCTCGGCGAGTTTGCCGTGCGTCACCAATACCAATCCGATCATCAGAGCCCGATCATCCAAATTTGCATACGTCCGTGTTCGCTCATGCCTTAGTCGATCGATGGCCTGCGGGCACATCCTCCAGCGAGTCCTGGGGAGCAGCCGCTAGGTCACGATGCGTGACGGTGGGGGAAAATCCCGAGTCGCGCAACCGCTGAGCAACCCGTTCGGCGACATGCACCGAACGGTGTCTCCCGCCGGTACACCCGAAAGCGATGGTAACATAGGATTTTCCTTCCGCGCGGTAACGCGGCAGCAACATCAGAACCAGCGATTCTATCGCCGCCAGTGCCTCCGAATAGGCGGGGTCTTGCGCGATATAGCTGCCAACATCCGCGTCCAACCCGGTGTGCGGGCGGAGTTTTTCATCCCAATGCGGGTTTTTAAGAAACCTCATGTCGAACACCAGATCGGCATCGCGGGGTAGCCCACGGGCGAATCCGAATGATTTTACCGCCAATGTCGGCTCCCCCAAGCCATCGCGCGCGAAGGTTGACCGCACTTGTTGGGCAAGCTCGTTGGCTGACAGGTCAGTGGTGTCGATCAGGCGATTCGCCCAACGCCGCAACGGTGCAAGCAGTTCGCGCTCGCGCGCGATGCCGTCGCTTACCGGACGGTCAAGGGCCAGGGGGTGGCGGCGGCGAGTTTCCGAGAAGCGCCGCTCCAGCTCACCGCCCGCGCAATCGAGGAAAAGCACGCCGATATCATCACCATGCTCCGATCGCAGGCGCTTGATCCGCTGAACCACATCCTCGGGATCGAAATCGCGGGTCTGTGCGCCAAGACCAAGAGCAATCGGTCGTGAAGGCGCGTCGATCGCGGACGCATGCGCCGTCGCCAGCAACCGATCGAGCAACAACAGCGGCAGATTGTCGACAATCTCCCACCCCATGTCCTCCAGGGTGCGTAACACCGTCGATTTGCCGGCCCCAGACAGGCCGGTGACCAGCAGGATTTCCTTGGGGTCGCGTTTCATGCCGGTGGCCCCAATCGGCGCAATGCCAGCTCGACCTTGATCGCGGCCGAAGCAGGGCGGGGATCGAGCAGGATAACGGGCACCTCAAAACCGATGATCCGCCGCGTCGGGCTGTCGAGCGGGTAGCGCTCAACCTCTGTCGTCAGCGATACTACCAGAGCGATCGGTACGCGCGGCGCGGTTGGAAAATCGACGATGCCCAGGCCGCGGACTTCCATCTTCCCTTCGATGGTGGCGGGTGCCATCGCCACAAGTGTTTTCGCCTGGCGGTGGAGAATGGTGTAGTCATCGCTGACCAGCACCGCGCCCCGATCGATCAGGCGCAGTGCAAGATCGGATTTGCCAGCGCCCGATGGTCCTTCGATCAGCACGCCACGGCCGTCGATTGCGACGCAGGACGCGTGCAGCGTTTCGGAAGAAAGCGTCGTCATCGGTCGCTCCTGCGTTTGGCGGCCAGGGGCAGGCGTACTACGAAGCGCGCGCCGCTTGGCCTGTCGTCGCGCGACTCGACAGCGATAGAGCCCTGGTGAGCATCGACAATCGTCCGCGCGATGGCGAGACCTAACCCGGAATGCTTGCCGAATTCCTCATTTTGCGGCCGGATTGACTGAAAACGCCGGAAGATGGCATCGCGCGCTTCCTCGGGGACGCCAGGTCCTTCGTCCTCCACCCGCGCGATGAAATCACTGCCGTCAGTTGACAGCGCTATCGTCACCACGCCGCCATCCGGTGAAAAGGAAATTGCGTTTTCGATCAGATTTTCAAAAACACGCTCCAATCGCGCGCCTTCGCCCATGACCCTGATGTCAGGGGCCAGGCTTTGATCGAGTTTGAAGCTGACGTCGCGTTCGATGCCCCTTTGCGCACGCGTCCCAAGTAATGCGGCGATCATGCCGGCGACATCGACCGGTTCGAATTTGGCCCGGCTCAATTGAGCATCAAGCCGAGAAGCTTCTGAAATGTCGGTAATCAGCCGATCGAGCCGTAAAACGTCATCGCGGATGATGGCGCCCAGCCGCTGTTGCAGGACCGGGTCCTTCACCGTTTCCAGCCCTTCCACTGCGGAACGGAGCGAGGCGAGGGGGTTTTTCAATTCGTGCGTCACGTCGGCGGCAAATGCTTCGGTTGCATCAATCCGCGCGCGCAATGCCTGGCTCATATCGGAAATGGCCCTGGCGAGCATCCCGATCTCGTCACCGCGCGTCGGCAGGCGCGGGACGACTACTTCGCGGGCGCGGCCCAGCCGAACCCGCACCGCCGCACGCGCCAACCGCCGCAAGGGACGAACGATCGTCCGAGCCAGGAACAGCGACAATAATATCGATAACAGCGTCACCACCGCCAGCACGACGCCCAGGCGAAAACGCTCGACGCGCACGGTTTGGGTAATTCCGCGAGCATTGACCGTGGTAAGCAGCACCAGGCCGGGCGAAACCTGCGCCGCGGCCGTGATGACGGGGGTGCGATCCGGCGCGCGCCATACCATCGATGCGCCTTCGGCATCGGCGCGGGCCAGGCCAACGTCCGGCCATTGTTTTCCTGGTGCTCGCTCACGGTATAATGGCGCGCGCTGGGCGCCCACGACCGTGTCGATTACCGCGTCGAGAAACCGGCCTGCAGACTGGCCCCAGGGTTGTTTGTCGGGATCAATCAAAACAAAGTTGCGAAGCCCGAGCGCGCGACTGTCCGTGACCAGGTGATCGGCCTTGTCATACAAGCGGATGCGAGTGTCCGTGTCGCGCGCCAGGCTGAAAATCAGCCGGTCTCTGTCCGCCTCTGGGGCTGCGCTCAACGCCGTTGCGATCAGCCTGGCTTCCCGCGTTGCCTGCGACAGCCGGTCGTCGATGATACGGCTGCGATAGGAATCGAGATAGAAAAATCCGCCTGCCAGCATGGCGAGCGCGAAGATGTTGACGGCCAGAATTCGCCGCGTGAGCGAGACGCGTCCCGACCATCGAAGCGACAGGTCGCGGTCGTCACTCCTCCGAGAATCGGTAGCCCGCGCCATAAAGGGTCTCAATCGAATCAAATTCAGGATCAGCTTGGCGGAATTTGCGCCGGACACGCTTGATATGGCTGTCGATCGTCCGGTCGTCGACATAGATGTCGTCCTGATAGGCGGCGTCCATCAATTGGTTCCGCGTTTTGACGATACCAGGCCGTTGAGCCAGCGTTTCCAGGATCAGAAATTCCGTCACGGTCAGCGTGACAGGCTTGCCCTTCCATGTCACGCGGTGGCGGGCGGGGTCCATCTCCAATCGGCCGCGGACCAGCGCATCGGCCACCGGTTCGCCGCCCTCGCCACCGGGCGACGGCAGGGCAAGTTCGGTCCGCCGCAGGATCGCGCGGACGCGGGCAATCAGCAGTCGCTGCGAAAAGGGTTTGGCGATGTAGTCGTCGGCCCCCATCGCCAGCCCCAGTGCCTCGTCGAGTTCATCGTCCTTTGACGTCAGGAAGATGACCGGCAGGGTGCTTTTCTCACGCAGGCGGCGCAGAAGCTCCAGCCCGTCCATTTGCGGCATCTTGATATCGAAAATGGCCAGATCGGGTGGATTGTCGATCAGCGCCTTTAACGCGCTGGCGCCGTCTGAATAGACACGCGTTAAAAAACCTTCGGCCTGTAATGCGATTGACAACGATGTCAGGATATTCCGGTCGTCATCTACAAGCGCGATCGAGGCCGTCATCGGCAACTACATCCTTTGTTCTACCCGTGACGCCTAATGGAAAGCGCCCGCCGGCTCAACTATACCAGTACCATTGGCCATTTGACCGCCCTTCTGCCGGGCGATAAGCGAAATCAGTGTTGCACCTGCGTAGCTAATAGTGGCCGATTTTCGCTACGCCAAGCTTGGAGAACGGGAAGTGAACGAGCGTATCCCCCAAATGGGTCTTGCCGCACACGATATTTCAACGCGTGCGACCGTCCATTGGAATCTGCTGACCGCTCCGTTGGTGGAGGCGGCGATTGCACGGGGGGAAGGGCATCTCGCGGCTGAGGGACCGCTGGTCGTTGCCACTGGCAAGCACACCGGCCGCTCTGCGCAGGACAAGTTCATCGTCCGCGATGCCGAAACGGAAGACACCATCTGGTGGGGCAAGACCAACAAGGCGATGACCCCCGAGCATTTCGCGGCGCTAAAGACCGATTTTTTGACCGCCGTTGCTGACAAGGACACGCTGTTCGTCCAGGATTTGTTCGGCGGCTCACAGCCCGAACACCGGGTGAGGGTGCGCGTCATCAACGAACTGGCCTGGCACAACCTGTTCATCCGCACGCTGCTGGTGCGGCCCGAGATCAATGAACTGGCCGGTTTCGTTCCCGAATATACCATCATCGACCTGCCGAGCTTCCGCGCCGATCCCGCGCGTCATGGCTGCCGCAGCGAGACGGTAATCGCAGTCAACTTCACCGAAAAGCTGATCCTGATCGGCGGTACGGCCTATGCCGGCGAGATGAAGAAATCGGTGTTCGGGCTGCTCAACTATCTGTTGCCGCCGCAGGGCATCATGCCGATGCATTGTTCGGCCAATATCGGTCCAGATGGCGATACGGCGGTGTTCTTTGGTTTGTCAGGCACGGGCAAAACCACCCTGTCGGCCGATGCCAGCCGCACGTTGATCGGCGATGATGAGCACGGCTGGTCCGACACCGCGGTCTTCAATTTCGAAGGCGGCTGCTATGCCAAGATGATCCGCCTGTCCGCTGAGGCTGAGCCGGAAATTTTCGCCACGACAAAGCGTTTCGGCACCGTGCTGGAAAATGTCGTGATGGACCCCGAAACGCGTGCGCTTGACCTTGACGATGCAACGCTGGCGGAAAACAGCCGCGGTTCCTATCCGATCAATTTCATCCCCAACGCATCCAGGGACAATATGGGGCCAGTGCCACGCAATGTCGTGATGCTGACGGCGGATGCCTATGGCGTGCTGCCGCCGATCGCCAAGCTGACGCCCGATCAGGCGATGTATCACTTCCTGTCCGGTTACACTGCGCGTGTTGCAGGCACTGAAATCGGTGTGACCGAACCCGAAGCGACTTTCTCGACCTGTTTCGGCGCGCCGTTCATGCCGCGCCATCCGTCGGTCTATGGCAATTTGCTCAAGGAGCGGATTGCCAAGGGCGGGGTTGATTGCTGGCTGGTCAATACCGGCTGGTCAGGCGGCAAGGCGACGATGCCGGGCATCAAGCGGATGCCGATCAAGGCGACACGTGCGCTGCTCAACGCGGCGCTCGACGGCAGCTTGAATAATGCGGAGTTCCGTACCGATCCCAATTTCGGCTTCAAGGTGCCGGTCAGCGTGTCGGGCGTGGATTCGTCGATCCTCGACCCGCGTGAGGCATGGGTGGACAAGGAGCAATACGACGTGACGGCCGCTCGGTTGGTCGACCTGTTCAACGAAAACTTTGCGGAATTCGCCGCGCATGTCGACGAGGGTGTCCGACAATCGGCACCCAAGGTAACCCAGACCGCCTGACCCGACCCGATCATCGCCATCGGGTCTTCGTTGCAGAAAGCCCGATGACGATGACGACTGACAGCAATTCCGATACCCATACCCCCCGATTGTTTCTGGATGACGCGGCGATCCGCCATGTCGGCAATGCGTTGCTGGTGCGCACGCTGTCGCGTGCCGAGTGGACGCACGAAGCGCATCTTGCCGCCACGACGTGGCTGGTGGTCGAACGATCCGATATCGATCTCGATGCCGATCTTCGCGTGATCATTTCGGCTTATAATGAAAGTGTGGGCGGCGTGAACGACGCGACGCAGGGATATCATCACACCATCACCTGCTGTTTCCTCGCCGCGGTGCGCGACCATGTCCGCGAAACGGAAGGGCAGGCGTTGGTCGAGCGGGTCAACGCGCTGTTGCTTTCGCCACGCGGACGACGCGACTGGCCACGGCGATTCTATTCGGCGGAGCGGCTATTCTCGGCTGAGGCACGGTTGAATCTGCTGGCGCCTGATTGCGCATGATGTCGATACGCGCTGGTCACTTCCCGGACGATCCGGACGATTTGGTAGCCATGCTTAACATCTGGCGCGAGTATATCGTCGGCCCCTCCGCCGATCCGGTTTCATTCAACCCCGTGCCCGGCCCCGCCTTTTTTCGGGCTGTCGTTGACCGGTTCAGGCTGACCTGCGCGCGGCAATATGCGCGTCGACCGTCTGTTCCAGCACCGTCACCGGCACGTTGCCGCCCAGCACCACCGCATCGTTGAACTTGCGGAAATCATATCGACTGCCCAGTGCAGCCTTCGCCTTGTCGCGCAGGCGATTGATCGCGCTGTGGCCGATCTTGTATCCACATGCCTGACCGGGCCAGGTGCAGTAACGCTCCACCTCGCTGCGGACTTCCTCTGGATTGGAGCCGTTTTCGGTGACGAAAAACTGGATCGCCTGTTCGCGCGTCCAGCGTTTGGCGTGGATGCCCGTATCGGCGACCATGCGGCAGGCGCGGAACGCGATCGACTGCAGATAACCAAGTTGCCCGGCGCGAAAGCCGTCATAAGCACCAAGTTCGTCGGCAAGCTGTTCGGCATAAAGGCCCCAGCCTTCGCTATAGGCGTTGAACGCGATCAAGGTGCGGATCAGGGGCTGCTTGAAGGCGTATTCCCCCTGCCAGGCATGGCCCGGTATCGCTTCGTGATACGCCAGGTCGGGCAGCGAATAACGCGTCCAGCGTGAGGTCGTGCCCAGGTTGATCCAAAAGCGACCCGGCTCCTTGCCATCGATGGACCCCGCACCGCCATAAGCCCCGGGTGCGCCCGGTTCGGCAGCAGGCGACATCCGCGTCACCTCGACAAAGCCTGGCACCAATGTCTCAAAGGCCTTGGGCATCCGCGCGCGAATGTCGGCAAGTTTTTCGCGCAGATAAGCCATGATCTCTGCCCGGCCAGGGTCGCCATCGGGAAACAGGTAGCGCGGATCTTTGGCCAGTGCCGTCATCCGCGCGCCGACCGAGCCTCGCGTATAGCCTTCCGCCTTCAGGATGCCGTCCATGCGGGCGTGCAGCCGGGCCAGCTCATCGCGTCCCTGCGCATGGATTTCGTCGGGAGTCAGCGTGGTCGTGGTGGCGGCGCGCAATGCCCAATCATAATATGCCTCGCCATCGGGCAGCTTCCACACACCGGTATCGCTCGTCGCCTTGCCGCGTTGAGCGTCGAGCACGGCAATCTGACGTTCGAGTGCTGGCGATAGCTTTTCACGGGCAAGCTGCACCGCCCGGGCGGCAAAATTGCCGGGCATGGCTGTTGTCCGCCGGGCAAGCGAGGTGACGATACCCCATTGCTCAACCGGACCGCTGCGCGCGATGCCCAATTGCTTCAGCGCCTGCGCCAGTGCGAAATCGGGAAGGATCACGCCTTGTGCGCCTGCCGCCCGCACCCGTTCGGTCTCACCGTCGAGCTGTTCGGCATAAGCGGCCATCCGCGCGAGATAAGCTTCGGCATCGGCGGCGTTTTCCACGCTGTGCTCTACGTCGAGCATTTGCGGGATATCGAGATAGGCGCCAACGTTCTGAGCGACGACATAGGGTGAATTACGCCAGCCCGAGGTGAGCACGGCGTTATCGCCATAAGGAAAGGCGAACCCTTCCGCTGCTCGCTCGAACGCCGTCCGGACGACATCGACATCCGTTCGGGTTGTGGCATCCAGCGAGCCGGTGTCGACATTCTTCAGTTTCGCCAGAGTATCCGTCGCCCGCGCCTTGGCGGCGCCTTGTCCTGCCAGGCTGCGATCACTTATTTTGCTCTTCAGGGCGATGCGCGCGCCCTTGTCGAGGCCAAGGCTCGCTGCCCGTTCGGGATAACCTGCCAGCAATTGCTCAGTGGTATCGGCGAGCAGGGTTTCAACCGGCGACGGCGTCGCGCCCGCTGCTCCGGCGCGCGCAGGCAGAAATTGCAGCAACATGGCGGCGCTTGCGCCCTGCAACATTTCACGACGGTGAATCGACATCAGCATACCCCGGCAGGAATTTTTGCTCTTATCGACGGCGCAGTTGACCGGCGCAACCATGGCGGCGCTTCACTTTCAATTTGCATGTCGCGCGGTCGGTTGAGCATTAAACGCGTCACCCCAATCGCTCAGGGGCTGGGAATGCGGTTTTATGGCCGTGGACCTCGCCCCGCCATTGCTGCTGTGCTATTCCATATGCTCACCGTCTAACGTGAAGGGATGCGTATTATGGGAACGCTCGACAGTCTGCTTTCTCAGGTTTCCAGCAACGTCGATATCGCCAATCTGGCGAGCAAGGTCGGGTTGACCCCCGATCAGGTCGAATCGGCAGTGCAGGCGCTTGGTCACGCCCATCACGCCCCTGGCGATACGGTGGAAACTGCCGCTGAAAACACCGGCATCTCCTCTGACATTCTGCAGCAGATTGTCGGCCATATCGGCGGGGAAGGGTCGCTTGGCCAGTTTGCTGATCTGCTTCGCGGCCAGGCCGGCAGTGCCGCAAGCGTTTTCGGCGCCGTTGGTGGCCTGTTCGGCGCCAAGGAAGGCTGAACTTTAATCAGCGGGAAGCGACGGCGGCAGGCGCTCGACCAGCACAGCCGTTGCTTCCACGCCAATTACGCGTGCTCTGGTGCCTGCGGGTAAATCGGGGCCACGCGCCATCCATTCGCTATCGCCAAGCTTCACTCGCCCCTGGTTCTGGGCGATGGCCTCGGTAACGGTGACGATTTCGCCGATCAATCGCGCCGCGCGGTCGTTCAGCATCGGGTCGGCCGTGTCGTCCGAACTGTTGCCGTACCAGCGATAAGCGATGAGCGACGTCACCACCGACCAAAAGCAAAACAGCACCAACTGTGCGGTGATCGGCAAGGCGGGAATCGCGATCGTTGCCACACCGACAATCGCCGCTGCCATGGCCGCAAACACCAGATAAATGCCTGGGATCGCCAGTTCGGCGAGGCCCAGAACTACCGCCAGCACCATCCACGCCAGAAACATACCGTGGGTCATCATGCTATACCCGCAGGACCATCACGAATTGCCGTCGGGGTCGAGATCGACTCGTGGCACCATTGGGGTGGCTGATCGGGTATTTTGCGCAGTTTGGGTTTTCTGCGTGGACGCCAGCGCGTCCTTGGCAAGCTCCCCGATGCCGCCCAATGTCCCGATCAACTGTGTAGCCTCTACCGGGAACAGGATGGTCTTGGCGTTGGGGGACGTGGCGAACTTGCCAATCGCTTCGACATATTTCTGGGCGATGAAATAGTTGATCGCCTGGGCACTGCCGCTTTCAATCGCGTCGGAAACAAGCTGCGTTGCCTTCGCTTCGGCTTGCGCCGAACGTTCGCGGGCCTCGGCATCGCGGAACGCGGCTTCCCTGCGCCCCTCTGCTTCCAGAATGCGGGCCGTTTTCTGTCCCTCGGCGCGCAAGACTTCCGACGCGCGAGCACCCTCGGCATCAAGGATATTGGCGCGCTTTTCCCGCTCGGCCTTCATCTGCCGCGCCATGGCGTTGACGATATCGGCTGGCGGCCGAATGTCCTTGATCTCGACGCGAGTGATCTTGATGCCCCACGGATTGGTTGCATGATCGACCACCGACAATAATCTGGCGTTGATCTCGTCGCGCTTGGACAGCAACTCGTCGAGGTCCATCGAACCCATCACCGTGCGCAGATTGGTGGTGACAAGCTGCATGATGGCGACGAACAGGTCGGACACTTCATAGGCCGCTTTTGCCGCGTCCAACACCTGGAAGAACACGATGCCGTCCACCGCGACCATCGCATTGTCCTTGGTGATGATTTCCTGGCCGGGAACGTCGAGCACCTGCTCCATCATGTTGACGCGCCGACCAACGGCATAGAAAAACGCCGGGTAGAAATTGAGCCCAGGTTTCGCAACGGTGGTGAAGCGACCGAAATGCTCGATCGTGTATTGGTAGCCTTGGCGCACGACCTTGAGGCTGGCGAACAGGAACATCAGCACCAAAACGACAAGTGCTGAGAAAAAGCCGATTATCAGATCCATCATAGCTCTCCGCCAGGAAGCAGGTCACCCCGCCCAGTAACGCTGGTCTAGCACGGCGTCACACCGTGTGCATTGAAATGCGGAGGCGAGATGCCACGGGGCGTGCCTTCCCGTTTCGACCCTGTGCCAATTACGTTTTTACGCATTCTCCACAGCGACGCTTAGACATTTACTCAACGTTGCGGCGCTAGGCGTAGGTGTCGAAAATTGGAGACTGGCTGTGTTTGCACTACGTGTGCCTGGACGAATCAATTTGATCGCGATGATCGGATGCGTAGGGTTGCTGGTCGTTCTTGGCCTCAGCTTGATCAAGTTGAGCGCGACGATGCATCAGGACATCGCCAACGCGACGCGTGCCAATGTCGAGACTGCCTATGGCGTGATGACGCATTTCCACGACTTGGAAGAGCGGCATGAACTGTCGCGCGCCGATGCCCAACGGCAGGCATTGTCCACAATTTCAGCGCTCCGTTACGGGGCTGACGATTATTTCTGGGTTCACGACATGTATCCGCACATGCTGATGCATCCATTCAAGCCCGAACTGGACGGCAAGGACATTTCCGAAAAGAAAGATGCGGATGGCCATGCCATGTTCAAGCAGATGGCCGAAACTGTCCGCGCGCACGGCGAAGGCTTCGTCCATTATCGCTGGGAAAAACCGGGTTCCACGACCCCGGTGCCGAAGATATCGTTCGTCAAGGGATTCGCACCCTGGGGTTGGGTGATCGGATCGGGCGTTTATGTCGATACGATCAACGCCGAGGTTTGGGGAGCTGCGCTGTGGCTGGGGGCTATCGTGCTTGTCGCTGCCTTCGCGGCTGGCCTGTTTTCCTGGTATCTCGGTAAATCGATAACCCGACCGATGGACGCCGTTATCCAGCGGATGCGGACCCTGGCGGAAGGCGACACAAATGGCGCCATTCCCGGTTGCGAGCGCGCCGATGAACTGGGGGAGATGGCGGACGCACTTATCGTTTTCCGCGACGCCGCAATCGCGAAACATGCGGCCGAACTAGAACAGCAAACGACCGTTGATGCGCTGGGCGCTCGCCTGGGTGATCTGGCCGAAGGTAATCTCGTCGTCCGGGTTGAAGGCTTCCCGCCAGCTTATGACCAGATTCGAACCGATTATAACAATGCTGTGGACGCGCTGGCCGGAGCGATGGTCAAGGTGCGCGATGCAATTCTGGGGATCGGCTCCAGCGCGGCCAATATCCGTGGAGCATCGGAAGACCTGGCCAAACGCACCGAGTCACAGGCAGCGTCGCTGGAAAAAACCGCGCTGGCGATGAACGAACTGACGTCGACCGTGAAGCAGGCAACGCAAGGCGCCGAATCGGTGGATGGCGCCATCGCAACGGCGCGGGCAGAGGCCGAACAGTCGCGCTCGGTATTGCGCGACACGATTGGCGCGATGGGCAAGATCGAAGGTGCATCGAACGAAATCGCCGAGATCATCTCGGTCATCGACGGTATCGCCTTCCAGACCAATCTGCTTGCCTTGAACGCCGGTGTCGAGGCTGCGCGCGCTGGGGACGCGGGCAGGGGCTTTGCGGTTGTTGCTGCAGAAGTGCGCGCGCTGGCACAACGCGCGGCCGAAGCGGCAAATGACGTGAAGGGCCGCATCCACGGCTCGGCTGCTCATGTCGGTGCCGGGGTGAAGCTGGTCAACGAGAGCAGCCGCTCGCTGGAATGCATCATCGATCGCATGATCGAGATTAGCGCGGGCGTATCGCAAATCACCGCATCGACCCGGCAGCAGGCAGTCGGGCTGGAAGGAATCAACAAGGTCATCGCCGACATCGACCGTATCACGCAGAACAACGCCGCAATGTCGGAAGAGGTGACTGCAGCGGCCAACAAGCTGGAAAGCGATGCGGAAATGCTTTCGGGCGAGGTCGCATTGTTCAGACTGCCCGAGCCGACGCGGCAGATGCAAATCCGCCAGGAGCGAGCACCACTGCGGATCGCCGCGCGGAACTGAGGTAGGACGAGGCCGGGACAAGGGCAAACAGACAGGCGGTTCGCCGGGCTGGCCGACAGGGCGAGAATTCGGGGCGTCTTCCCCCCTAGCGCGTATCGCGGGTCTTGATTACATGGGCCGCCACGATTCCCCCGCGCTTATTCAGGAAGTGGCTCCTCATGGACATCCGCCTTGGCCTTACATTCGACGATGTCCTGTTGGTTCCGGCCGAATCCGACATCCTGCCGAGCATGGCTGACACCCGCACAAGGGTTTCGCGCGGGATCAACCTGAACATCCCGTTCCTTTCCGCTGCGATGGACACCGTGACCGAGGCCGACATGGCGATCGTCATGGCGCAGATGGGTGGTCTGGGCGTTCTTCACCGCAATCTGACGGTCGAGCAGCAGGCCGATGCGGTTCGCCAAGTAAAACGCTTTGAATCGGGCATGGTGGTCAACCCGATCACCATCGCACCAACCGCCACGTTGGCAGAAGCGCAGGCAGTGATGGCGCGCCACCGCATCAGCGGCATTCCGGTGACCGAGGCCGATGGCAAGCTGGCCGGCATCCTCACTCACCGCGACGTTCGCTTTGCCGAAAATCCGCTGCAACCAGTTTCCGAACTGATGACGCATGACAATCTGGCGACGGTCGGCGCGGGCGTGAACCATGAGGATGCACGCAAGATCCTGCATCAGCGCCGCATCGAAAAGCTGTTGGTGGTCGATGACGATTACCGCTGTATCGGCCTGATCACGGTGAAGGACATCGAAAAGGCGGTCACTTATCCCGACGCGACCAAGGACAGTGCCGGGCGCTTGCGCGTTGCGGCCGCCACCACCGTCGGCGACAAGGGGTTCGAACGGACCGAGGCGCTGGTCGATGCCGAAGTCGATCTGATCGTTATCGATACCGCGCACGGCCACAATCGTGACGTTGCCCGTGCGGTCGAGCGAGTGAAAAAGCTGTCCAACGCGGTTCAGGTCGTCGCTGGCAATGTCGCCACGGCCGAAGCGACTCGCGCGCTGATCGCGGCTGGTGCGGACGCGGTGAAGGTGGGTATCGGCCCCGGTTCGATCTGCACGACACGCGTTGTCGCTGGTGTCGGCGTGCCGCAGCTTACCGCGGTCAGCGATTGCGCGAAAGTCGGGCACGCGGCAGGCGTGCCGGTCATCGCCGATGGTGGAATTCGCACCTCAGGCGACGTTGCCAAGGCGTTGGCAGCAGGCGCGTCTTGCGTAATGGTCGGCTCGCTGCTTGCTGGAACCGAGGAAGCACCGGGCGAAACTTTCCTCTATCAAGGGCGGGTCTATAAATCCTATCGTGGCATGGGATCGGTCGGCGCGATGGCGCGTGGATCGGCCGACCGCTATTTCCAGCAGGACATCAAGGATCAGATGAAACTTGTGCCCGAAGGGATTGAAGGGCAGGTGCCTTTCAAGGGTCCAGCCAAGGACGTCATCCATCAGCTCAACGGCGGTGTGCGGGCGGCGATGGGGTACACCGGGGCCGCAACCATTCCTGCGCTGATGGAGCGCGCGCAATTTGTCCAGATCACGGGTGCGGGGCTGACCGAAAGCCATGTGCACGACGTGACGATTACTCGAGAGGCACCCAATTATCCGACCCGCTAAGGCTGACGGATGACCCCCGCGGCACGCATCCAGGCCGCAATCGAGATACTCGATATCGTGATCGCAGCAGCGCGTGATGGCGGCGCTGCGGCCGATACGGTCGTTACTCGTTATTTCGCGCAGCGTCGCTATGCCGGGTCGAAGGATCGGCGGGCGGTGCGCGGCTATGTCTATGCCGCAATCCGCGCGCTGGGCGAGATGCCGGTTTCCGGCAGGGCGGCGATGCTGGCGATGCTGGCGGAAGAAGACCGGGCCGCTGCCTTCACCGGAGAGGGACACGCGCCTGCTCCTTTCCAGGTGGGCGAACCGGTTGCCGATAAAGGGTTGGCCCCGGCCTGGCTTGCCGAGCGCCTTTCCCAATCGGGCGTCGATGATGCCGAGCTTGCCGCGCTGGTCGACGACCGCGCACCGCTAGACATCCGCGTCAATCGTCGCGTGACGACGGCGGCGGACATCATCCGGGAAATCGAAGGCGCGACGCCGATTGACGGATTGGCGGATGGGCTGCGCGTGCCATCCGGCTTCGACATGACCTCCTTTGCTGGTCGCGTCGAGGTACAGGATGCCGGCAGCCAGTTCGTTTCGCTCGCGGCAGGCGCCCAACCCGGCATGGTCGCGGTCGACCTTTGCGCGGGCGGTGGAGGCAAGGCGCTGGCGCTGGCGGCGGCGATGGACGACAAAGGCGAGATACTGGCGGCGGACGTCAATCGGGACCGCCTGTCGCGCCTGACCCCGCGGGCGGCCCGGGCCGGGGTTGGCATCATCACGACCCTGCTGATGGACCCTGGCAGGGAAGCCGAGGCGCTGATCGACTGGAACAGTCGCGCCGACCTGGTGCTGATCGACGCGCCCTGTTCTGGCACTGGCACCTGGAGGCGCAATCCAGAGGCGCGCTGGCGGCTGAACCCGGCGATGCTCGGTCGGTTGGCAGTGACGCAGCGCCATTTGCTCGACATCGCAGTGCCGCTGGTCAAACCCGGCGGAACCATCACCTATATCGTCTGTTCGTTGATCGACGATGAGGGGCGCGGGCAAATCGCCACGTTCCTGGATCGTTATCCGGGTTGGCGCGCCGAACCGGTCAATCTGCCCGTTGGCCGTTCGCATGGAGACGGCCTTCGCCTGACGCCAAGGCATGATTGGACAGATGGGTTTTTTGTCGCAACACTGCGGGCACCATGCTAGCCCGCAAGTCGATCAACCTGGAGCTTATTATGCGCTACACCCCCTTTGCCCTTGCCGCAGCACTCGCGCTGGCGTCGGCTTCGGTGGCGATCCACGCGCAGCGGCCGGATGTCCAGATCGACCCTAAGTCGATGACCCTGCTCTCCACGGGAAAAGCGCAGGTCGCCGCTGGCCAGCTTGAGGCTGCGACCGACACGCTGGAAACCGCGCTGGCTGTCGATCCGCGCAACCGCGCCGCTTATGTCGTCCTGGGCGATGTGGCGCGCGCGCGCGGCCTGAACGGCCTGGCGTACCGCCACTATCGTGACGCGCTGGAGCTGGATCCCAACGACCTTGGCGCGCTAAAGGGGCAGGGCGAGGCGCTTGTCGCCAAGGGTGCGCTGGTCAAGGCGCGCGACAATCTGGCACGCATCCGTAAGATTTGCCGAAATACTGCCTGCCCCGACGCCGTGCAATTGGCCGCGGTGATTGCCAAGGGCGCGCCGCGCGCAGCGATTGCAACCACCACACCGACACCTGCCGACACCAAGGAATAAGCCCGGCGGTCAGGCGTCGATTGTACGCGCTATTTCGACAAATTCGGCGACGCTGACGGTCTCCGCGCGCCGGGTCGGGTCGATACCCAGCGTTTCCAGCGCCTCAAGCGCGCCGGATACGCTTTTCAGGCTTTGGCGCATCATCTTGCGACGCTGGCCGAATGCGGCGGCGGTCAGGCGTTCAAGGGTACGGAAATTGACACCGCCTGGCATCTCACCGGGGACCACATGCACCACAGCCGACATCACCTTGGGTGGCGGCGTGAAGGCTGACCGGTGCACCGTCATCGCAATCCGTGCTTGCGCCCGCCACTGGGCAAGCACCGCCAGCCGACCATAGGCATCGCTGCCCGCTGATGCGACGATGCGTTCGGCAACTTCGCGTTGGAACATCAACGTCAGGCTTTGCCAGAAGGGAGGCCAATTACCCGACAGCCAGCCGACAAACAGCGCGGTGCCGACATTATAGGGCAGATTGGCGACGATATGGGGTCGCCCTTCAAACTGCGCAGGAACATCGATTTCCAGCGCGTCCCCTTCGATGACGCGCAGCCGCCCGGGATAATAATCGGCAAGTTCGGCCAGCGCAGGCAGGCAACGGCGATCCCGTTCAACTGCCGTCACTCGCGCACCAGCCTTCAGCAACGCACGCGTCAAACCGCCGGGTCCAGGTCCAACCTCGAACACTTCGGCATCGGCAAGGTCACCCGGAATCGCGGCTATGCGATCCAGCAATTGGCCGTCGAACAGAAAATTCTGGCCCAGCGCCTTGCTCGCGCTCAGGCCATGGCGCGCGATCACATCGCGCAGCGGCGGCAGGTCACTCACCCAGTCTGTACCGCCGCGGTCTGGGCGCGAAGGCGTGCCGATTCGCCTGCCACGCGAATGGCCGCGATCATCGCTTGCGGGTTGGCGACGTTCTGCCCGGCAATGTCGAATGCCGTGCCATGATCGGGCGAGGTGCGCACGATCGGCAGGCCAAGGGTGACGTTGACGCCATCGTCGAAATACAGGGTTTTCAAAGGCACCAACGCCTGATCGTGATAACAGCACATCGCCACGTCATAACGGGCGCGGGCGCGGGTGTGGAACATGGTGTCGGCGGGAAAGGGGCCGGTCGCGTCAATGCCCTCAGCCCGCAACTGCTCGATTGCCGGCATCAGGATCGTCAGTTCTTCAGTACCCAAGGCGCCTCTTTCCCCGGCATGGGGGTTGAAGCCTGCAAAGGCGAGGCGTGGCGTTTCGACACCAAAGGATCGAGCCAGCCCGCGAGCCGTCGCACGGGCCTTGGCAAGTACAAGCTCAACGCTGAGCAATGGCGCGACATCGATCAATGCCACGTGCGTTGTCATCGGCACCACCCGCAGATCAGCACCGGCAAGCATCATCACTGCGTTCTCGCGCGCGATACCGCAGCGTTCCGCGACGAATTCAGTCTGCCCAGGGTAATTGAAGCCGATCTCGTAAAGCTGCGCCTTGGAAATCGGGCCGGTAACCAACGCTGACGAAGCGCCGGACCGCGTCAGCCCCACGGCCATTTCCAGCGCGTGCAGCGCCATTCGAGCGCCATCCGCATCGGGAAGGCCAGGAGTGATTTCTCCAGCATCGTCGATCGACAACACGGGAAGCGCGTCATCGAACACCCCGATCGCAGCGGAAGGGTCCGTGATCGCCGCAACCGCTCCGGGCCAGACCCGAGCGACTGCCCGCGCGTCCCCTACGGCGAAAAAAGGCGGCAAGTCGAACTCGCGGCGCCCCGCCCAGGATTTGGCGAGCACTTCGGGCCCGATCCCGGCGGGATCGCCCATCGCGATTGCAATCGGCGTCACCTTTTCTCCCTCCGCGCGCCAGAAGCGCGTCGCCAAAGGACTGCGAAAATCAGCGATATTCGATGATCGCGTCGCGGCGAAGATCGCGCAGCTTATGCTCTGCGCGCAGATTGACCGCTTGCTGTTCCATTTGATTGCGAACCTGTTCGACGCCCGGCAATTGCCCGTCTTGCGGATCGTTGCGGCCGCACAGCACCAGACTGCGCACGCCGTCGGTCGGCGATCCGAAGGGTTGAGTCGCCTCGCCCACCTGCAATTTGGTCATCATGTCCTGCAAGGGAACGGGCAAATCGCGGATACGCACGGCGTCGTTGTCGACAACCTCGGCGCCGATTTCCTTGGCAACCTTGGTCACGTCACCGCAACCATGGACGGTTTGCAGCACCTTGCTGAACTCGGCAACCTTGGCGCTCGCATCCGCCTGGCTAATACCGGCGTGGAAGGGCACCGATAGCTGGCGAAGGCTGAGCACCGCATCACGCGGATCAGCGGTCAGCACCTTGCGCTTGTCGACCAGATACATGATCGAAAAGCCGCCCGGCGTCTCAATGGGACCAGCCATCTGGCCGATCTGCATCGTCTCGGCAGCCTGGGAAAGCGAATCGGGGAGTTGCGGCCCCTTTACCCAACCAAGGTCGCCACCGGTCGATCGCGTCGACGAATCAGAACGTTCGCCTGCAACCTGCTCGAACGTCTTCTTGCCCTGCTGGATTGCTTCGATCAGGCTGCGGGTTTCGGCAAAAACCTGCTGGCTCTGTTCGGGCGACGCCTTCAGATAGATTTCCCGAACGTGATATTCGGTCGACCCCTTTGCCGCCTCAAGCCGGGCAAGGATCAGCTTCACTTCCTCATCACCGATGTTGACGAACGGGTCGATACGCTTGCGCAGATACCGGCTCCATGCCAACTCGGCCTCGATCTGCCGCCGCAACGTGCGCTCCGACGATCCGACTGAGGCGAGATAGGTGCGCAGATCTGGCACCGATTTCTGAAAATTCTTGGCGATGCGCGCGATGCCGCCGTCGATTTCTTCGGCGGTTACCTTGATATCGTGCGAGCGCGCTTCCTGGATTTGCAGCGTCTCGTCGACCAGGCTGCCCAGGATGCGCAGGCGGAGCTGCTGCAATTCTTCGGGCGACGGCTTGGCGTCGTTGTTGGCAAGCACCAGTGCCAGTCGCTGGTCGACATCGGTGCCGGTAATGACACTATCGTTGACGATCGCCGTCGGCTTGCGGACGTTCGGGTCCGCCTTGCCAAACAATTGCAGATTGGCGGGAATGTTAAGCCCGGTATCCGGCACGCTGTTGTCCGGCAAGACCTGAGCGATGGAGGCCGTGGCAATCGCGCTACCGGCAATCAGGGCAATCGCGCGGCCGATACGGCTCGTCGAAACAATGTTGATGATCACGTTCTGGAAGTGTCCTGTCTCAATTCCGCCCAGTGCAAATTGCGCATCGCGTCTGAACCAGAGCTTAGCGGCCCAGATTCTTGAATGCCAGCGTCAACAGAAAGCTGTCGCCCCGCCTTGCGTCGCCGGTATCCTGATAATCGCGCTTCCAGGTCAGGCCAAGCCTAAGGCAATCATCCTCATAAGCAAAGCCCAACCGGTGACGGATCGGGGTGAATCCATCCGAAAGCGACAGCGGATCTTCCCGGCGATCGGTCAGGTCTACCACGCCGGAACCGAAGACAGACCAGAAACGCGCCAATTGCAGCCGACCCCCGACTCGTGCTTCTTCCCGGTTGCGCAGATCCTCGAGAGTTGGCGTGATGTTGCGGTTGAGCCGCAGATAGCCGACCAGAAAATACGTGCTGTGCGACCCTATGGTCGCGTCGATTTCGTTGCGGCGAACTGCCAGGCTGCCCTTGTCCAGCCGGTAACGGTGAGTCAGCGACACAAAATCCTTGAAACGCACTTCGGTGCGCCCGACGATGTCGGACAGCCGTTCAGAAAATCCGGTGCCCACCGGCACCAGGTCCGACGGTTTGCTGAACTGATAACTTTGCCCAATCGTCGCGTTGATCGATATGTTGGGTACATTGACCGCCCAATCGAAACCGTAAGTAACCCGCGAGGCATCGTCGAACCGGTCATAGCCGGGGAACCGGTTGAGCGAGAACAGGTTGGTGTCGTCGAGGTCGACCGAACGGGCATCCTCATTAGGCACCAGCAAATTGGCGATATGCGGCGAACCGACGAACTGGATGCGCGGCGTCAATCGCTGGCTGCCACCGAACAGCGAGCCGATCAGCGGCCATGCGACGTCGAGCGCCACCGCGCCGATTGCCCGGCCATGGACGCCCTCCTGGCCGCGATAGGCATCGATCGTCGTGGCGATGGTGTCGTTGGCGCGATAAAGATCGCCGCGACCATAGGCGGTGAGGGTGACTTCCTGACCCCATGGCGTGATCCGCCGCAGGTTCCACTCCGCGCTGGCAAAGGCGCGCTGGGTATCCTGGCCCGCTGTCCGGTCGAGCGCCAGGGTGTTGAGCTGGACCTGAAGCACGCTGCCCGGCAAGCCCCCGCCGAAGCGACGGCGATAGTCGATCTCGGGCAAAGCAAAAGGCTGCAATCCCTGCCGGTCGCCAACCCGCAACGTCTGGATGGCCCAACCGGCGATCGACAGATAGCTGTCGTCGGTAATGTGCTCGATATTGAGGGTGTTGCGCAGCAGATCGTCGCGTGAAATATCATAGCGGCGCAGGAAGGTGAGGTCGGTCGTCAGGCGAACCGAGGTGGAGACGCTCCATTCGGGGCTGAGCTGGAACCGTCCCGCAATATCCAGATAGCCACGGAATACGTCGTTGGTACTGCTGATCGCGCCGGTGGTCGGATCGGTCCGCTGGCTCGACGTTGCATAGGCGATGACGCGGTACGCCCCGATCGACGTCAGTGCGTCATATTGAAGCTGAACCGCCGGCAACGCATTGGAATACAGGCGCGGTGTTACTACCAGCCCGCGATTGGGTGCGAGACGGAAATAATAAGGCGCGGCAAGTTCAAAACCGTTGGTGCGGCCATAGCGGACGTCAGGCGTCAAAAAACCGCTCTGCGCGCCCAGGCCAACCGGGTTTGAGAAAGCTGGCAGCGGAATTGTCGGCAAGCCGAAGAGATTGAGTCGTGCGCCCTTGTAGTAGATGCGGTGGCGTTCGGGGTTATAGACAACCTGCAGGGCGGTAATGTGCCACGAGGGTAGTTTGGGGCAATTGCTCGAATCGACCACGTTGCACGGCGAATAAGCCGCGTCGTCGAGCGAGATGACGCCATCGGCGTGCCGCGTGCCGCGGTTTGCGGCAAGGCGCCCGCCCTGATCGAGTACGACCAGCATATTGTCGATGACGCCGTCCTTCAGCGCGTCGGTCAGTTCAACAGCGCTGCCATAAGCCGCGTCGCCGGACGGGTTGGTAACGACGACATTGCCACTGGCGACGACCTGACCGGTCTTGCGATTCCACACGATCTTGTCAGCGCGCAAGCGGTTGCCGCTGCGCCGCATCCGCACATCGCCCGTCGCGGTGACGAGGTTGTTTTCATTGTCATATTGCAGGCCATCGGCGCTGAAGGTGACCTGATCGTCCTTGCCCGGATCATCCTGGGTGGCGTCTGCGGTCAGGTCGATCGGGTTCGGCGTCCGGGTTGCAAGGCGCGCCGATGGGTCGTTTTGCGCAGGGGCGGCGGGAACGGTTTTATTCGACGGCGCAACAGGCGCATCCGTGCTTTGCGCCTGGGCGACGCCACTTGCCATCAGCATGGCCGGCAACGCCGCCGGGGCAAGAAAACGATGCTGCCTCACGATAATTACGATACCCCGTGCCAAATTGCCTGGCCTTGCCAGTTCCGTGTCATCTTGCCTCACTGGCCGCGCCCTATCGCACCGGAAACCGGTCGCCGCAATCAGGCGCGCATCGTTCATGCGGTTGGGGCGACGCTTTGCCAGAGGCGAAAGCCTGGCTTAAGGGATACGAGACTCACGTCATCCATTTGCAGTTGAGTATCGGGGTTTTCATGGACATTCAATTTACGGCCCAGCGCCCAGTCGACGCAACGGTCGTTGCCCTTCCTGTCGAAAAGGACGGGATCGCCAGGCTTTTATTTCCCGGATTTGACGCCGCGGCCCAGAAGCTGGCGCTAACCGCCGCCTCGGCCGGCCGGTTTGAAGGGGAAGCTGGCGCGATTGTCGATTCGTTCGTGGCAGTGGGCGACGCCGTGGTGCAGATCATTCTGGTCGGCGTCGGCGCGGGCGGCGAGGCTGATTACGAACGGGCCGGCGGCGCGTTGTCCGCCCGGTTGTTGACATCGGGCCGCACCGAACTCGTCGTTGATCTGGGCGCTTTGCCCGGCGCACCATCGGCCAAGGCGGTTGCCCGCCTTGCGGGCGGGGCCGTGCAACGGGCCTGGCGGATCGACACTTATCGCACCAAATTGCCCGAAAAACAGAAGCCGACGCTGAAGGCTCTCACCATCGTCGGCGCGCCTGACGACGTCGAGGCGGCCTGGACAACGCAGAAAGCGATCAGCGCTGGTCTGGCATTGACCCGTACTCTGGTGTCCGAACCGCCCAACAAGATCTACCCGGAGAGCTTCGTCGAGCATGTGGTGAAGGAGGTTGACGGGCTTGGCCTGGAAATCACCGTCCTTGGCGAAGACGAAATGCGTGCGCTTGGCATGGGCGCCTTGCTGGGCGTCTCGCAGGGCTCGGTCCGCGATGCGCAGCTTCTGGTCCTCAAATGGAGCGGCAAGGGTGCGGGAGACCCCGATCTGGCGTTGGTCGGCAAAGGGGTAACCTTCGATACTGGCGGTATTTCGCTGAAGCCCGGTCCCGGCATGGAAGACATGAAGTGGGATATGGGCGGGGCTGGCGCGGTCGTCGGCGCCATGAAAGCTCTGGCATTACGCAATGCCAAGGCAAATGTGGTCGGCGTGTGCGGGTTGGTCGAGAACATGCCTGACGGTAACGCTCAGCGGCCCGGTGACATCGTAACCTCGATGTCGGGCCAGACGATCGAAATCCTCAACACCGATGCCGAAGGGCGACTCGTGTTGTGCGACGCGCTGACCTGGGTGCAAAAAACCCATAAGCCCAAGACGATCATCGATCTGGCGACGCTGACGGGTGCGATGATTATCAGCCTGGGCAGCGAACATGGCGGCTTGTTCGCCAACGACGACAGCCTTGCCGATCAACTGCTGAGCGCGGGCAAGGCAAGCGGCGATCTGTTGTGGCGCTTCCCGCTTTCGGATGCGTACAACAAGCTGATCGACAGCCCGATCGCGGATATGAAAAATGTCGGCCCGCGCGGTGCCGGTTCGATTACCGCGGCCCAGTTCCTTCAGCGTTATGTCGAAAAGGGCGTTCGCTGGGCGCATCTCGATATCGCAGGCATGGTGTGGGCCGACAAGCCCGGCCCCACCTGGGACAAGGGCGCAACGGGCTTTGGCGTGCGCGTGCTTGATCGGTTCGTCGCCGACAATTTTGAAGGCTGAGAACAGCGAAGGGGCGGGCCGTGCAGGTCGATTTCTATCACCTGACGGCTCGTCCGCTCGACCGTGTTCTGCCCCGCATCGCCGAACGCGTGCTCGACAACGGCGAACGCCTGCTGATTGTTTCGTCCGACCAATCGCAACGGGACACCCTGGATCGCGCGTTATGGACTTATGCGGTAGAGGCTTTCCTCCCTCACGCACAGGCCGGGGCAGGCGACGACAGTGCACAGCCGGTACTGATCGCTGCTGAGCCGGTGGCGAACAACGGCGCGCGCAACCTTGCGATTGTCGATGGCGAATGGCGAGACGACGCGCTTGGTTTTGATCGAGCCTTCCACTTCTTTGACGACGACAAAATTACCGAGGCACGATTGGCGTGGCGCAACCTGGCCGAAAAACCGGGCGTCGAGCGGCGTTATTGGAAACAGACTGAGCGGGGCTGGGAGCAAGCGGCTTGATACGGCGCTTGCCGATGGCGTCACACGTCGCTAAAGGCCCGCCAACCTATCTTACACCCCAAAAACAGGAGCCCGAACGGCCATGGCCGCTACCCGGACCTTTTCGATCATCAAGCCCGATGCAACCCGCCGCAACCTGACCGGCGCCGTCACCAGGATGCTGGAGGAAGCTGGCCTGCGTGTCGTCGCTTCCAAGCGTATCCAGATGACGAAGGAACAGGCGGAAGGTTTCTATGCCGTCCACAAGGAGCGCCCGTTTTTCAACGATCTGGTGACGTTCATGATTTCCGGCCCCGTCGTGGTGCAGGTTCTGGAAGGTGAAAACGCCGTCCAGCGCAACCGCGACATCATGGGCGCGACCAACCCGGCAAATGCTGAGCCGGGCACGATCCGCAAGGAGCTCGCCGAATCGATCGAAGCAAATTCGGTCCATGGTTCGGATTCGGAAGAGAATGCGGCGATCGAAATCGCCTATTTCTTCAAGCCGGAAGAACTTGTCGGCTGATCTCCCGATCAGGTTTCTTCAATACCGAATCAACGTCATGCCGGGGTCACTCCCGGCATGACGTGCTTTGGGGATGGGCAAGGGCGCGGATTAAATCAGCCTATGGCGCATCGGAAGGGCGCCCGGTCCATAAGACCCAATGCCCGCATCTGTGGGCAAATAGTCGAAACCCTGCGACGCCCAGAAGCGATCTGCGCCGTTGATCGCCACCAACGATATGCTTTCAAAGCCAAGTGCGCGCGCCATGGCGACAACCAGTTTCACCGCCGAAGCGCCGGCGCCTGTACCCCGCGATGCGGGCAGCAGCGCGATGTCATGAAGATAATAAGTGTCGGCGTTACCCGGCAGGCTGCCCAGCAAGGCGTTCAGTGCCGGCGGTGAGCCAGTCAGCCACGGGTGAGTGATGAGATAGCCGACGGTACGCCGGTCCTGCACCAACACGAAGCAGCCACCGGGATAGAGCGCGCGACGTTCCCCATAAACTTCGGGGGTTTCCGAATAGGCACCGTGCACCAGATCGGAAATAGCCTGCACGTCGCCCATGTCGGCTGCCTCCATGGGCCGCCAAGCCGATACGCCCGAACCGGTCGTCACTTGCCTGGCTTCGGCGCCAGTCCATGCCACGCGCGATCGACCGCCGCCTGCGACGCGCCGTGTCGGGCACGCAAGACCATACCGGTCAGCCGCACCGTGCGCCCGCGCAGGAAACGGCCCTCGGTTCTCCACAAGATGTCATAGACCGCCTTGTCAGTGATATGATCGTCGCCATCCCAATAATCGGCGGCAATCAACACGGGCAGGCGACCTTTCTGTTCGCCCGGTCCGTCTTTGGTGAAGCCCAGCAAGGCACCGGAAAACCACTCTCCACGGATTTCCAGCGTGCCTGTGCTGCCTTGCGGGGCGACACCGAAAGCGGTGGGCAAAACAATGCTGATCGATTGAACCGGGTGCTGCGCGTCATGGACCGTCAGCATCTCTCCGCCGTGGGAAGGCGTTGCCATCAACAAGACGGTGCCACGCGCGCGGGCAACCTCCGCCTTTTCGACCTGTCTTTCCGCCTGATCAGCCCGGCGATCGGTATAGCTGCTCCACAACGCCAGTGCTGAAATGATGAGCCCGGCCACTGCGACGAATTCCCCCAGCGTCACCCAGCGGCGCCGGATAGCGGCTGCCTCCGCCTTTTCGGCCGGCGTGTCAGTCATACAGGTCTTGCCTCCAGCAAGCGGCGTGGCGCCACCATCTCCCAACTCGCCATAATGCGGTCGGCGACGCGATCCCAGTCGGTATCCGGTTGATCGAGCCGCATTCCGATCCAACCACCGGGCCCCAGATAGGGTGGCACGAAGTAAAAGTCCGGTGCCATTTCGACCTGCATCGCCTGTTCTTCGCGTCCGCTGGTCTTCACATGCACCGCCGTGATGCCGTCGCCGTGATGGTTATGCCAGAAATAGGCGAAGAACTTGCCCTTGGTGATGAAAAATCCGGGCGAACCATGCGATGGCCGTTCGTCAGCCTGCGGCAAGGCAAGGCAGATCGCTCGGACACGTTCAAGCTCAACGGCGGGGTCGGGACTCATCGTTGCAGAATTCTGCCAGAACGCCAGCGTAAAGGCGATGTTCTTCTGCCAGAACGCGCGCTGCCAGCGCCTCGGGGGTGTCACCTGGCAAAATCGGCACGCGCGCCTGACCCAACACCTCGCCACCGTCCAACTCTTCGGTCACGACATGAACGGAGCAGCCCGCTTCCTGATCGCCCGCCTCGATGGCGCGAGCATGAGTGTCGAGACCCTTGTATTTAGGCAATAACGAAGGGTGGATATTGATGATGCGTCCGCGCCAGCGCGCCACGAAGGTATCGCTCAACAATCGCATATAGCCTGCCAGCGCGACCACCTCCGTCTCCGCCTCACGCAGTGCCGCGTCGATTGCCGCTTCGTAATCGGTTTTAGGCATACCCTTGGGTGATTGGGTAAAGGTCGCAATGCCTTGCGCGTGGGCCCAGGCAATCCCGGGGGCGTCTGGCTTGTCCGACGCGACAAGCACTATTTCGAACGGGCAATCCTCGGCACGGGCTGCCTCGGCCAACGCCATCATATTGGATCCGCGCCCGGAAATCAGCACGCCGACGCGTGTTTTGGCGCCCGTTCGCGTCTTAACCATTGTGCGTTGCGGTCCAGCCAGCGCGGGCGCTCCACGTTTCGACCGACCCGGAAACGGTGCAGCCCCGTGCGCCATGGGCGACATGGCCAATGGTATGGACGGTTTCTCCCGCCGCGCGCAGTTCGGCCGCGACTCCGTCGGCGTTGTCGGCTGCAACGATCACCGCCATGCCGATACCGCAGTTGAAGGTGCGCGCCATTTCCCCCGGTTCGATCGCGCCTTGGGCCTGCAGGAACGCCATCAACCGCGGCTGTTCCCAGGCGTCCGCGTCGATCATCGCGTGGGTGCCTTCGGGCAGGACGCGCGGGATATTTTCCAGCAGGCCGCCGCCGGTAATATGCGCCAGCCCCTTGATCCGCCCAGCGGCCACCAGCGGCAAAAGGCTTTTCACATAAATGCGAGTCGGCGCCATCAGCGCGTCGATCAACAATGTGTTGAGATCGAACAGGGCAGGGCGATCGAGCTTCCAGCCCTTGTCAGCCGCCAATCTGCGGACGAGCGAGAATCCATTGGAATGCACCCCTGACGAAGCGAGACCGAGAATCATGTCCCCGCCTGCGATGTCGGCACCGGTTAGCACGCGGTCGCGCTCCACCGCGCCGACGCAGAACCCTGCGAGATCGTAATCTCCGGGTGCGTACATGCCGGGCATTTCCGCGGTTTCGCCGCCGATCAGCGCGCAGCCGGCGACCCGGCATCCTTCGGCGATGCTGGCGATGACGCGTTCGGCGACACCGGAATCGAGTTTGCCTGTCGCATAATAATCAAGGAAGAACAGTGGTTCTGCGCCTTGCACGATCAGGTCGTTCGCGCACATGGCCACCAGGTCGATGCCCACGCCGTCATGCCGGTCCCATTCGATTGCCAGCTTCAACTTGGTGCCAACGCCATCATTGGCCGCGACCAGCAGCGGATCGATGAAACCCGCCGCCTTCAGGTCGAAGAAACCGCCAAAACCACCAAGATCGGCGTCCGCTCCAGCGCGCCGCGTCGCCTTGGCCAATGGCCCGATGGCGCGGACCAGTGCATTGCCCGCGGCGATCGAAACGCCAGCCTGGGCATAGGTGTAGGATGCGGGTTTATCGCGGTCGTTGTCGGTCATGTGACGCGGCCTAGCCATATCGCGCTTGGATTTCTACGCCTGCTTCGCCAAAAGGGCCGGATCATGATGCTGACGCGCCATTTCCGTCCCGCAATTACCGCACTCGCCCTGCTGGGGATGAGTGGCGTGGTACTTGCCCAAGGCGATACGCCGGGCGCCGGGCAGCCCGTCTCCGCGCCGACGACGGATGACGGGGGTAGCCTGGAGGTTGGTGGCATCGATGTCGATGTCGCTGCCAAATCGGCAAGCGCGGCGCGGTATCTCGGTTGGCGACTTGCCCAACGCAAAGGGTGGGCCAAGCTGGCTGAACGTTATGGCCGCAGCGGCGGGTTGAGCGACGGCGCGCTTGATTCGGTGGTTTCGGGCATCGTCATCGAAAAAGAACTGGTTGGCGGCAACCGCTACATCGCGCGGCTGGGCGTGCAGTTCAATCGCGGGCGGGCAGGCGCGATGCTGGGCATACCCATCGAACAGTCACGCTCTGCGCCGATGCTGCTGGTCCCGGTCATGTGGTCGGCCGGGGCAGGTCAGGTTTTCGAACAGAAAACCCCGTGGATCGATGCATGGACCCGGTTCCGCAGTGGCAACAGCTCCATCGATTATGTTCGTCCAGCAGGCTCGGGCCCGGATTCGCTGTTGATGACAACCGGGCAGGTTTTGCGCCCCGGGCGCGGGTGGTGGCGGGCGATTCTGGGCCAGTATGACGCGACCAACGTGCTGATTCCGGTCGTCCACCTGTATCGCCAATGGCCTGGCGGGCCGGTTATCGGCACATTCCAGGCGCGATTTGGACCGGACAATAAATTGCTCGGCAAATTTTCGCTGCGGGTGTCGAACAGCGACGCCTTGCCCGCATTGATGGATGAAGGCGTGAAGCGCATCGACGCACTGTATCAGCGCGCGCTGGCCTCCAGCCTGTTGGCTGGCGATCCGGGGCTGGCCTATCGACCGACTGCGCCTGTTGCGACCGACGATACCACGGGCGATGATCTGGCGGTCGAGGAAGGCGTGGGCAACCGGGCGAGCACGACCGTCACTGTTCAGATCGACACGCCCAATGCCGGGTCAGTAACCGCTGCCGAGGCCGCGGTGCGCGCGGTGCCCGGCGTGCATTCGGCGGTAACCACCAGCCTGGCGCTGGGGGCCATTTCTGTGATGCGCGTTTCCTATGATGGCGATGCCAACGCACTTGCCACCGCGCTGGAGGCCCGTGGATGGCGGGTGTCGCGTGGGACGGGGGCCATTCGCATCGAGCGCGCCGCCGCACCTTCTGCTCCTCCGCCTGATACCAAGACGGGCGGATGAGCCAGTTAGCCCTGCCGCTGACGTTGCCGGAAGGTCCGGCGGACAATGAATTTCTGATGGGTCCATCGAACGAGCGCGCGGTACACCAATTGCAACACTGGTCGACATGGCCGGTGATGGCCGCACTGCTGGTCGGCCCGCGCAAATCTGGCCGAAGCCTGCTGGGCCGCGTGTTCACGGCACAAGGCCATGCCACTGTCATCGACGATGCCGAACGGCAGAGCGAAGCCGAGATTTTCCACGCCTGGAACCGCGCACAAACGACGCGTCAACCGCTGCTCATCATCGCAGACGAAGCCCCGCCCGCCTGGACCGTCCGGTTGCCTGACCTGCGCTCCCGACTGAACGCGACGCCGGTGCTGGCGATCGAGCCACCCGACGATGCCTTGCGCCTGGCGTTGTTTGAACGGTTGTTCCTTCGACGCGGAATCGATGCCCGGCCAGAGTTGATCCAATGGCTTTTGACGCGCGTTGAACGCAGCCATCTCGCAACGATGCGCGCCGTCGATGCGATCGAGCAAGCTGCGTTTGAACAGCGGAAACGCTTGTCGATTCCCTTCGCGCGGGCCACATTGGAAGATGCCGGTCTGATCCAGGATCGGCGCCCCGTCCCCGATTCGAGCGAGCCATGACCAGACCTGCCCTAATCGCGCACCGCGAGGATGACGACGATATGTTCGCCAGCGCCAGCGGCGGCGATCGTTACTTCAACCGCGAACTATCGTGGCTGGCGTTCAATCAGCGCGTACTGGATGAGGCGTGCAATTCGGCGCACCCATTGCTGGAACGCCTGCGTTTCCTGGCGATTTCCGGTTCTAACCTCGACGAATTCTTCATGGTCCGGGTCGCTGGGCTGAAGGGCCAGCAAATGCAGGATGTCGACCGCATGTCACCCGACGGGTTGACTGCCGGACAGCAATTGTCGGCGATTGTCGCGGAGGCTGACCGTCTGGTCGAAGCTCAGCGCGTGGTCTGGCGGACATTGCGCGCCCAGCTTGCCGAAAACGGTATCGCGGTGCTCGGGTCGCGTTCGATCGACGAGGTTATGACGCCGGATGAGATCAACTGGCTGGAAAAACATTTCCGCGAACAGATATTCCCGATCCTGACACCCCAGGCGCTCGATCCCGCCCACCCGTTCCCGTTCATGCCCAACAAGGGGCTGGCGGTGATGTTCGATCTGGTTCGCCTGTCGGACGAGGCGCCGATTCGTGAATTGGTTATGCTGCCCGCGCCGATGCCGCGGTTCGTCCGGCTTCCCGGCGATCAGGCGCGGTATGTCGCGGTTGAATCGTTGGTAAAGCGCTTCTCATCCCTGATTTTCCCAGGTTACCGCGTCGTTGGCGCTGCCGAATTTCGTGTCTTGCGCGACAGCGATATCGAAATCGAGGAAGAGGCCGAGGATCTGGTCCGCTATTTCGCCAACGCGATCAAGCGTCGCCGCCGCGGTCGCGTGATCCGGCTGGAACTGGAAGTGGGAATGCCGCAAAGCCTGGCGACCGTCCTGCGCGAAGAGATGGGCGGACCCGACGCCTTCGTGACGGAGGGCGGCGCTTTCCTTGGCGTTGGCGATCTGGATGCGATTGTCGACGAAGACCGGCCCGATCTGAAATTCCCGCCCTATACGCCGCGTTTCCCCGAACGCATCCGCCAATATGGGGGGGATTGTTTCGCGGCGATCCGGGCCAAGGACATTATCGTCCAGCATCCCTATGAGTCTTTCGACGTTGTGCTGGCGTTCCTGAAACAGGCTGCCGCCGATCCCGACGTCGTGGCGATCAAGCAGACGCTGTACCGTGCGGGTAAACAGCCGGCGGTCATCAACGCGCTGATCGCCGCCGCCGAATCGGGTAAATCGGTAACCGCCGTGGTTGAATTGAAAGCGCGGTTTGATGAGGAACAGAACCTGCTCTGGGCATCGGCACTGGAACGTGCGGGCGTGCAGGTCGTCTATGGCTTTATCGATTGGAAAACCCACGCCAAGGTTTCGATGATCGTCCGGCGCGAAGGCGGACAGTATCGCACCTACTGCCATTTCGGCACGGGCAATTATCACCCCATTACCGCGCGGATCTATACCGACCTCAGCTTTTTCACCGCGGACCCAAGGCTTGGCCGCGATGCGGCGCAATTGTTCAACTATGTTACCGGCTATGTCGAGCCGACCGGGCTTGAACTGCTGGGGATGAGCCCGCTTGATCTGCGCGACAGGCTGATGTCGCTGATCGATGACGAAATCGCGTTTGCCCGTGCGGGCAAGCCGGCGGCAATCTGGGCAAAGATGAATTCCGTCGTCGATCCTGCGGTAATCGAAAAGCTCTATGAGGCCAGCAATGCCGGGGTGGAGATCGACATGATCATTCGCGGCATCTGCTGCCTGAAGCCGGGCGTGCCGGGCATGTCGGAAAATATCCGGGTGAAATCGGTCGTCGGGCGCTTTCTGGAGCACAGCCGCATCTGGGTGTTCGGCAATGGCAACGCCTTGCCGAACGACGGCGCCAAGATCTATATTTCCTCCGCCGACTGGATGCCGCGCAATTTCGATCGTCGCGTGGAGTATATGCTGCCGATCACCAACAAAACGGTCCACGATCAGGTGCTGGACCAGGTGATGGTCGCCAACCTGATCGACAACGAACAAAGTTGGGATTTGCAGCCGGATGGCAGTTATGTCCGGGTCGAACCGGGCAGCCGTCCGTTCAACATGCACCGTTATTTCATGACCAACCCGTCGCTTTCCGGTCGTGGCGCAGCGTTGGCGGACAGCGATTCGGTGCCGACGCTTTCGCTGCGTCGCCGGCGCTGAGGGCCGGCGCGGGTGGCTACCCTTTTGTTTCGCAAATCCAGGGTGGAAGATGTGGCTGATCCGCGCTCGGCGATCATCGACATCGGTTCCAATTCGATTCGCCTGGTCGTCTATCAAGGGCCAGCGCGGCTGCCTGCGATCCTGTTCAATGAAAAGGTCATGGCAGGCTTGGGTCGGTCGATGGCCGCCAACGGCAATATCGACAAAAAGGCGTTTGGAGTTGCCGTTGCTGCCCTGACGCGCTTCGCCGCACTGGTCCGCGAGATGGAAGTGTCCCGACTGCGCGTAGTCGCAACCGCCGCGGTTCGTGATGCCGCCAACGGCCGGGACCTGATCGACCGCGCGCGAGAGGTCGGCCTGAATGTCGAATTATTGTCGGGCGATCAGGAAGCAGTGGCGGCGGGCGAAGGGGTTATCTCAGCCATTCCACATGCGGATGGCATTGTTGGTGACCTAGGCGGCGGCAGCCTGGAACTGGTGCGAATCGCTGGCGGAGAGGTATTGAAACGCGCGTCGTTTCCGCTGGGCGTCCTTCGCCTGGCCGCACTGCGCGAAAAAGGCGGGCGGAGTTTCAGCCGCCGTGTCGAAGCGTTGCTGGATGCTGCGGGCTGGAGCCAGGCTGGTGCCAACCTGCCGCTCTATCTTGTCGGCGGGTCATGGCGAGCCTTGGCGCGGCTGGACATGAGCCTGCACAGCTATCCGCTGCCAATCATCCACCAATATGAGATGCCGCCTGAAGGCATTACCCGCCTGAACCGGACGCTTAGCCACATCGGCAAGGGCAAATTGAGGGCGATACCCAATATTTCGCCGGGCCGCGTGCCGATGTTGGGTGAGGCTTCGGCGATCTTGAGCGTGCTGCTGAAGCATCTGGGCTCGTCGACCACGATCGTTTCGTCCTTTGGTCTGCGCGAAGGGCTGCTTTACGGCCAGCTTGGCGCGGCGGAGCGCGCGCAGGACCCGCTGATCGTCGCGGCGCGCGACGAAGGGCGGAGGTTGGGGCGCTTTGCCGAGCATGGTGACCTGCTCGACCGTTGGATTGCCCCGCTGTTTGCCCAGACGGATACCGACCCGGACCTTGCGCGGTTGCGGCACGCCGCTTGCCTGTTGGCTGATGTCGGTTGGCACGCCAATCCTGAATTCCGTGCCGAACGCGGCCTGGAAATCGCGCTGCATGGCAATTGGGTCGCTATCGATGCGCGGGGCAGGGCGATTGTCGCGCAGGCGTTGTTTACCTCGCTGGGCGGCGGCATGGCAACGCCAGCACCGTTGGATCTGCTCGCCCACCCGGACGACCTGCAACGCGCGCGGCGCTGGGGCATGGCCATCAGGCTTGGTCAGCGCCTGAGTGGCGGCGTTGGTGCGCCGTTGCTGCGGTCACGGCTGGAAACCGACGCCAAACAAGTCAATCTGTTCCTGGAGGCGGGCGATGTCGGCCTTTACGGTGAAGCCGTCGAACGTCGCCACAAGGCCTTGGCCAACAGCCTGGATCGCACGCCAATGATGGGCATCAACCTGCGATAACACTATTGGGCCAGCAATGCTGTCAGTTCAGCCGCAGTGGATGCGAAGGATCACCTTGTCCTGCCGGACATCGATGTTCAACCTGTCTGGCCGAAAATCCATCGTCACTGCGGTATCGGGAAGGATGATGCGGAGCTGTTCGGTATGGGCGCCGCGCTTTGCGGCTGCGGCGGTGCGATCGGTAATCATGCGCCCGACCAGATACTGGACTCGCTCAGCCTGGCAGGTGGTAACAGGCTTTGCGGTTTCTGGCGGCTGAGCACCGTCTATCGCGCAAGCGCCAGCCATCAGCGCTGCGGTGAGCGCGATCAACAAACGGGGAACAGGCATGGCGTTCATTCGCTGGGATCAGTCCTCGGTGCGGGTCATCTTCATCTTGCCGTTCTTGACGGTGAAAGCCATTCGCCCCTCGACAACGTCGAGCGCATCGCGGCCGAATTCTTCAAACCGCCAGCCTTCCAGCATCGCCAGCCCATCGCGCTGTCCTGCCGCCAGCAATTCCAGTTCTTCGGAACGGGCAAGCAGCTTGGCCGCGACATCGATTTCCCGGGCGCGAATCTTGAGCAGCAATTTCAGCAAGTCCGCAACCAGTGAGCCTTCCTTGCCCAAACCGGGTTTGCGATCGTCTCGCGGCGGCAGCTCGCTGGCAGGCAGCGGCTTCGCGCCTTCCAGGGCCGCCATCATCCGTCCGCCGATGTCGTTGCTGGCCCAGGCGACCGACAGCCCCCGTACCTTGGCAAGGTCGCCCTGCTTCTTTGGCGGATGCCCTGCCAGATCGGCCAACGTCTCATCCTTGACGATCCGGCCGCGCGGCAAGTCCTTGCCCTGCGCTTCCAGCTCGCGCCAACGAGCCAGGGCCTTCAGCCGCCCCAGTACATCGGCCTTGCGGCTCGGCACACGCACTCGTCGCCATACCTGGTCGGGGTCATTGGCGTAGTTGGCAGGATCGGCGATCCGCTCCATTTCATTGTCCAGCCAGGCGCCGCGTCCGGTTCTGCGCAGCCGATCGAGCATTTTCGGGAAAATTTTGGCCAGATGCGTCACGTCGCCAATCGCATAGTCGATCTGGCGTTCATCCAGCGGGCGACGGCCCCAGTCGGTAAACCGCGCGCCCTTGTCGACCGGGATGCCCAGATAACTCTCAACCAGGCTGGAATAGCCGACCTGTTCGCCAAGCCCCAGCGCCATGGCGGCGATCTGGGTGTCAAACAGCGGATACGGCGTCTTGCCGGTCAGGTTATAGACAATCTCAAGGTCCTGCCCGCCCGCATGGAAGACTTTCAGCACCTCGTCATTCTCGACCAGCAGATCGAGCAACGGTTTCAGATCGATGCCCGGAGCCTTGGGATCGATGGCCGCAGCCTCGTTCACATCCGCAATCTGGATCAGGCAGAGATCGGGCCAATAGCTGTTTTCCCGCATGAATTCGGTATCCACACAGACAAAATCTGCCTGAGCCAGCCTGTGGCAAAGATTGGTGAGCGCGACGTTGTCGGTAATCAGATCATGAACATGCATATTAGACCCATAGCCGCCCAAGCGCGCTTGACAAAGTGGGGAGGGGCGACAAAGCGCACATGACCCAAATTTCCGTCACCCTGGGCCAGCGCCAGGGTTCAGCTTGTCGAGACGAAACGCTTGAATGCTGGATCCCGGAACCCGCCGGGAGGGCGAACCAGAGAACACAAGAGACACAGCAAATGCACGCCTATCGCACGCACACCTGCGCACAGCTTCGCCCCGAACATATCGGCCAGGAGGTTCGCCTGTCCGGCTGGGTCCACAAGAAGCGTGACCATGGCGACCTGGTTTTCATCGATTTGCGCGACCATTACGGCATCACCCAGATCGTGACCGATGTCAGCGGCCCGGTGTTCAAGGTCATCGAAGGTTTGCGCAGCGAAGCGGTCGTCACGATCACTGGCAAGGTGATCGCCCGCGACGCGGCGGCGATTAACCCGAACCTGGCGACGGGTGGCATCGAAGTCCGGGCGGTGGAAGCCGTCGTCCAGTCAACCGCCCAGGAACTGCCGCTGCCGGTGGCGAACGAGGCCGATTATCCTGAGGATATCCGTCTGCGTTACCGATTCCTCGATCTGCGGCGTGAAAAGCTTCATGCCAACATCATGCTGCGCAGCAATGTCATCGCGTCGTTGCGCCGCCGCATGGTCGGGCAGGGCTTTACCGAATTCCAGACCCCGATCCTGACGGCATCGTCGCCCGAAGGCGCGCGCGATTATCTGGTGCCCAGCCGCGTCCATCCGGGCAAATTCTACGCGCTGCCGCAGGCGCCGCAGATGTTCAAGCAGTTGCTGATGGTTGCGGGCTTCGATCGCTATTTCCAGATCGCACCGTGTTTCCGCGATGAAGATGCGCGTGCCGATCGCTCACCCGGCGAGTTTTACCAGCTCGATTTCGAAATGAGCTTTGTCACGCAGGACGACGTGTTTGCCGCCATCGAGCCGGTGCTGCACGGCGTTTTCGAGGAGTTTGCCGATTGGCAAGGCAAGGGCCGTAGCGTCAGCGCGCTGCCGTTCCGTCGCATCCCGTACCGCGAATCGATGCTGAAATACGGCAACGACAAGCCCGATCTGCGCAATCCGATCCTGATTTCAGACGTGTCCGAACATTTCCGAGGATCAGGCTTCGGGCGTTTTGCATCGATGGTCGAGGCCGGTGACGTCGTTCGCGCTATTCCCGCACCGGGCACGGCGGAAAAATCACGCAAGTTCTTCGACGACATGAATAGCTGGGCCCAGTCGGAGGGGTTTCCCGGCCTTGGCTATGCGACGCAAAAGGACGGCGTGTTTGGCGGCCCGATTGCCAACAACCACGGCCAGGACGGCATGAAGGCTATTGCCGAAGCGTTGGGCCTTGGCCTCAATGACGGCATTTTCTTCGCCGCGGGCAAGGAAGGTCAGGCGGCGAAACTGGCCGGGCTAGCGCGCACGCGCGTGGCCGAACAGCTTGAGCTGATCGACCAGAACCGCTTCGAATTCTGCTGGATCGTCGACTTCCCGATGTTTGAATATGATGAAGACGCCAGGAAGGTCGATTTCAGCCACAATCCCTTCTCGATGCCGCAAGGCGAGCTGGAAGCGCTGGAGACCAAGGATCCGCTCGATATCCTGGCGTATCAGTACGACATCGTCTGCAACGGCGTCGAGCTGTCGTCGGGCGCGATCCGGAACCATCGTCCCGAGATCATGTACAAGGCGTTCGAGATTGCCGGCTATACCCAGGCGGACGTCGATGCCAACTTTGCGGGCATGATAAACGCGTTCAAGTTTGGCGCACCGCCGCACGGTGGTTCGGCGCCGGGTGTCGATCGGATCGTCATGCTGCTCGCGGACGAGCCAAATATCCGCGAAGTCATCACTTTCCCGATGACTCAGAAAGCGGAAGATCTGATGATGGGCGCGCCGAATTTTGCGACGCCCAGGCAGTTGAAAGAACTGAATATTCGCGTCGTCGATCAACCGGGCGCCAAGCCAGCCTGATGATGATGAGCGCCCGGCAGGGATCGGCGCGGTCGTTCGCCGGGATCGGTCGGGCGTTGCGCGCCGATATCGGGCACGACGGATTGCCGCACGATGCTTGACGACCGGCTGGCGCCCGCGAGTCCCAAGGGGCTGGTGCGCAACCTTGGGGTGGCGGGTATTCTGTTTCTGACGCTTTCAGTCGTGTCGCCCGCATCGTCAGTATTCATCATCGTTCCCGGGATGCTGCAGGCGGCCGGAACGGGTGCAGTTTGGGCTGTGGCGCTCGCCGGGCTTGTCTGCGTCGCCACAGCCTTCATCTATGCCGAGCTGTCATCGGCCTGGCCGGTCGCGGGCGGCGAATATGTCGCGGTTGCCAAAACCATGGGGCCGCTTGCCGGTTTTGTGATGCTTGGCCTCAACGTGTTCAACAACCTGTTGTTCCCGCCGGCCATTGCGCTTGGCGTCAGCGATATCCTGGCGAGCATCGCGCCAGGCTTGCCCGCCATACCCCTGGCGATGGCGGTCATCGGTGGCGCCACGCTGGTCGCGTTGCTTCGTATCCGCACCAATGCACTGCTCACCGGCCTGTTCCTGGTGATCGAGGTGGCGGCTCTGGCCGGCGTTTCCTGGCTGGGTTTCAGCAACGCGGTGCATTCGCCGGTTGAATTTCTGCTCCATCCGGTGATGCCGATCGGGCACGTGCTTGCCCCGGTCGATGCCGGGAGCATCGGGCTTGCCGCCACGATCGCGATCTTCGCGCTCAATGGCTATGGCGTCGCGGTTTATTTCGGCGAAGAAATGCACGAAGCGCCAAAACGGATCGCGGGTGCGATCTTATGGGCATTGGTGCTGACGCTGGTGCTCGAAGCCGTGCCGCTCGTGGCGGTGATGATGGGCGCGCCTGATCTTCCTGCGCTGCTGCAAAGCGATGATCCAATCGGGATGTTGATCCGCGAGCGGGCGGGGGCAGGCATCTCGTCGTGGACGGCGATTGCTGTCGTGGTGGCGATCGTCAACGCGATCATCGCCTGCATTCTCGCCTGCGCGCGCTTCTTCTACTCAACCGGGCGCGATCAAAGCTGGGGGGCTCCAGTCGATCGCTGGATGGCGGCTATCCACCCGCGCTTCGAATCACCATGGCTTGCAACCGTGCTGACGGGCGGTTTTGGTATGGTCTGCTGCCTTATGCCGCTTCAACTGTTGCTGGTCGTCAGTGGCACCGGCCTCGTCGCCATCTATGCGGGCATTGCGCTGGCGGCGATTGCAGGGCGGGTGCGGGGTGCAACCGCACACGCCCCCTATCGGATGCCACTTTACCCGCTTGCCCCGGTCGTCACGCTTGCAGCGTTGGGCTACATCGGGTGGACGAGTTGGTGGGATGTGGCCAATGGCCGACCGGGACTGATCGCAACACTGGCGCAAATGGCGATTTCGGCGGGTTATTACTGGTTGGCATTGCGACGGCGCGGCGAATGGGGTCGGCAGCCGACAATATCCTGAAACAGGCGTATCGACGCTGGTCAGCGCATCAATGGGTGGCATTTATGACGATCGACCTTACCCGATACGAAACAGGCGCCGCGTTCGAGGGCGATTATGAGGCTGCACTGGCGGAGGTCCAGAAAAGGCTGGTCCATATCCAGGTCGCGCACATCTGCCACAAGCGGCGTTCGGTCGTGATGCTGGAAGGGTGGGATGCAGCAGGCAAAGGCGGCATCATCCAGCGGATGACGGCCGGGTGGGACCCGCGTTATTATGACGTCTGGCCAATCGGCGCACCTACGCCAGAGGAAAAGGCCCGCCATTTCCTCTGGCGGTTCTGGCAGCGGTTACCGATGAACGGTGACATCGGCATATATGATCGTAGCTGGTACGGCCGCGTACTGGTTGAGCGCGTTGAAGGCTTTGCGACCGAGGCGGAATGGCGGCGCGGCTATGACGAGATCAATGAATTCGAAGCGCAACAGGTCGATTCAGGCACGGCCGTCATCAAATTGTTCATCCACACCACTCAGGCCGTGCAGGACGCGCGCCTTAAGGAACGGCTGGACCATCCGTGGAAACGCTGGAAAACCGGTTTGGAGGATTATCGCAACCGCGCCCGCCGTGCGGATTATCTGGTGGCGATGGATGAAATGTTCCGGCGTACCGACACTCGCTGGGCACCATGGACGGTAATCGACGGCAATGACAAGCAGGCAGCGCGCATCGCCGCGTTGACCGTCATTGCTGACAAGTTGGAGGCACAAGTGCCAATGGACCCGCCGCCGCTGGACGTGGAGTTGAAGAAAATCGCCGACAAAGCACTGGGGCTATAGGGCACTGGGCCATAGGCGTCCGTTTGCCCACACATCGGGTCAGGCCGGCGAGAATGCGCCCTGTTCGTCCATGACGTGCAACACGCCGTCGGCAATCGCGAAATAGGCGCCCCGCAGCTTCAGCGTGCCGGCGGCCTCGCGCTCGGGGATACAGGGGAACGTGCGCAGGTTGCGCAGCGACACGCGCACCGTTTCCATCTCCATTTCGCGCACCGCTTCAGGGCCATTGCCAAAGCGTGCGATGATGTCGTCGCGGGCTTCGTCCAGCATGTCCACCCAATGCGCGATGAAGCCACCCGCCCCAGGCGCCTTGCCTTCAAATGCACGCGTGAGCGCCGCCGCCACACCGCCGCACGAGCCGTGCCCCATGACGATGACTTCTTCGACCTCAAGCTGAGTAACGGCGAATTCCAGCGCGGCCGAAACGCCATGGCGTGAACCATCGAGTTCAAATGGCGGCACGAGGTTGGCGACGTTCCTCACCACGAAAATTTCGCCAGGCGAGGTGTCGAATATCTGCGACGGATCAACGCGGCTGTCGGAACAGGCGATAATCATCGCCTTCGGATTTTGCCCATCGCGCAGTTCTGCCCAGCGGGCACGCTGGCGGGACCAGTCCTCACCACGAAAACGCTGATAGCCAGCGAGCAATTCATCAAATCCAGCCATCCGCGCGCTTTTGCAGCTTGCGCATGGCTAGGCAAGGGCAGTCGAGTTGACGGGGTGGTGCTGGCGAGTGGCTAACTGTTACCCCGACATCAGAATTCGACAAGATCCTCGTCATCAAAGGCCAACGCGTTGTTACCCGATACGCGCGGCGTCTGGCGCGCCGGAACGCGCCTACGCGTCGTTACCGTCGATCCGGCGGCGTATTTCACTGTCGACCGCAGCGGTGCCTCGGTACGGAAGCGCGCCAACAATTTATCGAGCGTCACGGCCTCTCCAGCAAGAGTGCGTGACGCAGCGTTAGTCTGCTCGACCATCGCGGCGTTTTGCTGCGTCATGGCGTCCATCTCGCGTACCGCCATGTTGACCTGATGCAGATTGGTTGCCTGGGTTTGCGCAAGTTCGGAGATGGAGGTCGTCAAACGCGCAACTTCGCCTACCTGGTTGACGATGGAATCGAATGCCTTGCCTGATTTGTTGACCAGCGCCGCCCCCTGGGCGACCCGGTCTGCGCTGCTCGAAATCAATGCCTTGATCTCGCTTGCGGCGTCTGCGGAACGTTGGGCAAGTGCCCGAACTTCGCTTGCCACCACGGCGAATCCTCTGCCGGCGTCACCCGCCCGCGCCGCTTCCACCCCGGCGTTCAGGGCGAGCAGGCTGGTCTGGAACGCGATGCCGTCGATGACATCGGTGATCTTGCCGATTTCCTGCGCCTGACGTTGAATGCCATCCATCGCCTCAACCGCTTCACGAGCAACGTCGCTGCCTTGCTGGGCTTCCGCCTCAGCGATATGCACCGTCTGTGACATGTGGACGCTTTCATCGGCCGTCAGGCGGACGCCGCTCGTCAACTCCTCCATGGTTGCAGCCGTTTCTTCCAGCGACGCTGCCTGGCGTTCTGTACGTGACGCCAGATCGCCCGAGGCCTGTTCAATCTCAGCGGCGCCAGTGTTGATTGTCGTCGCCGCAATCGCCACCGAGTTGAGCGCGGCCTCAACACCCTGGCGCATATTTTCAAAGTCCCGCTCAATTTCCTTGAACGCGGCTGGCAGGTCGCCAAGCCGCACCGTGAAATTGCCATCCGCAAGTTCCGAAAGGGCATGACCAAGCTGTTCGATCACAGCTCGCCGTGACTCTTCCTCAGCCTTGAAATAGGCGGAAAGCGCCACGTCCATGTCGAGCAATGCAAGCTTGACCAGTGTTGCAACAGCTTGCCCGTTGCCGCTCAACCGCGCGAGGGGCGTGCTGCCGACGATCTTGGTAATAACGTCGGAGAGGACCGATGCGTAGCCGCCGATATACCAGGTCGGCTCCAGGCCGATGCGCGCATGGACATTGCCGATTCGTTCCGCGCTGGCAAAATATGTCTGGTCAGTTCGTCCCGAAAACAGTCTCGCCCAATGAGCGATCTGCTTGTCACGAGCGTGCTGCATGGTGGCGGCATTTTTGAAAAATGCGGCCGTTTCCGGCGTTTTGCCCACGGTGCCGTAAAATCTGTCGAGAGCCTTGGGCGCAAGTTTCTTGAGAAACCGCCCGATTCGCGGAAAGCGTCGATAGTCGTTTTCATCGACGCCGTAAAAGCGCAGTCGTTTTTCCGAGGCGGCATCCGCCTTCGTCGACGGTGTAGGCATTCTTGCTGGCTCCCTTGGCAGTCGAAACCCGTCTAGGCGCAATGTCCTTTATTTCATTTTAACAATGCCTAAGCCCAAACACTGATCCCGCTGACAGCCTAGCTTCCCGTCCGATGACCGATCGGGGGCCACGCAGTGAAACCCCGACCTTCGGCGCCCATCAGGGCTGGCAAGCAGCACCATCAATCGCTATTTCGCACCCATGAACGATCTCACCCCGCTCGCGCGCCCGGAACGCCCCCGCAAACCTGACTGGATTCGCGTCAAGGCGCCGACCAGCGCGGGCTTTGCCGAAACCAAATCGCTGATGCGCCGCCTGAACCTGGCGACAGTATGCGAAGAAGCGGCGTGCCCGAACATCGGAGAATGCTGGACCAAGAAGCACGCGACGGTAATGATCCTGGGGGATACCTGCACTCGCGCCTGCGCGTTCTGCAACGTCAAGACGGGTATGCCGCGCGCCGTCGATACACTTGAACCTCAGCACGTCGCGGATGCTGCGGCCGAGATGGGCCTTCAGCACATTGTAATCACTTCGGTCGACCGGGACGATTTGCCCGACGGCGGGGCGAGCCAGTTCGTCAAGGTGATCGAAGCGCTACGCCGTTCGACACCATCGACGACCATTGAAATACTGACCCCGGATTTCCGCAACAAGCATGAAGCCGCAGTTGAGGCGATCGTCGCCGCACGGCCGGATGTCTATAACCATAACCTGGAGACCGTACCTCGGTTGTACCCGACCATCCGTCCGGGCGCGCGCTATTATGCGTCCCTGCGCCTACTGGAAAGCGTCAAGCGGCATGATCCCTCGATCTTCACCAAATCCGGCGTGATGCTGGGTTTGGGCGAGGAGCGATTGGAAATTCACCAGGTGATGGACGACATGCGTTCGGCTGGCATCGATTTCCTGACGATGGGGCAATATCTCCAGCCGACGCCGCGCCATGCCAAGGTGGCGGAGTTCGTCACGCCGCAAGCGTTCGACGCCTATGCCGCGATTGCAAGGGCAAAGGGCTTTTTGCTCGTCGCCAGTTCGCCGCTTACGCGTTCCAGCTATCATGCCGGCGATGATTTCGCTCGACTGCGCGCCGCGCGCGAGGCCCAACTGGCTCGCCGCTGGGGGGCATTGTCGACCAATGCCTCGCCACAACGAAATCCGGCGTTTGCCTTATACACCCGAACAGATGTTCGACATGGTGGCCGATGTCGCCCGTTATGGCGAATTTCTGCCATGGGTCTCGGGCGTGCGCGTCCGCGAAAATAGCGATACCCAGATGGTTGCCGACATGATCGTCGGCTTCAAGGGGCTGCGGGAAACCTTCACGTCGCGTGTCGAAAAATTGCGGCCGGAAAGCATCCGTGTCGATTATCTCGATGGCCCGCTAAAGCATCTGCGTAACGAATGGGGCTTCAAGGACGACGGTGCAGGGGGGTGCCTGGTCGATTTCACGGTCGACTTCGCGTTCAAGAACATGGTGTTCGAAATGCTCGCCGGTCAATTCTTCGACCGCGCGCTGACCAAGATGACCGACGCGTTCGAGGCGCGCGCGGCGGATCTTTATGGGGTCAGCCCGGCGGGCAGCAGTAGCTCCAACGCGACCAGCGCCGCCTGAAGGCGCACGCCGCCGCGGCCAAGATCGCCAAAATCCTTGCGGTCGGCGACGACATCGGCCGGGTCTTTCCCTTTTTCCGCGCGAGCAAACACGACGGTGCCAACCGGCTTTTTCTCAGTGCCGCCGCCGGGGCCGGCCACGCCGGTAATTGCCACCGCGACATCCGCGCCGCTCGCGTCCAGGGCGCCCTGCGCCATTGCCCAGGCAACCGCGACCGATACTGCGCCAAAGGTCTCGAGCAAATCACGGTTGACCCGCAAAATCCCTTCCTTCGCTTCATTGGCGTAAGAGACGAAGCCGATATCGAGCACTTCCGACGATCCCGGTATTTCGGTGATCGCCGCTGCCACCAGTCCACCAGTGCAGCTTTCAGCCAGCGCAATCCGGCGCCCGGCCGCACGATTTTCCTCGACTACACGGCGGGCGAGCGCGACGAGTTCGGTCGGCAGGATCGTATCGATGCTCATTTTGCCCCCGGTTGGCAGATCGGCAGCGCGGGTTTCGCGCCCTTGTCCTTGCGTTTGCTGTCGGCGAATTGCAGCACCTCGACAAACAACGGCGCGGCGTTGGCTGGCGGTAATGGCTCGATCAGTTCGATGATACGCTCGATCTGTGGGCAATCGCCGGGCTGGATGCTGCGGGTTAGCAACGGCGCCAGCACTGTGCCAAGCAAAGGGCGCGCAAAAGGCGACCCTGCGAGGAAGCCGCCGCCACTATCGCCCAGCATTCGCCGTAAATTGCCTTCGACATGCGGCCAGGCAAGATCGGCCTGCGCGCGATATTTGGCGATGAACGGGCCCGCGTCCTGCCGCAGGAGCGCGTTGCGGGGCAGCGTATTGACGCAAAGCTCTCCGACATTCTGTATCACGTCGGGCAGGACAGATGTAACGATCGCCTCTGCGTCGCGTTGGCTGACGCAAGGCAGCGTAAGCGATAATGTCGTCTGCGCGGTTGATGCAGTTGCACCCAAGGCAAGCAGCAACGCAGGGATCACAGCCGCTCCGCCTCTCATGCCGGCACCCGCACGGTTGCCATCGCCTGCGCCGCGATACCTTCGCCGCGGCCGGTAAAGCCCAGTTTTTCGGTGGTGGTGGCCTTGATGCTCACCTGTCGGGGCGACAGCGCCAATATTTCGGCGACGCGAGCGCGGATCGTTTCCCGATGTGGGCCGATTTTCGGCGCTTCGCAAATGATCGTCAGATCGATGAAATCGATCACGCCTCCTTCTTCGGAAACCAGCTTTGCCGCATGTTCGAGAAACTTGTCGGATGAGGCGCCGCGCCATTGCGGATCACTCGGTGGAAAGTGCATTCCGATATCGCCTGCGCCAACGGTGCCCAGCAACGCATCGGTGATGGCGTGCAGCGCCACGTCGGCATCGCTATGCCCGGCCAATCCCTTGTCATGGGGGATCAAAACGCCGCCCAGCCACAGCTCCTCGCCTGCCTCCAGACGGTGGACGTCATAGCCAGATGCGCTTCGGCTTATCATCTGCCGGGTGACGCGCGCTTCGGCTGCGGCGAAATCAGCGGGATAGGTTACCTTTTCGAGCATTATGTCGCCCTCAACCATCGTTACCTCACCACCGATGCGGCGGACCATCTGAGCGTCGTCGGTTGCTTCTTCATCATCGGGCCACGCGCGATGCGCGGCCAAAATGTCTTCGAAACGAAACGCCTGAGGAGTCTGCACCCGAAACAAACCTGCGCGCGATACCACATCGCCCAGCGACGTCGCTCCGCGCGCCAGGGTATCTGCGACCGGTAGCGCCGGAATCGCGCCGGATGCGCTGTCGAGCGCGGTCAGCAGCCGATCGATCACCTCCGCGCTCAAAAAAGGCCGAGCCGCATCGTGGACCAACACATGGTCGGCGCCGCCGGTGGCCTCGATCAAATCCAGGCCATTGCGCACCGACTCACGACGGGTTGCGCCGCCGACTAGCGTTGCGACTTTGCCGAGCGCTTCAGTCAGCATGGTTTCCTGTCCAGCACCGATCACCACGATCACATCTGTAATTGCGGGATGCGCGCTGAACACCGCATGACTATGGGCAATCATCGGCCGCCCGGCGACGTGCACATATTGCTTGGGAAGATCGGTGCCAGCACGCGAGCCGCCGCCAGCGGCCACGATCAGCGCAACGGTGCGAGGAAGTGAAGTCATCTGGCGCCCCTAGCCGTTTTTTACCGCCAGGCAAGCGGGACAGCATGCGCCGGCGCGCGCCGATACTTGCCAGTTCGCTTGCATAGCGGTATGCGCTGCCCAAATTTTAGGCACCCATGAGCAAGCTGAACCCCATCCAGATCGGTCCCGTGCGGATCGATAGCCCTGTGCTTCTCGCGCCCATGACGGGCGTGACTGACATGCCGTTCCGGCGGATCGTGCGGCGCTATGGCTCGGGCCTGAATGTGACCGAAATGATTGCCAGCCAGGCGATGATCCGCGAGACTCGCCAGTCGATACAAAAAGCGACATGGGATCCGGTCGAAGAACCCGTGTCGATGCAGCTTGCAGGTTGCGCACCGGGCGCCATGGCCGAAGCGGCGAAGCTGAACGAAGACCGCGGCGCCGCGATCATCGACATCAACATGGGCTGCCCGGTCAAAAAGGTGGTCAACGGCGATGCGGGGTCGGCGTTGATGCGCGACTTGCCGCTTGCCGCCAGCATCATCGAGGCAACCGTCAGGGCGGTGAAGGTGCCGGTCACGTTGAAGATGCGGATGGGTTGGGATCATGCCAGCCTGAACGCACCCGAACTTGCGCGCATTGCCCAGGATCTGGGTATCAAGATGATTACCGTCCATGGCCGCACTCGTTGCCAGATGTACAAGGGCGAGGCGGACTGGGCCTTTGTGCGACGCGTCCGCGATGCGATGACGCTGCCGCTGATCGTCAATGGCGACATCTGCACGATCGAGGATGCCGAAACCGCGCTTGAACAGTCGGGCGCGGACGGCGTGATGATCGGTCGGGGGGCTTACGGCAAGCCCTGGCTGCTCGGGCAGGTGATGGAATGGTTCGCCAGTGGTCGCCGCCTGGATGACCCGAGCCTGGACGAGCAATATCACCTGATCGTCGAGCATTACCACACGATGCTCGACCTCTATGGCGTGCAGACCGGCGTAAACCTCGCGCGCAAGCACATCGGCTGGTACACGCGTGGCCTGCACGGGTCCGCCGAATTCCGTAACGCCGTCAATCAGCAGGCAGACCCCAAGGTGGTGCTCGACATGCTTGCCGATTTCTATGCGCCGTGGCGTGTCCGCGCAGCGGCCTGATCATATTCTCGACACACCAGGCTCGCCTCGCTTTGTCGAAGTGTTGGCGGCGCTGCCTGTTGCGTTGATCATCATCGATGCGCAGGGTCGGATCGCCTATGCCAATGCGGCGGCTGAGCAACTAATCAACCTGTCGGAACGGGCGATGCTGGGCCTGCCCTTCGTATCGGTCATCATCCCCCCGGTTGATCGGGGCAAGCGGCGCGATGATCGTGATTTCGCAGCCCTTGATACCTCGATCGGCCTGGCGCGCGGCGGCAGCGTGCGCGTCGATTATATCGAAGGGCTGATCCCCGACCATCCGGGCTGGCGGACGATTACGCTGCACAGTGCGGCTGCCTTGCGCAGGCGGGTTGGTGGCGGGGACCGTCCGGCGGCGCGCGCGGCAATTGGTGCGGCGGCCATGCTGGCGCATGAGATCAAAAATCCGTTGTCGGGAATTCGTGGCGCGGCACAACTTCTTTCGAGCAGCGACCCTGAAACGATTGAGTTGACCACGTTGATTACCGACGAGGTCGATCGGATCGCGGCGCTGATCGACAGGATGCAGGACTTTACCGATACTCGTCCCCTCAACACCGCTGCGCACAATATCTACCCGCTGCTGGCGCACGCCCGCAGGGTAGCATTGGCGGGCTTCGCGCGCGGGGTGACCATTGATGAGAGCTTCGACCCCTCGTTGCCGTCCGTCCTCATCGACCGCGATGCGCTGCTGCAGGTCATCCTCAATCTGCTAAAAAACGCGGCAGAGGCGACCAGCCGCCAGGCCGATCGTCGCCTGACCATCAGCACGGCTTATCGGCACGGCATGGCGGTGGATGCCGGCCCGGGAAAGCCCCGACGCCCGCTGCCGATCGAATTGTGCGTGACCGACAACGGCCCCGGCGCGCCCGCGGATATCGCCGATCACCTTTTCGATCCGTTCGTGTCCGGCAAGCCGGAGGGCAAGGGGCTTGGGCTGGCGCTCGTCGACAAACTTGTCCGCGATATGGGCGGCATCATTCAATATGAACGCGATGCGGAGCGCGGGGTGACCGTCATGCGCGTGCTGTTGGCAAGGGCGGGGCGCTGATATGGGGCGAGTGCTTGTCGTTGATGATGACGCGGCGATCCGCACCGTGGTGGCGCAGGCGCTGCGCAGGGCAGGCCACATGGTCCGCACGGTCGGGTGCCTGGCGGATATGCACGCCAGCTTGGCGGCCGAGCCGCCGCAAGTCCTGATTTCAGACGTGATCCTGCCGGACGGCAACGGGCTGGATGCTGTAGCGGACGTGCTCGCCGCACACCCGGATCTGCCGATCATCATTCTCTCCGCCCAGAACACCCTAAGCACGGCGGTGCGCGCGACCGAGGTTGGCGCCTATGAATATCTGCCCAAGCCGTTCGACCTCGATACGCTGGCCCGTGCGGTGAAGGCTGCGCTGGAACGGGGGCAGGGGGCCACCAATGCCGACGTCGACGAAGCTGATGCGTCGTTGCCGCTGATCGGTCGCTCGCCCGCGATGCAGGACGTCTATCGGATCATCGCGCGGGTGGTATCGAACGACCTGACCGTGCTGATCTCGGGCGAAAGCGGCACTGGCAAGGAACTGGTGGCGCAAGCGATCCATGATCTGGGGCCACGCCGTCGTCACCCGTTCGTGCCGATAAACATGGCGGCAATTCCACGAGAGTTGATCGAAGCAGAGCTGTTCGGCCATGAACGGGGGGCATTCACGGGCGCACAAACCCGCGTCGCCGGGCGTTTTGAACAAGCCGCGGGAGGGACGCTGTTCCTCGATGAAATTGGCGATATGCCAATGGATGCCCAGACGCGCCTGCTTCGCGTCCTGCAATCGGGGGAATTTACGACCGTCGGCGGTGCTCGTACAATTCGTGCTGACGTTCGCATTGTTGCTGCAACCAATCGTGAATTGCAGCAGCTTGTTTCGACCGGGCAGTTCCGCGAGGATTTGTTCTATCGCCTGAACGTCGTGCCGATCGCGCTGCCCGCGCTGCGCGAACGCAAGCAGGATATCCCGCTGCTCGCCCGCCATTTCCTCGATAGGGCGGCGGCACAGGGATTGCCGCGTCGCCAGATCACCGACGAAGGGCTCGGCGTGCTCGACGGCTATGACTGGCCGGGCAACGTGCGGGAACTGGAAAACATCATGCGGCGCTTGTCGGTGTTGGGCCGCGACGACGTGATTACCGCGGACGAATTCAGGAACTCCCTGGGCACGCACAGCGCTGTTCAACTGGTGGCGGAAACCGGTGAGTTCTCGATCGCCGCCGCCATTCAGGCGCGACTGGAACAGATCGCCCGGGAACGCCCGGCCGCGCTGGACGACGGAACGCTTTATGACCGGATTATCGGCGAAGTGGAGCGCCCGTTGATCGAGGCCATTCTGGCGCGGCACGGCCATAATCAGTTGCGCGCCGCCCGGGCGTTGGGCATCAACCGCAACACTCTGCGCAAGCGGCTTGACCAGCTTGGCATCGATGCGAGCGGGGCAGAATGAGTTTTTTTGCACCGGAGTGATACGCCAGAGCGCGCAACCGTTGCGCCAAAGCGTCAATTCTGTGTTCCATCAGCAACTCACCTGTTGTAAGTACGCAACGTGAACTCTGGTGCAGTGTCCGCCGCAGCCGAACGGCGTAAGGGCGGTATAAAATTTATCTCGCTTGTCGAGAGTGGCGTCGTTGCACTGCTGGTGCTGGTGGCGGTTGGCACCTATGTGCTGCTTAGCGCCGAGACGTCGCCGGAACTTTACTCACGTGCGCCGATCATCGCGCTGCTGCTGCTCGCCAACCTACTGCCTGCGACGGGCCTCCTCGTCCTGATCGGTCGACGTGTCGCCATCCGTCGGGCGGAGCGTGCGGGGATCATCGGCGGTGGGCGGCTCCACGTCCGGCTCGTGGCCATTTTTTCCGCGCTCGCCAGCGTGCCGACCATCCTTGTGGTATTGTTCGCCTCGTTGGTTGTCCAATACGGGGTTGAAAACTGGTTTTCGACGCGCGCGCGCTCGATGCTGGAAAATGCGACCGCGCTGGCCCGGGAAAACTATAATCACGAACTGGACCGCATCTCGCGTGAGACCGTGGCGATGCGCGGCGACCTGAACTACGAGCTTGAGCAAAATGCGGTTGATAGCAAGGTGTTTTGGGTCAATTTCGGCTACCAGATCTACAAGCGCGAATTGTCCGAAGGCGCGATATTGAAATTGACGCCCACGGGGCAGATCAGAACCATCATTTTCATCAACCCCTATTCGATCGACCTTGAAAACATCGTCACCGCTGCCGCCGTCCGACAGCTGAAGGCGGGTCGGAACGTCGTTCGTGTTACGGGCGCCAATCACATGGGCGTGGTCGTTCCGTTCGACCGGAACGAGAACTACTACCTCTATGCCTCGCGCCTCACCCAGGATGACCTTGGGCTGGAAGTGGGGCGCGGCGAACGAATCTTATCGGAATACCGCGCCCTGCAACGCCAGTCGCGCAGCCTGCAACTCAAGCTTAACGGTGTCTTGCTCGCCATTTCGCTGTTGATTGTCGGCGTTGCGGTCTGGATCGCGTTGCAAGTTGCCGATCGATTGGTGAGACCGGTCAATGATCTGGTCACCGCCGCTGACCGGGTTGCATCTGGCGATCTGAGCGCGCGCGTAGTGGCGCCCACCTCGCGCGATGAGCTTGGCACGCTGGCCAGGGCGTTTAATACGATGACACGCAGGCTGGGTGAGCAGACCAGCGCGCTCGTCACGGCTAATGAGCAAGTAGACAGCCGCCGCGCGTTCATGGAGACGGTGCTCTCGGGCGTTTCGGCGGGCGTTATCTCCGTTGATGGCCATGGCCAGATACGGCTAATCAACGCCTCGGCCAAGTCGATGCTCGCCACCAACGACGACCATGCCATCGGCCAGCCATTGGCCCAGATAGCGCCCGAGCTTGCGGCATTGCTCGACGGTGATCGGCGCGATGCGACGGTGCAGGTGCTGGCAGATGGTGAGACCCGCACGCTGGCCGTCAAGATCGCCAGTGCCGAAGCAGGGCCGATCCTGACGTTCGACGATATTACGCAGCAGATTATCGATCAGCGACGGGCGGCGTGGTCAGACGTTGCGCGCCGCATCGCGCATGAGATCAAGAACCCGTTGACGCCGATCCAGCTTGCGGCCGAGCGCCTGCAACGGCGCTATGCCAAGCAGATCGATAGTGAGGACGGCGTATTCGGCCGCCTGACTGAAACGATTGTCCGCCAGGTTGGTGATCTGCGGCGTATCGTGGACGAATTTTCATCTTTTGCGCGGATGCCGAAACCCGTTTTCCGTGAAGAATCACTGGTCGATATCGGTCGACAGACATTGTTCCTGCACGAAGTTGCGCATCCCAATATCAACTTCACGCTCAATTATGACGAACCTGCCCCGCATCTGGTTTGCGACCGGCGGCAGATTGGCCAGGCGTTGACCAACATCGTCAAAAACGCGGCCGAGGCGATCGATTCAAAGGGCGAAGGTACGCCTGGCGATATCGAAATGACGATTTCAGCCGCGGAAACCGGTGCTCATATGATCGTCGTTACCGATAACGGCGTCGGGCTGCCGCTGGAACGCGACCGCATTGTCGAGCCCTATATGACGACGCGAAGCCGGGGCACCGGCCTTGGCCTGGCGATCGTGAAGAAGATTGTCGAAGAACATTTCGGCACCATCAGTTTTACCGATCGACCAGGGGGCGGCACCATCGTCACGCTCTGCTTCGACGGGACGATGCTTGCGGGCTTGGCCCATTCCGCGCCCGATGACACCGATCCGGCTGCGGCCGATCGACTCGCGGCGCTTACTCCTATTCGAAACGGTTGATACATGGCGCTTGATGTCCTCGTCGTTGATGACGAACTCGATATTCGTGAACTTGTTTGCGGCGTGCTTGAGGACGAAGGCTATGAAACGCGTTCGGCCGCAGACAGCGATGCCGCGCTCGATGCCTTTTCCACCCGACGCCCATCGCTGGTGCTGCTCGATGTCTGGCTGCAGGGGTCTCGGCTCGACGGACTGGACCTGCTCGATGAGCTGAAACGCCGCGACCCCAGTATTCCCGTCGTGGTGTTTTCCGGCCATGGCAGCCTGGAAACGGCCGTTTCGGCCATTCGGCGCGGCGCGGTAGACTTTATCGAGAAGCCTTTTGAGGCTGAGCGTTTGCTGCTCCTCGTCGAGCGTGCGACCGAAACTGAACGACTGCGCCAGGAAATCGCCAGCCTGCGCGCTTCGGCCGGCCGCGATCAGGATCTGACCGGCAACTCGAATGCAATCAGCACGGTCCGTGCGACATTGAAACGCGTCGCTTCCACCGGCAGCCGCGTGCTCATCACCGGTTCGGCTGGCGTCGGCAAGGAAGTGGCGGCACGACTGCTCCACGGTTGGAGCCAGCGGTCGAGCTGTCCCTTTGTCGTGGTGAGTGCCGCGCGCATGTCGCCCGACCGGATGGAAGAAGAATTGTTCGGCGTTGAAGAGGGTGGGGATGTGGTGCGCCCTGGTCTGCTCGAACAGGCGCATGGCGGCACGCTGTTCCTCGACGAAATTGCCGACATGCCAATCGCCACGCAGGCCAAGATTTTGCGCGTGCTGACCGACCAAAGCTTCACTCGTGTTGGCGGGCAGCGCGTCGTGCGCGTCGACGTTCGCGTTGTTTCGGCCACTGCCCGCGATCTGAACCGCGAAATTGCCGAGGGGCGTTTCCGCGAAGATCTCTATTACCGCCTGAACGTCGTACCGGTGCGCATTCCCGGCCTCGCCGAGCGCCGCGAAGATATTCCGCCGCTGGTCGAGCATTTTGTGGCGCATTATGCTTCCGAACGTCGGGTACACACGCCTGATATCGCACCTGACGCCATGGTGGCGCTGCAATCCTATGACTGGCCGGGTAATGTCCGCCAGTTACGCAATGTGGTGGAGCGCACCATCATCCTGGCGCCGGGAGATCGAATCGCGCGGATCGACCTGGACCTGCTGCCGAGTGAAGTTCTGGGTGAGCAGGTCGAATTCGGTGTCGCAACCACGGTCGGTTCGATCATGGCAACGCCGCTGCGTGAAGCGCGTGAGGCATTCGAACGCGAGTATCTTCGGGTCCAGATTCGCCGTTTTTCCGGTAATATTTCGCGCACGGCAACCTTTATCGGTATGGAGCGATCAGCGCTGCACCGCAAACTCAAGCTGCTTGGGATTACCGATACGCGTACCGAGGACTGAGCTTTGGGGATGGACGGCGCGCCATCACGCGCTTACTTTATGATCAAGCGCCGTGGTTGGCGTGTCAATCCGACGTCGGGAACCGACGCATAGCGGGGCAGACCCCGCCAAAAACAAAGGCATTACGATGGCCGAAAAACAACCATCTCTCCAGGACTTGTTCCTCAACGCGCTGCGCCGGTCGAAGACACCGGTGACCATGTTTCTGGTCAAGGGCGTGAAGTTGCAGGGTATTGTTACCTGGTTCGACAATTTCTCGGTGTTGTTGCGCCGCGATGGCCAGTCGCAGCTCATCTACAAGCACGCCATTTCCACCATCATGCCCGCCGGACCGGTTGATACGTCTTCGATCATGGAAGCGATGGGCGATGCGCAGCGCAAGCAGGCCCTGCTTCAGGAAGTATTCCTGAACGCGGTGCGCAAGTCGGAAGAACCGGTGACGATGTTCCTGGTCAACGGCGTCATGTTGCAGGGCAATATCGCCGCTTTCGACCTGTTCTGCATGATGTTGAAACGCGATGGCATGGCGCAGCTTGTGTACAAGCACGCTGTGTCCACCATTCAACCAGCACACCCGCTCAACCTCGCCGAAGAGGCGGGTGTTACGGACACCGATTGACCACTGGATTTGAACGCGACCGCGGGGAATTCTCGCGCGGCGCCAGGACGATCGTCGTGCTGCCCGATCAGGGTGGCGCGACTCGTTCGGTCGATGCGCGCCTGGAGGAAACCGCTGGCCTTGCCGCCGCTATTGGCCTGGACGTGGTTGACCGGCAAGCATTCAGGGTTCGCGCCGCGCGGGCGGGCACGTTGATCGGCAGCGGCCAGATAGAGATATTGGCCGCTGCAATCGCCATGGCGGAAGCGCAACTCGTCATTTTCGACGCCAGCCTTACCCCGATTCAACAACGCAATCTCGAAACCGGGCTTGGCGCCAAGGTCATCGATCGCACCGGGTTGATCCTAGAGATTTTTGGCGAACGCGCCGCAACGGCCGAAGGTCGGTTGCAGGTCGAGCTGGCGCATCTCGACTATCAGGCGGGGCGGCTGGTGCGAAGCTGGACTCACCTTGAACGGCAACGCGGCGGCTTCGGCTTTCTGGGGGGGCCAGGCGAAACCCAGATCGAAGCGGACAGGCGGCTGATCCGCGACCGGATGGCCCGCTTGCGCCGGGAACTCGCCCAGGTCAGTCGCACACGCGGCCTGCATCGGGATCGGCGGCAGCGTGCCCCATGGCCAGTGATCGCACTTGTCGGCTATACCAACGCCGGAAAATCCACACTTTTCAATCGCGTGACGGGATCTGACGTCATGGCGGCAGACCTGTTGTTTGCGACGCTGGACCCGACGCTACGTCAGATCCAGTTGCCAGGCATCGACAAAGCCATTCTGTCCGATACCGTCGGGTTCGTCTCGGACTTGCCGACCCAATTGGTTGCCGCGTTCAAGGCGACGCTGGAGGAAGTGGTATCGGCTGACCTGCTGGTCCATGTGCGCGATATCTCGCATCCCGATACCGAGGCGCAACGCGCTGATGTCGAAGCGGTTCTGGCCGAAATTGGCGTCGACGAAACCACGCCGCGCTATGAAGCGTGGAACAAGCTTGACCTGGTGTCGATGGACCAACGGGAAACGTTGTTTGCTGAGGCGGAACGGCGGGGCAATGTGATGGCAATCTCCGCGCTGAGCGGGGAAGGGGTGCCCGAGTTGCTGAACCGGGTGGCCGCGCGGCTGACGGAAGGACATCGCCGCTATACCATCACGCTTGATGTCGCAGACGGCGCCGGGGCAGCATGGCTGCACCAACATGGCGATGTTTTATGGCAGGATGTCGACGGCGAGACGGCGGTTTATGAAGTTCGTATGGCCGAACGCGATTTTGAACGGTTTCAACAGCGCGGTCGATAAGGTGGCGGGCGACAAATTGCCGGCCGCCGCCGCTATTCCTTTTCGGCGTTCTTCACGGCCTGCCATAGCGCTTCCTGTTGTTCCAGAGTGCGTTCGGCGAAACGGTCGTCTGCGCTTTCCATCGCATGAAAACGGCGCTCGAACTTGGTGTTGGCGGCGCGCAGGGCTGATTCCGGATCGATGCCAAGTTTACGTGACCAATTGACCATTGCAAACAGCAAATCGCCAATTTCTTCCTCCAGCGTTTCGGAAGAAGCCGTTTCTATTTCAATGATTTCCTCATCGATCTTCGCACGCGGTCCGCTGGCATCCGGCCAGTCAAAACCAACGCGCGCAGCGCGTTTTTGCAGTTTTTCGGCGCGCAACAACGCGGGCAGGCCGATCGCTACGCCGTCAAGCGCGCTGGTGGCACCTTTGGCGCTCCGCTCGCTCGCCTTTATTTGTTCCCACGCCTGATGGCCGCCCGCTGCGGCATCACCAAAGATATGCGGGTGGCGGCGCTCCATCTTGTCGCTGATCGCGGAGACGACGTCGCTCAACGCAAATTGTCCTGCTTCCTCGGCCATGCGGCTGTGGAACACCACCTGGAGCAGCAGGTCGCCAAGTTCATCTTTCAGGTCGGCCATGTCTGCGCGCTGGATGGCGTCGGCAACCTCATATGCTTCTTCGATGGTATATGGCGCGATGCTTTCAAAGGTCTGCACCATATCCCATTCGCACCCATCAACCGGATCGCGGAGGCGGGCCATAATCATAACAAGTCGCTCAATCATGCCGAAAGGGCCCCTCGTCTGCACTCACCCACCAGTTTGATAATATACATTATGTAAAATTCTATCATTCACGCCGGCATGTTATTGCTTCGCTTCCAGGATCATCCGGTTCCCTTCCACGCGCCAGCTTTTCAACCGCGACAGGAAGTTCATGCCGATCACCTCAGCGTCATCGAAATTCCGTCCGATGTGAATATCCAGATTCTGGGCCTTGATCGAACCCAACGCCACAACCGGCGCCGTAGCCCGTCGAACGATCGTCGGCCCGTTTGCTGTGTTGATGATGGTCCCGAACTTGTCGCCGTCAGGGTCGATATCCGCCGCTTGGGCCGTCGCAATCGAAATTGACGTCACGGTGGCGCCACTGTCGATCAACATCCGGCGTTCAACACCGCCGATCGAAACGGTGGTCCAGAAATGGCCGTCCGGCCCCAACGGAACGACGACCGTGCCGCCGGTAACCTGCTGGTCGCTCAACCCAAGATCGTCCGCAAGTTCGCCGAGCGAAAAGCCCGACCGCGTTGCCCATGTAACCACCAACAGCAGCACTCCAAAGATTGCCACCCAACTGAGCGCCATCTTCGCCACCTGGCCGATGGGCATTCGCCAAGCGACCAGCGACGACAATGGCAGGATGAGGAGCAGGGCATAGAATATCGCAGTACCAGTGTCCGGATGGCTCACAACTCTACCTCCCACCCGTCATGTCCAGGCTCGATGCCAACCGGAAGTTCGTCGATCAGGGTCCGGTAGTCCATCGACTGGTCCATATGCATCAACACCGTGCGTTTCGGCGCGATCAGGGCGGACCAGGCAATCGCCTGAGCCACCGTCGGATGGGTCGGGTGCGGCGCGCGGCGGAGCGCATCGACGATCCACACAGACAAATCCTTAAAGTGATTTTGCATATCATCGGTTAACAAGTTGAAATCAGTTGAATATCCAATGGATACTCCGCCATGTTCAAACCGCAATCCGGCAGACGTGATCGCCCCATGCGGCTGATCAACCACGGAAACCGCGATGTCGCCGATCATCAACCGATCCGGCAATATTTCACCCGCCACCGTCGATGGATAGCCGTGATGCCCTTCAAATGCGTAGGCGAACCGCGCCCGCAGGGAATCGATCACCGCGGGTCGCGCCAGTCCGCGCACGGGGGCGCGGCGGGCATGATAGAGTTGCCGCAGATCATCGATGCCGTGGCAATGATCGGCATGGTCGTGCGTCCAGATCACCGCGTCGACATCACTGACGTCGGCTGCCAGCAACTGTTCCCGCATGTCCGGGCTGGTATCGACCAGAATGCGCGTCGTATCGGTCGAGACAAGGATGGACGCCCGGGTGCGGCGGTTGCGCGGTTCGGTTGGATCGCATTGCCCCCAGTCGTTGCCGATGCGCGGCACGCCGGAGGATGTGCCCGATCCGAGCAGCCTTACCTTCATGCGCCGGAAATCTCCCGTCGCGTTTTGGCGAACAGGCTATGAAAATTGGCCCATGTGGTTTCGGCGAGCACTTCGGGTTCCTCCCCGCGTAACTTTGCCAGGAAACGCGCCGTGTCGGCAACAAAGGCAGGTTCGCCAGTTTTGCCACGATGCGGCACCGGTGCCAGGAAGGGGGCGTCGGTTTCAATCAACAGTCGTTCAATCGGCAAGCGCGCCGCCGTTTCCTGCAAGGCTTGAGCGTTCTTGAACGTCACGATGCCCGAGATCGAGATATAAAAGCCCAGTTCAAGCGCGATGTCGGCAAAGGCGCTGCTCGCGGTGAAGCAATGGATGACGCCTGGGAACGCCCCCTTCCCCATTTCATCGCGCAGAATATCCGCCGTATCTTCTTCCGCATCGCGGGTGTGGACGATCAACGGCAATTGCAATTCCCGGCATGCCGCGATGTGGGCGCGAAAACTGGCTTTCTGCTGGTCGTGGTCGGAATGATCGTAATAATAATCCAGGCCCGTCTCGCCGATGCCGACGACACGCGGATGGCCCGCGCGGGCGATCAGTTTCGCGGTATCGACATGGGGATGTGCATCCGCTTCATGCGGATGGATGCCGATTGTCGCCCAGACGTCATCCTCGCGCTCGGCTGCGGCGATAATGTCATCCCACTCGCGTTCGCGGGTGGAGATGTTCAGCATTGCTGCAACACCAGCTTCACGAGCGCGCGTCAGCACCTGCTGCTGATCCTCCACCAACCCCTTGTAGTTGAGGTGGCAATGACTGTCGGCGAGCCTCATGCCTGTTCAACCGCCAATTCCAGCCGGGGGAACAAAGGCACTGGCTGTTCCAGCCGAAAGCCGCTTTCCGCCAATGGCGAATACCAGTGCGATCCGATACCGTCGAACGTGCGCAAGGCTTGGTCAATTCCCATCCGGTCGAGCAGCTTGGCCGCACTTTCCGGGATGATCGGCTGGATGGCGACGGCAAGTTCGGCGATACAGATGTACAGGGTCGCCAATACCGTCTTCATGCGCGGCAGGTCGGTCTTGCGCAGGGCCCAGGGCGCCTGTTCATCGATATAGGCGTTGCAGGCATAGACCGCCTGCATCCACAATTCGGTGGCCTGCGATAGCGCCAGATCTGCGTAGGCGGCGGGCATTGCCTGCTGCACGGTCTTGCCAATCAGGTCGAACAGCGCGGCATCGGCATCTTCGTGCCCGGTGATTTCGGGCAAGGACGCGTCGCAGTTCTTGAAAATCTGGGTCAAGGTCCGTTGCGCCAGGTTGCCGAAACTGTTCGACAGGTCGGCGTTGGAACGCACCACAATCGCCTCGTCGGAATAGCTGCCGTCCTGCCCGAAGCTGACTTCACGCAGCAGGAAATATCGCAACGGATCAACGCCAAACCGCGTCGCCAGTTCAACCGGGTCCGTCACATTGCCCAATGACTTGGACATCTTCTCGCCCCGGTTGAGCAGGAAGCCGTGGCCAAAAACCTGGCGCGGCAAGGGCAGCTTCGCGCTCATCAGGAACGCAGGCCAGTAAACGGCATGAAAACGCACGATATCTTTGCCGATTACGTGCAGATTGGCGGGCCAGTATCGCCCCATCATGTCGGGGTTATCCGGATAGCCCGCGCCGGTGAGATAATTGGTCAGCGCATCGACCCACACGTACATCACATGCCCGGGACTGCCGGGCACCGGCACCCCCCAGTCAAAACTGGTGCGCGACACCGAAAGATCGGAAAGTCCACCTTCGACAAAGCGCATGATCTCGTTTCGGCGGCTCTCGGGGCGGATGAAATCAGGCTGACTGGCGTAGAGTTCGAGCAACGGCTGCTGATATTTGGACAAGCGGAAAAACCAGGTTTCCTCGACGGTCCATTCAACCGGCGTGCCTTGTGGCGACAGTTTTTCGCCCCCCTCGCCGTCGACCAGCTCGCTTTCATCGTAGAAAGCCTCGTCACGGACGGAGTACCAGCCTTCATACTTGGCAAGGTACAGGTCGTCATTTTCGGCCATGGCTTGCCAGATCGCTTCGCTCGCCCGGTAATGGTCAGCGTCGCTGGTGCGAATAAATCGATCATATGATACGTTAAGAAGATCAGCCATTTCTTTGAAATAACTGCTCATTTCCATGGCTAATTCCGGTGCTGTTATGCCGCGTCTGCGCGCTTCCTGCACCATCTTCAGGCCGTGCTCATCGGTTCCCGTCTGGAACCGAACGTCGTCACCGGCGATGCGGTGATAGCGCGCGATCGCATCGGCGGCGATTGCCTCATAAGCATGACCAATATGCGGGCGGCCATTGGGGTAGCTGATTGCGGTGGTGATATAAAAAGGATCGGCCATGGATGGCCTTTAGAACAGGCGCGAGGCGGATGGAACCACCAGCAAGGCCGTTATGCCCTAGGTGTCGGCGGAACTGGCAAGCCGTGCGACGATTCCCGCCATCTCATACGCCGTTGCCTGGGCATCAAGTGACAAGGCCCGGGCGCTGGCGGCAAGATTGCGCGCGGTTTCATAGGCGTCGACGGCATTGCGCAAGCCCTCGCCCTGGCGTGCCTTTGCGGCGGCGGCGATGAAGGTGGGCGCCCGATCGAGAAACGCTTCATACCGGGGCTGCGCGGCCTTCAGGCCCAGTGCCTTCGCCAGGGTCAGGCGCAGCTTGTTATTCGCATCGCCGAGGGCCGCGAGTGACGTCATGGCGTCATCCAGTTCCGCCATGGCAAGCCCGGCATAGCCCAGCGCACGCCCCGGCGAGCCACCCGCCGCCGAAATCATCGCCGCCAACTCGGCGTCCGGCGCACCGGGCAATTTTTCGAGCAGAACCTGGCGCATCGTCGCGTCATCCAACGGCTCAAACCGCAATCGACGGCAGCGCGAACGAATCGTGGGCAGCAATCGGCCCGGCGCATGGCTGACGAGGATGAATACCGTACCCTGCGGCGGCTCCTCCAGATTTTTGAGCAGCGCGTTGGATGCGCCGGGACGTTCCAGATCATCCACCGCATCGATCAGGATCACCCGCCGGGGCGACATGCTCGGTTTGGTCGCAAACATCGGCAGCAGCGACCGTACTTGCGCAATCGTGATGCTGCGGGCCAGTTCGGCATCGGGTTTGTCGGCGTCCTTTGGCAAGCGCGCCAGCACACGATAATCGGGGTGCGATCCAGCCTCGATCAGGGTCCTCGTCCGGTCACCGGCTGGCACCTCGAAGCCCGGCGGCAACTGGCCGGTTGCCGCGGATTCTGCCAGCAGGCGCATGGCGGCGGTTTTTGCGAAGGTCGCCTTGCCGATGCCCTCGGGGCCGGTGAACAACCAGGCATGGTGCATCGAGCCACTCGCCATCGCGCGGGCGAAGGCGGCATGGGCGTCATCATTACCCAGCGGCAGCGCCATCACAGCAGATCGTCAACGGCGTGCATCACCGCGCCCGTCACTTCATCGGCGGTTCCGCGTGCGTCGATCAGGCGAAACCGACTTGGTTCCGCGACTGCAAAGCGCCTGAATGCCGACGCCACGGCAGCATGAAACTCATCGCCCCGCGCCGCGAACCGATCGGCCGCCGCGCCATCGCGGCCAGCGGCGCGCGCGCGCCCCTCATCGATCGGGATTTCAAGCACCAGCGTCCGGTCGGGCAGCAGGTTTCCCGTGCCGACGGAATGGACAGCCATGATGTCCGCATCGTTCAGCCCGCTTGCCCCCCCCTGGTAAGCGCGGGTGGAATCGATGAACCGGTCACAGATTACCCAGGTGCCGCGTTCGAGCGCAGGCCGGATAGTCCGTTCGACATGGTCGGCGCGAGCGGCGGCGAACAAAAGCATTTCAGCGCGGGGACTCCAGCGATCCACCGCTCCTTGCATCAACAGCGTGCGAATAGCCTCAGCCCCGGCGCTTCCGCCTGGCTCACGCGTGACGACAGCATCGATTCCCCGTTCGCCGAGCGCTGCGGCCAATGCCCTTGCCTGGGTCGACTTTCCGGCGCCCTCTCCGCCCTCCAGGGAAATGAAGCGCCCGATCACATCCCGAACAGCGCCATCAGGTTGGCCCAGATGCGGCCGAAGAATCCGGCCTGCGGCACATCCTTGTCAGCAACCAGCGGTAATGTCTGCGGTGGCATGTCCGCGGTTGATACCACCAGATCGGCGATATGATCCCCGGCCTTGATCGGCGCCTTGATCGGGCCATCATAAGCGACGCGCAGTTGCATGCCGGGCGAGGTGCCGGTCGGAACCGTGATCGTCAAATCGTTGGGTGCAACCAGCCCGACCTTGTTGACCGTGCCAAGCTGCACTTCGGCGGTTTCAACCTTCTTGCCCTTGGCGACGACCGGCCGGGTCTGCCACGCGCGGAAACCCCAGTTCATGAATTTCACCGATTCCTCGATGCGCTGGTTGAAACTGGTCAAACCAGCCAGCACCATCACCAGGCGACGACCATTTTGCTCCGCCGATCCGGTGAAGCCATAGCCTGCCTCTTCGGTATGGCCGGTTTTCAGCCCGTCTGCTCCCGCAACTCGCCCAAGCAGCGGATCACGATTGTCCTGCTTGATCGCATTGCCGCTGCCGAGTTGCGTACCCCAGGTGAAATTAGGACGCGAATAGAACTGCTTGTAAAGCTTGTAATGCTGCTGGATCGTCGCGGTCGCCAGCTTGGCCAGGTCGCGCGCGGTGACATAGGTTACACCACCGTCCGGCCAACCGTTCGACGTGCCGAAATGACTGTTGTCGAGATGCAGCTTTTGCGCGGCCTCGTTCATCCGCTGGACGAAGGCAGGCTCGGTCCCCGAAACGCCTTCCGCCAGCACGACGCACGCATCATTGCCCGACAAAGTGATGATGCCGTACAAAAGGTTGGCGACGCTGACCTGTTCGTTCACTTTCAGGAACATGGTCGAACCCTGGTTGTTCCACTTGCGCCAGGTGTCGGGCTGTACCGTCATCATCTGGTCAAGCTTCAACTGGCCTTTGTCGACCATGTCGAAAATGACATAGACGGTCATCATTTTCGCCAGCGACGCAGGCGGCATCCGCCGGTCAGCATCCTTTGAATAAAGCGTCGCGCCCGACGACAAGTCGGTCATGAACGCTACCGGTGCGGGCGTATCATAGGGCGGCGCGGCGGCCATTACCGGCGTGGAGACCAGACCGGCGGTCAGGGCAAGGGCAACGGCGCGCTTAAATGCTGGCTTCATCGGTGATGTATATTCCGTACGCTTGAACAGGATCATGGATTGGTGACGACACGGGCATCGGCATAACCCCGGCGCGCCACCCCGTCACGCGCCAACTGGGCGCTGCGTGTATCGCGATAGGGACCGATGCGCACGCGGTAAAGCCCGCCGCCGGGGACGACAATGCCGTTCAGCGATCCGGCAAGCACTCTTGCCCCGTCTGCATTTGAAAGAGCGGCGACCTGGACAAAATAACGCCCGGTTGCGGTCTTTGGCGGAACCGGTGTCGGCACTTGCGCTGCAGGACGCGGCGGGATGCGGGCAGGCGCCGTTTTTGGTGCAGTCGGAAGCGGATGGCCGTGGTTACCGGGTGCGGGATAGCTGGCACCCGGAGGGGCGAGAAACGGCCTTGCCGGTGCACGCGTTTGCGCAGGAGTTGATGATACAACGGCAGGCACTATCGGCGGCAAGCGTTTGCGCAGGGCGGTGAGCAGCAATTTGGGCGCATCGAGCCGTTCTGAGCCCAAACGTCCGGCATGAAGTTCGGTTTGCTCCTGTTGGCTCGGCTCGATCGTGCGAACCCGGACCGCCACCGGTTGGCCGCCATCGACGCCCAGCGCCCTAGCGGCGGCGGGGGTCAAGCCGATCAGCCCGTCAGGTGCGGATGGTTCGGCGCCGGATACCATCATCGCCACCGTCCTGCCCGTTTCAAGTGACGTCACCTCGACAAAGCTGCCCGCGGCCAGGCGTTTGTGCGTCGCAAAAATGGCGCCCGCCCCCTCTTCCGGCGCAACGAGCGCATAGCCAACCTCGTCGTAACGCTCCTGCCCCGGCACGGCCTGCGATGTTCCTCGCGGCCCATCGCCCTTGGGCAGGTCTTCCGGCGGTGCGGGTAGATTTTGCGCTTGAAGCGGCATGGCCACGCCGCTGGCCGCCACCAGCAGAAGCGCGATGATTTTACTGCGCAACGGCATCGGCAAGCAGCCCGACCGAAAGCGCATAGAAGTTGGAACAATTGTAATCGAGGATCACCCGGTAGTTGGAGGTCAGCAGGAAAGCGGTCTTGCCCGGCCCGTCAGGCTCGATCAGCGTTGCGAGGATATGGTCGTCGGGCCAGGCCACGCTTTGCGGCGCCAGGCCAAGCTGCCGCCATTCCGCCATCGTTCGCCAGGCACTGTGTCGTTGAAACACACGGGCGCAGCGGGTGGGCGTGGTGCGATTGGCCAGTTTGCTCCGGTCGAGATCGGCAGGAACCGAAACCGCCAGCCCCCACGGCTCACCCTTTCGCCATCCGGCGTTGACAAAGTAGTTTGCGATCGACGCCAGCGTGTCCGCCTGGCTCGTCCATATGTCGGCATGACCATCGCCATCGCCATCGCGCGCCAGCCGCAGATAGGTTGAGGGCAGGAATTGCGGGTTGCCAGTCGCCCCTGCCCAACTGCCAACCAGCCGGTCACGTGGGACGCCACGGTCGATCATCTTCATCGCCGCGATGAACTCATCGGCGAACAAATCCCGCCGCCGCCCGTCATACGCCAGCGAGGCAAGCGATCTTGGCAAGTCGAAGCGGCCAGTCACCGCGCCATAATCGGTTTCGTGGCCCCAGATTGCCACCATGATGCTTTCCGGCACGCCGGTATCGCGTTCGATCGCCGCCAGCCTGGGCCGCAACGATCGATACACCTGCTGCCCCCGCCCGATCCGCGCGGCATCGACATGCGCGATGCGATAGGGCGCAAAATCCGGAATGGGCGCGTCGGGATTGCCCCCCGGCTGAGCCCGGTCAAGCTGGATGACGCGCGGGTTGAAGGTCAAACCGGGCAAAACGGAATCGAGCGTCGCCGGGGTCACGCCGCGTTCAATCGCCTGCGATCGCAATTGCTGCAGAAACGACTGGAATTTGGCATCGTCGCCATCCTGCGCGACGGCCGCACCGGGCGCGGCGAGCGCAAGCACCGAAAGCACGATGGCGGTGCCCAACAAACCGAACAGCGACGCAGAACCCCTCATGCGTCCTGTTTGCCACAGCATGGCCCCGACATGAACCCCAATCCACCGTGCCTCTTGCACAAAAAGTCGCGGCAGGCATAAGCGTGCCGCGCCGAAGCGGCGAGGAAGAGTGTCCGAGTGGTTTAAGGAACCGGTCTTGAAAACCGGCGACGGGGCAACCCGTCCGTGGGTTCGAATCCCACCTCTTCCGCCAATTTTAGTGCGAGGCCCACGGAATGAACGATTTTCAATGTTGGTTCTGCGGCGAGGGAATAGAGCGTCTCGACGGCGGCGCAGTAATGATCAACGTAGAAAGCCTGTGGCGCTGGGTTGACGAGGTGCGTGGGCCGGATGACCCTTGGCAGAGCATTTACGCCCACTCAAAATGCGCCAAGGACCGAATGGCTGGCGCCACGATGGCGCTGGAGCCAAGCGTATTCGGCGAAGAGGGATGAATATTTCATAGCAGCAGCGCCCCGCACCCGAAGGCACGAGGCGCTGCACAGCGTCAGGCGGGAGAAGAACCCATCCCCGCTGCTGGACCCGATGTTATGGCTCGGGGGTCGGTGTCCTTAACCCCGGCGCGGTGAGCAAAATGGGACTCCCGCGCTAACTGAACCTGTCCTCGTCGCCCCTGCATCCCTGTGCGCCGTCGCACAGCCGCAGGCGCAGAATATCCTCCGAGAAAAATGGGCGACGGCACTTCATGCACCGCTGCCAGCCAATCTTCCTGACCACGCGGGGCGGGCTGGCGTCGGCGTCCATATGCCTGCCCACCGAAAGACAGACACTAGCTGAGGGCTTATTTAGGGCTTATCTAACGTCTAACCGCGTGAATTTCACGCAATGAGGTCCTGGACTTAGTTTCTCTTGCGCAACCATACACAGGCGCTGGCGGGCATCATCAGCCTGCATATGCCTGCCCCCATGTCCCGTCACCCTCCCAACGCCGGAGGGCCACCCCCGCCCCCTACTTCCCCGCCAGCACCGCGCGCGCGGTATCGAGGCGCTTTGCATAGGCATCCAGCGTCTTGGCGATGCGGCCAGCATAGGCATTCGCGTCGTCAAAGCGGCGTTCCTCGATCGCTTCGCGCAGGCCCGGCAATGTCTTCGCGCCGTAACCGGTGAAGCGGCCGGGCGCGTAGATCATGTTCTTGTACCAGGGGCGGCCCGGCAGGCCCTTGTCGTCGACCAGCAACTGATCGATCGTCGCCAGCAGTGCGTTGAGCTTTTCGCGTGCTGGTGTCGCCAACGCGCTGCCGGTGCTCGCATAAGCTGCGTCATAGGCCGTTGCGCTTTGCTTGAGCGCAGCCACCGCGTTTTCCAGCGCAGCGATCTCAAAATGCGGCGTCGCATTCTGTGGCGCGGGTGGCGCGACGGGGTGGCTGGGGTCTGCCGCAAGCGTAAATGCGCCACTCTGCAGCAGGGTTGAACGCTTGGCATCTTCGTCCCGGCGGGTGGCGGCGAGTTTCTTCACGTCGTCCAGATAGCCGCTGACGGTATCGGCAAAGTCGCCGAAGCGTTGGGGTGGTGTATCGGCATCGGCCATGCGCAGCACCATCCGCCCGACAGTCTTCGACAAGACCGCGCCATAGACCAGCCCCGGATCGTTGAACGTCGTCATGTGGTGGAAACTGTCATAGACCGAATGATATTCGCCGCCGCTCTGGTCTTCCCCGCCATAACCCACGTCGATGGCGGGCAGGCCGAGATGCTGGAGATAGGCTGAGAAATCGGAACCCGAACCAAGCGCGCTGATCGGCAAGTCCCCACCCTTTTCCGCCGCCGCCAAGGTGCCCGGCGCCGTCCGTTCGCCATCAAAGGCATTGGCCAGCACGCCGGCGCGTAATCTCTCCAGCACGCTTTTGCCGGTTTCGGGATCGGTAATGTCCGCGGCGACCTGATTGACGAAGTGCTGATAATCGTGGCTGCCACCCGCGTTGAAAAAGCCCCGGCCATTGCCATCGGTGTTGATGTAGAGCAGTGCCTTCGCCTTCAACTCGTCTGCATGCGCTTCCGCCCATTCAGTGGAGCCGATCAGACCTGGCTCTTCCGCATCCCAGCTTGCGTAAACGATGGTCCGCGCGGGCTTCCACCCGCTTTTGGCGAGCGCTCCCAACGCCTTTGCCTCCGACATCAGCGCGACGTTGCCCGACAATGGATCCTGGGCACCGAAAACCCAGCCGTCATGGTGATTGCCGCGTACGATCCATTGGTCAGGATATTTGCCGCCCTTCATCACCGCGATCACGTCATAAATCGGTTTGAGCGACCAGTCGGACTTGACCGCCAGATGCACCTTCACCGCGCCATCGCCGCCGATATGATAGGTGAACGGCAAGCCGCCACGCCAATTATCCGGCGCGCGCTGCCCGCCGAGCCGGTCGAGCAGCTTGCTCGCGTCGCCATACGACATCGGCAGCGTCGGGATTTTGAGAATCACCGGGGAGGTTTCGCGCGTCAGCCGCTTGGCCCCGACCGTTGCGCCCACGCCCGGAGTCAGCGGGTCGCCGGGGAAAGTCGTCATGTCCTCGACCGAACCGCGCTGTACCCCGGTCGATGGTCGCGCATCACCCTTGGGATAGGGGTCGGCGGCGCCGTAACCGTCGTTCGCCGGATCGGAATAAATGATGCAGCCAACCGCGCCATGTTCCTGCGCCAATTTCGGCTTCAATCCCCGCCAGCCGCCACCGTAGCGGACGATCACGATCTTGCCCTTCACATCGACACCGCGCCGCGCGAGCGCTTCATAATCGTCGGGCATCCCGAAATTGACGTACACCAGATCGGCGGTAACATCGCCGTCACCCTGATAGGCGACATAGGGCGGCAGGGCATTGGCGGTGTTGAACGAAGTATCATCGCCCGCAATCGGCGGTTCCTGCCCGCCCAACATGATCTTTTCGGGCACGATCATTTCGACCGTGGTGGCAATGGGGGTGGGATAGAGAATCTGGAACGTCTCGATATGCGCGTCCCAGCCCCAGGCCTTGAACAAGGCGAGCATCATGTCGGCATTGGCCTTGTCATGCGGCGATCCGACATGGTTGGGTTCCGCCGTCATCGTCTTCAGCCAGTCGAGCTGATCCCGGCTGCTGACTGCCGCATCGAACTTCGCCTCCAGCGCCTTGTCGGGTGCGGCGTCAGGAGCGGGAGCCGCCATGCCTGCGGTTGCCAAAGCTAGCGTGGAAATGGCAGCGAGCAGCGCGATTGGCCTGGCCATGGTCGAATCCCCCTATAACGATCGTTGGCGGATCGTAGGCGTGACCGGACCAGTTGCAAGCCTGGTTTCACGCCCCGAAATCGGGCGCGATCATTCGCTGGGCTTGTCGCGCAACATTGCTGCCAGCGCCGTGACATCCTGTTCGACAGCGGCGGCCATATGATCTTCCAGCGCGCGATAGGCCGCCAGCACGTCGCGCCCAGCCGCGGTCAATCGTGCGCCACGCGCCGAGCCCCCGCCTGCCGTGGCATCAACCAGCTTGTCACGCCAGCAACGGTTCATACTGTCCACCAGCAGCCAGGTCTTGCGGTAACTCATCCCCATCGCGCGTCCGGCCGCAGAAATCGACCCGGTGCGATCTATCGCCTCCAGCAGATCGGCCTTCCCCGGCCCCATCGCCGCTTCGGTTCCGCACAAGATCTGTGCTTTCAGTTTCAATAACCCGATCTGCACCGGCACGTACCCCCGACGACTAGGAGAAAACGCTAGCACCGCCCGCGAAGAATGACAGCCCGATACGTTCTTCTGGCGATGCGTGCGGACATGCTAAGGCATGGTGCAACATCGAAGGAAGAGCCACCAATGCCGCTGTACAAGATCAACGGGAACACGCCGACGCTTGATCTGGATAAGGTTTGGGTCGCACCCAGTGCGGACATCATCGGCGATGTCCGCTTGTCGAACGGTGCCAATGTCTGGTTCGGGGCCGTGATCCGCGGCGACAACACGCCGATCATCGTCGGCGCGGACAGCAATGTTCAGGAAGGCGCCATGCTGCATTCTGATCCGGGCGCGCCGCTGACGATTGGCGAGCGATGCACCATTGGCCACCATGCCATCCTGCACGGCTGCACCGTTGAAGACGAAGTATTGATCGGCATGGGCGCGATCATCCTCAATCGCGCGGTCATCGGCACCGGCTCGATCGTAGGAGCTGGTGCGCTCGTGACCGAGGACAAGATATTTCCCCCGCGCAGCCTGATCGTCGGCGCGCCTGCCAAGGCGATCCGTGAACTGGATGACAACGCGGTTGCGGCGTTGAAAATATCGGCCATGCATTATGCCGAAAAGGCCGAGGCCAATCGGCAGGGGCTCAAACGGATCGACTGAACCCCTGCCCTGTTTTGTCCAGGTTTTGGCCTGGCTTTACGGGCGCGTCGCGCCAAGCCACTGCGCGATACCCGGCATCAAACGGTCCCGAGCCGCCTTGCGAACCGCAATCAACGAGACTGTCCGCTTCGCCGGGCCGCGCGATGCTTCGGGCAGGTTCTTCTCGGCAAAAGCCATGATCTTGGCTGGCATGGCCGGATCGATGGACGCAGCACCCAGACCGACGACATATCCCGCACGATTGCTGGTCTCGAGGAACGAGTTGACCAGATCGAGATGGCTTGCGGCCCAATCGAACGCCATGTCGGGATGCTGCCCGGCGATCGAAGCAAGCAGCGATGCCTTTTGCGGAGCGGTAATCTTGTCGCCCGCGATCAGGTCAAACGCATGTTTGGCCACCGCGTCGTCCCGCACCGCGCCCAGCAGGCGGACATATCCGTTCTTCACGACCGGATTGTCTTCCGCCAACGTGATGGCGAGCAGCGCGTCCCATTCAGCCTGATTGGCGTTGAGGGCATAGGTGCCGAGGATTGGGCCCCGGATCGCGGGTGGGATGGCCGCAGGATCAGTCTTCAACGCCGCGACATAAGCGCGCGCCTTCGCCATCACTTCCTGGTCACCAGCCGCGCCCAGGCGACCGACCAGGCCTTCCCTCAGATTGGTGACCGACGACGCTTCGCCCGGCTGTGCCTCATACCCTACCCGGCGCAGTTGCGGTGCAAGCATCGTCGCGGTGCGGGCGCGCAGGTCCTTGGCGAGCGGCCCATCGCCGACCGCGCCCGCAAGGGCGCCGAGCTGCGCGCTCACGACGCTCCATTCCAGCGCTGGCGCATCGGCCTTCACCGCGCCCAGGGTCTCGGTCCAGCGGGCGAAATCCTGGTCACCCGAACGCACCAGCGCGAGGTCATCGCCCAGCGTGCCAATCTGGTCGGCCAGCGTCAGCTTGTCGAAATCACGAACGATCGCAGCATGGGCGTCGCCCAGATAGCGGGCGCGGAAATAGCTGCCCTTGCCCTGATTGAGGACCACCGTGCCGCAACCCTTGATCGTTACCTCGCTCGGTGAGCCGCCGGTGACGATCGAGCTTGTTTCGCCGCCGCCGATTACGCCAATCCGCGAAGGAACCAGCCAGGTCTGTGGCTTTTTCGACGCCTCGTCCAAGCCGAAACGATCCTGCGTCACCGTGGCGCGAGTGTCGCCATTGGCGCAGCTTGCCTTGCTTAGCGTCACCATCGGCACGCCACCTTGCAGCGTGAAACTATGCGCCACGTCGGCGACCGGCTTGCCGGCTGCCGATGCCAGTTCGGCCCAGAGCTGGTCTGTTGCGGTATTGCTGTATTTGTAGCGCGCCATGTACCGGCGAATGCCGTCGCGGAAAACATCGGCCCCCAGCGTCGATTCGATCATGCCGATCACCGCCTGGCCTTTTTGATAGGTAATCCCGTCGAACGCCTGCCCAATCTGATCGACTGTCTCGACGTGACGGATGATTGGGTGTGTCGCCGCCGTTGCGTCGATGCCCATCGCGCCTTCGCGGTCAAACGCAACCGCACCTTCGCGGGCCTGCCATTCGGGGTTCAGGTCGATCGAGGACTTGTTCTCCATCCACGAGGCAAATCCTTCGTTGAGCCAGAGGTCGTCCCACCAGCCCATCGTGACAAGATCGCCGAACCACTGGTGCGCCATCTCGTGCGCGACGACCGTGAAGATGCGTTCACGCCCGCTTTGGGTCGCGCGCTTGGGATCGAACAGCACTTCGGGTTCGAAATAGAAAATTGCGCCCCAATTCTCCATCGCGCCAAAAAACTGGCTGGAACCGGGGCCAGCAATCATGTCGAGCTTGGGCAGAGGATAGGGCTGGCCGAAATAATCGTTGTAATAAGCAAGAAGGCGCTTGGCCGATTCGAGCGCATAATTGCCCTGATCGACCACCCCGCGCCGGGTGATGATGCCGATTTCGGTTTTGCCCGCCATCACCGTCTTGCGCTCGACATCGCCGATACCCAGGAAAAGCAGGTAGCTCGACATGATGGGCGACGCCTGGAAGCTGTAGCGCATCCGGCCGTCCTTCAACGCGACCTTGGTTGTGATCGGCATATTCGAAAACGCCGTCTGGGCCTTTGGGGCGACGGTTGAGAGCTGGAACGTGGCCTTATACCCCGGTTCATCCCACATCGGCGCAAAGCGCCGTGCGTCGGCGGCTTCAAACTGGGTTACCAGCATCCGCGCTGGCGAGCCGTTGGCGTTGTTATAGTCGATCGCAAAAAAGCCGGCTGCGGTGTCGTTGATCTTGCCGCTCCAGGCGAATTTCACGCTGTGCTTGCCTGGGGCCAGCGGTGTCACCGATTTGACGGTCAGGGTCTGGTTGGTTTTGTCGAGCACCGGCGTTGCGGGTTTGCCGTCGATCATCGCCTGGGTGATGACGAGATCCGCCGCATTGAGCGTCAACGTTCTGGTGCGCGTCTTTACATCGACGACAATCGTTTCGCTGCCACTAAAGGTCTTGGCTGTCGGGTTGGGATCAATGCTGATCGTGTAGCTGACCGGTGCGGCGTTCTTGGGTAACTGGCCAGCCGCCAAGGCCGGAGCCGAGACGCCCGCGGCGAGCATGGACAGGGCAAATGACGCTGCAAACCGACGGCGACAGAACATAAGTCAACTCCGATACAATATTACATTGCCCTCCTACCGGTTTTGGCGCGTCACGCAATCGCCACGCGGTCACAATTTAGCCTTCGACGGTGCGCGGCTGGACAGTGGAATTAGTTTCGCTATGAAACTGTCCTTATGAGCTTGCCATCGCTTTTCGATCGCCTGCGCCTGCCCGTGATCGGGTCGCCGCTCTTCATCATCTCCGTTCCGGAACTGGTCATTGCCCAGTGCAAGGCGGGAATCGTGGGCTCGTTTCCCGCGCTCAACGCCCGCCCGCAAGCACAGCTTGATGAATGGTTGCATCGAATCACCGAGGAGCTTGCCGCGTGGAACCGCGACAATCCGGATCGCCCCGCCGCTCCTTTTGCGGTCAACCAGATCGTCCATCGTTCCAATGATCGGTTGGAAGCCGATCTGGAAACCTGCGGAAAATGGCAGGTGCCGATTGTCATCACATCACTTGGCGCCCGTGAGGATTTGAATACGGCCGTGCATGGCTGGGGCGGCATCACCCTGCACGACGTGATCGACGACCGTTTTGCCCGCAAGGCGGTTGAAAAAGGCGCGGACGGATTGATTGCCGTGGCCGCCGGCGCGGGGGGGCATGCCGGTCGCCAGTCACCGTTCGCGCTTGTGCAGGAAATCCGGGCCTGGTTTACCGGCCCTCTCGCTTTGTCTGGGGCTATCGCCAATGGGGCAGCCGTGCTGGCAGCCCAGGCCATGGGCGCTGACCTTGCCTATATCGGCTCCGCATTCATCGCCACCGATGAAGCCAATGCGGCCCAGGGATATAAGGACGCCATTGTCGGCAGCGGCGCGGCCGACATCGTCTATTCCAGCCTGTTTACCGGCGTGCATGGCAACTACCTGCGCAGTTCGATTGTCGCTGCGGGAATGGATCCCGACAACCTGCCCGATGGCGATATCACCAAGATGAACTTTGGGTCCGGCGGCAACAGCAAAGCCAAGGCGTGGCGCGACATCTGGGGTTCGGGCCAGGGCGTCGGCGCGATTCATGCGGTCGAGCCGGTCGCGGCGCGCGTCGCCACGCTGACGAACGAATATAACGCCGCTCGGAAAGCGTTGGCAGAAAATCGCTGGGCTGGCGGCGCCTCACCCGGCGCCTGAGGGGAATACCACGTCGTTGGGATCAGGGCAGCCGGATCAGACGGCTCGCCCAATCGACAGACCTTGGCCCGGATGGACTATTAAAGGCTACCGGCGAGGCGATCGAGCATCGACCGGACCGGGCTGACCGATGCAGGCAGCCCGCATTGCCCTTCGTCCAGCATCGCGGTGCGTCGGAACAGATCCATGCTCGCCTGCACCAGGTCACGCGCTTTGCGTGGCAGGGTATCGACCAGCGCGACGTCGCTTTGTGGCGCAGTTCCCAACCGACGAGCAGGATCCAGCGCATCGCGCGGCGCCATTTCGCCCGCTTCCACCGCGCGTTGGGTAAGCAACCAGGCAATGACGTGCATCAGCCGCGTCGTGACCTTCAGCGACTCGCACGAAAAGCCCACTCGCGTCATCGGATCGAGTGCTTCCCGATCGTTACGACCGCCTTCATCGAAATATGCGCGCGCTTCGTCCGCCAGCAGCATGGCATCGACGTAGAGCGCATCGATCAGATGGCGATGCAAGCGCGACTCAGTTGTCAGTTCCCCCATCACCCAGCGGTGCCAGAAAATGATCGAACGGAAAATGGCTGACGCGTCATCGACGGAAAATCACATATCTCATTTTGAAGCGTGTCGGATTATCCGCAACTGGGTTGGCCGGATTTCAGGCAATGATATCAGGCACCATCAAATCTTCCAGCAGCGTAATTTCGTCCCGCAACCGCAATTTGCGCTTTTTCAGTCTCGCGATTTGAAGCTGGTCGGAAGTGCCCTGGCCAAGCAGCGCATCGATCGCCGAATCAAGATCCCGATGTTCGACCTTGAGCAGTTCGATTCGTTTGGCGATCTGGCTGTCCTCCATGTGTAATTCCTGCGTCCAGCCGCCGCCGATGGCAAGGGGGTAGCACGCCCGGTGCCCGCGGCCTGGAAATCTGTCTGGAGGCCGAAAACGGATTACCTCAAAATGATGTTGGCTTATCGCTGCTAACCAAATTCCCTAGCGACTTGCGCACCGGTTCGTGATCTACTCCCCGAGCTGACGGAATTGTCGTCAGTCAACAGCCAAGGAGGTCCACTCCGATGCACAGCACCCATGTCGCTGCACTGGAAGCCAAGCACGCACAATTGGATCGACGGATCGCAGATGAGACGCAACGCCCCCTGCCCGACCCGATCGCTCTGGCATCGTTGAAGAAACAAAAGCTGCGATTAAAAGAAGCGATCACCGCTCAATAACGCCCGCCTGACTACATCCGCGACGCCGACGGTCCGGCATCGGTTACTGGTTGTCCGGTTGCCGCGATGGGCCGTCGGCCATTCCGGCTGTAGTAACAGCTTGGTGAAGCGATATGGCAACGCCAATATCGCCGCTTGCGTTCAGCGCAGCGGTAATACCGGCTTGGTGAAGGTCGGCGTATGCGTGCCGGTGCCGACCGGTTTTCGCGCTCGCTTCGGATCGATCGGTTGCTCGAATGCGATACCCACGCGACCTGCGGCGGCCCAGGCAATACGCCCGAGCGTCCAGCCGATGCCGCGAACATTGACTTCGACGGGCGCCCCGATACCGATGGCATCGGCAAACTCCGCCATCAGCCCGCCCGCCGACAGGTTTCGGATACGCACCTGCGATTCCCGCGCGCTGCCGAACAGGCGAAATTGCGCGACGAGGAAAAGACTGTCGCGTGGATCCTGGCGCTGCGGACCTTGGTCGTCACCGCTCACCGCGTTTTGATTATTGGTGTGATAATGGTCCATGCGGCGCTCGAAAACCAACTCCTATTGCCACGATATAGACCATAAATTGGTATCGAAACTCTTAGCGAAGTCAGTCTTCGCGAGAGATCTTTTCGTGGCGTTCGTGCCGTTCCTGGGCTTCGACGGTCATCGTTGCGATGGGCCTGGCCTCAAGCCGAGCGAGCGAAATGGGTTCGCCAGTCACTTCGCAATAGCCATATTCGCCTTCATCGATCCGGCGCATCGCGGCTTCGATCTTGGAGATCAGCTTGCGTTGCCTGTCGCGTGTTCGCAGTTCGATCGACCAATCGGTCTCGCTAGAAGCCCGGTCGGTAAGGTCGGCCTCTCGCAGCGAATCGGTCTGAAGCTGAGATAACGTGCCTTGTGCTTCGTGAAGGATATCATCCTTCCATTTCAGCAACTTGGCGCGAAAATATTCGAGCTGTCGCGGATTCATGAACGGCTCATCCGCGCTAGGGCGATAGCCATCTGCTACGTTCTGGTTGTCTTGGGGCACTGACTTACCTGACTCGCCAATCTGATCCAGCACCGACGCCATTCTCGCTCCCCAGCCTGGCTGGCAAACAGGATTGAACACCCACGCTGCCAATATGCTGTGGGGGCCTATAGCCACGTGGCGAGCGGACCACAAGCAACCGGGTAAGCGCCGACGAGCAAATTTTCGGATGCAACCGAACCATGGCGAAGGTTGGGCCACGTGTCGTCACACGCCAATCAATCAAAGTCGTACCAAAGCGGCACATTAACCATAAACTCCCCCGAACAATATCGGCGTGGGACAGTTTTGCCGCCCAATTGTTGGTGAACGGCGTTGAATTTAACGCTTTGTTTCTGCCTTGTCCTGATAGCGGCTTCATTCACGCCGGCGACTTGTTTGTCGGGGATGGGCGCGCAAGGACGAAAGAGCGGTATTATGTCTGTGCGAATGGCCATGGCAAAACTGTGTGCATGTGCTTGCGGCGGTGCGATTATCGGCGGAGGGGCGGTCCATGTGACCGAACGGCCGAGCGGCGTCCACCAGCGTCATGTCTACGCCCATACGCGTCGTGTCGTTCAGACGACTCAGGTTCGTCGGCCAGTGTCGCGCGTTCGCCGAGTCGTCACTAAGACAACGACGAGTTGCGCGCCTGCCGTTGTCCAGTTGACCAGCCAGGGCGCGCCTGTGCCGCTGCCGCCGGTATATGGCAGCGGTTTCCCCGCGACAGGCGGCGGTTCGGGCGGCGCAGTGATTGTTGGCGGATCGGGCGGTTTCGGCGGCGTCGGCGGCGGCTTTTTCACCGGCGGATTTTTCGGTGGAAGCGGCGGATCGAGCGGGGTCGTCATTTCGTCGACGACCAGCACGACCGGCGGCAGCACCGGGTCGAGCGGTTCCAGCGGGACGGTCGTCAATATTTCATCGACATCGAGCAGTGGCGGTTCGTCCAGTTCGACCAGCACGGGCGGTTCATCGACCTCAACCGGCGGATCGTCCACCTCAACGGGTGGTTCATCGACATCCAGCAGCACCGGGGGATTCTCGTCGGGCAGCACGTCATCGACGTCATCGGGTAATGTGTCGTCGGCAAGCGGCGGCAGTTCGGGTAACGTCTCGTCGTCATCGAGCGGGAACGTCTCCTCATCGTCCAGCGGGAATGTGTCGTCGTCGACATCATCCAGCGGCAACGTGTCTTCCTCGACGTCCGGCTCGTCTTCGACGTCATCCTCGTCATCTTCGAGTGGAAACATCACGTCGTCAGCCTCTTCAAGCACGAGCAGCTCGAGCTATGGTTCGAGCAGCAACGGCTGGAGCACATCAAGCGGCATCACCAGTTCGTCCTCGACCAGCACGTCGAGCGGCACCAGCGGATCGACCGGTGGCCCGCCCGCCGACGTCCCCGCCCCGCCAATGGTGCTACTGTTCGGTGCGGCGGCCAGCGCACTCGTTGCTCGCAAGCGCCTGACGAAGAACAAGGGCGCGCAGGCCGCCGCCTGATCCCGGTTTGCGCGGATGTGGGCTTGCGCCGGGCAAAACGCCTCGCCATAGCCCGCATCCATGCATGACATACGCCTGATCCGCGATAATCCCGCCGCCTTCGATGCCGGGCTTGCCCGCCGTGGACTGGAACCACGCGCCGCGGAATTGATTGCCCTGGACGAACGCCATCGGGCAATCGTGACGGAGCTTCAAAACGGACAAGCCCGCCGAAACGAAGCATCAAAGGCGATTGGCGCGGCCAAGGCGGCAAGGGATGACGCGACGGCTCAGTCGCTGATGAGCGAAGTCGCTGTGCTGAAAGAGCGCCTGCCGGTGCTGGAAGAACAGGGCACCGCGCTTGGCAAGGAATTGGGCGACCTCCTCGCCGCCATTCCCAATTTACCGCTGGCCGACGTCGCCATTGGCGCGGACGAGAATGACAACGTCCTGGTCCATGAACGCGGCACGAGGCCCCACTTCGCGTTCCCTGCGCGCGAACATGACGTCATCGGCACCGCGCTCGGGCTGGATTTTGAAACCGGCGTGGCACTGGCGGGCGCTCGCTTCACGCTCATTCGCGGGGCGGCGGCCAAGCTGCACCGTGCGCTCGGTCAGTTCATGCTCGATATCCTGTCGGGCGAACACGGCTTTGAACAGGTTGTACCGCCATTGCTGGTGCGCGACGAGGCGGTGTTCGGCACCGGTCAGCTTCCCAAGTTCGCCGAAGATCTGTTCCAGACCACCGATGGCCGCTGGCTGATCCCCACCGCGGAAGTTTCGCTGACCAATATCGTGCGCGAGCAGATTTTGAGCGAGGAATTACTCCCGCTGCGTTTCACCGCACTGACATCCTGCTTCCGGTCCGAAGCGGGTTCCGCCGGACGCGACACGCGCGGTCTTATCCGTCAGCACCAGTTCGAAAAGGTCGAGATGGTGTCGATCACCACCCCCGATCAATCCGAAGCCGAACATGAGCGAATGACCGAGTGCGCAGAGGATATTCTGACCCGTCTGGGGCTGCCGTTCCGCCGGGTGAAGCTGTGCACTGGCGACATGGGCTTCACCGCCGCACGAACCTATGACCTGGAAGTATGGCTGCCCGGGCAGGACAAATACCGAGAAATTTCAAGCTGCTCGACCTGCACCGATTTTCAGGCGCGGCGAATGAACGCGCGCTATCGCCCCGCGGGCGAAAAGGCGACGCGGTTCGTCCATACCCTCAACGGTTCCGGCCTTGCAGTCGGACGTACACTGGTCGCGGTCATCGAGAATTACCAGCAGGAGGACGGTTCCGTCGCGATTCCCGAAGCGCTGAAACCCTATCTGCGCGGCCTGAACCGACTGGAGCCAGCCCTTTGATGCGTATCCTGTTGACCAATGACGATGGCGTTCACGCCCGTGGCATGGGGGTGCTGGAACGCATCGCCCGCCAGATTTCCGATGACGTGACGATCGTCGCCCCGATGGAGGAACAATCGGGCAAGAGCCGTTCGCTGACCATTACCCAGCCGGTCCGCCTGCGCCACCTCGGCGAAAAGCGTTACGCGGTCACCGGCACGCCGACCGACGCGGTGATGATGGCCCTTGCGCATGTGATGAAGGATGCAAAGCCCGACCTGATCCTTTCCGGCGTCAACCGCGGCGCCAATATTGGCGAGGATGTCAGCTATTCGGGCACCGTTGCAGCGGCGATGGAAGGTGCGTTGGCCGGCATCCGTTCGATCGCGCTCAGTCAGCGCGAAACGAAACGCGGCAGTGGCGACCAGGTGAGCTTTGATACGGCGGAGGCGTGGGGCGTCCAGGTGCTGAAACCGCTGCTGGATGCGCCGCTTGCACCGCGCAGCCTTATCAACATCAACTTCCCACCCGTGGCGCCAGAGACGGTAAAGGGCGTGAAGGTCGTGTCGCAAGGGTTGCGCGACTATGGCGGGCTGAACCTGATCCAAGGGCTGGACCCACGCGGGTATGAGTATTTCTGGTACGGGCTGGGCCGGGTCGCATCGACCCCGACGGCGGACACCGATCTCGAGGCGATCGAACAGGGATATGTAACCGTTACGCCCCTGCATCTGGACCTGACGCACCGGGCTTCCCTCGATATGCTTACCGAAATCTATCGATGAAACGTCCGGGGGGACAGATCATGGCTGGTCGGATTGGTATCGCTGCTGCTGCGACGTTGTTGCTGGCTGGCTGCATCCCCAACCAGGAGTTCCAGCCGGCGCCTGATTCAGCACCGCCACGCTATTCCGCATCGTCATCGCAGGATGATCGGCCCTTCGATCAAACTGACCAGACCGGTTATCGCGCCCAGCCGCTTTCCCGCCCGCAACCCTGGGAACTGCGCCCCGCCACCCCTGATGCGCAGGCTGTCGCGGATGGGGACTATGTGGTGCAGCCAGGCGACACGCTGCGCGGTATCGCTGGCAAAACCGGCGCGGGGTCAGAGGCGATTGCCCGCACCAATGGCATAACCGCGCCGTTCGTGGTTTTCGTCGGCCAGCGGCTGCACATTCCCGGCGGGCGTTATCATCTCGTACGTCCGGGGCAGACAGGCATCGCCATCGCCCGCGCCTACCATCTGCCGTGGTCGCGAATCGTGGACGCCAATGAGTTGGTCGAGCCATATGTTCTGCGCGCGGGACAAAGGATCGTCATCCCTGCCCGCGATCCCGCAACCGACAGCGCCAGAACCGATAATGGCGCCAACGAGCGCTCGCCAGTCAACGCCGATCGTTCGTTGCAATTGGTGATCGATGACATCGTTACCGGCGGTCAGCCGGCCGCCCCGGACAACGGTAAATTGTCGCGCCCGGCGAAATCGTCGCGCGACTTGCCGCCCGCCGATGTGCCGATCGCTACACCCAGCCATCTGGCAGGCAGCTTCGTCTGGCCGGTCGATGGCCCTGTCATCAAACGGTTCGGTCCAGGCACGACGGGCGTCCGCAATGACGGGATCAAGATTGCCGTTCCCATCGACACCCCCGTCCACGCTGCCGCTGATGGCGTAGTCGCTTATACGGGCGAGGGCGTCGCGGGTCTTGGTGGCCTGGTGATCGTCCGCCATGGCGATGGCTGGACGTCGGTTTATGGCCATGCGGACAGGATCGTCGTTCAACGTGGGCAGGCGGTAAAGCGCGGGCAGACGATCGCGCTGTCGGGCGAAACCGGCTATGCGAACCAACCGGAACTTCACTTTGAACTGCGTCAGGGTCGCACCCCCGTTGATCCGCTCAGCCGCCTTCCCGTGCGCTGATCTATCGGACCCGGATTGTTTTGCGATCACGCAGGTTGGACCTTCGCCGCGAATTGTCTTAAGCGCCGCGGCGCCATGACCGAATATTCCTCAGATCTTCTCCGCCTGCTTTCATCGCGCGGCTATGTCCACCAGCTCACCGATGCCGAAGGGCTCGACGCGCTTGCCGGTAAACAGGTTGTTCCGGGCTATATTGGGTTCGACGCGACTGCGCCGTCGCTCCATGTCGGCAACCTGGTGTCGGTCATGTTGCTGCGCCGCCTGCAACAGGCCGGGCACAAGCCGATTGTGGTGATGGGTGGCGGTACGACCAAGGTCGGCGACCCATCCGGCAAGGATGAAGTCCGCAAACTGATCGATGATGACGGAATTGCCGCGAACATCGCGTCGATTCGCCGGGTTTTCGGGCGTTTCCTGACCTTCGGTGACGGGCCGACCGATGCCATCATGGTCAACAACGCCGATTGGCTCGACAAGCTGGAATATATCCCTTTCCTGCGCGACGTCGGTCGTCATTTCACGATCAACCGGATGCTGACGTTCGATTCGGTCAAGCTCCGGCTGGACCGCGAACAGCCACTGACTTTCCTCGAATTCAACTACATGATCCTGCAGGCCTATGACTTTCTGGAATTGTCCCGTCGGGTCGGTTGCCGGTTGCAGATGGGCGGATCGGATCAATGGGGCAATATCGTCAACGGCATCGAATTGAGCCGTCGTATCGACGGTGCGGAACTGTTCGGCGTCACCACGCCGCTGATTACCAAGGCGGATGGGTCCAAGATGGGCAAATCGGTCAACGGCGCCATCTGGCTGAACGAAGAACAGCTTTCGCATTACGACTATTGGCAGTTCTGGCGGAACACCGATGACCGCGATGTCGGCCGTTTCCTGCGCCTGTTCACCGACGTGCCGCTGGACGAGATCGACCGTCTGGAAAAGCTGGAAGGTGCGGATATCAACGCGGCGAAAAAGCTGCTCGCCGACGCTGCAACCACCCTGTGTCGGGGCGAAGCCGCCGCCATCGAAGCCGCAGAGACCGCACGCAAGACCTTTGAGGAAGGTTCGGCCGGCGATGCACTGCCTTCCTATGCCGTGCCGGGCAACGAAATCGCGCTGGTCGATGCGCTGGTGGCGCTTGGCCTCGCCGCGTCCAAGGGCGAAGCTCGCAGGCTTATCAAGGGTGGCGGCGCGCGTATCGACGGCGAACGTGCCGACGATGAAGCGGCAATGGTCGCAATCGGCGGGGCGCCGGTGCGCATCTCCGCTGGCAAGAAAAATCACGGATTGCTGCTGCCGCCTGCCTGACTTCCGCGGCCTGACTCGTGGAAAATGCTGCGTTAGCAATATTCGTTTGAGCGGGCTTCACAGCTTCATCATATTGTCCAATGCGGGTCAGCATTTGGGGGGGGAAGCCGATGGCGACGCGCTCGGCGCTCGCATTTCAGACAGAACGTCTCTCGGTTCGGGAGGAGGTTCACCATCGCGCACGCGGAATCGGGCCCGATGGGAAGCCGCTCAATCTGCTGATCGTCAATATTTCAGCCCAGGGCCTGATGGCACGATGCGAGGATGAGTACCAGACCGGCGACTGCATCAGGGTTATCCTGCCGGTTGTCGGGGGCGTTACTGCCCATATCCGCTGGGCATTGGGCGGTCGATTTGGCTGCGAACTGGAACGCACCATCGATTTGGCCGATTATTATGAGCTGCTCGCGGTCTTGCTGAAGAGCAAATAGCTCAAAATGCGCAAACGCTGCTCAGCCGCTGCGCAACAAGGCGACGCCAGCGTCCCGTTCGAACAGATAAAGCGCAATCCTGGCTGCTTGCCCGCGCGGCCCGGCCAGCCCGCCATCCCGATCGATCAACAGCCGCGCATCGTCGGTGGCAATCGGCAACAACGCGTTAAGCATTTCATCACTTGCCAGGCGGAAGCGCAATTCGCCTGATTGGCGCGTGCCGAGTAATTCACCCGCGCCGCGCAATCGCAGATCTTCCTCAGCGATACGGAAACCGTCATTGGTCTCGCGCATCAGCGCGAGGCGAGCACGCGCGGTTTCGCTCAGGTGATTGCCCCGGATCAACAGGCAGTTCGACTTGCCGCTTCCCCGCCCGACCCGCCCCCGCAATTGATGGAGCTGCGCCAAGCCAAAGCGGTCGGCCGCTTCGATGACGATAAGCGTCGCATTCGGCACATCGACGCCGACTTCGATCACCGTGGTTGCGACCAGCACGCCGGTACGGCCAGCGGCGAATGCTGCCATCACCGCATCCTTTTCCGGCCCCTTCATCCGGCCATGGACCAGGCCAACCCGCTCCGTGCCAAAGCGGGCGCGCAGTTGCTCAGCCCTTTGCTCGGCCGCGGCCAGATCGCTTTTTTCGCTTTCCTCGACCAGTGGGCACACCCAATAAGCCTGCCCGCCGTCAGCCAGATGCCGCCCAAGGCCATCGACCAACTCGGGCAAGCGATCCTCCGAAATGACGCGCGTTTCGATCGGTTGGCGGCCAGGCGGCATTTCGTCGAGGCGGCTGACGTCCATCTCGCCATACATCGCCAGGGTCAACGTGCGAGGAATGGGCGTTGCCGTCATCGCCAGCAGATGGGGCGGATGCTGGCCCTTTTCGGTCAGCAACATCCGCTGCGCGACGCCGAAGCGATGCTGTTCATCGACGACGACCAGCCCCAGATCCCTATATCCCACCGCATCCTGAAAAATCGCGTGCGTGCCGATCAGGATATCGATCGATCCATCCGCCAACCCCATCAGCACGCTTTCGCGCGCCCGTCCCTTGTCGCGCCCGGTCAGGATCGCGATCTCGACAGGCAATCCCGCGAGCAGTTTGCGCAAGCTGTCGAAATGCTGACGGGCGAGAATTTCGGTTGGCGCCAGAAAGGCTCCCTGTGCCCCGGCCTCCACCGCGATCAACAGCGCCATGGCGGCAACCAGCGTCTTGCCCGAACCGACATCGCCTTGCAGCAGGCGCAGCATCGGCTGAGCCTGCACCATATCGCCTTCGATTTCGCCGATCGAGCGCAGTTGGGCGGCAGTTGGCTGATATGGAAGGTTGAGCAGGCCGCGCAGGCGCCCGTCGCCTTTCAGTGCCCTTCCCCGCCGTGCACGATTGGATGCGCGCACCAGCGTCAGCGCGAGTTGGTTTGCAAAAACCTCGTCATAAGCAAGGCGTTCTCGCGCTTTGGTATTGCCAGGGTCGGCATGAACAGCGGCCAAGGCATCGTGCCAGCCCGGCCATCCCCATTTTGCGAGCAGGCCGGGTTCGATCCATTCAGGCAAATCCGGCGCCCGTTCGACAGCCTGCTGGGTCAATTGCCCAAGTCGTCGTGACGTCATGCCTTCAGACAGGGGATAGATCGCCTCACGCTCGGGCATGTCGTCGGCTTCGTCGAGCGGCAGGACGAAATCCGGGTGAACGATCTGCAATTCCTGTCCATAGGTTTCCAGCTTGCCAGAAACCTTGCGCGGTTCACCCAATGGCAGGAGTTTTCTGGCCCAGCCCGCATTGCCGCCGAAATAGATCAGGCTGACGATATTGCCGTGTCGGTCGGCCGCGTGGACGCGGGTTGGCCCCCGTCCCGCGCTCTGGCGATAATCGGTGGCGGTCAGCGTGATGGCGATGGTAAGGCCCGCATCGCTGGCCTTCAGTTCGTCGCGGGGGACGCGATCGACAAAACCGGTCGGCAAATGAAACGCCACGTCGCCGACGCGTTTCAGCCCCAACCGGTCGAGCGGCTTGGCAAGTCCCGCACCGACACCCTTCAACGCGGTGACTTCAGCGAACAACGGATTGAGGATTTCTGGCCGCATGACTATCTGGTGTCTGTCTTATCCCCAGCCGACGGTTGCTGAAAGCACCGCCGGACAATTCTCGTTGGAGCCCGCATGGACCGCGAAACTCGCCTGAAACGCCTGCACTTTCGTGCATGGCATCGCGGCACCAAGGAAGCCGACTTGCTGATCGGCGGCTTTTTCGATGCCCATGGCGCGAGTTGGAACGATACCGAGATCGACCTGTTCGAACAACTGCTGGAAGAACAGGATGTCGATATCATGGCTTGGGCGATGGGTACGGACCCCGCGCCTGAACGCTGGCAGGGCACATTGCTCGCCGCGCTGAAAACCCTGAATTACGTGCCGATTGCCGAGTAACACGCCCAGCCACCCGGCCGCGGCGGCGTAGAGATTGACATGCCCGAACTTTCCAGAATCCTTTCGGCCAAAACTGGCCTGACGCTATCCGGCGTGCCTTACGGTTTCCTGCCGTGGCTGCTCGCCGATCTTGCGCGCGCCGCGCCGAGCCGCGCGGTGTTCATCGCCGCCGACGAAGCCGAAATGCGCGGGCTGGCGCAGGCGGCGACCTGGTTTGCACCCGAAATACAGGTCATCAGCTATCCGGCGTGGGACTGTCTGCCTTATGATCGCGCGTCGCCCACCTTGCGCATCATGGCGGAACGCGTCGCCGCGCTGCACCAGTTGCAGGCGCCCGCCAAGGGTGGCCAGTTGGTCGTTACGACCGCCAACGCCGCGACTCAACGCACGCTGACGCCGTTTCGCGTGCGACAGCTTGTCGCTCGCCTCGCACCGGGCGAACGCATCGGGCGGGACAGACTTGCAACGATGTTGCAGGCCAATGGCTATGTCCGCGTCGAGACCGTCGCCGATGCCGGTGAATTCGCCGTGCGCGGCGGGTTGGTCGATCTTTTCCCAAGCGGTGAGGAGCATGGCCTTCGCCTCGACTTTTTCGGCGATGAGATTGAGAGTGTCCGCACGTTCGATCCTGCCGATCAACGCACGACGGGGCGGATAGATGGTTTTACGCTCCTGCCTGCTTCCGAAGCATTGCTTGACGAAGAAAGCGTCAAACGGTTCCGCAGTCGATACCGGGAAAAGTTCGGTGCGACCGCGACTGGAGACCCGCTCTATCAGGCAATCTCCGAAGGGCGGCGACTGGCCGGCATGGAACATTGGCTGCCGATGTTCGAGGATCGGCTGACCACTCTGTTCGATCATCTGGGCGACGAAGCAGTTGTGGTGCGCGATCACGGCGTGGCAGCGGCGGCTGAATCGCGGCTGGAATCGATTGAGGATTATTACAACAACCGGGTTCGGGCGCAATCCGCTGATCCTGGCAGTTACCGCCCGATGTTCCCCGCCACCTTGTATCTTTCAGCCGATGAATGGGCGGAACGGCTGGCCACATCGCGCGTCCATCTGGCGACGCCGTTCCACGAACCGCAAAGCACGACCGTGCTCGATTTCGGTGTGGACGGCGCACGGGACTTCGCACCCGAACGTGCCAGCGGCGAAAATATCTATGAAGCGGTGGTCCGCCACATCGCGTCGTTGCGCGCGCACGACCTGAAACCCGTCCTCGCCAGCTATTCGGTCGGGGCACGCGAACGGCTGCATGGGCTGTTGAAGGATCACGGCCTGAGCAGCGCCGTCTTTGCCGATAGTTGGCAGGAAGCGCTGGGCAAGGCTGATCGGGGCGTCGCGCTGGTGGTTTTACCGCTCGATCACGGCTTCACCTCACCCAGCGTTGCGGTGCTGACCGAACAGGACATGTTGGGTGATCGGTTGGTTCGGCGGCATAAACGGCGGAAATCTGCCGACGCCTTCCTTGCAGAACTGGCGACGCTGACCCCGGGTGACCTGGTGGTTCATGTCGATCACGGCATTGGCCGCTATACCGGCCTGACCTCGATCCCGGTCGGCCAGGCGCCCCATGATTGTGTCGCGCTGGAATATGCTGGCGGCGACAAGCTGTACGTGCCGGTTGAGAATATCGACGTACTGTCGCGCTATGGCAGCGAAGAAGGCGCGGCGCTCGACCGGTTGGGTGGCGAGGCCTGGCAGCGACGCAAATCGCGGATGAAGGAACGCATCCGCGAAATCGCGGGTGACCTGATTGCGATCGCGGCGCAACGCGCGCTGCGCACCGGCGAAATCGCGGAGGTCGATCACAGCGGATATCCCGCCTTCGTCGATCGGTTCCCGTATCAGGAAACCGACGATCAGGATCGCGCGATCAGCGACGTGCTTGACGACCTTGCCGCGGGCAAGCCAATGGACCGGCTGGTCGTCGGCGATGTCGGGTTCGGCAAGACGGAAGTGGCGTTGCGAGCGGCGTTTGTGGCGGCAATGGCCGGATTGCAAGTCGCCGTGGTGTGCCCGACCACCCTGCTCGCGCGCCAGCACGCCAACAACTTCATCCAGCGTTTTGAAGGGTTCCCGATCCAGATCGGCCGCCTGTCGCGGCTGGTGACGGCGAACGAAGCCAAGGCGACACGCGACGGCCTGGCCAACGGAACCATCGACATCGTGATCGGCACGCACGCGATTCTGGCCAAATCCGTCGAGTTCAAACGGCTTGGGCTGGTCATTGTCGATGAAGAACAGCGGTTTGGCGTAACCCACAAAGAGCGCCTGAAAGCGTTGAAGAGCGACGTCCACGTCCTGACGCTGACCGCAACCCCCATTCCACGCACATTGCAGATGGCGATGAGTGGCCTGCGCGAATTGTCGGTCATCCAGACGCCGCCGGTCGATCGGCTGGCGGTTCGCACCTATGTCATGCCATGGGACCCGGTGGTGCTGCGCGAGGCGTTGCTGCGCGAACATTATCGCGGCGGGCAGAGTTTCTTTGTTACTCCACGCATCGCCGACCTGCCGGATATCGAGGAGTTCCTGACCAGGGAAGTGCCCGAAGTCCGCTATGTCGTGGCCCATGGCCAGATGTCGCCGACCGAGGTCGAGGAGCGGATGTCGGCATTTTACGACAAGAAATTCGAAGTGCTGGTGTCCACGACCATCGTCGAATCCGGGCTGGATATTCCCAGCGCGAACACGATGGTCATCCACCGTGCCGACCGGTTCGGCCTTGCCCAACTCTACCAGCTTCGCGGGCGTGTCGGGCGCGCCAAGACACGCGCCTATGCCTATATGACGACGCCCAAGGACCGGATCATCACCGAAACCGCGGAGAAGCGGTTGAAGGTGCTGTCGGATCTGGAAACCCTTGGGGCAGGGTTCCAGCTTGCCAGCCATGATCTGGATATTCGCGGCGCGGGCAACCTGCTTGGCGACGAGCAATCGGGCCATATCCGCGAAGTCGGTTACGAACTTTACCAGTCGATGCTCGAAGAAGCGATCATGGACGCGCGTGCTGGCGGCCTTGCCCAGCGGCCGCGCGATTTCAGCCCGCAAATCACCGTCGACGCGCCAATCCTGATACCCGAGGAATATGTGCCCGACCTCGACCTGCGGATGGGCTTGTATCGGCGCATCAACGAGATAGACGAGCCGCAGGGCCTGGAAGCCTTCGCCGCGGAAATGATCGACCGGTTCGGCAAATTGCCTGACCCGACCGAAAATCTGATCCGGCTGATCGAAACCAAGCTGCACGCGAAAAAGGCGTGCATCGCCAAACTCGACGTCGGGCCACGCGGCGCACTGGTCGCGTTTCACGATGACCGTCCGCCCAATATCGAAGGGCTGCTCGCTTATGTGCAGCGGCTCGGCGCGATCGCCAAGTTGCGGCCCGATAGCAAGCTGGTCATTTCCCGCGCCTGGGCCGATCCGGTCGCGCGCCTCAATGGCGCTCTGCAACTGGCGAAGGGGCTTGCCAAGGCGGCTGGTTGACGCAGCTTGCCGCCTCAGCCCGGCGCCGATCAGCTGCTATGGTCGGCAATGATATGCCAGCCGGTCGTTTCTTTGGCGAACACCAGGCTTGCCGGCCCGCTTTGGGTTTTGCCGCCAGTATAGCTCAGCGTGTAGCGGCCGATGTAGAGCGCATGGGTGGCATCGAGCAGGCGGAAATCGAGAGTAACGAACGTCAGCGTGCCGCGCTTGGCCGCATCGGTGAAATCGTAATGCGCCTTGTAGCGTTCGATCATCGCGGGCTTGCCGCGCACCAGCCCTTGCGCCGTAACGAAGCTGGTTTCCGGTGTATCGGAATAAACGCGCATGAAGCGGCCAACATCGCCCGCGTTCCAGCCTGCCGCGCTATCGACCATCGCCGACTCGATCGCCTGTTGTTCCGCGGGCAGTTGTCGCGTGGTCGGTGGTGCGGTCTGCGCGTGCGCCGAAAGCGGCGCGCTGACGAGAGCGGCAAGGGCCAAAACCCGTATCGTCATTCCTCCATCCTCACCAACAGATCGGCAACGGCGGCTGTCGTTACCGGCTCGCTGCACAGATATCCCTGGTAATATTGGCAGCCTTCGCGCGCGAGCAGTTCGAGTTGCTCCGCCGTCTCCACCCCTTCGGCGATGACCGCGAGCCCGAGCGAACGGGCCATGTCGATCACGCCGCGCACCACCACCCGATCACGCGGCGACCCGGTAATGTCCTGCGCCAGCTTCTTGTCGATCTTCAGATAATCAAGCGGCAGCGCCTTGAGATAGGCAAGGCTGGAATAACCGGTGCCGAAATCGTCGATGGCGACGCGGCAGCCCGCCGCGCGCAGTTCGCTGAGCAGACGCGCCGCAATACCCAGATCGGCGATCAACCCGGTTTCGGTGATTTCAACGGTCAATCGCCCGCGTGCAAAACCGCTCGCATCGACCCGGTCGAGGAAAATGTCCGCAAAACTGGGCCGGGCGATATCGCCCGCAGTCAAATTCAGCGCAAGGCGCAATCCGGCCAATTTTTTGGGCCACGCTGCAGCCTCGGCCAGGACGATGCGCTGGATATGGTCGGACAACGCGATTGCCAGTTCGGCGCGCTCTGCGGCGGCGAACAGCGTTTCGGCACCCAATGGGCCGAATACCGGATGCTCCCAGCGCGCCAAAGCCTCAACCCCGACAACGGCGCCCGTCGCAATGGCAACCTGCGGCTGGAACACGATCCCGATCTCGCCTTGGTCGAGCGCATTGCGCAAATCGACGGCGAGGGTGTCGATTGGCGCCGCGCCATGAGTATCGCGCATGACCTGTATGGTGCCGCTGTCCGACCCTTTGGCCATCGCCAAGGCTTCCGAGGCGCGACGCAGCAAGGTCGAAGCCGTTTCGTCCTGCCGCGCCTCGGCAATGCCGATGCGGCAACCGACGACGACCATCTGGCCGCCAACGACAAAGGGCCTTGCCAACGCCTCCGCAATGCGGCCTGCGACCAATTCCAGTCTTTCGGGTGCCGCCGTGCAGGCGAGCAGGAATTCCGCGCCCGCCATCCGCACCGCAATGGCATCGGTGCCAAGCATGTCGACGGTGACTTCCTCGATCCGCTGTCGGACGGAACGCAGCAGCGAATCGCCCGCCAGCCGACCGTAGGCGGTATTCACGATGTCGAACCGGCTGAGCGCGATCAGCGCTGCCTGAACGGGCTGCTCACCGGGTTCGGCGAGCCAGTGATCGAGCCATTGTCGCGCGGCGGTTGCATCGCGCACCGACGATAACGCATCGGCAACGATCGAACCGGCCTTCGGCGCGTCGATCAGCCGTTCTACCAGGCCATCCGCGCGTTTTTCCACGGTATCGAACTGCAAATGCTGGGCGACACGCCCCACCCCCGGAATATCGAGAGCGACGGCAGTCGCGCCCTGCCGTCGTGCATAGCGAAGCGCTTGCAACAATTGCCGCCGGTTGTCGCTGTCCAATTGGCGCAACACAGCCCGCACATCGGCAACTTCATCAACATCGAACAGCGCCGCCAATGCCGAGGTCAGTCGAACCTGATTGTCACCCAGGCTGAATCTCCACCCCAGCGTGCCGCCGTCGGAAGGCCGACGCCGCCAATCCCCCGTCAGCCGTTCGGCATGGCGTTGGGCAAAGCGCAGTGCCTGAACAAATTCTGCCTCGCTGTGGGGGCTGGCCAGGAAATGTGTCGCGCCCGCATCAAAGAAGGTGCCGATTTCGCCGACGTCACCGCGTGACACCAGTACCAGCATCGCCAGCCCGTCCGACGCAACCCGGTCGCCAAGCGCCGCGGCAGCCGAAAGGCCGTCGCCAAGCGCGCCCCGCGCGTCGACAACCGCGACGCGCGCGCCGCTCGCCGCCAGCCGACGCTCCACCGCATCGGCCCGGCGCGCCGCGACCACTTGCCACCCCGACCGCGCGGCCAGCGCCGCCAGTTCATCGCGCTGCCGGAATGACAGGACAAACAACGGTTGCCCTATCCCGGTTTTGGGTGACGGAGGACCGGATACCAGTTGCGCAGTTTCAGCCATTCCCACCGGTCTAGCCTGCGTCCGCGTGAACGCCAATGTCGAAACGCAACAGCAAAGGCGGGGTTGTATGCGGTGCTGCGAAGGCTTAGCTCATGCCTTGATGACATGTGCCACGCCCTTGATCGACAGCCATGGTCGCACGATCAGCTATCTGCGCGTATCGGTGACTGATCGCTGCGATTTGCGATGCCGTTATTGCATGGCTGAAGACATGACGTTTCTGCCTCGCGCCCAGGTGTTGAGCCTGGAGGAAATGGCAATCATTTCCGAACGCTTCATCGCGCGCGGCGTGACGAAAATTCGCCTGACGGGTGGCGAACCACTGGTAAGGCGCGATTCGATCGAGCTTGTCCGACGCCTTGGCCGCCATCTCGGCAATGGTCTCAACGAATTGACGATGACGACCAATGGCAACCGCCTCGCGGAGTTCGCTGGCGACCTGGTCTCGGCAGGCATGAAACGCATCAACGTCAGCCTCGACAGCCTCGATGCCGAAACTTTTCGCTACATAACCCGGCAAGGCGACGTGGCACGGGTCATCGAAGGCATTCTGGCCGCGCGTGACGCCGGGTTGCGCGTCAAGGTCAACATGGTCGCTCTAAAAGGCCTGAACGAGCATCATATCGCGCCGATGCTGGCGTGGTGCGGGGAAAACAGTCTCGATCTGTCGCTCATTGAAACCATGCCGCTCGGCCAGATTGACGAGGACCGGGCCGACCGCTTTTTGCCGCTGACTGACGTACTGGCCAACCTGTCCACGCAGTTCGACATCGCGCCGGACGGTCACCGATCCGGTGGGCCTGCGCGTTATTGGCGCGTGGAACCCTATGGCACCCGGCTGGGCCTCATATCGCCGCTCACCGCCAATTTCTGCGACGGTTGCAATCGCGTGCGCCTGACGACCGAGGGCAAGCTATATATGTGCCTGGGGCATGACGATCAGGTCGACCTGAAATCGGCCCTGCGCGACCATGGTGTCGATGCGGTCGATGCCTTGCTCGATCAAGCGATGCGATTGAAGCCCGCACGACATGAGTTTTCAGTGGAGCGCGGCGCGGCGCCCGCCGTGGCACGGCATATGAGTGTCACAGGCGGATGATCGGCAACGAGCGTCGCGCGCTGCTCGCTTCCCCTGCCGACGCTGCTCAGGAAGCCGCATCGGTCATGCAGGAAGCCTATGAATGGGTGCCGTTGGCCGAAGCCGAAATAGTCGTCGCCCTCGGCGGCGATGGCTTCATGCTGCAGACGCTGCACATGATGCTGGAAAGCCGCCGCAAGCCAGTGCCGGTGTTCGGGATGAACCTGGGCACTGTCGGTTTTTTGATGAACGAATATCGCCAATATGGCCTGGAACAGCGGCTGACGCTGGCGAAACCGTTCAACATCCGTCCCTTGCGCATGATTGCCGAGACAATCGAGGGCGAGGTTCACACGCTGCCGGCGATCAACGAAGTCTCGCTGCTGCGCGAAACTCGTCAGACGGCGAAGCTGGAAGTTTCGGTAAACGAGCGAATCGTGCTGCCGGAATTGATCTGCGACGGTGCCCTGGTGGCGACTCCTGCTGGATCGACCGCTTATAATTTTTCGGCGCAGGGTCCAATTCTGCCCCTCGATTCGGCGTTGCTGGCCCTGACGCCGATCAGCGCCTTCCGTCCCCGTCGCTGGCGGGGGGCGGTGTTGCCCGAACGCGCGCGCATTTCATTCCGCGTGCTGGAGGCCGGAAAACGGCCGGTCAGCGCGGTTGCGGACCAGCGTGAAGTCCGCGATGTGGCCAAGGTTGACGTGGCCATAGACCGCTCGCGTGAGCTTACGATGCTGTTCGATCCCGAACACGCGCTCGACGATCGGATAACGATGGAACAGTTCATCGCATGACCCCCCTTGCCATGGGCGAAAAGTCGCTGCTATAGGCGCGCCTCTCGCAGCAACTATGACGCTGCACTGGGCATTCCCTGATAGCTCAGCGGTAGAGCTCTCGACTGTTAATCGAGCGGCCGTTGGTTCGAATCCAACTCAGGGAGCCACATTATGGGTCGATTCGCGATCCATGTTTTTGAGAGCGATGACGCTCCCATGGAAATAGTCGCTATTCTTCCCGATCCAATTTTCGCCCGCCGGGCGCCCTCGCCGGGCGTTCGCCTGGTCACGGTCATCGTGGCGATATTGGCGATAGCTGTCCCGGCGCTGGTTGTGCGTTATGCGCCGCACGCACATTTTCCCAGGCGGCATAACGCCGCGGCGCATCATGTCGTTCCTCGCGCCCAGATACCTGCCGTCGAGCCAGTCGCGTTTGAAGACCTCGATCCCGCCGCGGCGCGACGCTTCAACGCGCAAATTCCGTTCACTGCGGATCCGGTGCCCGCAGCAAGGCCGTTTCTGTTGCGCGACAGCCTGTTCGACACCGCGCGAGCCGTCGATTGTCTGGCGGCGGCCGTCCTCTACGAAGCCGGTGATGACCTCCGGGGTCAACGTGCCGTTGCGCAGGTGGTGCTGAACCGCGTCCGGCATCCGGCCTTTCCCAAATCGGTATGCGGCGTTGTTTTCCAGGGTGCGGAACGCTCAACCGGCTGCCAATTCACCTTCACTTGCGATGGCGCGATTGTTCGCCACGCCTGGTCCGTCGAAGCCTGGACGCGAGCGCGCGGCGTGGCGATTGCGGCGCTTAACGGCGCGGTATTCAGCCCGGTGGGGTATTCGACGCACTACCACACCGACTGGGTGGTGCCTTATTGGAGCGCGAGCCTCGATAAGGTCAATTCGGTTGGCACTCATCTGTTTTTCCGCTGGTCAGGCTGGTGGGGCACACCGGGCGCCTTCCAGCGATCGGTTTCGGGGCAAGAGCCCGTCATTGCCGCGCTGGCCGCTTATTCGCCCGCTCATCGGCCGGACACCGCGCTTTCGGACCTGATGTCGCCTGAACAGCGTCTTGCTGCGATCAACGCCGCCACAATTGCGCTTCCCCCGCCAGTGGCCGGAGCGCCCGATAGTTTCCTGGTCTCTGTCGATCCCAATCTGCCGCCGGAAGACCTGGCGGGCCTTGCCGTTCACAGTTGCGGCACCAGGCCATATTGCAAATTCATGGCCTGGACCAACAGCGCCCAGACGCCCAAGCGCTTGCCATTGGGGACGGCCCAAATATCGACAATGGCATTCAGCTATCTGCGCGACCATGAGCACAACTTCGACAAGATGCTGTGGAATTGCCGCTTCTATGCGCGCGTCCCGAAATCGAATTGCATGAAATCGCAACTGATGGAGGGAGGTTGGGCGGCTGCTCAGGCAATGACAGCCGCCGATGCCCTTGTCCCGGAACAGTCGACCCAAGGCAACTCGACACTGCCCTGAACCGGCTTTCCGGCGCGGATTTAAGCGGCCTCGAACATTTCGGGGGGCAACGCCATCAACGCGTCCGCGCCACCTTCGATCTTGCGGCGCAGTGCACTGGCGTCGGGCATGATCCGTTCGGCAAAGAAGCGCGCCGTCACCAGTTTCGCTTCCAGGAACGCCTTGTCGCCTTCTCCCGCCGCAAGCAAGCGGGTCGCAGCGGTCGCCATGCGCAACCACATCAGGCCGACCGCGACGATGCCCATCAAGTGCATATAGCTATGGGCACCCGCACCGACATGATCGGGGTTCTGCATTCCGTTCTGCATGAACCACAAGGTCGCCGCCTGAAGTTCGTTGTTCGCCCGTTCAAGTCGCGTGGCGAAATCGGACAGGCTTTCAACCTGCTTGGCTGCAGCGATTTCCTCGCCGACGATCCTGAACAAGGTTTGCACGGCGCGACCGCCGTTCTGCGCCAGTTTGCGACCGACCAGGTCCATCGCCTGCACGCCATTGGTGCCTTCGTAGATCATCGCAATCCGCGCATCACGGACATATTGCTCCATGCCCCATTCCGCGATGTAGCCATGCCCGCCATAAACCTGTTGGCTGTTGGTGGCGACGTCATAGCCCTTGTCGGTGCCATAGCCCTTGATAACCGGGGTCAGCAGCCCGATCAGGTCGGCGGCAAGTTGACGCTCCTCCTCGCTCGGCGCCTGATGTTCCAGATCCACTTGAAGCGCGCCCCACAGGCACAGCGCGCGCAACCCTTCGGTCAGGGCTTTGCCTTCCATCAGCATCCGTCGCACATCGGGGTGGACGAACAAGGTGTCCGCCTTTTCGCCCGGATCCTTGGCGCCGGTCAGCGCCCGACCCTGTCGGCGGTCGTGCGCGTATTGCACGGCATTTTGGAAAGCGGTTTCGCCGACGGCCAGTCCCTGCAGCCCGACACCAAGCCGGGCGGCGTTCATCATGATGAACATTGCGGCCAGTCCCTTCATTTCCTCGCCGACAAGCCAGCCCCTGGCGCTGTCATAATTCATGACGCAGGTCGAATTGGCGTGGATGCCCATCTTGTGCTCGATCGAGCCGCATGAAACGGCATTGCGCTCGCCCAGCGACCCATCATCGTTGACCAGGAACTTGGGCACCACGAACAGCGAAATGCCCTTGCTCGATTCCGGCGCGCCCGGCGTCTTGGCGAGGACGAGGTGGATGATGTTCTCGGTCAGGTCATGCTCGCCCGACGAGATGAAGATCTTGGTGCCGGTGATGGCGTATGAACCATCGGCCTGCGGTTCGGCACGCGTGCGGATCAACCCCAGATCCGTGCCGCACTGCGGTTCGGTCAGGTTCATCGTCCCGCCCCATTTGCCCGATACCATGTTGGCGACATATTTCGCCTTCTGTTCGTCCGACCCTTTGACCAGCAACGCGGCAATCGCGCCATGCGTCAGGCCCGGATACATGGCGAACGCCATGTTGGACGAAATCATGAATTCCTGGAATGCGGTGGAAACAACGTGCGGCATTCCCTGTCCGCCGAACTCCTCCGGTGCCGATAGCGTTCCCCAACCCGATTCGACGAATTGCTGATACGCTTCCTTATAGCCTTTCGGCGTCGTCACACTGCCATCGTCATGGCGGGTGCAACCTTCCTGATCGCCCGAATGGTTGAGCGGAAACAGCACTTCGGCGACGAAGCGGCCACCTTCATCCAGGACGGCATCGACAACATCGGGCGTCGCATTTTCAAAACCCGGCAGATTGGCATAATTTGCCAAGCCGACGACATGTTCCAGCACAAAGCGCGTGTCGCGCACGGGGGGGGTGTATTTGGGCATCCTCAGTCCTTTTTTCGGTCCTGCTCGACGACGGGTTCGAGCATGGCAATGAATTGCTGCAATTCGTCGATCGCTGCATCGATGTCGCGCTTCTGGTCGGCCAGGAACGCGACGCGATTCCTGCACCGGGCGATCGTCACCTCCCGCTGGACACGGCGACCGTCACCAATGTCGTAAAGGTCGATCATTTCGCGGATTTCACCCAGGCTGAAACCCACGCGCTTGCCGCGCAGAATCCACGCCAGCCGCGAACGATCACGATGCGAATAGACGCGTTGCGTCCCTCGTCTTTCAGGTGAGATCAACCCTTCGTCTTCGTAAAAACGCAAGGCACGGGCCGTTACCCCAAATTCGGCTGAAAGATCGGAAATGGTATATTCGTGCCGGTCTGGATGCGGCTCGATCGGTGCATAGGCAGCGATTATCGACATGCACGCCATCTACCTGACGTTTACGTGAACGTCAATCTGCGTGCAGTCACCTACGGGTTGCTGCAGAGCAGTTTTCCGCGCCCATCACGCATCGCCGCAGCTTCAGACAGCGAGTTGCTGAGCAACGCCCCATCCAACGCCGCCATCGACGCCCGACCGGAACATAATTTCTGGCAAGCATCGGGTAACTTGCCGGGAAACACGATACGGTCGCCTTCATATCTGGCGTCAAACTCGCACCCCTGCGCCGAATCGAATTGCACGTGCAGCGTTTCACCGGAACGGGTGACCGTGCCCGATGCCGAGCAGGACTGCCGCGACCCATAATCGACGAATGCACCGATCCGAAAATCGAGCGCGGCGGGAATGACGCACACGCGATCGGTATCGCGCGCATACAAGCCGGTAATGTCGCTGTTCGTAGGGTCCGGAATAACTCCGGCGGCAATCGCGGCTGATTCAAGATCAGGCGCGGTCGCGGCGTTGTCAGGCGTTTGCTTGCCGACGTTCGGTGAACACCCCGCAATCGCGGCGATCAGCGTAAGGAAAAGGGCGCTCGTTCGCTTCATTTTTCCGGCCAAACTCATTCGACCGGCACGAGCGCGTCCCCATCGATCCTGCGATAGAAACAGCTTCGCGCGCCCGTGTGGCAAACCGGACCGACCGGATCCGCGATGATCCATATCGCATCCTGATCGCAATCGATCCGCATTTCGACGACGCGCAGTTCGTTGCCAGAGGTTTCCCCCTTGCGCCACAACGCGCCACGGCTGCGCGACCAGAAATGGGCCACCTGCGTCGCCTGCGTCGTCGCCAGCGCTTCGGCGTTCATATGCGCAACCATCAGGACGCCGCCGGTGCGATGATCGGTGACTATTGCCGTCAGAAGCCCCTGGGTGTCGAACTTCGGGTCCAAGATGGTGGTGGTTTCGCGTATGTCGGCCATGGCCCTCGTCTAGCGCGCCGGGGAGCCATCGTCATCCACGATTGAGTTGGCCACAATCCCGGCAACCGGAGGCCAGCAGCAGGGGCGCAGCGTGACCGATTGGCGCCCCGCTCGCAGCCAAAGTCCACTTGCAAAGATGAAAACGCTTTGTTGATGTTACAAAGGCGCGACAAACGGCTTCGATCGCCCTATATGCGCGGGCAACCGCACCACTGGCCGGGCAAGCGATGCTAACCACTAATCCATATGACGACGACAAGCTGCGTGAGGAATGCGGCGTATTCGGGGTTTCCGCGGCGGATGGCGCGGCCGCGCTGGTTGCACTGGGGTTGCACGCATTGCAGCACCGCGGCCAGGAAGCGGCTGGCATAACCAGCTTCGACGGTGCTCATTTCCATACTCATCACGCCATGGGCCATGTTGCAGGCAATTTTGACCGCGAAGAAGTGATTCGGGCGCTACCCGGCACCGTTGCGTGCGGCCATGTCCGCTATTCGACCACAGGGGAGACGTCGCTGCGCAACGTCCAGCCGCTTTATGCAGAACTTGCATCGGGCGGCTTTGCGATAGCGCATAACGGCAATATCTCGAATGCGACCCGCCTGCGCCGTGAACTGGTGCGCCGCGGCTCCATTTTTCAGTCAACCTCGGATACCGAGACGATCATCCACCTTGTTGCAACCTCCAACTACCGGACGTTGCTCGACAAATTCATCGACGCGCTGAAGCAGGTCGAAGGCGCCTATTCGCTGATCGTGATGACGCCCGAAGGCATGATCGCATGCCGCGACCCGTTGGGCATTCGCCCGCTGGTCATGGGGCGCCTCGACAATACGGTGATTTTTGCGTCGGAAACCGTTGCCCTCGACGTCGTCGGTGCAACGTTCGAGCGTGAGGTTGAGCCCGGCGAATTGGTTATCGTCCAGGGCGAAGATGTTCGCTCAATCCGCCCGTTCGGCACGCTGCATCCGCGTCCGTGCATTTTTGAGTGGGTCTATTTCTCTCGCCCAGACTCGATCACCGGCAATCATTCGGTCTATTCGGTTCGCAAGGCCATCGGCGCGCAACTTGCCATCGAATCGCCGGTCGATGCCGATCTGATTATCCCCGTGCCAGATTCGGGCGTACCCGCGGCCATCGGCTATGCCCAGCAATCCGGCATTCCGTTCGAACTCGGCATCATCCGTTCGCACTATGTCGGGCGGACTTTCATTCAGCCGGGCGACCAGATTCGCCATCTGGGCGTGAAGCTGAAGCACAATGCCAATCGCGCACTGATCCAGGGCAAGCGCGTGGTGTTGATCGACGATTCGATCGTGCGCGGTACGACGTCATTGAAGATCGTGCAGATGATGCGCGAAGCGGGGGCGGCTGAAGTGCATATGCGCATTGCCAGCCCACCGACCCGGCATAGCTGTTTTTACGGTATCGACACACCGGAGCGTACCAAGCTGCTCGCCGCTCAGCTCGATGTGGGGGGGATGACCGATTTCATCCATGCCGACACGCTGTCCTTCGTGTCGATTGACGGCCTCTACAAGGCGTTGGGTGAGGCACGTCGAGACGATGGGCGGCCGAGCTATTGTGATGCCTGTTTCACCGGCGACTATCCGACCACGCTGACCGACCATGACGAAACGGCGCCGGTCGATCAGTTTGCCTTGCTGGAAGAGCGCGTCGCCTGAAGCGATACCTCACCAACAAACCGACCCTAGCCAAGAATTGACCCCGCAATGACCGACAAGCCTCTCACTGGCCAACTCGCGCTCGTCACCGGTGCAAGCCGTGGTATCGGCGCTGCCACCGCCCTCGCCCTCGCGGCGAAGGGTGCCCATGTCGTCCTGACGGCGCGGACAACCGGTGGCCTGGAAGAAGTGGAAGAGGCAATTCACGCCAATGGCGGCAGCGCGACCATCGCTCCGCTGGACCTGATCGATGGCGACAGCATCGCACGTTTGGCGGACGCCATTGCCGGGCGGTGGAATGCCTTGGACATCATGGTTCTGAACGCTGCTGCTCTGGGGACGCTCGGCGCAGTTCCGGCGATCGATCAAAAGGAACTGGCGCGTATCCTGGCCCTGAACGTCAGTGCGCAAGGTGCGTTGATCGGCGCATTCGACCCGATGCTGCGACGCTCGACGCGCGGGCGGGTTATTGGATTGACCACGCACGTCGCCCGCGCCGCGCGTGCCTATTGGGGCGTCTATGGTGCCACCAAGGCGGCGTTTGAAGTGTTGTTGCAAGCCTATGGGGACGAGGTAAGCGGCATCAGCCCAATCCGGGTTGCGCTGGTCGATCCCGGCGCAACACGAACCAAGATGCGCGCGCGCGCCTATCCCGGCGAAGACCCGGCGTCGGTGAAAGCGCCGGAGGTCGTTGGCGACTTTATCGCAGATCTTGCCGTCAGTGACTTCGCCAACGGCCATTTCGCCAAGATCGACTGATCGCCGATTATTCCCGGGCAGCCGTGCCCAAGGACGGGCCATCATCCGGCCCTCCCCTTTGGCTTCTTTTGACCAAGGTTACCTGCGCCACGTCGATCGCGCCGCCGCGAAAACCACCTTCGCAATAGCTCAGATAATATCGCCACAAACGGTGGAAATGTTGGTCGAAACGCGCAGGCAAACCGCCCGCCGCCACTGCCGCGTCGAACTGGTGTCGCCAGCGTTTCAGCGTTTCGGCATAATCAAGAGCAAATCCTTCGCGGTCCCGCCAATCCAGTCCATGCTTGTCGGCAATCGCGCCAAACCGACTTTCCGATAGCAGCATCCCGCCGGGAAACACATGGGCCTGAATAAAATCTACATTATGGGCATATGCGTCGAATATCGCGTCGTCGATTGAGATGAACTGGATCGCGGCCCGTCCGCCGGGTTTCAGCGAACGAGCAATTGCCGCCAGATAGTCACCCCAATATTCCCGCCCAACAGCCTCCACCATCTCGATACTGGCGATGGCGTCATAGCGTCCGGTGACATCCCGATAATCGGTCAGCGAAACGGTCACGCCCGGTAACCGTTCCTTGTCGAGCGCATCAAGCTGTTCTCGTGACAAGGTAATCGCGTGAACCTGTCGTCCCGCGCGCGCCGCCACTCGCGCGAAGGAACCCCACCCGCAGCAGATTTCCAGCATGTGGTTGCCGGGGGCTGTTGCCGTGCGATCCAGGATCGATTCCAGCTTGCGATTTTGCGCGGTTTCCAGCGTTTCGTCGTCGCTGATTGGCTGGGTAAATCGCGCGCTGGAATAGGCGAGTGTCGGATCAAGCCAGGCGGAATAGAAATCATTCCCGAGATCATAATGCTCGGCGATATTGCGACGCGCCCCGGTGCGGCTGTTGCGATTGCTCCAATGCCACAAGCGGCGAACCAGTCGTCCCATCCCCCTTGCGCGGGCGGTGTTGCCCAATGTACGCCGGTTGAGGGTAAACAGTTCAAACAGGGCAACGATATCGTCGCTCGACCATTCGCCTTTGCTCCAGGCGATATACCATCCAGCCGAACCGCCGCTGATCAGCCGAAGCAGAGCACGCCAACTCCGCAGATGGACCACGGTTCGCGGGCCGGGCGCGCGGCCACCAAGCAGGCGTTTCGTTCCATCGGGTGACACCGCCTCAAGCGCGCCCGCAGCCAGACCCGCATCAATCCGGTCGAGGATATGGTGAAACAGCGGCGCGCCGAGGCCAAGCAACCGATCAACGATACTCTGTTGGCGAACGGGCGGCGTACCGCCTGGTTCAACCGGCTCTGTCACATGGGCGTTCATCGCACCGCTTCCATGCCCGGAATAGCCCATGTTCGAAAGTGGATTATTAAATCATGACGCGCCCAATGTTCGGAATGTCGCCAGCGCGCGCTCCCTGCCCTCCCGGTGACTGATGATCTACTCGGGATAGCCATATTGCTTTGGCGAAAAGTTGTCCGGGCTATGGATTTGAGCATCGGGAACATTCTTCAATTCGGGCACCCACCGGCGGATATAAGTTGCCGCGTCAAATTTTTCCGATTGGCTCAGCGGCGCCATAATCCGCACGAACATGTTGGAATCAAGCCCTGTTCCCGCCGTCCACTGCCAATTGACCGCGTTTGAAGCATAATCCGCATCAACCAGCGTATCCCAGAACCATTGTTTGCCAACCCGCCAGTCGACCAGCAGATGCTTGACCAGGAACGACGCCGCGATCATCCGTACGCGGTTGTGCATCCAACCCGTTGCCCATAGCTCGCGCATTCCTGCATCGACGATGGGATAGCCGGTTTCACCGCGCTGCCATGCGGCGGTGTCGCGGGCTGCTCCGGCTCCCGTCCGCCACGACATGCCATCAAAGACCGGGCGAGCGTTCCGTGATCCGTACTCGGGATATTGGGCGATCACGTTTGCAGCGAAATCGCGCCACCCCAGTTCTCCCAGGAAAGTTTCGACTGATCCGCCAAGCTTCGTCGTCCGGTGCCAGACGGTCGCAGGCGATATCTCGCCGAAATGCAGATGGGGGGACATGCGGGATGTCGCTGCAATAGACGGCAGGTTGCGCCCCTCCCCGTACCGCTCAGCGATGCGTGCGAACGTGTCCAGGCGAACTGCGGCACCGCCCTCTCCCGGGTTCCATCCTGAAAAACCGAACGCCCAGTCGGGTTGGGTGGGGAGCAACGCCCAATCGGCAAGTGTATCGCTCACAGGCCAGGTGGCTGGTGCGGCAATCCGATCAGCGGCGGCTATGGGCAATGCGGGCGGCATGGTTGCCAGCAGCGCGCGCCAGAACGGTGTGTAGATTTTATACTGCCCGCCAGCGCCGGTGGTAATCGATCCCGGCGGCGCCAGGTAATTGCCGTCATGGAGTTGCAGGCTCAGCCGTTTTCCGACCGCTCGCTCCGCGTTCCGCCACCACGGTTCATAATGTCGCAGCGCGTGAACACGCCAGGCACCCGTTTCGTCGGCGAGCGTGGCAAGGACCTCGTCAACTTTCCCGCGCCTCAGGATCAGGCGCGATCCACGGGCGCGCAGAGCCGTATCAAGGCTGTTCAGGCTATGGTGCAGCCACCAGCGCGAGGCGGCGCCCATGCGGCGATGGCGCGGCGTTTCGTCGTCTAGGACATAGACCGGGATAACCGGCCCATCCGCCAGCGCCGCGGCCAGCGCCGCCTGATCGGCAAGACGCAGGTCCTGGCGGAACCAGACGAGTGACGTCATTGCGTCGCCGCCCGCCCCTGAACTCCGTCGAACCCGATCAGTCGACGGTCCAGGTCTGCCCCTTGGCAACGAGCTTCTGGAGGTCGGCGACCTTTCCCGCCGAAGCCGAAGCGTTCTGTGCGACGACCGCTTCCTCGAACGTCGGCTTGGGGTCGTCATAGATGACGCCAAGTGCGGTCGGGAATTCGCCATAGGGCAGTTCGACCAGCATATGCGCAATCGTGCGGTTGGTCGTGTCGTGGACGATAACGCCCGCCGCCTCCCAATCGCCGTCAACGACATCGACGACGATGGGCGTCAGCGTCTTGTGGTCGATCGACAGTCCCTTGGTGCCGCCAGCGAACAGCATGGGTTTGCCATTTTCGAGCCACAACTGCTGACCAGGGGCCTTGTCCTTGGCGGTGAACGACGCAAACACATCGTCATTATAGACGATGCAGTTCTGGAAGATTTCCACGAACGCCGCGCCCTTGTGGAAATAGGCCGCCTTCAACACGCTCGGCAAATTCTTGTGGACGTCGATGCCGCGCGCCACGAACCGCGCACCCGAACCCAATGCGAATGCACACGGCTTGGCAGGATGGTCGACCGAGCCGAACGGCGTTGACGGGCTGCGTGTACCTTCGCGGCTCGTCGGCGAATATTGCCCCTTGGTCAGGCCGTAAATCTCGTTGTTGAACAACAGGACCTGGCAGTTCAGGTTACGGCGCAACAAGTGCATCGTATGGTTGCCGCCAATCGACAACGCATCGCCATCGCCGGTGATGACCCAGACGTCGAGTTCGGGATTGGCAAGCTTCACCCCCGTCGCCACCGCGGGCGCTCGGCCATGGATGGTGTGGAAGCCATAAGTCTGCATGTAATAAGGAAAGCGCGAGGAACAGCCGATGCCGCTGACGAACACGGTGTTTTCAGGGCGTGCGCCGATTTCCGGCATGGTGCGCTGCACTGCCTTCAAAATAGCATAGTCGCCACAGCCGGGGCACCAACGGACTTCCTGATCCGATTCCCAATCCTTGGGGGTCGTCTTGGCGATGGGGGTCATGTCGTCCATGGCTTGGTCCTTACGCCAGCATCGTTTCGATCGCTTCTTCGATTTCGAAGATGCGGAAAGGCTGGCCGGAAATCTTGTTCAGCGGTTTTGCGTCGACCAGGAACTGATCGCGCAACACGGTTTTCAGCTGGCCGGTGTTCATTTCAGGCACCAGCACCTTGTCATAGCTCTTGAGCAAATCGCCAAGGTTGGCAGGCATCGGCCAGATGTGACGGATATGGATGTGGGAAACATCCAGCCCCTTGGCGCGCGCGCGGCGAACCGCCTGATGGATCGGCCCATAGGTCGAACCCCAGCCGACCACGACCAGCTTGCCGCTATCCGTGCCCAGCGCGACGTCCTGATCGGGCACTTCGATGCCCAGCACCTTGTCACGGCGCGTCTCGGTCATCGCCTGGTGGTTGGCGGCGCTGTAATCGATGTTGCCGGTGCCCTGCGCCTTTTCAATGCCGCCAATGCGGTGGAGCAGGCCGGGCGTGCCGGGTTTGACCCAAGGCCGCGCTAGCTTGTTGTCGCGGGCATAGGGTTTGAACCCGCCTTCGGGCACCTCGCTGAGGAACGTTACCGGGAACGGCTCATAGGTGTTCATGTCGGGCACTTTCCACGGCTCGGCCGCGTTCTGCAGATACCCATCGGTCAGCACCATCACCGGCGTCATATATTGCGTGGCGATCCGCACCGCCTCGATGGCGACATCAAAGCAATCCGACGCCGAACGGGCGGCAATCACCGGCATCGGGGCATCACCGTTGCGGCCATAGACCGCCTGATACAGATCCGACTGTTCGGTTTTGGTCGGCAGGCCAGTCGAAGGGCCGCCCCGCTGCGAATTGATGATGACCAGCGGCAACTCGGTCATGATTGCCAGGCCCATCGCTTCGCCCTTCAGGGCAATACCCGGTCCCGACGACGAGGTGACACCCAATTGCCCGGCATAGGACGCGCCGATTGCGCTGGCGATCGCGGCAATCTCGTCCTCGGCCTGGAAAGTGGTGACGTCATATTCTTTCAGCCGCGACAGCGCATGGAGAATCGCGGAAGCAGGCGTGATCGGATAGCCGCCGAAGAACATCGGCAGGCTGGCCAATTGCGTGCCAGCCACCAGACCCAATGCAATCGCGTCGGAACCGGTGATCGTGCGGTAAAGCCCCGGCTCGCTGGGCACCGCATCGATATGCACCTGGCGCAGGCGATGAGATCCGAGCCCGCTGCCGGCGATTTCGGCGGTTTCACCATAAGCGTGCCCGGCATTCAGCGCGGCGATATTGGCATCGGCGAGGGTCGGGTTCTTGGCGAACTTGACCTTCAACCAATCAATGATCGGCTGGCGGTTGCGATCGAACATCCATAGCGCCAGACCAAGCGTCCACATGTTCTTGCAGCGCAGGGCCTCCTTGTTGCCCAGCCCGAACGGCTTGACCGCCGCGACCGTCAACGCAGAGATATCGAACGCCATGACCTGCCACTTGGCCAGGCTGCCATCGTCGATCGGGTTGCGATCATATTTGGCCTTGGCGAGGTTGCGGTCGTTGAACTCGCCCGTATCGGCGATAACCAGGCCACCCGGCTTCAGATCGACGACGTTGGTCTTCAACGCAGCCGGATTCATCGCCACCAGCACGTCATAAGCGTCGCCAGCGGTCTCGATCGCTTCCGAACCAAAATTGATCTGGAAGGCGGACACACCGAACAGCGTGCCCAAAGGCGCGCGGATTTCTGCCGGAAAATCAGGGAATGTCGCAAGATCGTTCCCGGCCAGCGCGGTTGACAGCGTGAACTGTCCCCCCGTCAACTGCATACCGTCGCCGGAGTCCCCGGCAAAGCGCACCACTACCGATTCAGCATGCGGGGTCGAATTGGTTTCGGGTGGGTTCAAGTCAGAAGTGGCTGTCGCCATGAAGTCAGGTCCTGCGGAAAAACAATGTGACGCCCAATAAACCTCGCCGAAGGGGATGCAAGCCTAGTGCTGCTCTACCTCCCTGCAAGCGGTTCTTTACCCACCGTCGATCCATCGGCACCGAAAATGAGCCTTACCTGTTCAGCATTCCTCGCCCGGCAAGCGCATTGCCCAGCGTCAAAATAGACGCGACATGGCGGCGCGCCACGGCCATCACGTCCCGGTCGTACCCGCCACCCGGCGTGCTGGCGAGGGGAATACCCCGCAAAAACGCCTGTTCAGCAATCCATCGATCTCGGCGGACCAAACCGCCTTCGGTCAACCCCAACCGGCCAAGCCGATCGCCTGCAAACGGATCCACGCCTGCCTGATACAAGATGATGTCAGGTGCAAACCGATCGATCAGCGGTGACAGGGTTTCGGCGAGCATGGCCAGATAGGTCTCGTCGTCCGTTCCGTCGGGTAGGGCAATATCCAGTGTCGAACGGGCTTTCCTGGCCGGAAAGTTCTTTTCCGCATGGATGGAATAAGTCGCTATCTCCGCACGCGTTGCCGTCAGTGCAGCCGTGCCATCGCCCTGGTGAACATCACAATCGACGATCAGCACGCGCTGCACATGCGCCTGCTCAACCAGGCGGATCGCCGCAATCGCCAGATCATTGAAGATGCAATATCCCGCCCCTGTATTGACCAGCGCATGATGGCTGCCGCCCGCCGTATTGGCCGCGAACCCGCGTTCGAGCGCGATCAGCGCCGCCTGATAGGTTCCGCCGGGTACGACGACAGCGCGGCGAGCGATCAACGGCGATATCGCAAAACCGATCCGGCGTTCCTTTTCAGGCGGAACCCGCGCCTCGATCACTTCGGCGACATAATCGGGATCGTGTGCCGCCTCCAGCCAGCCGCGCGGCATCGGCGTCGGCTCAAACCAGTCGAGTTCAGCGCCCGACGAACGCAACAAGTCTCGCAGCAGCCCGTTCTTGTTCCACTGATAAATACTCTTCGGCGGCGCGGGCGCGACATAATCGGGGTGATGGACGACGGCGATCATCCTGCCTAACGTAAGCACCACAGGCGCGAACGCAAACGGCGCCGGAACCGGGAGAAATTGATGACTGAACCTTATGTTCGCCAGGATGTGCAGGCATTTCTAGCTTTTCTGCAAGCCTCGCCCAGCCCGAAAATCCATGAGGTGGATGCCGCCACTGCTCGCGCGCTGATGGTAGCGATGAAGGACGTTGCCGATCCCCCGGTGGGCGAACTTGGCGCGATGATCGACCTGGCGATTCCCGGCCCGGAAGGAAGCATTCCGGCGCGATTGTTCGATGCAAGGGCTGCGCGTGACCCGGGTCCGGTGGTGGTGTTCTATCACGGTGGCGGCTTCGTGATCGGCGATCTTGATGTCTATGCTTCGTTCTGCGCGGAAATGGCACGGCAGACCGACTTGCCGGTGATTTCGATCGATTATCGCCTTGCTCCTGAAAATCCGTGGCCCGCGGCCCCCGACGACTGCGAGGCGGCCGCGCGCTGGATTGCAACCAGCCCCGCAGCGCTTGGGCGGCAAGTCACCGGCCTTGTTCTGTCGGGCGATAGCGCAGGCGGCACGTTGGCGATCACGACAGCGATGGCGCTGCGCGAAAGCCCCGCCGCGGTGCCAGTCGTCGCCCAATTGCCATTTTACCCGGCTGCCGACATGGCAACCGACCACCCGTCATACACCCAGTTTGCCGACGGATTCCTGCTCACGCGCGATACGATGGAATGGTTCAGCGCGGCGTATCAGGCGGATTTGTCGCATCCGCGTGGTTCACCGATGGAAGGAAGCCTGGCTGGATTGCCCCCTGCCGTGGTCGTTACCGCCAGCCTGGACCCCATACGCGATCAGGGTCGCGCTTACGCCGCTGAATTGGTAGAAAACGGCGTTCCAACGGTGTTCCTGGAGGCAAAGGGCAACATCCACGGCTTCATCACCTTGCGCCAGGCTATCCCGTCCAGCCAGGGTGACGTTGCAGCGGCATTCGCTGCGATCAAACAGGTAGTAGCAGCCAACATATGACTCCGATCGACCCTACCTCCCTGCCTTATCGTCCCTGTGCCGGGATCATGATTATCAATGCCGCGGGGCATATTTTTGTAGGCCAGCGCATCGACCAGAAAGTCGAGGCCTGGCAACTGCCCCAAGGCGGCATCGACGAAGGCGAGGATGCCGCCGACGCCGCGCTGCGAGAGTTGGCCGAGGAAACGGGAATCGCCCCCGGGAAGGTGAGCCTGATTGCCGAGGCGACAGACGATTTTTATTACGATCTGCCTCCCGAACTGGTCGGTAAAGTGTGGAAAGGGCGATATCGCGGCCAACGCCAGAAGTGGTTCCTGTTCCGCTTCAATGGCGAAGACGGCGACATCAGGATCGATACCGAACATCCCGAATTCAGCGCCTGGCGCTGGGTATCGGTTCCTGACGCGATCGATTTGGCCGTGCCTTTCAAGCGCGAACTGTACCGCAAGGTCATCGATGCGTTTGGCGAGCATCTCGATTACCCCGGGCAGGAGTAGCGCAGGACAAGAGCGGTTGTTCCATCTGTTCGTGCTCGAACAGCCGCTTATCCCCCACCATTCACCGCTCGCCCGCAACGCAGCCGGTTGGTGATGCTTGCGCGGTGGAAGGTTAGGGATAAAAGGCGGATATGCGCCTTTCCTGCCTGATCCTGACGGCTGTACCCTTGTTGATCGCGGCCACCCCTCCCTTGCCGACAAGCAAGCGTGACGCGCCGCTATCGCCGGATCTGACAAAACTGCTCGAATCGGCACTGAAGAGCGGGAGCGAACCCGATATCGATATCGTCGCCAAATATCTGCGCGCCGCTGCCCCCGACAGCGCCGATACGGTAACCGAGAAAATCGCTGCGTGGAAACAGCACAAGCGCGATACCACGACCGACCACCTTCGCCACGCCAGCTTTTTCAGCCTCGTCAAAGGGCAGATCGAATTCGGCGGCCTTTTGAGCACCGGCAACACCGACAACATCGGTGTCCATGCCAATGTCGACCTGAAGCGGGATGGCCTGGACTGGCGCCACAAGCTTCGGGTTCTGGCCGAATACCAGGAAAGCAACAACGTTCGGACGCGTGAGCACTACCTCGTTGCGTATGAAACCAACTACAAATTTGCACAGCGTTTCTATGCTTATGGCGCGACACAGTTCGAAAGCGATCGTTTCTTTGGATATGACCAGCGTTACGCGGGCTCGCTTGGCCTTGGGTATAGCGCGCAGCAGGGGCGTTTGACCGCGCTTGATATCGAACTTGGGCCCGCATTTCGCATTACCGATTTCAACGACGGAACGCAGGAACATAATGTTGCCGCGCGCGGTTCGGTGGATTTCTCCTACCGGCTTAATCCGGGGCTGACGATCAGCAACAATTCCGCAGCCTATCTGCAAAGCGCCAATAGCACCTTGGCAAGTACGACGGCGCTGAAGGCGAGATTGTTCGGGCCGGTTTCCGGCGAGTTTTCCTATTCGGTTCAGTTTGAAAGCATGCCGCCGGAAGGGCGTCGCAACACCGACACCACCAGCCGCGCGGCTCTGGTCTATCAATTCTAGAGCCCGCGGGGTTCCTGTCATCGGCGCAAGTCGCTAGACATTGGCGATGAAGAACCTTTCGCCAATCGAACGTAATGCAGTTGAGCATGTCCATACGATCGACATGCTTTCGCTGGTTCAACGCTGGGTTGCGATCAATAGCGGCACACGGAATCTGGCCGGCGTGGCCGCGATCGGCGGCGAACTCGCCAATGCCTTTTCGGCGCTGCCCGGTGACCTGAGAATGATGCCGCCCGCCCCCGTGGAAGCAGTGATGGCCGACGGCATTGCCCAGCCCATCGCCCATGGAGACCACCTTCGCCTGACCGTCCGCCCCGATGCACCACTGCAAATCCTGCTTACCGGGCACATGGACACTGTTTTCGGCTGCGACCACCCATTCCAGGTCGCGCGTTGGCGGGACGATGGCGCCCTCAACGCGCCAGGCGCTGCTGACATGAAGGGCGGGCTGGCGTTGATGCTGGCCGCGCTCACGGCCGTGGAGGCCAGCCCGATTGCCTCACGCCTGGGCTATGAAGTGGTCATCAATTCGGACGAGGAGACCGGTTCCCTGTCTTCTGCAGCGCTGATCGCCGATGCGGCGCGCGGCAAGACGGCGGCGCTGACCTACGAACCGGCATTGCCCAACGGAACATTGGCGGGTGCGCGCGGCGGCACCGGCAATTTCTCGATCACGATCCACGGCCGGGCGGCTCATGCAGGGCGCAACCCGGAGGATGGCCGCAACGCGGTGGTCGCAGCGGCCGATCTGGCCCTGCGGCTGGCGGAAGCGAAGGCGCCGGGGCTTGCCGTCAATCCCGCGCGGATCGATGGCGGCGGGCCGAACAACATGGTGCCGGATCTAGCGATCCTCCGGGTGAATTTCCGCCCGGCCACCGCCGACGACATCGCAAAGGCACAAGCGGTGATCGCAGCGACCGTGGCTGCCGTGACATCCCGTCATGGCGTTCACATCCACGTCCATGGCGGCTTCAACCGTCCGCCCAAGCCAATTGACGCTGGCGCTGGTCGGTTGTTCACTTTGGTGAAGGAAGTCGGCGCCGACCTGGGATTGGACATCGCATGGCGCGCCACGGGTGGGGTCTGCGACGGCAACAACATTGCGGCGTGCGGCATTCCGGTCGTCGATACAATGGGCGCGCGCGGCGGCGATATTCATTCGTCCGATGAATTTCTGCTGCCCGACAGCCTGGCCGAACGCGCCGCACTTTCAGCAATAACGATTCTGCGCATGGCAGAGCGAGGGGGCCTGTGACATTTCGCATTCGCGCCGCGACCGACGGCGATCTTCAACACCTGTACGAAATGGCCAAGCTGACCGGCGGCGGCTTTACCAACCTGCCAGCCGACAAACGCGCGCTGAGGGCGAAGCTGGAGCGAAGCCACGACGCACTGGGCCGAGCGGCCACGGGTGTGGGCGACGACCTGTTTGTGCTTGTGCTGGAAGACAGCGCCACGAACGAGGTTCGCGGGACTTGCCAGATCTTTACCCAAGTCGGGCAACGCCATCCATTCTACAGCTATCGCATCGGCGCCCTGACTCAGCACAGCCAGGCACTGGACCGCACGTTTCGCGCCGAGATGCTGACCCTGACCACCGACCTGGAAGGCTCTAGCGAAGTCGGCGGCCTGTTCCTTCATCCGGGGGAGCGCGCAGGCGGTTTGGGAATGTTGCTTGCCCGCAGCCGCTACCTCTTCATCGCCATGCACCGGGCGCGTTTTGCCGATTCCATTTTGGCTGAATTGCGCGGCATTATTGATGAAAGTGGTGGGTCGCCCTTCTGGGATGGGCTAGCCGGGCGCTTCTTCGGCATGGATTTCCAGGATGCGGATCAATTCAACGCGGTCCACGGGCACCAGTTCATCGCCGACCTGTTTCCCAAGCATCCCATCTACACCGCCATGCTGTCCGAAGGGGCGCGCGCAGTCATCGGCAAGCCGCATCCCTCTGGCCGTGCCGCGATGCGAATGCTGGAGAACGAAGGATTCCGCTTCGCCAATTATATCGATATTTTCGACGGCGGGCCGACGATGATCGCGCGCACCGACGACGTGCGAACCATCCGCGACACCAAATCCGCAACCGTCGGCGCAATCGACGATGATGACGGAGAACCGGCATTGATCGCAACCGGGCAGTTCGGCGCCTTTCGGTGCGCTTATGGCAAGGTCCGCGATCTGGAAAACGGGCGCGTGGCAATCGACCCGGCGTCTGCACAGGCGCTCAACCTTTCCACCGATGAAGAGGTTTGGCATGTCGATCGCCTCTGATCGTCCCACCGGCAATCTGGTCGAGATCAACTTCGACGGGTTGATTGGCGCCAGCCATAATTATGCCGGGTTGAGCCTCGGTAATCTTGCCGCGACCAGCCATGCCGGGCAGACTGCCCGGCCGCGCGCCGCCGCTCTTCAGGGCATCGCCAAGATGCGGGCCAATATTCGCCTGGGACTGTGGCAGGGCATCCTTTTACCCCACGCCCGCCCGAACCATCGTTGGCTCGCCGCGCTTTCCACCGAGTACAGCACGGCCAACCCGCGGTTACAGGCCCAGTCACTGTCAGCCTCCGCGATGTGGGCGGCCAATGCCGCAACGGTGTCTCCTGCGGCTGATACCGATGACGGCCTATGCCATTTGTCTGCCGCCAATCTGGTCACGATGCCGCATCGCAGCCACGAATGGCCCGAAACACTGGCTCAGCTTCGCCTTGCCTTTGCGCACCCCTCCTTCGCGGTACACGGTCCCGTGCCAGCGCCCTTTGGTGACGAAGGAGCGGCAAATCATATGCGGTTGTGCCCATCACACGAAGCGGGGGGCGTCGAGATATTCGTCTATGGCGTCTCCGGCGGCCCCTTCCCCGCCCGCCAGCATCGGGAAGCGAGCGAGGCAATTGCACGCGGGCATCGGCTAAGGCCGGAAAATATACTGTTCGTCGAACAATCGACGGATGCGATTGCGGCTGGCGCGTTCCACAACGACGTTGTGGCGGTGGCAAATGAGCGCGTGCTTTTTGCTCACGAGCTGGCTTTTGCTGACCGGGATGGCTTCTACACGGATCTCCGGCGGCTGATGCCTGAAGTCGAAATTATCGAAGTGCCGGCCAGCGAGGTCAGCCTGGCCGATGCCATTCAATCCTATCTGTTCAACGCCCAATTGGTGACGTTGCCTGACGGCAGCATGGCGTTGATCCTGCCTGGCGAAGCGCGAGATAACGCCGCGGTATGGGGGTGGTTGCAGCGCCTGATCGCCGGGAACGGACCCATCCGGCGTCTCGAGGTCGTGGACGTTCGGGAATCGATGTCGAACGGCGGTGGCCCGGCCTGCCTGAGGCTGCGGGTCGTCGCTGATCCCGCCACCGTTGATCCGCGCTTCATGGTCGATGAGGCCAGGCTGGATGAAATTGCCGCACTGATCGAGACGCAATGGCCCGAAGAAATCATGGCCAACCAGATTGCCGATGCCGCTATGGTTGCGCGTGTTGAACAGGCACGAACGGCATTGCTGCGCCTTTTGCGCATCGACGAACTGATGTCGGGTTAATTGACAATTAACCTTGTTTGTTAAAGCAGAATCGCCCGTTTCCGCGCTTGGCCCGCCACTTGCTTAACTTTTGCCATGTTTCGCAAATTCGCCCGGCTGTTCGTTATAAAGTCCAAGTTTGAGGCGTTTCTGGTTATTTATGGCCTGGGCACCGGAGCGACCGAACGCGGCGTGCATTATTTGCAGCAATATCCGGGGCTGGGAGGTAAAATCCTGTTCTGCCTGACGCCAATCGCCGTGTTCATGGCCGGTGCGAGGATCCTCGACTCGATCGAACGTGAACGTGCGAGTTGATTCCCGCCTGCACAGCCTGCCCAGTCAGGCGATGTCGGTTTAGCTTACAGTCGGTAAATCGCGTGGTGTAACGTTGGTTGTCCGCCAGCGGCGACGGCCCCAGACAAGGCTGCTTGCCCCACCGAAATTGAACACCGCCCCCATCACGGCGCCCGCAACGCCAGCAATCGACCAGCTATTGGTTTCCTCGATTGCCAGCTTGGCGACGCCGATATTGGCGAGTGCGCCGATGGAACAGATCACCGCGAACACCACCAGCCCGCCAAAGAAATCCATACCCTTCAATCGCCTGTCACGATAAGTGAACTCGTTGTTGACGATGTAGTTGAAGACAATCGCTGCTCCAACCGCGCCACTTTGTGCGGAAATAAAGGGCAAGTTGCGTTCGATAAGCAGTGTGAGCACCGCCACATGCACCACCAACCCCAACCCGCCGACGATCGCAAACAACACGAAACGAGGCGATATCAGGCCGCGTGACAGCTTTTCGATCAGCAGGAAGGCGAATTCGGCAATGACCATCGGACTGATCTTGCTGTCGCCCGCGCGACGATTACGAAATGTGTAGGGGACGTCGACGATCCGCAGCGTGCCGGGATAGGAACTGATGAGATCCAGCAGGATCTTGAACCCCTGGCTCGACAGATTGTAGATCGATTCGGCGAAAACGCCGCGTCGGGCCATGAAGAACCCGCTCATCGGATCACTCGTGCGGTTGCGAACCAGCGCCTGCGCTACCCGCGTCGCCAGGCCGCTCATCGCTTTACGACGCTCCCCCCAGTCGCCAACGCTGCCGCCACCGGCATAACGGGTGCCGACCGCCAGATCATAGGCGCCAGTGGCCAGTGCTTCATACATTTGGGGCAGGATTGCTTCGTCGTGCTGGAAATCGGCATCCATCACCGCGATGAACGCGCCGTTTGCGACCATGGCGCCTTCGATAACCGCCGAGGACAGCCCACGGCGCCCGACCCGACGGAGGCACCGCACACGCGAGTCGTGCGTTGCCAGTTGCGCCACTTCGGCCCAGGTCCGATCGGGGCTATCGTCATCGACAAAGATGATTTCCCAATTCACGCCGGTCATCGCGCGATCGACGGCGACCACGAGCGCAGCGACGTTGGAGCGTTCGTTATAAGTTGGGATGATGACCGACAGAGACGGGATGATCGGCATCGGCGCTTGGCTGACGGTCACGAGGCCCGACCCTTCTTCCCTGATCAGGGAGCCGAAACGGCCGGTCTGCGCGGATAAAAATCCGTCTGCCGACCAGCCGTTCGGAAAATGGTGCGCCCGGAACGATTCGAACGTCCGACCCTCAGATTCGTAGTCTGATGCTCTATCCAGCTGAGCTACGGGCGCTGGGGAAGTGCGCACATAGATGCGTGAATCGGATTGCGCAAGCCCGTTGCGTGCAGAAGATGCACCGCATACAGCATCGCCGCATGAACAGACGGTCCAACGCGCTGCTTGCCCCCTTCTTGCTGGGCATTTTTATCGCGCTTTCAGGGTGCGCGGCCGAAACCAAGCACTTCCCGTCGCTATTGCCCCGCGATTATGAAAATCGCGATGACCTGGAGCCGGTGCGAGCAATACCACCCCTGGTCGCCGACGCGACGCTCGACTCAAACATCGCCAATGCGGCTGAGCGATTCGCCGAATCGAACCGATCATTTGTCGCGGCGGCTAGCGCGGCGTCAGCAAAAATCGCGCAGGCCCGCGGCGCGGCACCGGGAAGCGACGCCTGGCTGGTCGCACAAGGGGCTCTAGGCAGCCTCGACGGGCCTCATGCCAAGCTGCTGACGCTGAGCGCCGACCTTGACGAGTTGGCCGTTCAGCGCGCCGCTGCCAACAGCCCGGTATATCCAACGCTCGAATCACTGCGCGCGCGCGTCGAGGCGCAGCGCGAACAGCAACAGTCGACGATCAACGGCCTGAAGGCACAGATCACCGCACCCTGACGACGGTCAGCGGCTGCGATGCGCCCAATAGGTTATATGACGGCGCAGCGGGTTACCCGCCTCCAGTTGGGGATGATCGAAATCGCCTGCGGGGTCGCGGACCATGCCCAATCGCTCCATCAACCCCCAGCTTGCTCGATTCGCGGGAACGGTGATCGCGGCGACACGATCCTTTTCCAGATGCTGCCACGCCCAATCGAGGCAGGCGAAGGCCGCTTCGCGCGCGTAGCCCATGCCCCAGTAAACGCTCGCCAACCGCCAGCCGATTTCGGTCTCGCCCGCGATCGGCTCCTTGCCGGGCTTCAAGCCGCAAAAGCCCAAGAACGCGCCATCCTCGCGCCGTTCGACTGCCCAGAAGCAGTGACCGCATTCCGCCTGCATCGCCACCATTCGGTCAACCGCGGCATCGGATTCGGCGCGCGACTGTAGGGGGCCGAGGAAGCGCATCACCTGCGGGTCGCAGCCCATCGCGGCCCATGGGTTACGGTCGCGGTCCTGCCAGGGCCGGACGATCAGCCGCGCGGTTTCGATCATGGTCGCCGAATGACAAACGTCACCGTTCGCCGCAACGGATCGCCCTCGGCAAGCAGCGGATGGTCGAAATCGCCGTCGAGCAACCGCTCCATGCCCAGCCGCTCCATCAGGTGCTGGCTTTTGAGATTGATCGCTGCGGTGATCGCAACGATGCGATCGGTCGCCAGGTTCGCCCAGCCCCAATCAAGCGAAGCAATCATCGCTTCGAGCGCATAGCCTTGCCGCCAATATGGTCGGGCGATGATCCAGCCCGCCTCAACCTCTCCGGCGATGGGGTTGTGTACGTCGCCCCGCTTCAGGCCGCAAAAGCCCAGCAATGCGCCATCGCTACGCCGTTCGACGCTCCAGAAGCCTAATCCTTCGTGGCGATAGCTGTCATGCTTGGCGAGGACCGCATCGCTCGCCGCCGCATCCTTGATCGGCCCGAGCTGCGCCATCACCTCGGCATCCGCCCACATCGCATGCAACGCGGGCCGGTCGCGCGGTTCGGGCAGGCGCAGGATCAGCCGTTCGGTCTCGATCATCGCCCGCGCGCTTTATCCGTTCATCAGCCGCGCGGCGTGCAGCGCGTGATAGGTCAGGACACCCGAGCACCCCGCTCGCTTGAACGCCATCAGCGTTTCCAGCACCATCGCATCACGCTCCGCCGCGCCTGCAGCCACGGCTGCCTCGATCATCGCGTATTCACCCGACACCTGGTATGCGAACACCGGTACTTCGAAGGCATCCTTCACCCGGCGGATGATATCGAGATAGGGCAGGCCCGGCTTGACCATTACCGTGTCTGCGCCTTCATCCAGGTCCAGCGCCACTTCGCGTAACGCTTCCTCGGCATTGGCGGGGTCCATTTGATAGGTTTTCTTGTCGCCCTTCAACAGGCCGCGCGATCCCACCGCATCGCGGAACGGGCCGTAAAAGGCGCTGGCATATTTGGCGGCGTAGGACATGATCTGCACATTGTGGTAATCCGCCGCTTCCAACGCCGCGCGGATCAGCCCGATGCGACCATCCATCATGTCGCTGGGCGCGATGATGTCCGCCCCGGCCGCCGCCTGATTGAGCGCCTGCGCCACCAGTACCTCGGCAGTGGCATCGTTCAGCACATATCCTTCCGCATCGACCAGGCCGTCATGGCCGTGCGCGGTATAGGGGTCGAGCGCGACATCGGTCAGGATGCCCACTTCCGGCACCGCTTCCTTCAGCGCGCGCGTTGCCCGACACATCAGATTGTCCGGGTTGAGCGCTTCGCGCCCATCCTCGGTGCGCAGGTGACGCGGGGTGTTGGGGAACAAGGCGATGCAGGGAATGCCCGCATCACGTGCCTCACGACCGCGCGCGACAATGCCGTCGACTGACCAGCGCGACACGCCGGGCAGGCTGGCAATGGGGTCTTCGACCCCCTGTCCTTCTGTAACGAACAACGGCCAGATCAGGTCGGCGGGGGTCAAAACCGTTTCGGCATGGAGCCGGCGGCTCCATCCGCTGGAGCGGGTACGGCGAAGGCGAAGCGCAGGATAGCTCGACATGCGCGCTCCCTTGCTCCCTTAGTCCGCCGGGTGCAAGCGTCCGGCGGGTTCTGCCGATGCAAGAAGCTGGTGTTCCCCATGCTCCGGCTCCGGCGGTACGCGCAGCACTTGTTCCCGCCAATGGCCATAGCGATAATAGGCCGTCGCAAGCATCAGCGACACTGCCGACCCGATGGGAAATGCCAGCCACAGCGCATCGGCACCAAGCGACGGCTCGCCGCCGATCGCAAAGCCGATCCGCACCGGATAAAAGGCAATCGTTAGAATGACCAGCGGCGCCATGGTCGCGCCATTGGCCCGCACCGTCGAAAACAGCACCATGGTCGCGCCAAACATCACGAACGTCCAACTGGAGATGAGCTGGATATGCCGCGCGATGGGGATTGCGGGGCTGTCACCATGAACAAACAGCGTCATCACTGGCCGGTCGAACAGGATGATCGCCGTAATCACCACCAGCGTGATGATGGTGTTGCAGATGATCCCCGAGCGAGTGATGGCGGCGACGCGATGCCATTTGCCAGCACCGATATTCTGCGCAGCCATGCTCGACACCGCAACGCCGATCGCCATCGCGGGCATCTGGACATAGGTCCAGAGCTGCTGTGACACAGCATAAGCCGCGGCGGTTTCCACCCCCAACCGGTTGACCAGGCCGACCATCGTCAACCCCGCCGTCGACATCACCAGCATCTGTGCGCCCATCGGCAACCCCTTGGCGACGATGGTTCTGACCAGCGCGCGTTCGGGAAGCAGGAACCGCAGTTCGTCGCCTCGCAACCGGATCGGCAAATCGCGCCAATAAACATAGAAGATCAACCCCGCGGTCGACACGATACCCGCGATCAGCGTGGCGGTGGCGGAACCGGCAATCCCCATCTTCGGGAACGGTCCGATGCCGTCGATGAGCAGCGGATTCAGCGTACTGTCGATGATAACGCTGAGAACCATGAACCACAACGGTGTGATCGAATCGCCGGTGCCGCGCAGGCTCATCTGCACCAGCACCCCCATCATCGAAAATGGCAGGCCGAGGAAGATTACCCGCAGGTAATCGCGCGCCAGAACGTCCGCTTCGCCCGGCGTCGCCAGCAGCCGCAGGATCTGGGGCGTGAACAACCAGCCCAGCACCGCGATGACCACCGCGCCGCCGACGACCAACCCTGTTGCCGAACCGAATGAACGGCGTGCCGCCTCGATATCATGCCGCCCGACCGATTGGCCGATCAGGATGGTCGCCGCCATGCCGAAGCCGAAGACCGCGCTGAACATCAAAAACATGATGATGTTGGCATTGCTGGTCGCCGCCAACGCACTTTCGCCCAGAAACCGCCCAACCCAGATCGAGTTGATCGACCCGTTCAGCGATTGCAGGATATTCGACGCCAGCGTCGGCAGCGCAAAGGCAAGCAGCGTCGGGCCAATGGCACCGACCGTCAGATCCCTTGCCTTGGGCCGCGGCGGCGCCACCCCGTCAGCCCAACCGCGCCAGAGCGGTAGAGAGGCGCTCCGCCTCGGCCGCCTTGTCGGCATGATCGGCGCGTGCCTTTTCAACCGCCTCGGGTTTGGCACGCTCCACGAAGCTGGGATTGTTGAGGCGGGCGGCGAGCGAATCGCGTTCCTTGGCGGCGGCATCGATCGCCTTGGTCAGGCGCGTGCGTTCGGCGTCCAGATCGATGACGCCTTCCAGTGGAAAATAAAGCGTGCCCCCGTCGAGCGGCACCGTCAGCTTCGGCCCTTCCGGCATTGCCGGGGTGCCCATGGTTTCGTGCTCGCCATTGGTCCGCCATATCCGTTCGATGCGCGACAAGCGCCGCATTGCGGGCAAACACGCCGACAAACGCAGGTCAGCCGCAGCGTTATCCGGTGCGAACCATCCCGTCAGCCGCAACGCTGGCGGAATACCGAGTTCCGTCCGCGCGGAACGGATTTCGGTATTGGCGGCGATGCTCCAGTTGATCTCCTCAAGCGCGGTGTGATCGATCAACGCGTTGTCCAGCACCGGCCATTTCGCCACGATCAATTCATGGTCACGCCCACCAAGCTTCGACCATAGTTCCTCGGTGATGAACGGCATGAACGGGTGGAGCAGCACCAAAATCTGGTCGAGCACCCAGCCTGCAACCGCACGCGTTTCGGCAACATCGTAGCCAAGATCGCCTTCCTCGGCAGACGGAGCGGCCATGACCGGTTTGATAAGCTCCAGATACCAGTCACAGAACCGGCTCCAGGCGAATTGATAGATTGCGTTGGCTGCCCCATCGAAGCGGAAATCGGCGAGTGCCGCGTCCATCGCGCTCACCGTTTCGACGACTTCGCCGATAATCCATTTGTTGACCGCCAGTGTCGCGGGCGGCGGCGCGACCGACTTGCTCGCGCCAATGCCATTCGACTGGCAGAACCGCGCGGCGTTCCACAGCTTGGTGGCGAAGTTGCGATACCCCTCGACCCGCTTCTCATCCATCTTGATATCGCGGCCCTGGCTTTCCATCGCCGCCATGAAGAAGCGCAGCGCATCAGCGCCATATTTGTCGATCAAGCCCAGCGGATCGACGGTATTGCCCTTGGACTTGGACATTTTCGCCCCATCCGCCGCGCGCACCAGCCCGTGCAGGTACAGCGTGCGGAACGGCACCTCCTTCATGAAGTGCATGCCCTGCATCATCATCCGCGCATCCCAGAAGAACAGGATGTCGAAGCCGGAGATCAGCACATCATTGGGATAGCGGCCGCCAAGCATTTTAGCCCTCTCCCCAGCGGGGAGAGGGTTGGGTAAGGGAGAACGAGGCGCACCCGAGCCCGTCCCATCGACGGCGGACACCCTCATCCCACCCTCTCCCTCAAGGGAGATGGCTTCGGCGTCAGGCCAGCCCAACGTAGCGAACGGCCACAGCGCGGAGGAAAACCAGGTGTCGAGGACGTCGGGGTCTTGTTCAAGCACGACCCCCGAACCTGCCTCCGCCTGAGCCTCTTCCTCGGTCAGCGCGACATAAACTTTGCCATTGTCGCCAAACCACGCCGGAATCCGGTGCCCCCACCAAAGCTGCCGACTCACACACCAGGGCTGGATATTCTCCATCCAGTTGAAGAACGTCTTTTCCCAGCTCTTGGGCACGATATCGATCGCGCCAGACCTGACCGCCTCGATCGGCGCCTTGGCGAGCGTTGCCGCATCGACATACCATTGGTCGGTCAGCCACGGCTCGATCACCACGCCCGAACGATCACCATAAGGTGTCTGGATCACGCGGTCTTCCACGCGGACCAGCGCGCCATCCTCCTCCAGCAACTTGACGATGCGGTCGCGCGCCTCAAACCGGTCGAGCCCGAGTAGATCAGCCGGAACCAACCCGTCCGCGGTTTGTGCGATCTGCGCCTTGGCATCGAGCATGTTGAGCATGTCGCTTGCCTTGATGCCCGCGCGCTTGCCGACCTCGAAATCGTTGAAGTCATGCCCCGGCGTGATCTTGACCGCCCCTGACCCAAGTTCGGGATCGGCATGATCGTCCGCAACGATCGGGATCAACCGCCCGGTGATTGGCAGCTTGATCATCTTGCCGACCAGAGCGGTGTAGCGCTCATCGGCGGGATTCACCGCCACCGCCATGTCCGCCAGCATCGTTTCGGGCCGCGTCGTCGCCACTTCGATATGCCCCGATCCATCGGCCAGCGGATAGCGCAAGTGCCAGAACTTGCCGTTGATCTCACGCGTTTCGACCTCTAGGTCGCTGATCGCGGTGCCCAGGCCCGGATCCCAGTTGACCAGCCTTTTGTCGCGGTACAGCAGGCCCTGATTGTACAGGTCGACGAACACTTTCAGCACCGCCTTGCTGAAGCCCTCATCCATGGTGAAGCGTTCGTTGGCCCAGTCCATCGAGCAGCCAAGGCGACGAAGCTGGCGCGTGATCTGGCCGCCGCTTTCCGCTTTCCACTCCCACACCTTGGCGATGAATTCATCGCGGGTGAAATCAGTGCGCTTTTGCTGATGAAGCGCCATTTGCCGCTCGACCACCATCTGCGTGGCGATACCCGCGTGATCGGTGCCGACCACCCACAGCGCATCCATGCCCTTCAATCGTGCATGACGGACCAGAATGTCCTGCAACGTATTGTCCAGCGCATGGCCGATGTGCAGATTGCCCGTCACGTTGGGTGGCGGATTGACGATCGTCCACGGGTCCGCGCCCGGACGGTCAGGGCGAAACAGGCCCTTTTCTTCCCAATGGGTGTACCAGCGGGCTTCGATTTCGGCGGGGTCGAATGTCTTGGATAGTTCAGTCATGGCCCAAGCGGCTTTAACTGGCGCGCCGCAAAAGAAAAGGGCGGCCCGGCCGGGACCGCCCAAATCCTGACAGATCAGGTTCGATTATCGCGGACTGATTGCCCCGGCTCGCCGAGCCGCCTCAATTTCCGCCCTTGCCTGTCCACTGATTCATCCAGCCGATCACTTCCGCATACCATTGGCGGCTGTTGCGCGGCTTGAGCACCCAGTGATTTTCATTGGGGTTGACCAGCAGTTTTGATGGAATGCCCCGGCGTTGCAGCGCGGTGAAGGTGGCAAGCCCCTGGGTGTAAGGAATGCGGAAGTCCTTCTCACCAGTGATGACCAGCATCGGGGTCTTCCAGTTCTGCACATAGTTTACCGGGTTCCATTTTTCGAACGCGGCGGGGTCTTCATAATAGGTCTTGCCGCCATGCTCCCATTCGTCGAACCACAATTCCTCGGTTTCATAGGCCATGGCTCGCGCATCGAACACGCCGTCATGCTGGACGATGCATTTGAACCGATCAGGCCAGTTGCCGGCGATCCAGTTCATCATGTAGCCGCCATAGGACGCCCCAAGCGCGCAAGCATTGCTCGCATCGAGCCAGGCGAACTTGTCGGTCGCGGCCTTCAGGCCCTTTTGCAGATCCTCCAGCGGCCACCCGCCCCAGTTGTTGCGGATCGCGTCGGTGAAGCCCTGGCCATATCCCGTCGACCCGTGAAAATCGACCGCGACCAGGCCAAAGCCTGCGCCCGCAAACACCGCGGGGTTCCAGCGGTAGGACCAGCTATTGTTGCTCGATCCCTGCGGGCCGCCGTGCACCATGAACGCAATCGGCACCTTGGCACCATCCACAAGGCCCGATGGCTTGACCGTATAGCCCCAGACCTTGTCGCCATTGGCGCCGGTAAAGTTGAACCGGGTGACCGTCGGCCAGTCGATATCGGCAAGTTTCTCGGCGTTGATCGAGGTAAGCCGGGCGACTGCCTCGCCCTTCAGTTCATAAAAATCGTCGGGCGCCAGCAGCGAGTTCATCGCAAACACGACGCCGCCCCTGGTCGATACAACCGCGCTGACATCGCCCTCACCCGTCAGCCGAGCGATTTTGCCGCTTCTGGCGTCAATGGCGAAAATCGGCACTTCCTGCGTATCTTCGGCGGTGACGTAGATCGTCTTGCTGTCACCACTCCACGCGATCGATCCGACCGAACGGTCCCAATCCTTGGTCAGCGCCGTCACTTTGCCGCTGGCCAGGTCTCGCAGCATCAGCACCTGCCGGTCGGCTTCGTAGCCGGGGCGGGCCATGGCGAACCAGGCGAGCGTCTTGCCGTCAGGCGATACCGTCGGCAGATTGTCCATCGCCTGGTTCGACGCCGTCAGGTTGATGGGCGCGGACGAACCATCCGCAGGCGCGGCGAAGATATCCAGATTGACCGAAAGCGGCTCGATCCGCCCTGCCTCCCGCAGCGCGAAATAGACCGTCTTGCCATCGGCGCTCCACGACACTTCCTCGGCACCGCCAAATGGCTTGGATGGAGCATCACCGATCAGCGCGCCTGCGATCGGCGTGCCATTGCCCTGCGCGATGCCGCCTTGCAGCGGCAGGACGAACAACTGCGAGCGCGTGCCATCCGCCCAGCTATCCCAATGGCGGACGAACAACTGGTCATACACCCTGCCCTCACCGGCATTCGAGTCTTTCTTCACCATCGGCATTTCCAGGCTGGGTGCGCCCGGCTTGCGGTCAGCCCAGACGATCAGCTTGTCGCCGGCAGGGGCCAGTTTGAAGCCGTTGATGCCGCCATCGACGTGCGTCACTTGATGCGCTTCGCCGCCCGTAACGGGGATGGCCCAGACATTGTCGTCGCCGCCATTGTCCGCCTGGAAATAAACGGTCACGCCATCGGGCGCGAATTGCGGTGCGGTTTCGTTGATATCGGCAGCCGCTGCGAGCTTCTCCGGCTTCGCGGCCTTCTTCGCCAGATCAAGCCGCCAGAGATCGACACGCCCCTTGTTGGCGGCCAGATCGGTTTCGCGCTGTTGCCAGACCAGCCAATGGCCGTCGGCCGACACCGCAGGCGCAGCGGCGCGTGACAGGGTCGACACGTCATCGATCGTTAGCTGGCGTGCCATTGCAGGAGCAGCAATGGCAACAACGAAGGCGAGCGCCGAAAGGCCCGCGAGAGCAGATTTCTTCATAAGGTAGGATTAAAGCAGATCGCGGCGCGGAAGCAATGCCGTCCCCGGCAAGATCAATGCTGGCTGGTGATCCTGGCAATTTCGCGCGCAACCATCGATTCAACGATCCCCGGCAATTTGGCATCAAGCCATTCGCGCAGCATCGGTCGCAGCAATTCGCGCACCAACGCTTCCAGCGTATTGTCCCCCGGTTGCTCGTCACTACGAACAATCAGGCGCGACAGCGAGTCCAGGGCACCCCGGCTGGCCTCTGCGGTTTTCGGCGAAAGGATCGGATCTGCGGTCGCTGCAGCAAATCCGGCCGGGCTTGGCGGCTCCAGCGGTTCGGACGGGGTTCGTTGCTGCCGCTGCGTCGGTGTTGGCTCAAGGCTCGCCGGTTCGGCAGCAATTTCCTCGCTCAGCTCCAGCACACCTTCGCTCGACGACATCGGTTCCGGTATCGCAACGCTTTGCGGCACAGGCTTGGTCGCTCGCCGCGCACGACTGGCGGCAGCAGTTTCGCCTTCTTCCGCAATGATCCGTTTGATCGACGACAAGATGTCCTCCATCGACGGTTCTGCGCTCACGTCTCCCATCGTGATCCCTCGCACGGCAGCTTAATCCTTCGGTGAGTTGCCATTTGCGGGAACAGTGCCGCCTGTGTCAACCGTCGCGTCAAGCGATGGCTGATGGGATGGATCGACCTTCGCGTCCTGAGCGGGGGTTGCGACGGTGCTGGTGCCAACCGGTTTCAGCGGCTTTCCGTCCGCCCAGTCAAACCATTGGCCACGGACATGCCGATAATCGGCGACGGGGTCGTACAGCGGACCACCGTCCAGCCCCAGATCCTTGCTTTCCGCATGGCCCATCGCCGCCAGCAACGCGAACCCCGCGACATAGGCGTCGCGCTGCGCGGTCACGAGCTGGACCTGCGAATTCAGCAATTCCTGCTCGGCGTTCAGAATGTCGAGAATGGTGCGGTTGCCCACGCTGTTTTCCGCTCGCACGCCTTCAAGCGACAATTTATTGGCGTTAACCGACGCGGTGGACGACTGGATGACGTCCAGCGACGATCGCCAAACAGCGTAAGCCGACCGGGTCTGCGCAATCACGCCGCGTTCGGATTCGGTCTGCTGCTCGATCGACTGTGCACGCCGCGCCTGCGCCTGGCGCACCTGAGCCGACGGGCGACCGCCTTGATAGAGCGGCACCGACAATTGCACGCCAGCCTGGGCCTGCTTGCCCGATTGCTGGATACCGCCAACCAAACCATTCCCCAGCGAATCCAGGTAGTTGTAATAGCTCCCACTCGCCACGGCGTTCAATTTTGGCAGCCGTGCGGCGCGCGCTGCATTGACGTCATAGATCGATGCGTCCGCTGCCTTTCGAGCCGCAAGCAAGCCCGGATTATCGCGCAGCGCCATTTCCACCGCCGTATCCGTATCGCTTGGCAAATGTGGCAGTTCGGGCGGCGTTTCGAGTGTCGCAGGAGCGACGCCGACCAGGCGAACATAGCTTTCGCGGCTGGAGATCAATTGCGCCTGGACATTCTGCAGCTGCGCCCGCGCGCCTGCCAGGCGAGCCTCCGACTGAGCGACATCAGTCCGTGTCAGGTCGCCGACCTGAAACCGGTCACGCGATGCCTGCAGATTGACTTCCAGCACATGCACGTTCTGCTGGTTGAGCCCGACGATCGCTTCGTCCCGAATAACGTCCATGTAAGCGCCGACAACGGCCGTAAACAGATCGGATTCTGTGCGGCGCAACGACGCTTGTCCAGCCTCGACCCGGGTTTGCGCCGCCTTCACCGCGTTACGCACCGCGCCGCCGCTGTAAATCGGCAGCGACACGCTGGTCTGCGCGGTCAACTGACGCAATGGCGAAACGAAGTTGTTCGAGGCGATGACCAGATTTTCCTGATACGCGCTTTGAAGCTGGACCTGAGGCAAGGCGTTGGAACGCGCCAGAGGCACATTTTCGTTGGTCGCCCGCAAATCGTCGCGCGCGCCGGCCAGCGTCGGGTTGGTGCGATAAGCCTGGGCCAGCGCTTCGCGCAGCGTCTCCGCATCGGCGGGGCCAATCAACAGCATGGCGCCCGAAACGCCAGCGAGCAGCCGAAGGGAAATATGTTTGCGCATCGACTCTCTTTTACGTCTTAGAAGGCGAACACCGGTGGCCGGGCAAACCCGGGCAACGGCACACATTCGATATCGGCGAAATCCACCAGACCAAATCCGCCCGATGTGCGATGCCCGACCGCAAGCCGGGTCACACCACGATCGACGATACCTGCGACCACGCGACCACCCGGACCAACCTGCTCGATAAGCGATTCCGGCAGTTCATCAACCGCGCCATCGACAACGATCAGATCAAAAGGCGCTTGCCCCGGCGCGCCCAAGTTAAGCGGCCCTTCCACCAGCGTGACATTGGTATAGTCGGCAAGTGCGTTACGAGCGATCGCCGACAAGGCGGGATCGCTCTCGACGGCGACGACCGATTCAGCAACCGCCGCGATCACTGCCGCAGTGTATCCGCCCGCAGCGCCGATCAGCAGGACTTTGTCGGTCGGCTGGATATGCGCTTCGGTCAGCAATTTGCCTGTCGCAATCGGCAGATTGGCATATCGGCCATTGCCTAGCGGCAAGGCCGTGTCACGATAGGCGATCGTGGCAACGCCCTGGGGCAAAAACTGCTCTCGCGGCAATCTGGCCATCACCGCAACGATACGTGCGTCGCTGACTGCGTTTGTGCGAAGTTGGCTGGCGACCATCGCGTGGCGCATGGCTTCAAATTTGCCCAGGTTCGCTGCGGTATTCATATCGTCCCCTTTGGCACAACTGTTTTAGCCATGCAATACACTTTGGTGGATACACAGCTCATATCGCGCCGCCCGCCGTCCGCCAAGCGATGAGAGGGTGGATTTTCGCATTTGCTGCCGCGATGGAGGCATAACCTTTGCGGGCAGTCTGGCCCTGCTTGGGGTTGACGTGGCTTAAAAAGGTTAGCAAAGGCCCCGCTCCGGCCCGATGGCGGAGTGGTTACGCAGCGGATTGCAAATCCGTGCACGCCGGTTCGATTCCGGCTCGGGCCTCCATTACAGCCTCCAGCGACGTCAATTGGCATCCGGCAATTGTCGGTTTCCCGACGTTTCCGGCGATGCGCCCATTCGGTCAGGCCCGAGCGGCCCATTCCTTCAGCTTGTTGTGGAGCTGCTGCTCTTCAAAATGAAAACCGGAGCAAATGCTGCTGAAACGCCCACAGACATCGCTCCGGTCTTAGCTCAATTTTGCTCAGCGCCGATCGAAATCGCGCCATTCTTCCTCGCCGCCGAAATCTTCTCGCGGTGTCTTGCGGCGTTCCGGTCCGTTATAGACCAACTTTGACGTATCGGAATCAGTTGCCCGCCGTTCCGGAAAACGCGGCGTGTAATTTCCTTCGTCCATGGCATCCTCCATCCACCAGGTGAGGAAATGTTACGGAGAAAGAATTAATCGACGATAAATCTGCTTTTATTGGCCGATTTCCGCCGAAAACTCGGTGAAATACCTATGCCTGATGTAAATATATCGACATCTGCAATCGATTGACCACGGTTGAGACGACTCGGTGCCAAGGCTATTTAATCGAGTCTTCAAGTTCGGTGTCGGCGTTGATTTCCTGGGTTCGCGGCGCGGCGTCGCCATAACGGGCCAATAACTCAACCGGCGGAACATCCTCAATTTCCCGCGCGCCAGGTTCAATGTTGAGATCCTTCAACTTGCGGGCCGTTACCAATGCGCGGCTTTCGAAACTGGCGACGAAGGCATTGTAATTATTGACCGCACTCGTCAGCCCGCCGCCAACCTTGCGCAAATCCCCGGCGGCTTTTGCCAGGCGATCGTACAATTCCTTGCCCAATGCGCCAATCTGACGAGCCTCCTTGGCGAGTTTCTCCTGCCGCCAGACCGATGCCACCGTCTTGGCGATGGCGACGAGGTTGGTCGGCGTGGCCAGCAACACGCGTTTTTCAAACGCGTAGTTCCACAAGTCATGATCGTGCTCCAGCGCCGCTGAAAGCAGATGTTCGCCGGGTACGAACATGATGACATAATCGGGCGTATCGTCGAACTGGTTCCAATATGCCTTGGCCGTCAATGTGTTGACGTGCGCGCGCATCGCGGCGGCATGGGCGGTGAGCCCGGCCGCCCGCTCGGTTTCGTCAACCGCGCCGAAGGCATCCTGATAGGCATTGAGCGACACCTTGGCGTCAACCACCAGGTTCCGCCCGCCAGGCACGCGAATGATGGCGTCGGGGCGCAATCTGCCCCCTTGGTCGTCGGAAACGCTGACTTCGGTTTCGAAATCGATATATTCCGACAGGCCGCTTGCCTCCAGCACGTTCTTCAATTGCTGCTCGCCCCAGCGGCCGCGCGACTTTGGCGCATTGCGGAGCGAATTGACCAGCTTGGCCGCCTCCGAACTCACCTTTTCCTGGCCGATACGCATCTGCTCCATCTGGCCGCGCAGTTCACCAAAGGCATCGCGCCGTTCCGCCTCCACCTTGGTAACGGCTTCCTCATAGCGCGTCAGTCGATCGCTTACCGGCTGAAGCATCGCCTTGAGGTTTTGGCCGGCAACTTCCTCCGACTGGCGAAACCGTTCGTCCGCGCGTTTCAGGAACGCCGATTGGGCTTCGTTCAGGGCCTTGGCCGATAATTCGGCGAACTGGGTGGCGAGTTGCTCCTTTGCTTCCCGCATTTCGGTCATCCGCGCGTCAAACCCTGCGGCGTTGGTCCGCAACTCGACATTATCCAGCCGGGCATCGTCGCGCTCACCCCGGATGACCGCCAGTTCCGACCGTGCGGCATTAAGCTCGTCGCGCAGCGCATCGCCCGCCTTTGCGCGTTCGGTGGCCGCTGCCAGTTCAGTAATTGCCCGTTTGAAGTCGATTGCCAGCGCATCACGCTCCGCCCGAACCACTGCCGCGGCGCGCCCGCCCAGTACCCAGCCAATCGCCAGGCCGATGACCAGCGCCAACAACGCAGTGGCCACCAGTATAACCGAACCTGACATGCAAACACCTTCCGGAACATTGAGCGAACACTGTAGCCATGCCTGTCGCTCAGGTAAATCCCGCCATGCACGCCGTCACCAATTGCATTCATCCACCCAACGGCTACCAAGCACGGCGATGCTGACCGATATCGAGATTTCGCGCGCCGCGCGCCTGAAGCCCATTGGAGAGATCGCAAGCCGGGTGGGCCTCCCCCCCGATGCCGTCGAACCCTATGGCCATTACAAGGCCAAGATCGACCTCAGGCAGGTGCCGGCCAGTACGAGCCAGGGCAAGCTGATATTGGTCACCGCGATCAATCCCACGCCGGCAGGCGAAGGCAAGTCCACCACGTCGGTTGGCCTCGCCGACGCGCTCAATCGAATCGGCAAGCGGACCATGCTTTGCCTGCGCGAACCCTCGCTTGGCCCGTGCTTCGGCACCAAGGGCGGGGCGACGGGCGGCGGCTATGCCCAGGTCGTGCCGATGGAAGACATCAACCTGCACTTCACCGGCGACTTCCACGCGATCACCAGTGCCCATAATCTGCTGGCGGCGATGGTGGACAACCATATCCACTGGGGCAACGCGCTTGATATCGACGTCCGCCGGGTCGTGTGGCGGCGAGTGCTGGACATGAACGACCGTGCCTTGCGCAACATTACCCAATCATTGGGCGGTCCGGCCAACGGCTTCCCACGCGAGTCGGGCTTCGACATCACGGTCGCTTCGGAAGTTATGGCGATATTGTGCCTGGCGAGTAACCTCGCCGACCTTGAACGGCGGCTGGGCGACATCGTCATTGGCTATTCCCGCGCGCGCCAGCCGGTCACCGCGCGCGACCTGAAAGCAGACGGCGCGATGGCTGTGCTGCTGGCGCAAGCGATCAAGCCCAACCTCGTCCAGACGCTGGAGGGTAATCCGGCACTTATCCACGGCGGCCCGTTCGCCAATATCGCCCATGGCTGCAATTCGGTGATTGCGACGCGCGCGGCACTAGGCATGGGTGACTATGTGGTGACCGAGGCTGGCTTCGGCGCCGACCTCGGTGCGGAAAAATTCTTTGATATCAAATGCCGCCAGGCCGGGCTGAACCCGGCCGCTTGCGTGATCGTCGCCACGGTGCGCGCGCTGAAAATGAATGGCGGCGTGGCCAAGAACGATCTGAGCACTCCCGATGCGGACGCGGTGCGCCGTGGCGGCGTAAACCTTGCCCGGCATATCGAGAATGTGCGCCAGTTCGGTGTTCCCGTGGTCGTCGCCATCAATCGGTTCGGCACCGACACCGACGAGGAACTGGGCGTGGTGGGTGAAATCGCCGAGCAGCAAGGCACCCAAGCGGTTATCTGCACGCACTGGGCCGACGGCAGCGCCGGCGCGGTTGAGCTGGCGGAAAAGGTCGTGGCGCTGACCGCGCATGGCAGCGCCAATTTCGCGCCGCTCTACGCTGATGATTTGCCGCTGTTCGACAAGATCAACACCGTCGCCACGCGCATTTACCGCGCCGAGGAAGCGATCGCGTCCGAAGGAGTGCGCGCGCAGTTAAAGCGGTGGGAAGCGGCGGGCTTTGGCCATTTGCCCGTATGCATGGCCAAAACCCAGTACAGCTTCTCGGTCGATCCCGAAAAGCTTGGCGCGCCAGTCGGCCATATCGTACCAGTGCGAGAGGTTCGGCTATCGGCGGGCGCTGGCTTCGTGGTGGCAATCTGTGGAGAGATCATGACGATGCCCGGCCTGCCCCGCGCGCCCGCTGCGGAGAACATCCGGCTTGGCGAAAATGGAGAGATTGAAGGGCTGTTCTGACCTTATATTCCGATCGCGTGACAGCGATGCCCAGGACCGGATTGCGCCGGGCCAGGCTCAAGTCAGGCGACCGCCTTGCGCGCCTTGGCCAGCTTCTTGAGCACCATGTCGCGCTTCAACCGCGACAGATGGTCGATGAAGAGAACGCCCTCCAGGTGATCCATTTCATGCTGGATGCAGGTGGCGAGCAACCCTTCAAACAGTTCATCATGCGCGACGCCCTGCTCGTCCAGCCAGGTTACGCGGCACGCGGCGGGGCGTTCGACATCGGCAAACTGATCGGGCACCGACAGGCACCCTTCGGTGTAAACCGAATAGTCTTCCGCCGGATCCAGGATCACGGGGTTGATGAAGACACGCGGTTCGCGGACGGGCTTGCCATCTTCGCCCTCATTTTCCTGCAAATCCATGACGAGGACGCGTTTAGCCACCCCGACCTGAATCGCGGCAAGGCCGATGCCACGCGCGGCATACATCGATTCGAACATGTCGGCGATCAGCACACGCAGATCGTCGTCAACCGTTTCCACCGGAGTCGAAATGGCACGCAGCCTGGGATCAGGCACTTCAAGGATGGGCAAAATGGCCATTCAGTGCAGCTAGGAAGCAAGTGGCGCGGCGTCAAGACACCGGACGACGCGCACGCAATGCCTGGGCCAATGTTCCTTCGTCGAGATAATCCAGTTCACCGCCAACCGGCAGGCCATGCGCAAGCTGGGTGACGCGCACTGGAAAGCCTTCGATACGCTCGGCGATGTAATGGGCTGTGGTCTGCCCCTCCAGCGTTGCGTTCATCGCCAGCACGACCTCGTCGATGCCGCCCTGTTCAATCCGGCCAACCAGCACGTCAATGGTCAGATCCTCTGGCCGCACACCGTCCAGTGCCGATAATTTGCCGCCCAGAACGTGGAATCGCCCCGGAAACAAGCGGGAACGGTCAAGCGCCCACAAGTCGGCCACTTCCTCCACGACGCACAGGCTGCGCTGATCGCGGCGCGGATCCGCGCAGATGCCGCAAGGATTGGTGGTGTCGACGTTGCCGCAGGTCGTGCAACTGGTCAGCCGCTCGCTCACTCGCTCCAGTGCAGCGCGCAGCGGCTCCAGTGCGGTTTCGCGTTTCTTCAACAAATGCAGCACTGCCCGCCGGGCCGAGCGGGGGCCAAGGCCAGGCAGTTTGGCGAGTGCTTGCGTCAACGCCTCGATTTCGGGAGATGCCATGACGGCAACAGATAGGGGGTTGCGCACCACTCTGCCAAGCGGCCAAAGCGGCGGCCATGCGGATCATCTTCATGGGCACGCCCGATTTCGCGGTTCCGGTGCTGCAGGCGCTGGTCGATGCGGGGCACAATGTCGTTGCGGCGTACAGCCAGCCCCCACGCCCAGCCGGGCGTGGCAAGGCGCTGATGCCATCTCCCGTCCACCAGCGGGCAGATAGGCTGGGCATCGACGTCAGGACGCCGTTGACGCTGAAGGATGCAGCCGCGCAGGCCGAATTCGCCACGTTGGGCGCCGATGTGGCCGTGGTTGCCGCTTATGGCCTGATTCTGCCGCGTGCCGTGCTCGACGCGCCCCGCCTTGGCTGTCTCAACGTTCACGGATCGCTGCTGCCGCGCTGGCGTGGAGCAGCACCGGTGCAACGCGCGATATTGGCTGGCGACCGGGAAACCGGCGTGGGCATCATGCAGATGGCGGCCGGTCTCGACACCGGGCCCGTGCGGCTTGAGGAACGAACGCCGGTCGACGCCAAGACGGCGGGAGAACTGACCGAGGAACTCAGCGCGATGGGCGCCCGATTGATGGTGCGAGTCCTGGCGGATATCGACGCCTATCCGCCGATCGAACAAGCGACCGACGGCATGACTTATGCGCCGAAGATCGACAAGGCGGAGAGCCGGATCGACTGGAGCGCGCCCGCGGTGCAGGTGGAACGACAGATTCGCGCATTCAACCCCGCGCCGGGTGCCTGGTTCGACGTCAATGGCGAACGGATGAAGCTGCTCGCGGCTGACGTCATTGCTTCGATCCCTGACGGCTGCGGCGCACCCGAACCGGGCGTCGTGGCCGATGACCAATTGACCATCGCCTGTGGTGTTGGTGCCATCCGCCCCTTGCTGCTGCAACGAGCCGGTCGTGGCGTCATGACGTCATCTGAATTGCTGCGCGGCTTCGCGATTCCGGCGGGAACGCGGTTGTGACGCGCTTTGCGCTGACCATCGAATATGACGGCCGACCCTTCATGGGGTGGCAACGACAAGCGCACGGCCCAAGCGTCCAGCAATCGATCGAAGAAGCATTGGCTCGCATCGTCGGCGAAGAAACGCTGGTCTATGCCGCCGGACGCACCGACGCCGGGGTCCATGCGACCGGGATGCGCGCGCATGTTGACGTCACAAGGCCGATCACGCCCTTCCGGTTGATGGAGGCACTGAACGCTGTTCTCCGCCCGGCACCCATTGCCATATTGGCATGTGAGATGGTTGCGGACGACTGGCACGCACGCTTTTCCTGCACCGCCCGCCACTATGAATATCGCATCGCCAACCGCCGCGCGCCGCTGACTTTCGACAAGGGGCTGGCGTGGCGCGTGGCGGCACCGCTGAACGCCGCGGCGATGGCCCTGGGTGCCGAGCGATTGCGCGGGCGGCATGACTTCACCACGTTTCGTTCGGCGCATTGCCAGGCAGACAGTCCACTGCGCACGCTCGATCGGCTGGACGTCGCGCGCGATGGCGAGGTGATACGCGTTTTCGCATCGGCGCGCTCGTTCCTGCATCATCAGGTGCGATCGATGGTCGGTTGCCTGGCCCTTGTCGGTCAGGGCAAATGGACGCCCGACAACATGACGGCGGCGCTGGAAGCGCGTGACCGGGCAGCACTCGGCCTGAACGCGCCGCCCGACGGGCTATATTTCCTGAAGGCCGACTATCGTTGACCGAATTTGGCCCTGACCCGAAATCTGGCCCAACCTGCCCTTGGCTGTTGTCAGGCCGCCCTTGAGAAGCGCGCCGCCAACTCAACATGTGTTGACCAGCGAAATTGGCCGACCGGCTGAACCCAATCCAGCCCGTACCCTGCCTCACATAAAAATTGCGCATCGCGCGCGAAGCTGCTGGGATTGCAGGAAACATAAGCGATGACGGGAACCTTGCTTTCCGCGAGTTGCTGGACTTGTTCTCGCGCTCCCGCGCGCGGCGGATCAAGCACGATCGCTTCAAACCGATCGAGTTCCCCGGGCATCAAAGGACGACGATACAAATCCCGATGCTCGGCAAAGATCGTGCGTTGTGCGCCAGCCAGCTTCAACGCCATCAACGCGTCCCGACTGGCATCCGCCGCGTAAACCCGCGCGTCAGGCGTCAACGCGAAAGCAAACGTGCCCAGGCCGCTGAACAAGTCCGCCACCAGCCGCGCGGGGCCAATCGCTTCTCGCACCGCAGCCACCAGCGCCGCCTCCCCGTCGTGCGTCGCCTGCAGGAAGGAAGCGGGCGGAAAGCCAACGGCGACACCACCCAGCGTCACCGTCACGGATTCCGGCTCCCAGCGCGTTTCCGCTCCCAGTCCCTGGTCGAGCGACAACCGAGCGACGCCATGCCGCTGGGCGAAATCGGCAATCGCTTCCGCTGCGTCCAGGCCATCTGCCTCAACCCCGCCAATCAGCAGGTCGATGCCTTGGTCGACCATCACCATATGGATGTCGGCTCGCCGTTTTGACGTCATAAGGCCAGCGAGCAGGCGCCGCAGTGGTGCCACCACGGCGAACAGCGCGGGGTGCAAGGTTGCGCAATCTGCTAGATCGACCAGCGCGTGACTGCCCGCTTCGCTGAACCCCAGGATGACCTTCGACCCCTTGCGTTCGGCGTGAAGCGTCGCACGACGGCGGCTATGCGATGGCGAAAGCGCTGGTAACCGGATGTCCGCCGTCAGATGCTGGGCCGCAAGCGCCCCCGCCACCCGATCGGTGATGAAGGCGATGTAGCTTGCATCATCAAGATGCTGAAGCTGGCAGCCGCCACAACGCGGAAAGTGCGAACATTGCGGGGTCTGGTGGTGCGGACCCGGCGTCACGACTCCATCGGCGGACAGCGTGTCCCCCGGTGCGGCGAAGGCGGCATGACGGCCATCCGCCGTCACGCCATCACCCCGAGCGGCAACGCGGATAATCATATCGGTTTCAGTCATCGTGGTCGTCGCCATATCCTGTGCGGTCATGTGGTGCGCAAGCCGCCAACGGCATCGCCGATCGCCTGTGCCAGATCATCGGCGAGGAACGGGCCGCGCAACCGGCGTGCAGCGTCGCCATGAAGCCATACTCCCGCTTCTGCGGCCTGTTCCATCCCTGTGGCAAGCATCGCACCAATCGTTCCCGCCAGCACATCGCCAGTGCCCGCCGTCGACAGCCATGGATCGCCAGGCATGCCGATGCTCGCCTTGCCATCGCGGTGAGCGATAACGGTGTCGGCGCCCTTGAAAACGACCGTCGCGTGCGCCGTGCGCGCGGCTGCCCGCGCCGCGTCGAGCTTGCTGCCCGACCATGCGCCGAACAACCCTCCAAACTCGCCGCCATGTGGCGTCAGGATGACGGGTGCATAGCGCCGGGCAAAGGCCTCGAAATGCGTGAGATCGAGCAGCCGGAGCGCATCGCCATCGACGACCAGAGCCTGATCGCTTGCGATTGCCGCAGCCAGCTTTTCGCGTGCCGCCTGATCGCGGCCAAGCCCCGGACCGACCAGGATCGCCGCGGTCTTCCTCACCAGTTCCAAATCGCTCGGTCCCGCCCATTGCCGACAGACGACCGCATGGGGAAGTTGATCGATATCCCCATCGGCCAGCAGCAGCGCATAGCCCGCTCCTGCCCGCAGCGCAGCCTGAGCAGCCAATGCGGCAGCGCCGGGCATCGGCCCGCCAATAATCGTTACATGTCCGCGCGAATATTTCTGGGTATCGGGGCCCGGCATGACCAGCCTTGGTCGCCCGATGACTCTTGTATCGGATGTCGGCTCCAGCCCGATATCAACCACCCGGACCGTGCCGCAGAACCGCGCCGCCGGCTGAAGCAGGTGCGCCGGTTTCAAAGCACCCAACGCCAATGTCAGATCGAAGGTCGGGAATTGATCCCTCGCCGCCAGTACCCCACCATCGTCTGCCGCGATCCCGCTCGGCAGGTCGACGGCGATAGAAAACGACGATGCCTCGACCAACCGCTTCAAGCCGCCAACCAGCACCGGATCAAGCGGGCGGGACAAGCCCGTCCCGAACAACGCATCAATCACAATCGGCGCAGGCGGTGACGTCATGACGTCATCGATCACACCATACCATTGAGTTTTGGCCTGTTTGGCAGCGTCAGTGGTCGGCGCGGCAATGGCGGCAACCCGAACCGGAACGCCTGCCTCGTGCAGCCGCGCAGCCGCGACATAGCCATCGCCGCCATTATTGCCCGGTCCGCACAGGACCAATACCTCGCGTCTGCCCGCCATCCGCATCGCCCATGCAGCGACCCCCGCGCCCGCCCGCGCCATCAGCGCCTCGACACTGCTGCCTCCCTCGATCGCGCGTCGTTCGGTTGCAGCCATGGCCGCCGCCGTCAGTATCGGCGCACCATCCAGTTGCGTCATGGCGCCGCCCCGCCAGCGGCGCGACCGACGCTTGCTGGCAAACGATAGCGATCATCAGCGATCGCCACTTCGATCTCATGCGGGCCGATCACCGTCACGCTGGCTGCTTGCGCTCCATCTGCTGCGACAACGCCCTGGCCGTCCCTGGTCACGCGCAGGCGACGGAAGCCGCCATCGGCGTGACGAATGGTCAGGATCACTCCATCCTGCGTCGGCGTCCGTTCGATCGAACAGTCCGGCTTCAGCGTGTTGCCGTTGCCGCGCGCGCAATCAATGCCGCCGCTGCCCGAAGATCGGGACGTGCTCCCCGCCAGCGAGCTTTTGGTTGGCGTTGGTTCGACCTTGCCGCAACCCGCAGCCAGGAGGCTAAGCGCGACTAGGCTATATGTCCGCATAGACATGGGTTTCGGCGGCGGCTCCAGGGTGCGTCACCGCGCCCTTATAGGCAGGTCCCACCGTCTTGGAATAGCGCCACAGCACCCCCGATTGATAATCGTTGCGCCGCGACACCCAGCGAGCACGCCGTTCGTTCAGCAGCGTTTCGTCCACATCGAGATCGATCGTGCCCGCTTCGGCATCGATACGGATCATGTCGCCATCCTCGATCAATGCGATCGGGCCACCCTCAGCAGCTTCCGGCCCGACATGGCCGATGCAGAAGCCGCGAGTTGCGCCCGAGAAGCGCCCATCGGTGATAAGCGCAACCTTCTCGCCCATCCCCTGCCCGTACAGCGCGGCAGTGGTGGACAACATTTCGCGCATACCCGGACCGCCCCTTGGCCCTTCATAGCGGATGATGATGACCGATCCTTCGGCGATATCGCGCTTTTCGACCGCCGCGAACGCATCCTCCTCGCAATCGAACACACGGGCCGGGCCATCGAATTGCAACCGCTTCATGCCCGCGACTTTCACGATCGCGCCTTCAGGGGCCAGCGTACCCGTCAACCCGACCACGCCGCCAGTTGGCGACAACGGGGTGGCGACGTCATAAATCACCTTCTGGTCGGGATTCCAGGTCACTTCCTCGATGTTTTCGCCCAGCGTCTTGCCTGTCACGGTCAGGCAATTACCATCAAGGAAACCACCGGCGAGCATCGTTTTCATCAACATATAGACGCCGCCAGCCTCGTACATATCCTTGGCGACATACTTTCCGCCAGGTTTCAAATCAGCGATATAAGGCGTTGATTTAAAAGCCTCTGCAACGTCATGCAGGTCGAACTCAATGCCAGCTTCATTGGCCATCGCGGGCAGATGCAGCGCGGCGTTGGTCGAACCGCCCGTCGCCGCAACCACGCGAGCGGCATTGATGAAGGCTTCACGCGTGCAAATGTCGCGTGGGCGGATATTCCGTTCCAGCAACGCCATCACCTGCTCGCCAGCGGCAATCGCGATGTGCTCACGGCTCTGATAGGGGGCGGGCACCATGTTGGAATTGGGCAGCGACAGGCCGATCGCCTCGCCAACACACGCCATGGTATTGGCGGTGAATTGACCACCGCAAGCGCCATGCCCCGGGCAGGCGACCTTTTCGAGCGCGATCAACTCCTGCAGCGGGCAATTGCCAGCCGCATGTTGTCCGACCGCTTCGAACACGTCGACGACCGTAACATCCTTGTCGTGGAACCGGCCCGGCAGGATCGAGCCGCCATAGACGAAGATTGACGGGATATTCAGGCGCAGCATCGCCATCATCATCCCCGGCAGCGACTTGTCGCAGCCCGCGAACCCGACGAGCGCGTCATAGCAATGGCCGCGCACGCTGAGTTCCACCGAATCGGCGATGACTTCACGGCTGACGAGCGAGGATTTCATGCCCTGATGGCCCATGGCGATGCCATCGGTCACCGTGATGGTGTTGAACCGGCGCGGCATTCCGCCGCCGGAGATAACGCCTGCGCGCGCCGCATTGGCCTGTTCGTCCAGCGTGGTGTTGCACGGTGCGGAATCGTTGCCGGCGCTCGCCACCGCGACGAATGGTCGGGCAATGTCCTCCTCGCTGATCCCCATCGCATAATAATAGCTGCGATGCGGCGCGCGTTCGGGGCCGACGGACACATGCCTGCTGGGCAGGCGCGACTTGTCAAAGGTGCGAGTAGGCTGAGTCATGGGCGCAAGCCTATGTCTCGGAGGACGCCTCCAACGCAAGTCTATTGCGTGTCGTGGCGAGAATTGGCGTCAAAATCTGTGCCCAACGGGCAACGCCTTGCAGAGTGTCGATCAGATCGTTGCGCAATTCGACGGTAAAGCTCGGGATATCACTCGCTTCTGCATGGCGATTGAGCGTCGCGTTCAGGACGCGCCCCGAATAAGGCTCGTTATCACCCGTGGCGATGCCTGCGTCGTTCAACAGATCGATGGCAATCGCCGCCGCCCGCACATCGCGATTATACAGGATGCCGATTTCCCATGGGCGCGGTTCGCCATTCGATTCCAGCGCGGGGGTAAAGCTGTGGATGCCCACGATCAAAACAGGCCGCTGTGCGCTGACCTGGCGTTCGATTACGGCATGATATGGCCGGTAAAAGCGCGCGATACGCTCGGTACGCGCCGCATTCATATTGCCCGGAATGGTATGGCCGTCGCTGATGGCCGGAATTAACCCGTCGCTCTCCGCCTCCCGATTGAGATCGATCACTAGCCGCGATACCGTGGCAATGATGGCAGGCGCCGCCAGCAATTCGGCCAGCGCGCGCGTCATTGGTTCGGCGCCGATATCGATGGCGATGTGCTTGTTCAGCAAGGCAGGATCGATACCAAGGTCGATGTCCGGCGGGACTGCATTGGACGCATGGTCGCACAGCAACAATATGTCGTTCGCGCCTGAAAGCAGTTCCGGCACCACGATCAATGATTCCTGTCGTCGAGAGGAAGGGCAGCAGCGCCGCCACTACCCTTCCTCCACGATGGCGCCCGACAAATCCGAGGACCATCGGCGGACGAGTCGCGGCGCGCGACGGACCCGCCAGCGCCGTCATGGCATAGCAGCGGTAAGGATTTGGTTAGGCCGGGCATCAGCAAAGCGTCGATTCGAGCAGCCACCATTCCGGTCGCGCCGCCCTTATTGCCTGTGCCGCGGCGTGGCGCGCCGATATGCCGTCATAAAGGGCAAAGCACGTCGCGCCCGAACCGGACATACGCGCAAGTACCACACCCGGCGCGGCGGCCAGCATCGAGATCACCTCGCCGATGACGGGCGTCATGGCGCGCGCCGGCGGCTCCAGATCATTTCGTCCGGCCAACGCCCGGTCGATCAGCCTGCCTGCAGATATCGGTCCCAGATCAACGCCGCCCCACCCCTTGAATACCGCGCCAGTTGATACCGCAACGCCAGGATTGACGAGCAGGACGGGCATGTCGGTCAAGCCGTCAATCGGCGTCAGCTTTTCCCCCTTGCCTTCACCCACTGCGCTTTTGCCGAGCAGGCAGGCAGGGACATCTGCGCCCAATCCCTCGGCAATGGCAAAAAGCCGGTAATCGTCCGGTGCGATCCCGCGCAGTCGCGCCAGCGCCCGCAACGTCGCCGCTGCGTCCGCCGATCCACCGCCGATGCCACTGGCAACCGGCAAATGCTTTTCCAGTTCGATGGCATAAGCGCCATCCATTGCGAATGTTTCAGCGAATTGGGTTGCCGCGCGCGTGACAAGGTTGTCGCCTTCCCCCGACAAGGCCGCTGCGAAAGGGCCTGTAACATCAAATGACGGTTTATCAGCATATTGCACTCGAATGATGTCGCCATCTTTCAGGAAGGCGAACAATGTTTCAAGCTCGTGATAACCGTCATCCCGGCGGCTGCGGACATGCAGCGCCAGGTTGATCTTAGCGGGCGCGGTTTCAATAATCATCGGTCATTTGGTCTTGGTGGGGATGCTCGATCCGTTGGCGATCTTGTCCTGGATGCGTTGGCTGTCCTCACTGGCCGCTGTCAAGGCCGCGGCCTGCCAGGCGTAACGCGCTTCATAGTAACGACCACTTGCCCAATAGACGTCGCCAAGATGTTCATTGATCGCCGAATTGGCTGGTTCGCCAGCCGCGGCACGCTCGAACAACGGCAAGGCACGCGCCGTCTGCCCGCCAAGGAAATACCCCCAAGCCAGCGAATCGAGGATCGATGCGCTATCGGGCTTGAGTGCGGAGGCGCGTTCCAGCAGTTTCGTTGCGTCGGCAGGTGGCGTGCCATGCTCCAACTGGGCATAACCCAGATAATTGAGGGCAATTGGCGATTGCGGGGCAAGCGCAACGGCCTGCGCCAGCTCCGGTTCGGCCTTGTCCCAATGGCCTGCGCGTTCAAGGGCACCGCCCAGTTGGAGGTGCAGCGTCCAGTCGGCATCTGTCCCAGCGCGATCAATGGCCTTCGCATAGGCCCGCGCGGCATCGTCGAACCGATTGGCTGCAAACAGCAAGTCGCCCAACCGTTGCGCGTCTTCGCTGGTCGCGCCCGGCGCATCGTCCAGCAGGCGACCAGCCGCCAGCGCTTCGTCGTTACGATCAGCACCCTGCAAAGCCGCCACCCGTTGTTCATCAGCCCCGTGTCGTTCCGGACTGTCGCGCGGTATCTTGTCGAGCGCCGCCAACGCCGCATCGGGAACGCCTGCCGCTGTCAGTGCGGTTGCGATGATAAGCCGGGTTCGATCATTCGCCGGCTCCAACTGACTTGCGGCCCTGGCCAGCGCCACCGAAATGGTCGACGCCCTGCCCTCCGCCAGCGTCTCCGCCAACCGCAGGTAGAGACGTGCGATACCAACGCGCGCCGTGGGCGCGATCCCCTTGCCAAGGACCGCACGATACGCTGCGACGGTCGGATCATTGTCCGCCAGCAACGACTGCGCTTCGGCCGAATTGCCGTTATGCGCCAGGAACTGCGCCGCTTCGACGCGCAGCGCGCCGCTATTGAGATCGATGCCCGCCAACAGTTTCAACAGTGCCGCCGCATTGTCATCGTCGCCATTGGCGACACCGATCATCGCGCGCGTTTCACGGATAAAGCGCGCCGCCAGCGGATCGACCGGCCGATTGTCAAGCGCAGCCCGCGCACCGTTCGGATCTTTCTGAAAACGAACCCATGCCGTCGCGGATGGCGCCAGAAAAGCAAACGGCCCCTTGTTCAGCGCCGCCAAGGCCGAATCGGTCTTTTGCGCATCATTTGCCAGCACTGCTTCGGCAAGCGCCAGCAAGGCTGCATCGGCGGGGGCGACATCGGCAGCCTCAAGCAGGTGCCTCGCCTTGGTCACCAGCGCCATGTCGCCGACAGCCAACCCGGCGCGATAGGCGCGGGCTGCAATCTCGACATTGCCGGGATCGGCGTTCAAGGCCTCGGCATAGCCACTGGCAGCAACCGCCTTGGCACCGTCCGCATCCGCTGCCCGCGCGCGCAGATAGGCAGACAGGTCGCCGTAGTAACTTGCCGCTGATGCGGGCGAACCGATCCCCAACGCGACCGCGCCGATCAGCGCCCGGATGCCGTTACGCGACATGAACTCACATATTTGGGTAATTGGGGCCTCCACCGCCTTCTGGCGTTACCCAGTTGATGTTCTGGGTAGGGTCCTTGATGTCGCACGTCTTGCAGTGGACGCAGTTCTGCGCATTGATCACGAACTTGGGCTCGCCGGTTTCTTCACCCACGATCTCATAGACGCCCGCCGGGCAATAACGTTGCGCCGGTTCGTCGTACATCGGCAGATCATATTTAACCGGAATGTCGGGATCGGCCAGCTTCAGGTGAATCGGCTGATCCTCCTCGTGATTAGTGTTCGACAGGAACACCGATGACAACCGATCGAAACTGAAAACACCATCCGGCTTGGGATAGTCGATCTTCTTCGCCAAATCCTTGCGCCACAGGCTTTCGTTGTCGGGATGATGGCCAAGCGTGAAGGGCAGCTTGATACCCCAGCTTTCCAGCCACATCGTCACGTTGGCCAGGCCCGCACCCCAGAAATCGCCGAATTTCTTGACCAGCGGCACGACGTTGCGGACGACCGACAATTCCTTCGCCACCCAGCTTTGCTGATAAGCGGCTGGATAAGCCGACAATTCGTCGCTGCTCCGCCCCGCGGCAACCGCCTCGAATGCGGCTTCCGCTGCCATCATCGCGGTCTTCATCGCGGTATGCGTGCCCTTGATCCGGGGCACGTTGAGGAACCCCGCCGAACAACCGATCAACGCACCGCCGGGAAACACCAGCCTGGGCACCGATTGATAGCCGCCGTCGTTAATGGCCCGCGCGCCATAGGAAATACGCTTGCCGCCTTCCAGTATCTCGCGGATCGCAGGGTGCGTCTTCCACCGCTGCATTTCGTGGAATGGCGAAAGATGCGGGTTGGAATAACCCAGCCAGGTGACAAAACCGAGCGCGACCTGGCCATTTGCCTGATGATACAGGAAGCCGCCGCCGTTCGACCCGGCGGTTTCGTTGAGCGGCCATCCCTGGGTATGAATGACACGGCCTGGCACATGCCTGGCGGGATCGATATCCCACAATTCCTTGATGCCGATGCCGTAAACCTGCGGCTCGCAATCGCGTCGCAAGTCGAAATGCTTCATCAGTTGCTTCGACAAATGGCCACGAACGCCTTCGGCAAAGAAGGTGTATTTCGCGTGGAGTTCCAAGCCTGGCTGATAATCCGGCTTGCGACTGCCGTCGCGCGCAACGCCCATGTCCCCCGTGGCGACGCCCTTTACCGAGCCATCCTCGTTGAACAGCACTTCAGCGGCGGCGAAGCCGGGAAAGATTTCTACGCCCAGCCCTTCGGCCTGCTCCGCCAGCCAACGGCAAAGGCTGCCAAGGCTGCCGGTATAAGTGCCCTTGTTGTGCATGAACGACGGCACGATGAAGTGCGGTACGTGCAGCGCGCCTTTCTTGGACAGCAGCCAGTGTTGATTGTCCGTCACCGGTGTCTCGGCCAGCGGGCACCCCGTGGTTTTCCAGTCCGGCAGCAACTCGTCGAGCGACTTGGGGTCTATGACCGCGCCCGACAGGATATGCGCGCCGACTTCCGAACCCTTTTCGAGCACGCAAACCGACAATTCCGTCCCGCTGTCGGCGGCCAGTTGCTTCAACCGGATTGCTGCCGACAGGCCCGCAGGGCCAGCGCCGACGATCACCACGTCATACGGCATTGATTCTCGGTCGCTCATGCTCAACTCCCTCGGCACGGCGTCCAATGCGTCTGTCGTCGCACTGGCGCAACGTCTTGTCTTTCCTCCGGTGCCCGCGAATTGACCTTCCCGTCAACTAGTGACTCTATGCACGCGATGGGGGCAGACCAAAATTTTGATCTTCGGCGGCTGGCGGCAAGCTCGTTCGACTGGTGGCGCGATGCCGGGTTGGACGTGTTCGTCGATGAAGCGCCACGCAACTGGCTGGCGCAACCCGCCCCTTCGCCAATGGCGCGGGCAGAAACCGCAAATGACGCGCCGACTGCGCCTGCAACGCCGGTCGTTGCTTCCCTGCCAGCGACCCTCGTCGAATTTGAAGCGTGGCGCCTGGGCGGCGACACGCCGGACGCCAATTGGAGCCAGTCCAGGATTGCCCCGCGGGGTGACGCCGGTTCTGGACTGATGGTCCTGATCGAGATCCCCGAACGCGACGACGAACAGGCCGGCATGTTACTGTCTGGGACGGCTGGCCGCTTGTTTGATCGGATGCTGGCGGCGATCGGCCGTGACCGGGAAACGGTCTATCTCGCTTCACTCGCGGTGGCGCGACCCGCATCGGGCCGTGTGCCACCAGAGGCGATTGCGGAGTTGGGACGGCTTGCCCGCCATCAGATTGGCCTTGTCGCACCGAAGCGCCTGCTGGTGATCGGCAACGCGACGAGCCGTGCGATCCTTGGGGCGGATATCGCGCCAGCCCGCGGAAAGTTACATGATTTTAACCACGAAACCGGGAAAACCGGTGTGGTCGCCAGTTATCATCCGCGCTTCCTGCTGGAACGTCCCGCAGCAAAGGCGGAGGCATGGCGCGACCTGCAATTGTTGATGAAGGGGGCAGAAGCGTGAAGCGCCTGACAGGATTGGCCGCGGCCGTGGCAATGGGGGTGTCCGCACCGGCGATCGCTGCCGATACGGGCGGCACCATCGTCTCCGCCGCCGCGAACTCCGCGGGTAGCGATGGCAATATTCCCGTCCAGCTCGATGCCGACCAGCGCGACGGATATCGCCGCGTATTTGAAAGCATCCGCGCGGGGAAATGGCTCGATGCGCGCCTCCAGCTTGCCTCGATGAAGCCCGGCCCGCTTCACTCGATAGCGCTTGCCGAGCTTTTTACGGCCAAGGGTTCCCCCAAGGCCGAACTTACCGATTTGACCAGATTGCTTGCCGACGCCCCGGAATTGCCTGAATCGGAAACGCTCGCTCGTCTTGCCAAGGCGCGCGGCGGCGATGCGTTGCCTGAACTGCCTTATACTCAGGCGCTGAGCTGGACCGGTGTCGCCCCAACCCGCCACCGCGCCAGGAGCCTTTCCAGAAGCGACGCGGTGGCGGCTGAACTGGCAAGCAAGATGCAGCCGTTCGTGAAGAGCGACGATGGCGCCAGCGCGCGGGCCCTGCTGGAAGAGACCGAAGGTTTGACACCAGAGGCGGAAACCGAATGGCAGCAGAAAGTCGCCTGGATCTATTACCTGTCGGGCGACGACGCCAACGCACGGACCATGGCCGCAAAGGCCTCTGCAGGCGTGGGTGAATGGACAGTGCAGGGCGATTGGGTCTCGGGCCTGGCAGCATGGCGGCAACGCGATTATGAAGCGGCCGGCACGTCATTTCAGGCAGTCGCCAGCCGAGCGAACGATGTTGAATTTCGTGCGGCCGGGCTGTTCTGGGCATCGCGCGCCGATCTGGCCGGCGGCCACCCCGAACGGATCGAGCCGCGGCTGAAAAGCGCGGCGCAATATGGGGAAACCTTTTACGGCCTGCTCTCTCGGCAATCGTTGGGTATCAAAACGATATCCGATCGGCCGGTGGAAGGCCGGGTTGCGGCCGATTGGCGCGCGATAGGCCGCCGCCCCAATATTCGAGTTGCAGCGGCGTTGACCGAAATCGGCGAAAACGATCTTGCCGACGCAGTATTGAAACGCCAGGCGCGGATTGGTGATCCCAGCGAGTATCCGGCCTTGCTTCGCCTGGCCGCCGCGCTCAACCTGCCTTCCACCCAGATCTGGCTGGCGCACAACGCGCCTTCCGGCGCGATGCCAACACTGGCAGCCCGTTTTCCCGCCCCCAACTGGACACCCGACGGCGGCTGGCGTGTCGACAAGGCACTGGTGTTTGCGCACACCCTGCAGGAATCGAATTTTCGCACCACCGTGGTCAGTTCTGCCGGGGCTTATGGCCTGATGCAGATCCGCCCGGCGGCGGCGTCGGATATCGCCCGTCAACGCGGCCTGCGCGCCGATCGCGCCGCGCTCAGCAACCCATCATTCAACATGGAGATCGGCCAGAGCTATCTGGAAACCCTTCGTGACCAGCCTGCAACCGGTGGCCTGCTGCCCAAGGTGATCGCCGCCTATAATGCAGGGCCGCTGCCGGTGGCGAACTGGAACGCGCAAGTCCATGATGAAGGCGATCCGCTGCTGTACATCGAATCGATTCCCTATTGGGAAACGCGCGGCTATGTCATCACCGTTCTGCGGAATTACTGGATCTATGAGCGCGAAACCGGGCGCACCATGTCGCCAAGCCGCGTTGCACTGGCGCAGGGCCTGTGGCCACGCTTCCCGGGCCTGCCGGGGGCCACGGCAGTCCGGCTGTCAGCCAATCCGACTTACCAGGCCAAGTCACGGCCGCTTGCCGCCAATGTCTCGACGCAGGCCGCCAGTGCCAATTGATCTCGACGCGCGTTTCATCCCGGTCCGCATTGCCGCCCTCACCGTTTCGGATACGCGAACCCTGGCTGACGACCGGTCGGGGGACACGCTGGTCGAACGCATAATGGCTGCGGGGCATGTCGTGACTGACCGGCATATTGTGAAGGACGACGTGGATATCATCGTCGCTCACCTGCACCGCTGGGTCGATGACCCCATGGTCGATTGCATCATAACAACCGGCGGCACCGGCGTTACCGGCCGGGATGTCACGCCCGAGGCCATAGAACGCGTTGCCGACAAGATGATACCGGGGTTTGGCGAGCTGTTCCGCTGGCTCAGCTTCCAGTCGATCGGTACATCGACGGTGCAGTCACGGGCATGTGCCTGCGTGACGCGCGGCACTTATATCTTCGCGCTGCCCGGATCGACTGGCGCGGTCCGGGATGGCTGGGATGGCATTCTGAAGGACCAGCTCGACAGCCGCCACAAACCTTGCAACTTCGTCGAGCTGATGCCCCGCCTCATCGAACGTTGAGACCTTATTTGGCCGACGGCAGTTCCTTGGCGAAAAACTGGCTGGCGTCACCAAGTACCGACGTCCACCAGTCGAGCACATCGGTGAAATTGGTCTTGTTCACCCCGCCAACGGTGCTGAGATCATAATTGAGCGTGATCCGCCCATCGTCCTTCAACCCCATCTGGGCGAAACGGTGCGAGACGTTCCATTTGTTCACCAACGCCAGGGTGTTGCCCGCGTCCTTGGCGAACAAAACCTGGAATTGCAGCGCATCGCATTGCTTGTGGTCGACACAGCCGTAAAAATAAACGTCGTAGTTATAGCCGCTGGTCGCCGATACGATATCTGGATCGCCCAGGCTGTCGACGTCCAGTTTCGCCTTGAACCCTTCAGCTTGCAGCGCGGCGACGATGGTCTGCGGGTTGCTCGCGCAGATCAGATCGGGCTTACACGTTTCGGCATCCTTGGCATTTGCCGCCGTCGGCAACCACAGTAGCGCGATCGCTGCCGTCCATATCAGCCGCATTGTTCATTCCCCCTTGCCAGACCCGACACCGAAGCGGCGTCGCCAGTGGCAAAGCTTTCACTGCGCCTTCGTCCAAAATCAATCCTCTAACGATGCCGAAATCGGCGGTGGCGAGATTATCGGTTCAATAATGTTCTTTATATGTTCCGACTGGGCGCGTATGGAACAGCATGGTTGCAAAAAAGCGCGCCGTGCGCGGCGCGACGCTCAACATGGAAAGTCGACGCTTCAACCTGCCCCAAAACGAGGTGGACGGCGATTGGCTTGACACTGGCGAGGCTATCGACGGCGAACGCCCGCCGTTGCGGACCACGGTAACCATCGAACACCCGAAGACGATCATCACTCGCAACAAATCGCCCGACGTTCCCTTCAGCCAGTCGATCAACCCGTATCGAGGTTGCGAGCATGGCTGCATCTATTGCTTCGCGCGACCCAGCCATGCCTATCACGACTTGTCGCCGGGCCTGGACTTTGAATCAAAGCTGTTCGCCAAGCCCGATGCTCCCGCCCTGTTGCGCGCGGAACTGAGCAAACCGAGCTATGCTGTCCAGCCGATTGCGTTCGGCACCAACACCGATGCGTATCAACCGATCGAACGCGATTGGCGGATCATGCGGGGCTGCCTGGAATTGCTGGCGGAAACCGATCACCCGTTGACGATCACCACCAAATCAGACCGGATCACTCGCGATATCGACCTGCTGGCGTCGATGGCGGCGAAAGGGCTGGTGAACGTCATCATTTCAGTCACCTCGCTCGATCCGCGGATTGCCATGACGCTGGAGCCACGCGCGCCCGCGCCGGAACGCCGGTTGGCGGCGGTGCGCCAACTGGCCGAAGCCGGCGTACCGACCTGCGTTTCAATCTCTCCGGTGGTGCCGGCGATCACCGATCACGAACTGGAACATCTGGTCGCGCGCGCTGCGCAGGCAGGCGCAACCTCCGCCTCGTTCATCCCGGTCCGCCTTCCACATGAAGTCGCCCCGCTGTTTCGCGCCTGGCTCGACGCGCATTTTCCCGATCGGGCGGGCAAGGTGATGGCGATCATCCAGTCAATCCGCGGCGGCCGCGACAATGATCCTGATTTCTTCACCCGAATGCGCGGCCAGGGTGCGTGGGCCGATTTGTTGCGGACAAGATTTGCCATTGCCTGCCGCAAACACGGCCTCAACCGCCAGACGATGACGCTGCGTACCGATCTGTTCCACCCACCCAGGGGACCGCAGGGCGAATTGTTCTGAGAACACCGGCCTGGCATCTCTGCCAGCTTTCGGCCGATCCACTTTGCGCGGCGTTTTTGCCATCCGCGCACGACCTCCCTGTATCGATGGCTGGCGTTTGGCCGCCAGACGACAAGCTTGCGGTCACGGCGTCTGGGGTTCTATGCGCGGTCGGCGAAAGGAATATTGCATGGCCGATGACGAATATGTGTTCGACGAGGAAAGCGGCGAATGGATTCCGGCGGCCGAGGCTGCGGCTAAAGCGGCGGCTGGCGATCAGGTCGAAGTGCGCGACGCGGTCGGCAACATTCTGGCGGATGGCGATCAGGTCACACTGATCAAGGACCTGGAAGTCAAAGGCGCGGGCCAGACGCTGAAGCGTGGCACGCTGATCAAATCGATCCGCCTGACCGGGGACGCTCAGGAAATCGATTGCCGGTATGACGGCATCAAGGGCCTGGTCCTGCGCGCCGAGTTCGTGCGCAAGCGCTGATGGCGCGAAGCCGATCCGCCGCGCCCGCGGCCGAGGCCATTCTGGCGCTGGCGGATGGCGAAGGCAGGCTGGCAATCCGCGCGACCCCCAATGCGCGCGCGGATGCCATCCAGTTGCCAACGCCGGGTGCGCCGCCGGTGCTCGCGATCCGCACCACGGTGACGCCGGAAGACGGCAAGGCGAACGACGCGATCATCGCGCAACTAGCCGACGCGTTGGGTGTGGCCAAATCGTCGATCACTCTGCTGCGCGGTGCCACCTCACGCGACAAGCTGGTCCGCTTAAGACTACCCATTCGTTCAAGTATCTCTTGGGTGTCGTCCGTTGGGCATGGTAAGCGCTGATCATGTCAGGAGCAAACCGGCATACGGCAATCATCGATGATCCCGCGAGTATGTGGTCGAAGCTAGTGGATTGATTGGAACGGACGAGTCCGGATCGGGATTCCCCTTTGGATCATGCTGTGCGACGCTGCGGCATGCGCAGAGGTATTAACATCGCCGTCACGGCTTTCGACAGGGCTCGGCTTGAGG
>JBAZYJ010000003.1:0-243192 GCA_041659385.1 Sphingomonas sp.
CTGCAAACTGAAGGAGTTCAAGCGCATCGCCATGCGTGCCGACAAAACCGATCAGAGCTTCAAAGCTTGCATCTATCTCGCCGCCGCTGTGATCAACTCACGGTGAATCTCAACAGACCTTAGGCCAAGCGCCAACCTCCGCTCCCCACCAATCCCCGCCATCCCCCCGATTGAGGAAACTGGTTGAGGAAGTTGAGGGTTGCCATTGCTTTGGTTGAGGCCGCCTCAACCGTCGTTCATTTTCCGGATAAATCAACGATTTGAAAGAGCGACGCGCAGGATAGCGCCTGGGCGGGGTGTAGGACAGGCTGGCCGTCGCTGAGCCAGTTTCAGGTCGTCGCCTTCGCCCATCCCCCCTTTTTGTACGAAAGACGCCAGCATTTCATGGCGATGAAAGCGGAAATCGGTGGTCGGCCCGTGGCGAAGCGCCGTCTGGCACCATTTTTCCTGGCATGGCCGATTGCCTGACCGTTCCGTCGCTGCCATAGGCGCCGACCGCCTTTGCATCGCCACAAGGACCCTGGCCATGACCAGCGATATGATTCCGGCTCGTTCCGTTGGTATCGATTTCGGCACCACCAACTCGGTTGTCGCCCTCAGCACCGACGACGGGCAGGCCTTGCTCGTCGATTTTGCCGCGCCCGGCGGCATCAGTCCGGTCTTTCGCTCGGCCTTGTGCTTCTGGCAGGAAGAAGGCGTGCGCGGCGGCCTTGCGCATGAAGCGGGGCCATGGGCAATCGCGGAATTTCTTGATTTCCCACAAGGGTGCCGTTTCCTGCAATCGTTCAAATCGGTGGCGGCGAACGCCGCGTTCGAGCAGGCGAATATCTTTGAAAAGCGATTGCGCTTTGAAGAGTTGGGCCAGGTGTTCCTTGACCATCTGGTCAGGCATGGCGGCGCGGCGCTGGCGAATTTGCCGGAACGGATCGTGGTGGGCCGCCCGGTGCGTTATGTCGGCGCCCGGCCAGACCCCGCACTTGCCCGTACGCGCTATGACGCGATGTTCGCGCCGTTGGGGCGGGAAGTCCATTATGTCTATGAACCGCTGGGCGCGGCGTTCAGCTTTGCATCGCGGCTGACCGATCCGGCCACCTTGCTGGTTGCGGATTTCGGCGGCGGCACCAGCGACTTTTCGATCGTTCGGGTCGAGGCGCCCGGCACTGCCCGGCGCTGCACGCCGCTTGGCTCGGCGGGTATCGGCATAGCGGGAGACCGGTTCGATTTTCGGATCATGGACCATCTGGTGCTGCCGATGCTCGGCAAGGGCGGCACGTATCGATCGTTCGACAAACTGCTGGAAATACCCGCGGGCCATTTCAACGATTTCGGCGATTGGTCGCGGCTGGCGCTGATGCGCAACCGGCGAACGCTGGAGGAACTGGGGCGGCTGCAACGCACCGCGACCGATGCGGCGGCGATTGGGCGGATGATCGCGGTTGTCGAACATGAACTCGGTTATTCGCTGTACGAAGCCGTCGGCCAGTTGAAACGCCAGCTTTCAACCGATGATCGCGCCCATTTCGGGTTCAGGAGCGATGACCTGGCGATTGAGGCCGATGTTCGCCGCAGCGATTTTGAAGGCTGGATCGCCACCGACCTCGCGCAGATCGCCCAAACGGTTGATGTCGCGCTGGCCGATGCCGGATTGGCTGCCGCCCAGATCGATCATGTTTTCCTGACTGGCGGCTCGTCGTTGATCCCGGCGGTGCGACGGCTGTTCGAAACCCGCTTTGGCGCGCATAAGATCGATACCGGTCACGAACTGACCTCGATTGCGCATGGCCTTGCCCTGATCGGTCAGGAACCCGATCTCAGCGAGTGGACCATGCAGGAAAAGGAACCGCAATGAGCGTCGCATTCCGCCGCGAGAGCGACGAGGAGCATCTGGAGCCCAAGTTCGAGATACCGTTGCCACCAGGCCCCAATCTGGTGACGGCGCGCGGGCTGGCGCTGATCCAGGCGAAAGTCGCCGAACTCGAAGCGCAATTGCCGACGCAAACCGATGAAGCCGAAATCACCGCCCTGCGCCGCAACCTGCGTTACTGGCGGACGCGGCAGGCGACGGCGCAACTGGCGCCGCTGCCGACGGGCGAGACGGTCGAATTCGGGTCCACCGTCACGTATCTGCTGAATGGCGCGCGGCGGGTGACCACCATTGTCGGCGATGATGAAGCAGAGCCTGCGGCTGGCCTGATTTCCTTCCTCGCCCCGCTCAGCCGCGCGTTGATGAGTGCCGAACCGGGCGACCTGATCGCGTTTGGCGGCAAGGAAGATGCGATCGAGATCATCGCAATCGGGATCGGGGCGACCGACATTGCGCGGGATTGATCGTCACGCGCGATGATGGTCTAAACCGCCAATACCGGTCGTCCAGACCATCGGACAGACCATCGGAAATAGCTGGAATGGGGGGAGGAAGCCTGATGCAGAAACCGGGGCCTGACCTCCGGCTGCTGGCGATTGCGCTGATCGTGTTCATCGACATGGCCGGGATTGGCCTGATCGTGCCGATCCTGCCGTCGTTGATCGTCGATCTGGGGCATTTGCGCATTGATGGCGCGGCGTTGATCGGCGGGCATCTCCTGTTCGTCTATGCCGCGATGCAGTTTCTGTTCTCTCCCGTGATCGGCGGCTTGAGTGATCGTTTCGGGCGCAGGCCGGTGCTGATCGGCACGCTGGCCGCGCTTGGCGTGGATTATGCGATGATGGCCTGGGCGCCGACGCTGGGCTGGCTGTTCGCCGGGCGAGTGATTTCGGGCATCATGGGCGCGACCTGGGCGGCGGCGAACAGTTGCGTGGCCGATATCTGCCCGCCCGAAAAACGCGGCAGGATGTTCGGGATGCTGGGCGGGGCGGGGGCCGCGGGCTTTGTCGTCGGCCCGGCCGTGGGCGGGTTGCTTGGCGGCATCCACCTTCGCTTGCCCTTTGCGATGGCCAGCGTCTTTACCCTCAGCGCGGCGGTGCTTGGCTATTTCGTGCTGCGCGAGACCCTGCCGGTCGATCGTCGCCGGGCGTTTGCGCTGGCGCGGGCCAATCCGTTCGGTTCGCTGATCCGCATGTCCAGGAACCATGTCGTCATCGGTGTGCTGACGACGATCTTCCTGATGCAACTGGCCGCGCAGTCGCAACTGGCGACCTGGGGATTTTTCCTCATCGCCAAATTTGCCTGGTCGCCATTGCAGATCGGGCTGTCCGTGGCGGTGTTCGGCATCATGCTGGTGATCGCGCAGGGCGTGCTGACCGGCCCGATGATCGCCCGTTTCGGCGAACGGCGCAGCGCGGCGATCGGGTTGGCGGTTGGCCTGCCCAGCTATGTGCTGCTTGCGGTCGCCGGGGCGGGGTGGGTCGTCTACCTCGCGATTGTGGTGGGCGCATTGGGCGGCCTGGCGTTTCCCGCAATGCAAAGCATGATGACGGCTTGCACCGATGAGGATGCGCAAGGTGAATTGCAGGGTGCGATCGCCAGCACCGTCGGGCTGACCTCGATCATCGGTCCGTTGATGATGACATGGATTTTCAGCGATTTCACCGCGGCGCGGGGCATCTATTTCCCCGGTGCGCCGTTCATCGCGGCGGCGGTGCTGATGGTGCTGGCAAACGCCAATTTCCACTTTGGCACGGCCCGGCTGCGCTCGCCCGTGGTGGCGACGACACAACCGGCGGATCTCGCCTGAAAAATCGCCCGATGGTCACCTCAAGGCCAAAAAAAGGGCGCCCGCCTGATCGACGAGCGCCCCATGGGGAGGTGCGGCGGTTGTGGCTCCGCCGCGGATGCAGCCGGTTAGAACTTGTAGCCGATGCTGAATTTCGCCGAACGACCCAGGATCGGACGGGCGAGAATGGCGCCGGTGCCCTGTGATCCCAGGGTACGCGGATTGCCCTCGGTCAGGCCGATGGTGTTGGTCAGGTTGTCGGCGGCAATCTGGAACTGGATGCGCTTGCCGACATTGACCAGCACGCCCGCATCCCATTTGTAGTAGTTGGGCAGCAACTGGCCGTTCTGCACATCGGAGAAGCGATCGCCGATATAGCTGATCGAGGTGTACAGCGTCGCTTTGTTGCCGTTGCCGAACGACGCGTCATAGGACGGGCTGACACGCCATTGCCATTTGGGCTGACGCTGCACGGTGTTGCCGCTCAGATCGGTCGCGCCGCCATCGGTGAAGAAGTCCTGGTATTTGGCGTCGAGGAAAGTGCCGCTGAACGCGATGTTGACGCTCTGCACCGGATGCAGATTGCCTTCCAGCTCGACGCCCGTCGTCCGCGCACCACCCACCGAGGCAATCGGCGCACCGTTGGTGATGACCGTGGTGGTCAGGCCCGAGAAGTCGTTGTGGAACACCGTCAGATACGCGCGCAGCAGTCGGCTCGAATATTTCAGCCCGCCTTCATAGGTGTCGACAGCCTGGGTCAGGTTGTTACCGTCACGCAGATTGTCGAAGAACGGGAAGCTGTGGCCCTTTGAATAGCGCAGGAACAAGCCCAGCTTCGGCGTGAAGGCATAGTTGCCGCCAACCGTCCACGACACCTTGTCACCATAATAATGGATGGTGCGGAACGTGCCGTCCAGCACCGCGCTGTTGTTGTCGTACAGCGTGTTGGCGTTGCCATCGGTGCCGTTCGCGCCAGTCGTGCCGTTGTTTTCCAGCGTGCCGTCGACTTCATGGCCCTGCCAGCGGATGCCGCCATCAACCTTCAGCTTGGGGGTGATTTCAAACTCGTCGGTCGCATAAAAGGCATAGTCGCGGCCATCATAGGCGGCGTTGACGTTGAAGAACGAACCCTGGGCAAAGCCATTGCGCGTCACCTGCTGGGTGGCGCCGCTGGTGCTGTTGATGATCGACAGGTTCAGCACGCGCGCATTCGGCGTTGCGGTCACCAGGCGGCCATTGCCCAGGTTCCACTGGTCGTTCGACGAATAGGATGCGTAATAGCCGCCAACCGTCAGCGTGTTGTTGCCGGTGTTGAACGCGAAGTTCAGATCGTTGACGAACGACTCGATCTGCTTGCGGACGATCCAGGTGCCGGTTTCGATGACCTGGGTGTTGGGGTCGACCGCGGCGCCGCCATTGACATAGGTGAGCGAATTGATCGTCCCGCCAAGGTCTGCGGCAAAGCTGGCGGCGGTCTGCGGCGCCGGACCGGTCGGCACCAGGCCAGTGGTATCGGCGTCGCCCTTCAACCAGCTTGTGCGATAGCGCACCTTCAAATTATCGGTCAGGTCATAGTTGAAGTTGGCACCGAAGTTGGTGACCTTGGAACCGCGGCCATCGGCCAGGTCGACGCGCGTGCCGTCGTTCAGCACCGACAAGCGGGTTTCGTTGCCGGCAAGCGTGCCGGTGCCTGCGTCAAAGCCGGGGAATGCCGAGATCTTGTCGCCGTTCTGGACAACCGGGATCGACGTCAGCCACTGGCCATGATCGTTGAGATAACGACCGAACACCAGCAGTGAGCCGCGATCGAATTCATGGCGGATATTGGCGGTGAACTGGCCGCCCTTTTCTGCCTGGAACTGCGGATCGCGGACGCCATGCGACGATGCGTAATAGCCGCCAGCCAGGAACGTGGTGTGTTCGCCAAGCGGGCCGGAGACGTAACCGTCGGCGCGTACTTCGCCGAAGGTGGTGGCCGACAGCTTGCCGAGGCCTTCAAAATTCTGGCCGCCTTCCTTCTGGACGAAGTTGACGGTCAGGCCGGGCTGGCCCGACGAGAACAGCGCGCCGGTGCCGCCACGAACCGCTTCCACCCGCTGCAGGGTCTCGTCGACGCGGATGAGCTGCGAGTTTTCGAGGAACGACAAGGTGGAGGGCGGGAAGAAGGGGACGCCTTCGGTCTGCAGCGTCACATATTCAGCGTCGCCACCCGAAGGATAGCCGCGCACGAAGATGTTGGCGCCGTTCTGGCCGCCGGACGTTTCGGTGCTGATGCCGGGCACGAGGCGCAGCAATTCCGCGGTGCTGGCAGGCGCCAGCTTGGTGATGTCTTCAGCCTTGATCGTCGTCTGGGCAAAAGCCGCATTCTGGCGGCTGACGCCGCCGCCGGTGGTGCCGGTGACGATGATTTCAGCGGGTTGATCGGGCAGTTGATCGCCAGCCTGGTCGGCGGCCGACGCGGTGGCGGGGGCCGCCGCATTCTGGGCCAGCGCGGGAGCGGCGGTGAAAACAGTGGCAATGGCCGCGACCGAGACAGCGGTCTGCAAGGCGTAGCGCGAACGACGCATTTTTATCCTCTCTGAACCTTCTGGCGACCGTTGATCGGTCGGCCAAGGCGCCTGCTACGCCTTTCTGAAATGCATTTCAAGTGCAGATAGGCAGTATCCGCGGCGCGTGGAATTTGTCATCAAGCACCATTGCAGGGAGGATCGTCACCACGCCATGACCGAACAGAAGAGCAGCGATTCACCCCGTCGCATGCGTTCCATGGCGGTCAATATGGATGATATTGCGCGGTTGGCGAACGTGTCGAAGCCAACGGTGTCGCGCGTGTTGAACAACAGCCCGCTGGTAACCGCCGAAACGCGTGAACGCGTGCTGCAGGTGGCGCGCGAACAGGGCTATGCCGTCAATCGCAATGCCCAGAAACTGCGGCAGACGCGCACCGACACCGTGGCGGTGGTGCTGGATTTCGGCTCTCACCGCAGTGGCCGGATTGCCGATCCGTTTATCTTTGAACTGCTTGCGGGCGTTTCCGAGGCGTTGTCGGTGCGCGACCAGGATCTGCTGCTGTCGCCGCCCAGCCTGACTGATGCGAAAAGCTATGCCGATCTGTTGAGCGCCCGCGCTGCCGACGGCTTCATCTTTCTGGGGCAGGGCGATCGCCAGCCGATGCTGCGCGAACTGGCACGCGCCAACCTGCCCTTCGTCGTGTGGGGCGCGGTAGACCCGACCGAGCCATATTGTGCGGTCGGCAGCGACAATCGGTTGGGCGGGCGATTGGCCGGCGAGTTGTTCGCCCGGCGCGGCGCAAAGCGCTGGTTGTATATCGGCAACACCCGGCACACCGAAATCGAAATGCGTTTCGACGGGTTGAAGGAGGCTGCGCGCGCGCATCCGGGGGTGGTGGTTGAATGCCTGCCGGTGGAGACCATGGCTTATCACTCAACCTATGCGTCGGCAGTGGAATGGTTGCGCAGCAATCCGGCCCCGGATGCGGTGTTCACCTTTTCGGACACTGCCGCGATGGCCGTGCTCGCCGCATTTCGGGAAGCGGGGCTGAACGCGCCGGACGATTATGCCTTGTGCGGATATAACAACATTCCGCCCGCGGCGCACTTCACCCCCGCGATCACCACAATCGAACAGGAAACGCACATCGCCGGGGCAATCCTGGTCGAAAAACTGATGCGCCTGATCGAGGGGACCCGCGCCAAATCGACCGTGCTGCCCACAAAATTGATCGTCCGCGAAACTTAATCGGCCAGCACGGCGCGCAGATCAACCGCGTCGGTTGACGGGAATACCAGGTCTGCCGCGCTCAACACCGCCGGATCGCCAATGCCGATGGCCCGCATTTCCGCCGATTTTATCGCCGCGACGCCAGCGGCCGCGTCCTCGAAGCCGATACAGTCGGCAACGGGCACGCCCAATGCCGTTGCGCCCGCCGCAAACAGGTCCGGGGCGGGCTTGGGCGCCAGGACCGCAGGGTCGGCAATGAAGTCGAAGGCGTTGGCCAACCCGACGCGCTCCAGCACCAACGGTGCGTTGCGGCTGGCCGAAGCAAGCGCGCAGCCCAATCCCGCCGCGCGCAGGTCAGCGACCAGTTTCGCGGCGCCGGGCAATTGGTCGGCAGGGGTCATTCCGACGACGGCTTCCAGATAATGGTCGTTCTTGCGCGCCGCGATTGCCTTCCGTTCGGCAAGCGGCAGGACGACACCGCCGCGCGCGAGGATCAGGTCGAGCGACCCCATGCGGTCAACGCCCTTCAGATCCTCGTTGGCCACCTCGTCAAAGGCGATGCCCAGTTCATCCGCCACTCGCTTCCATGCGACGAAATGCAGGCGGGCACTGTCGACCAGCACGCCGTCGAGATCGAAGATGGCGGCGCGAAAGCGGGTCATGCCGCGATGTCCCGGGTTGCGGTGGCGTCCAGCATCATCGGGCCGCCGCCGCCAATCGACAGCGACACCGGCTGGCCATCGACCAGCGTGCAGCAGACGGCATCGCCATCCACCGCGATTTCGACCAGCGATCCGTGGAACATGATCCGCAGGCTGTATCGGCCAAGCGCGGGCAGCGGCAACGGATCGACGCGGAGAACGTCGCCGTCAACGCTGATCCCGGCGAACCCGAATGCCACCGTGCTCCAGCTTCCCGCCAGCGCTGCCATGTGCAGGCCATGATCGGTATTGGCGAACAGGTTGGCGAGGTCGGTGAGCGTCGCAACCTGCCAGTAATCGACGGCGCGGTCACCATCGCCCGCGCGGGCCGCCGCGATGGCAAAGGCGCTCGCCGACAAGGTGGAATCGTGCACGGTTACCGCTTCGTATGCGTCGAGCATCCTGCCGCGCATCGCCGGTTCGAACTGTTCGGGCATCAGCGCGACCGCGAGCACCGCGTCGGCCTGTTTGGCGACCTGATGCCGATAGATTTTGAGCGGGTGGTGGTGAAGCAGCAACGGATAGCCGCTTTCGGGCGTATTGGCGAACGGCCAGGGCTGTTTGCCGAAAAATCCTTCGTCCTGCAGATAGATGCCGCGCGCCTCGTCGAACGGCAGCAGCATCTTGTCGGCCGCCCGGTACATCCGGCCCGCCTCAACCGCGCTAATCAGCCCGGCCGCCTGACCTTCCTCCGCGGCGAAGCGCAGGTGCCGGGCCGCCATCAGGTTGGTGTAGAGATTATTGTCGACAATCGCCGAATATTCATCCGGCCCGGTCACCCGGTTGATGACAAACGCATCGTCGCGCGCCGCGTCGTGAAAACCGATTTCCAGCCATATCCTCGCGGTTTCGACCAGCATTGCCGCGCCGCCATCCGCCAGGATGGTCCGGTCGCCGCTCGCCGAGACATAAGTCTGCAGCGCATAGGCGATGTCGGCGTTGATATGGTATTGCGCCGAGCCGGCGGGGAAGAATGACGAACATTCCCGCCCGCCGATCGTCCGCCATGGGTAAAGCGCGCCGGTTGCCTGGCCCAACGCGCGGGCATTGTCCCGCGCGGCGTCAAGGCCCGAGATACGCCATGCAAGCATCGCCCGCGCAATGTCGGGCCGGGTAAAGGCGAAGACGGGCAGGACATAGAGATCCGCGTCCCAGAACACATGGCCTTCATAGCCTTCGCCGCTCTGCCCCTTGGCGCCGATCGAGGTCTTGCCATCGCGCCCGACAGCCTGGACCAGTTCGAACAGCGCATGGCGCAGTGCCTGTTCGGCGAGCGGAAAATCGGCGGAAAAGGCGATCGCCGATTGCTGCCAATGGGCCGCGAACCAGTCGCGTTGCGCGGCCGCCAGCCCATCGAAGCCTGCCGCCTGCGCATCGTCGAGCGCGGTATTGGCCGCGGCCAGGGGATGGTTGGCGCGCTCAGCGGCATAGCTGGCGAAACAATCGAACCGCGCCATGTCGCCCTGTATGGCCTGGGGCATGACTTCCGCCACGACCGCGACCGCATAACCGCTGGCCGACAAGGCGTCAGCGCGCGCGGTGCGGTTGCCAGCAGGGTTGCCGTCGGGAACGGGCAGGGCAGGAACGGGCAGGGAATGCCAGGGGCTGGCCTTGAACCCCGGGGCGAGGCGCGGATCATAAATCGCTTCAATGCCAGTTTCATCGCCCGGTGCGCGGTGCGGGTCGCTTGCTGGGATGCCCGTTGCGTCTCCGGCGTCCGGCGGCGGCGCGATATGCGGCGCAACGGTGATGCGCGATGCAGCCGCCACAGGCGCGCTGACCCGGATGGCGACAATGCCTCGTTGATCCATCGAGGCCAAGGTTTCCACGGTGACGGCGAGGCCAGCGGCTTCATGATGTTCGATGCGGCAACCCGCCGCCATGTCCAGTTCGACGCGAATCGGGCTGGGCAGGGGCGCGCCATCGACCAGGATGCGCGGTCGCGTCGCATCGGCAACCGCCAGCCGCGTATCGCTTTCGCGCGCATAGCCAAAGGCCGCCTCGTGGTAAGGGATGGGTACGATCTCGTACACGCCGTTCAGGTAAACCCGCGCTGCCCCCGCGGCGTCGCCTGGCCCGCGGATGCCGATAAAGCCGTTGCCGATGGTGAACACCGAGGCGAGTTGCGGCACGGTCATTGCGTGCCCTTCTGCCAGCAACCGCCAAGGGTCGCGGCCAAATGGCAGGCGATCGAAATTCGCGCCGGAGATTTTACGGCCCACAGATACCCTCTATGCGTTGCTGTCCGGTCATCCGGAATTGCTTTGATATGCATTTCATAATAGCGTGCCTGCCAACGCCGCAAGCCCGAACTTGCGCATCAAGAGGGGATATTCATGGCCGCCACCCGGCTGAAAATTGCGCTCATGCTCAGCTATGCGATTTTTGCGGTGCTGCTCAACAGCGTCGGCACCGTCATCCTGCAGTCGATTGAATTCTTTCATGTCGACAAGGTGACGGCGAGCACGCTGGAAGGTTTCAAGGATCTGCCGATTGCGATCACCAGCTTTCTGGTGGCGTCGCAACTGGCACGGTTTGGCCTGCGTCGCGGCATGATGGCCGGGCTGGCACTGGCTGGAACCGCGTGCCTGGCGATGCCATTGGTGCCCGGTTTCTGGACAACCCGGCTGCTGTTCCTGGCCATCGGCGTCAGTTTCGCGGTGACCAAGGTGTCGGTCTATTCGTTGATCGGCATGTTGACCCGCGATGGCCGCGGCCATGCCTCGCTGCTCAATCTGGTGGAGGGCATGTTCATGCTCGGCGTGCTGAGCGGCTATTGGCTGTTCGGCGGCTTCATCGATGCGACCAATCCGGCCAGCCCGCGCTGGCTGGAGGTTTACTACATCCTTGCCGCGCTCAGCCTTGCGGCGATCCTGCTGCTGTTGTCGTCGCCCTTCGACGAATCCGCCGCGCGCACGCCGGGCAAGCCGCAAGGGATTGCCGCCGATTTCGCCGCGATGCTGGCGCTGATTGCCCAGCCGCTGACGCTGATCTTTGTCGCGTCGATTTTCCTCTATGTCCTGGTCGAACAGGGCGTCGGGTCATGGTTGCCCACCTTCAACCGCGAAATCCTGCAGCTTTCCGCACCGATGAGCGTGCAGGCAGCGTCGATCTTCGCGGTCAGCCTTGCCGCCGGGCGGCTTGGCGCGGGAGTCATCGTGCGGCGGACGGGCTGGTATCGGCTGCTGATCGGATGCCTGTTTGCGATGGCGGTGTTGATCCTGGTGGCGTTGCCATTGGCCAGCGCGCATCACGGACCCGTCAGCCAATGGGCGTCGGCGCCCATCGCGGCGTTCGTCTTCCCGATGATCGGGCTGGCGATGGCGCCAATTTATCCCGCGCTCAACTCGTCGATCCTCAGCGCGATGCCCAAATCGTCGCAACCGCCGATGGTCGGGCTGATCGTGGTGTTTTCGGCGCTGGGCGGCACCACCGGTTCGCTGATCGTCGGGCGCACCTTTGCAGCCGCCGGTGGGACGGTCGCCTTCTACCTGTTGCTGATCCCGATCGCGGTCCTGCTGTTCGCGGTGCGTGGCGTGCGCCGCGCGACCGAGGCAAAAGCGGCGACTTCGGCGACCGGAATGGCCGAAACCCTGTCATAATCACGACACGATCTGCGCCTAGGCGAGGCGTATCCGCTGGCCGGAAAATACGACCGCAACAACGGCGCCACGCAGCGGTGTGGAAGAGGTATCTGCTGGGTAATCCGGGCAGGCGTCATCGCCTGTTGAGTTCCTGGGCCAGCGTCCGAAGCGGCGCGGCTCGTCCGTAGTATCAAGGGGTTACAGTGAAAAACATTACGATTACGCGATCGGTCCTGATCGCGGGGGTGGCGCTTGCCGCCATGGGTTGGGCCATGCCCGCCGCCGCTCAGGACGCTGCCGGATCGGGCAGCGCAGCACCTGCTGCCGATGCAGCCGCCGGCCAGCTTGGCGATATCATCGTCACGGCCGAGCGCCGCGCCGAAAACCTGCAAAAGGTGCCGCTGTCGGTCGCCGCGCTGAAGGGCGATGACCTGCGCACCTACAACGCTGGTGGCGATGATACGCTGCTGTCGCTGTCGGGCCGCGTGCCCGGCCTTTATGCCGAAACCACCACCGGCAAGATCTTCCCGCGCTTCTACATTCGCGGCCTGGGCAATATCGATTTCTATCTCGGCGCGTCGCAGCCGGTGGAAATCATCCAGGACGACGTCGTGCTCGAGCATGTCGTGCTGAAGTCGAACCCGGTGTTCGACGTGGCGCAGGTGGAGGTTCTGCGTGGCCCGCAGGGCACGCTGTTCGGCCGCAACACCACCGCAGGCATCATCAAGTTCGACACCAACAAGCCGACCCAGGAATGGGATGCGCGCGCTGATGCGTCGGTTGGCAGCTATGCGACGGCCACGCTGGATGCAGGCGTTGGCGGCCCGATCATCAAGGACCTGCTGGCGTTTCGCGTTTCGACGCTGATCCAGCACCGCGACAATTGGGTAAGCAACGTGTATCGCGGCACCAGCGCCGACGGCACGATCACCCCCGCTGGCGAAGCGCTGGGCGGTTATGACGATCGCAACGTCCGCCTGCAGTTGCTGTTCACGCCGACCGACCGCCTGACGATCGAAGGTTCGGCGCATGCCCGCATCTACACTGGCACCTCGACGCTGTTCCACCGCGCTGGCCTCGTCAAGGGATCGAACGACGTATCGGCCGAACCGCGCACTGTGGTCGCTTATGACGAAGCAGCGAACAATCCCCAGGGCTACGACACCTATGGCACCTCGCTGAAGGTCGGTTATGATCTGGGCCTGGCGACGCTGACGTCGATCAGCGCGTGGGAAACCACCGAAGGTTTCAGCCGCGGCGACACCGATGGCGGCGCGGCGGCCAACTTCCCGGTCAACGGCGTTCCCAACGGCTTTGGCCAGTCGCAGGGCAATGTCCGTTCGCTCAACCAGTATACCCAGGAACTGCGCCTCGCCAGCAATGGCACCGGTCGTTTCAAATGGCAGGTCGGCGGGCTTTATTTTGACTCGCGCGATACGACCGATTTCTACCAGCGCGCGTTTTTCCTGACGACTGCGGCGCGCAACCCCAACCAGTATGTGCGTTTGCGCAACGCCAATACGAGCTGGGGCGTGTTCGGCCAGGCCAGCTATGAAATCCTGCCCAAGCTGACCCTGACGGGCGGCGTGCGGGTTACCGAGGACACCAAGGAAACCCGGCTTGTCCAAAGCGTGCACAGCGCGGCGGGCGTCGACCTTTATCCGGCGGCGAACCGCCGTTACGTCAAGCTGTCGGATACCCAGCCGAGCTGGGACGTCAGCCTGGGCTATCAGGTCAACCCCGACGTCAACGTCTATGCCCGCGTGGCGCGTGGCTTCCGTGGCCCGACCATTCAGGGCCGTTCGGCGGTGTTCAACAGCGACTTTACCACGGCGAATTCGGAAACGATCCTGTCGTATGAAGCCGGGCTGAAGACCAACCTGTTCGATCGGCACCTGCGGTTCAACGCGTCCGGCTTCTATTACGAAGTCAGCAACATCCAGTTGAACGGTAACGATTCGAACGGGAACGGCGTGCTGCTCAACGCCAGCAAGGCCAAGGCCTATGGTCTGGAATCCGATGTCAACTGGCGTCCATCCAGCCGTTTGTCGATCGGTGCTGGCCTCAGCTTGCTGCACAGCGAAATCAGCGACCGGAATGTCCTGGCGCAGGTGTGCGCGTTGAATGGCGCGGTGGTCTGCACCGTGCTGAACCCGACGACGCAAATCCGCGGCGTGACTTTTGCCCAGATCAACGGCAATCCGCTGCCCAATGCGCCGGAATATAACGTCAACCTGACGGGGCGTTACGATCTGCCGCTGGCCAATGGTGGCAAGGTCTATCTGGCGACTGACTGGAACCTGCAGGGGTACACCAGCTTCGTTCTGTACAAGACCAAGGAGTTCAGCTCGAACGGCAACTTCGAAGGCGGTCTGAAGCTCGGCTATGTCCTGCCTGGCGACAAGATCGAGGTGGCGTTGTTTGGGCGCAACATCACCAACGAAAAGAACCTGAAGGGCGTGATCGAGAACTACCTGGCGGCAGTGTTCAACGACCCCCGGATTCTGGGCGTGTCGCTCTCGGCAAAGCTGCGCTAACCATTCGTAATATATAAATTATTGCAAAATCATCGGGGCGTGCACGGATGTCGTGCGCGCCCCTTTTTTGCGCCTGCCGATCCCAGGGGCGCCGAAGAAACCTGTTGCACCGCGGAACAAAATATGTCTCAATTGACCATTAATTGTCATATTTCAGAATCGGGTTTGCAATATTTTGTTATTTTACAACAAAATCATGATTTGGTATCGACTGAATGCGGTTGCGCTGCACAAGAATCGGCTTGTGTAAGTGGTAATGGCGAAATTCTCCGATGTGAATTCGAGTTTTTCGGCGGAATATCCGCCTGCTGGGACGGTTGTTATTGATAATTTTCATGGAGTGTTCTTCTATGGATTGTCATCGATATTGAATTTTTTCCGTCTTCAGGAACATTCATATTACGCCGCGTTGCGAGATAATATTCGCGGTCGGCGGCGAGCCAGCATTTCGGCCCGCGCCATCGATGCGGGGCTGATCGTGGCAATTGCTGCGCGCGATAAATTGCGCTGCGCAAAAAATTCAAGTCGTCAAATAAAAACAAATCCGGGTGGAAGTAGACGATGATATTCGCGGCGATGCGAAATAACAAAGCGTGTCGCTGCGTGTCTCGAGGATGACCATTCAGGCAAAAACAACAAGAGGGGATGGTTGAAGGCGCTCTTTGTGTTCTTGAAGGGGGCCATCATGAAGACCATAAGTGTTTCAATTATCGCGTTGGCGGCTGCATCACTGCAACCATCAATTGCTTCTGCCGCTACCGCGGCGCCAGCGGATGGCGCCGCGACGACTGCCGCCGATGCTCCGGCCGATGCGCCTGCGCCGCAGGAAGGCAGCGACATCATCGTCACGGGTACGCGCGCGACGGGCATTACCCAGGCCGAAAGCGCCACGCCGATCAAGGTTATCGACGCCGCCGCGCTGTCGCATGTCGGCCAGCCCAGCCTCAATCAGGTGCTGACCCAGCTCGTGCCGTCGTTCACGGCGCAGGCATTTGGCGGTGATACCGCCAACCTGACGCTGTCGGCACGCCTGCGCGGCCTCAGCCCCAACCACACGCTGGTCCTCGTCAACGGCAAGCGTCGGCATGGCACCGCGAACCTTGCGGTTCTGGGCGGGCCATACCAGGGCGCGGCCGCTCCCGACCTTGATCTCATCACGCCGCTGTCGGTTGGTCGTATCGAAGTACTGGAGCAGGGCGCAGCCGCCCAATATGGTTCGGACGCGATCGCTGGCGTCATCAACGTCATCCTGAAGGAAAAACAGGACGGCGTCGAAGCGCAGGCGACCACCGGTTCCTATTACGACACGGGTGGTTTCACGGTTGCAGGATCGGCGCTGCTGGCGACGCACATCGGCGAAAACGGCTTTTTCGACCTGACGGTGTTCCACCGCCGCCATGAATTCAGCCAGGTCGGTGGTCTCGATCGCCGCGTAACCGACACCAACGGCGTACTGCGTACCAACCTGTCGGCGGCACAGCAGGCGCTGTACGCCAATATTCCCGGCTTTCCCTATGTCAACAAGATCAACGGCGACGCCGAATCGCACCTGACCAATATCGGCTACAACACCGGGTATGATTTCGGTGATGTGAAGGTCTATTCGTTCGGCACGTACAGCAAGCGGATTGCCAGCGCGTATGAAAATCTGCGCGTGCCCGATCGCATCATTGCTTCGCCGGTGCTGGGTGTCGGTGGGACGCTGGGCGCGCCGGGTTCGATCGTGTTCGATCCCGAAGGCGACAACCCTTCGAACGGCTTCAGCCCGCGTGAAGGCATTCGGGAGGACGATTTCTCGTTCACCACCGGTGCCAAGGGCAATGTTGCGGGCTTCTCCTATGACATCAGCGGCACCTGGGGCCAGGACAAGAACCTGATCTACACGCTCGATTCGGCCAACCGTTCGCTGTTCATCGACACCCATTTCACGCCAACGACCTTCTATGACGGTTCGTTCAAGGCGACCGAATGGACGGTGAACGCGGACTTCGGCAAGGAAGTCGATATCGGCCTGTTCAAGCCGGTGAATGTCGCATTCGGCGCCGAATACAAGAAGAACATCTATCAGATCGGCGCGGGCGATCCGGGTTCGATCTACAAGGAAGGCGGCCAGTCCTTCCCGGGCTTCCGTCCTTCCGACGCGGGCAGCCATTCGCGGCACAACGAAGCCGGTTATATCGACGTCGCGCTGGAGCCGATCGAGAACCTGAAGGTCGACGGTGCCGTTCGGTTCGAAGATTATTCCGACTTCGGATCGACGACCATCTACAAGCTGACCGGCCGTTACGACATCTCGCCCGCTGTTGCCTTCCGCGGGACGATTTCGACCGGTTTCCGCGCACCGACGCTGGCTGAAAGCTATTATTCGGCCACCAACGTGTCGCCGACATCGGCCTTCGTTCAGTTGCCGGCCAACTCGGCCGCGGCAAAGCTGCTGGGCTTCGACAATCTGAAGCCGGAAAGCTCGGTCACCTACTCGTTCGGCACGGTCCTGCGTCCGTTGCCGCGCCTGACGATCACGCTTGATGCCTATCAGGTCCGCATCCGCGATCGCATCCTGGGCACCGGATCGATCTTCGGCAGCGGCGGCGCAAACAACTTCCCCATTGTGACCCAGGCCATTGTCGCCAACGGCAACGTGCTTGACCCGACGGTGAGCCAGACCGGCATCAACATCTTCACCAACGGTGCGAACACGCGCACTCGCGGCGTCGATGTGGTGGTCAGCTACCTGACGAACTTCGGCGATCTGGGCAAGGTGAGCTGGACGCTTGCGGGAACGTACAACGAAACCAAGGCGACCAAGGTGCTTGCCGCACCGGCAGCGCTCGGCGGCATTCCGCTGTTCGACCCGGCGGCACTTTCCAACCTGGAGAGCGCATCGCCCAAGGTGAAGGTTGTGACGTCGGCCGATTGGTCGATCGGTGGTTTCGACACCGTGCTGCGCGGCACGCTGTACGGCGACAGTTCGAACTTCACCTCGCCTGACGGCGGTACTTACTACAAGCAGAAGATCGGGACTGCCTTCATCGTCGATCTTGAAACCAGCTATGAGATCAGGAAGACGGTGACGCTGACGATTGGTGCGAACAACCTGTTCAACAAGAAGCCACCAACGGTCGCGCTGGTTCCCGGCACCACCAACTTCACGCTGGTGAATGGCGGCAACGTGCTCGACGGGCCGCTGACCTTCTCACCTTATGGCATCAATGGCGGCTATTATTACGGCCGTATCGGCGTGAAGTTCTGATCGAACAACACGCGTGAAAGGGGGCGTCGCCGGGCAACTGGCGGCGCCCCTTTTCGTGGGTCAGCCGCAGGGTCGCCACCCCCTTCCGCCGCCTTGGCTGATACGGGCGGTTGAGGCGGGTGGTTGAGGAAGTTGAGGGTTGCCATCGACTTTGTTGAGAGGCCCGCGACCGGCATGGTTTTCGCGTGGTGAATCCGGCGGTTTGAAAGAGCGCGGTGGAGGATATGCCTTGCCAAAGGGGGGGTAGGACAGCGCGCGGCGAATTTATCTGCATGGCCCATGCGCCGGGCCGTGGGCCGTCAACGAAGCTTGTCGTGCTGATCGGCTACCTTTGGCGCGTTCGGTAACACTCCATATAGGGATTAACGGGCGACGTGGGTCGTCGCTTTCCAGCCACCCTGGGCGCGGGGAACTGGCAAAGGCCGGACACCTGCCATTTCCCTCCACCAACCCCGCAGCGATCGAAAAAGGGCCGATCGTCATGTCTGACAACCGGCCCCGTCAAGGTGCACAAAGGCGGTTTGGTTCAGGCGGTCCAGACCTTGTCGAGTGCCATGCAGAAGTTCTTCATGTCTTCCATCGATCCCACGGTGACGCGCGACACGGTGGGCCAGATGGGCCATGACCGGCCGATTTCCACGCTTTGCGCGCGGAAGGCGGCTTGCACGTCCTTGGCGGCCTTGGTCTTCCAGTCGATCATGAACATGTTGGCTTCGGTCGGCGCGACCGACAGGCCACGCTTTTTCAGGTGATCGAGCGTGAACGCCCGTGCCGTTTCCATCTCTGCCTTGCGCTGGGCGATCAGCGTCTTGGCCGTCAGGCTGGCGGTCGCGCAGGCGAGCGAAGGCATCGGCAACGCGCCCGACTGCATCCCACCGTCATAGCGCATCATCTTGGCGATATTGTCGGGGTTGGTCATGATATAACCCATGCGCATCCCGGCCATGCCGAAGATCTTTGAGAAGGTGCGCAGGACGATCACGTCCTTGTACTTGGGCGCGAATGACGATGCGACGGGTACACCGGCGAAATGGGTATAGGCTTCGTCGACCAGCACCTTTGAGCCTTCGGGCTTGTTCTGGATGAGCCATTCAATGTCTTCCAGCGGCGTGATCGTGCCAGTGGGGTTGTTGGGGGTGCAGATATAATAGAGCCCGGCATTGGGGTCGGCGGCGAGCATCGCCTTCACGTCGTGCCGGTAATCGGCGGTCAACGGCACGGCTTTGACAGGCGCCCCGAGCCAGTTGGCGGTGCGGCCCGCCAGTTCGAACGTCGGATCGGCGGTGACCAGCCCCTTGGTCGGTGAACAGAAAGTGATGACCGAGCGCGACAGCGGATCGCTGGAACCGGGCCAGGGCGCGACATGGTCGTAAGGAACGCCCTCAACCGCCATCACCGCCTTGATGAAGTCGCCGCGTTCGTCATGCGGGGAATAGCGGTTGCTATAGGCGATGATTTTGGCGGCGGCCTGCTGGCCAGGCATCAACGGGCCGGTCCAGCATTCGTTGGCGCCGATGCGGGTCTTGGCAGCGGGCGCCGGATCGGGAACGCCAGCCGATGCCCAGGCGGGGCGGCCGCTGGTCGCGGCGATGGCGCCGACGCCGAATACGGTTGCCAACCGCGCAAGGTCGCGGCGGTTGAAACCGCGCGACAGCAGGTCGTCGGTCGCTTCTTCGGGTAATATTGCGGCGTCCTGCCGCTCGAACGGATAAGTCATGGCTGTGCTCCCTAGTTCTTGTCTTGTCCGGTGTCCGTGTCGAGGATCACCCAGATAGTTTATTATTTCAACGCGTTCCTGAACATTACGATGGAAATGAAGATGAGATAGAAACCGAAAATCCGCTTGAGCGGCGCCGCGGGCAGTTTGTGGGCGAACGCCACGCCCAGCGGTGCGGTCAGGATCGCGGTGGAGGCGATGATCGCCATCGCGGGCAGGTTGACATAGCCCAGCGAGCCCCAGGGCAATCCGTGCTGGCCAAGGCCGATGATGATGAAGCCGATCGCGCTGGGAATGGCGATCAGCGCGCCGATGCCCGATGCCGTCGCAATCGCGCGGTGGATGGAGCGGCCGCACAACGTCATCACCATGATCGCAATTGTGCCGCCGCCGATGCCGAGCAGCGCGGAAAACGTGCCCAGGCCCCCGGCAATTGCCACGCGCGGGGCAATGCCGGGCATTTCATCGCTCATCTTGTGATCGGACAGATGGGGGATGAGGAAGTTGAGCGACATCAGCCCGACGCCGATGGCGAAAATCAGCGTCAGCACATGCCCATCGACTTTGCCGGCCAGGATGACGCCCGCGGTATCGCCAAGAACCAGCCACGGCGCCCAGGTCTTGAGCACTTCAAACTCCACCGCGCCGCGTTTGGCGTGCGCGCGAACCGATCGGAGAGACGTGATGATGATGGTCGCCGCCGATGTGCCGATGGCGACATGGGCGAACTGCGCCTTGTCTCCGCCCAGCAAGGGCAGAACCACGAGAAGGGCGGGAACGACGACGAAGCCGCCGCCGATGCCGAACAGGCCGGCGGCAAAGCCTGCAAATAATCCAGCGGCGAGCAACGCGATAAACGGAACCAACCAATGCGCAAAAACTTCAATCACCAAGGGCCCCCTTGACGGTTTAAGAGACCCCTCCATGCGGCACCGGTTCTGTGCCCGCTGGAAATGGCGGGCCGACCGTTGGCAGGATTTGTGCAGGGGTAACGCCGGGCACGCAACTATAAAATGCGCAAGAGGCAAATTTGGTAAGACATGGTGATCGGTGCCGATTGGGCATGATCCGGCACCAAGTTGAGCGATGGCAGGGCATACTGGCCATCGGGGCGGCTGGAAGCTGCCCCGCAAGAGGTGTTGGCGGCGCGCGATACGCCGCCGCCGCCCGACCAATTGCCCCAGTATTCTGGCCCAGTATTTTGGCCCAGTATTAAGGTTTAAATCACGAAAATCGCTTAGGCGCGTCGGAGCAGGAGGTTCCATGGTCGACGCGCAGCATTTCGTTCCCTCCCCAATTCCCGATCGCCTGGCGGGAAACTCGCGGCAGTTTCCGGCATTGCCCGCGATCAGTGTTGGGGGATCGACGATCAGCCATGCCGAGCTGGATTTTCGCGCAGGTGCGCTCGCTTCGGCACTGATACCCCATGTTGCCGGGCGCGACTCGGTCGTGGCGGTTTGCCTGCCGCGATCGGTGGAACAGATGGTCGCGTTGATCGCCGCATGGCGGGTGGGCGCGGCTTATCTGCCGCTCGATCCGAACTGGCCCGATGCCCGACTGGAAGCGATGGTCGCGCGTGTCGGCGCGTCGGCAGTCATCTGCGATCCCGCGCGCGCAGCCGCTTTTGCCGACGTGGCAGCCGTGTTCGCACCCGGTGCAGGCGCGGGCCATGATCCGATGGCGGCACAGCCCACTGACCCCGATTCGCTGGCTTATGTGATCTTCACGTCAGGCTCGACCGGCGATCCCAAGGCGGTTGAAATCACGCACGCCAATCTGGCGGCGCTGGCGGCCTGGCATGAAGAAGCCTTTGATGTCGGTCCCGGCACCCGGATGAGCCATCTGGCGGGGCTGGGTTTTGATGCTGCTGCATGGGAAATTTGGCCGGTGCTGGCGGCGGGCGGCACGATTGTCCTGCCCGATGACGCGACGCGCGTCGATGCGGCGGCGCTGAAGAACTGGCTGGTCGCCGAACGCGTCGAAATCGCCTTCGCGCCGACGGCGCTTGCCGAACCGCTGGTCGCCATGACCTGGCCGCACGGCGCCGCGTTGCGCATATTGCTGACCGGCGCCGACAAGCTGACGCGCCGGCCGCGACCGGGCCTGCCGTTCACCTTCGTCAACAATTACGGCCCGACCGAATGCACCGTGGTGGCGACATCCGGCGTGGTTGCGCCGGAAGGCGAAGGATTGCCCTCCATCGGCCGCGCCATCACCGGGACGCAGGTGCACCTGCTAGATCCCATGGGCGATCCGGTTGCCGATGGCGCGCCGGGCGAAATCTGGATCGGCGGCGCACAGGTCGGGCGTGGTTACCGCGACGACGCCCCGGCCACCGAACTGCGCTTTGTCGACCACCCGCGCTATGGCCGCCTCTATCGCACCGGCGATCTGGCGCTGATGCAGCCCGGCGGGGACCTGGCGTTTCTGGGTCGGGTCGACCGGCAGGTGAAAATCCGTGGCCACCGCGTCGAACCGGCCGAAGTGTCGGCGGCGATGCATCTGGTCGACGATATCGCGCAGTCTGTGGTGGTCGCAGGCGAGGGCGAGCTGATCGCTTATGTCGTGCCCGCGCGCGCTGGCGTGACGGCCACCGAACTGCGCCAGGCGCTGGGCGAGATGCTGCCTGACTATATGATACCCGGACGGTTCGCCGCGCTCGACGCCTTGCCGATGACGCCCAATGGCAAGGTGGACATCAAGGCGCTGCCCGACCCCGCGACGTGCCCGCTCGCGGAGGCGGCGGCTGGCCGCGCGCCCGTAACGCCGACCGAACGGAAATTGTTCGAAATCGTCAGCGCGGTCATCGGTCGCAGCGATTTCGGCGTCGAGGACGATTTCTTCCTGCTCGGGGGCCATTCGCTGCTCGGCACGCAAGTCATCATCCGCGCCCGCGACGTTTTCGGCGTCGAACTGACGTTGTTCCATCTGTTCGAGGGCCGCAACGTCGCGGCGCTGGCGAGCAAGGTGGAGGAACTCATCATCGCCAGGCTCGACGCGATGTCGGATGAAGAAATTCGGCAATTGGCGGCGCGGTAATGGCCAGCAAAGCGGCAGTCGACCCGAGCCTCAGCCTTTATCACCTGCTCGACCCGGCAGTGCTTGCCGATCCGTATCCGCTGTACGCGCGGCTGCGCGAGGAAGCGCCGGTGGCGTGGGACCCTTATCTCCATTGCTGGATCGTCACGCGCTATGACGACGTGATGACGGTGTTGAAGGAGTTTTCGGCCGATCGCACGCCGTCACCCGAATTCATGCGCCAACTGGGGCTGGGTGAAATCGAGCCGCTCGCCGCCGTCATGGCCAGGCAGATGCTGTTCCTCGACGCGCCTGCGCACACCCATTTGCGCAAATTATGCTCCACCGCCTTCACGCCCCGCCGCGTCGAGGTGCTGGAGGACGAAATCGCGCGCATCGCCGATGGGCTGATCGACCGGGTGGCGGCGCGGGGTGCGATGGACGTGGTCAAGGATTTCGCCGAGCCCTTGCCGGCAATCGTCACCGCGCATTTGCTGGGGATGCCGCGCGAGGACCATCAGCAGTTGAAGGCATGGTCGGCCGATTTCGCCGAGATGCTGGGCAATTTCCAGCATAATCCCGGTGGCGTGCTGCGTGTGCTGAAAAGCCTGAGCGACATGACCAGCTATTTCCGCAGCGCGATCCATGAAGAACATCGTCCACTTGCCGACGGGCTGGTGAAATCGCTGATCGAGGCGGAGGTTGATGGCGAACGCCTGTCCGAGGACGAAGTGATCGCCAATATCGTCGTGACCATGGTCGGCGGGCAGGAAACCACCACCAACCTGATCGGCAACGGGATGCTGACCCTGCTGCGTCACCCCGCCAAGATGGCCGAACTGAAGGCGCGGCCCGAGATCATGGACAGCGCCGTCGAGGAATTGCTGCGTTACGAAACCCCGTCGCAGCATACCGGGCGGATCTGCCATGCCGATACGCTGCTGGGCGGGCATGTCATTCCCAAGGGCGCTGCGGTGATGGCGGTGATGGCGGCGGCCAACCGTGATCCGCGGCGTTTCGATGCCCCCGATGATCTGAATTTCGAACGGCAGGACAATCGCCATCTCGCCTTTGGCTGGGCCGCGCATTTCTGCTTCGGCGCGCCGCTGGCACGGATGGAGGGGCGCATCGCCTTTCGCTGCCTGCTCGACCGGTTGCCCGGTCTGGCGCTGACTGGCGAAAAGCTCGCCTGGCGGGAAAATCTTGGCCTTCGCGGGCTGCTTGGTTTGCCGGTGACGTTCCAATGACGGCGATGCGCAAAATCGATCCGGCCATTGCTGCCCGGCGCGAGTTGTTGGCGCGGATGCTCAGCGGTGACGCGGGGCAGGGCACGGCGGGTGCCGCGCCGGAACCGATCAGCCCACGCGCGCCCGGCCGGACGGTGCCGTTGACGGCGGAGCAGAACCAGCTCTGGCTGCATCAGCAGATGGCGCCGGAAATGCCGCTGTATAACGAGTCGATCACCATCCATCGGCTCGGGCGCTACGATCATGCCGCGCTGGAACGCGCCTTGTCCGAAGTGGTACGTCGTCACGCGATCTGGCGCACCGCCTTTGTCGATGTCGACGGCGAAGTCAGGCAGGTGATCGCCGAAGCGCGGCACATGCCATTGGCGATCATCGACATCAGCCACCTGGCCCCCGCCGCGCGCGAGGACGAGGCGGTTCGCCTGGCAGCGGAGGATGCGCGGGCGGCAATACCGCTGGATCAGGCGCCGCTGTTCCGCGCCCGCGTGGTGAAGCTGGGTGAGGAAGAACACAGGCTTTACCTGACGCTGCACCACATCATCTTTGACGGCGTATCGATCTATCGCACGCTGGTGCCCGAACTCGCGGCGCTGGTCGCTGCTTATGAGGCTGGTCGCCCGTCGCCCTTGGCTGAACCCGTGCTGCAATATGCCGATTATGCCGCCTGGCAGCAGGATCATAATGCGAGCGAGGATTTCAACCGCCAGCTCGATTTCTGGCGGGGCGAGCTGGCAGGCGAATTACCCCGGCTTGAAATACCCGGCGACCGGGCACGCCCCGCGCTTCCCACCCATGCCGGGTCGATGGAAGTATTCGAACTGGCCGAACCGCTGATCGAACGGTTGAAGAATGTTGCGCAGCGCGAAGGTGCAACGCTCTACATGGTGCTGCTCGCGGCGTACAAGGCGATGCTGTTCCGTTATACCGGCGATCAGGACATCATCGTCGGCGGCGTTACCGATACGCGGCGGCGGCCCGAATTGCAGCCGTTGATGGGGTATTTCCTCAACACCATGGCGTTGCGGACGCGGCCCCGTGGTGACGTGCGTTTCCGCGATTATCTGGCGCAGGTGCGGCAAAGCGTCGTCGGCGCGCTGGGTGCCAGCGACATTCCGTTCGACCGGCTGGTGCGCGAACTGGGCATCAAGCGCGGGGTGGGCACCCACCCGCTGTTCAACACCCTGTTTTCGATCGAGCCGCCGGTTGATCCGTTTCCCGCCGGATGGGACCTGACCCAGATGGACGTGGTGGTCGGTGCGGCCAAATATGATCTTTATCTGGAACTCGACGAGCGGCCGGAAGGCGGCATGGCCGGGCGTTTCCTCTATTCGACCGAGCTTTACGACCCGGCGACGATCCGCCGGATGATCGGCCATTGGCGCAATGTGCTGCAGGCGGTGGCGGACGAACCGTCGGTGCCGCTCGCGTGGATACCGATGCTCGACGACGCCGAAGGGGAGACGCTGGTCGATCGCTGGAACGCGACCGATGCGCCCTTGCCCCATGCCAGCGTTGTCGACTGGTTTGCCGAGACGGCGGCGCAGAACCCGCAGGCGACCGCCATCGAACAGGATGGCGAGCAATGGAGTTATGCCGATCTCGATCAACGCGCCGATGCGATTGCCGCGCGCCTGATCGACGAAGGCGTTGCCGCGGGTGATCTGGTTGGCCTGTGCGTCAATCGTTCGCCGTGGATGGTCGCGGCGATGCTGGGGGTGGCGCGTGCAGGGGCTGCCTATCTGCCGCTTGACCCCGGTTTCCCGCCTGCGCGGCTGGCGATGATCGTCGAAAGCGCCGCACCCGCGCTGATCCTGGCCGAACCCGATACGCAAGTGGCGCTGCCCGTCGATGGTGCGCGCGTGCTGCACTTGTCACGCGACTGGCCGGTGCAGCCCTGTCAACGCCCCGCGATTGGCGGCGATGATCTGGCTTATGTGCTTTATACCTCCGGCTCGACCGGCAAGCCCAAGGGCGTCGAAATTCCGCATGGCGCGCTGGCCAACCTGTTGATGGCGATGCAGCGCGAACCGGGTTTCAGCCGCGGCGAATCTCTGCTGGCGATCACCACCTTGTCGTTCGACATTGCCGAGTTGGAATTGTGGTTGCCGCTGGTATCGGGCGGGCGGATCATCCTGGCGGCGCGCGAACAAGTGGTCGACATGGCCGCGCTGATCGACCTGATCGCCGCAACCCGGCCCGATGTGATGCAGGCGACGCCGGCAACCTGGCGCGGGTTGATCGAAATGGGCTGGCCGGGCGAACCGGGGATGCGCGCGCTGTGCGGGGGTGAGGCCTTGCCGCGTGTACTGGTCGAACAGATGCTGCCGCGCGTTGCCGAACTGTGGAACATGTACGGCCCGACCGAGACGACAATCTGGTCAACCTGCGCGCGGATCACCTCCGCTGACGGGCCGATCGTCATTGGCCGGCCGATCGCCAATACCCAGGTGCGCGTTCAGGACGCGGACGGCAACGACAAGCCAATGGGCGCGGTCGGCGAATTGCTGATCGGCGGATTGGGCGTTGCGCGCGGCTATCGCGGCCAGCCTGGCATGACCGCCGATCGCTTCATCGATCATCATGGCGACCGGCTTTATCGCACCGGCGATTTGGCGCGCTGGCGGGCGGATGGCACCCTCGAATGTTTCGGGCGCACCGATCATGAAGAAAAAATCCGTGGCTTCCGCGTGGCGATCGAGGAAGTCGAAGGTGCATTGGCACGGCTGCCCGGTGTGACTGGTGCCGCCGTCCGCGCCTGGCCCGATGCCAGCGGCGAACGCGCGCTGGCGGGGTATCTGGTCGGCGAAGGCGACGTGGCGACGTGGCGTGAACGGCTGGCGTCGATGTTGCCCGATTACATGATCCCGACCAGCTTTACCTTGATCGACGCGCTGCCGATGACGCCCAATGGCAAGATCGATCGCAAGGCGCTGCCCGAACCCGGCCGTTCGCTGGTCCGCGATGCCGAACTTCCCGCCAGCCACAATGAAGAACGCCTGGCGGAAATCTGGCGGGCCGTGCTGAAGGTCGATACCGTTTACCGCGACGATGATTTCTTTGATCTCGGCGGCCATTCGTTGCTGGTTGCGCGGCTGTTGCGGCGGATCGAGGCCGAATATGGCCTGCGCGTGCCGATGGCGGCGCTGTTCCGCGCTCCCCGCCTGGCCGACATGGCGGCGATGATTACGTCGGGCCAGCCGATCGAACGACCCGCGCTGATCCCCATTCAGCCGCGCGGCAAGGCGACGCCGATCATCTGGCTAGACGGCGGATCGACGTTCCTGGCGCTGGCCGAACGGCTGGGGCTGAACCAGCCATTCCTGGGGTTTTCGGTTGACCTGGTGATGGAAAATGCCGGTGGCTGCCCCAGGAAATTCGAAGACGTCGCCCGGCTGGTCGTCGATGCCCTGGTCGAGTTGCAGCCCGAAGGCCCGTTCCGGCTGGGCGGCTGGTGCACGTCGGGCATCCTGGCTTATGCGGTGGCTCACCGCCTGCGTGCGATGGGCCGTGACGTGCCCTTGCTGATGCTGGCGCATCCCTTCCACCCCGAACGCGCGCGAGAGATTGGCCGGGTGCGGTTCTTCCTGTCCAAGGTGCGGTTCCATATCGCCCAGTCGATGGCGCAGCCCAAGGGCGAGCGCGGCCGCTATTTCCGCGAACGCCTGCGTGGGCTTTCGGATGCGGCCGCGCTGGCTGGCGGCCGCGAAGCGGTGTTGCAGCCCGAATTGCGCACGCAGCTCGACCGGGTGGCGACGCGCTACAGCCCGCCCGATTATGCCGGGGACGTCATCGTCTTCCAGCCCCAGGAGCATCCGGCGGTGCTCGATTTCATCGATGACTGGCGGCGGCATGTGATGGGCCGGTACGACGCGTTCACCGTGCCTGGCGGCCACCGCACGATGCTGGAGCCGCCCAATGTCGACATGATCGCCCGTTGCATATGCGAAGCGATCGAGCGGATCGATGGTGCCGCGATCGAGGCAGGCAAGGCGTGAGCGCGACGGTCGCGGTCGACGCCTGGTACGGTCAGCTTGACGTTGCAATGGCCGAGGTCGAGCGGCTGAAACGATTGCTGTCACTGCCCGAACAGGCGCGTGCCGGGCGGTTCCGCTATGCGCGCGACCGGCGGCGCTTCGTCGTCCGGCGCGCGCGGTTGCGCCAGTGCCTGGCCGCGCGGACGGGCATCGCGCCCGAACGGCTGACCTTCGTTACCGGCCAGAATGGCAAGCCACGGCTGGCAGGCGATGGCCAGTCTTTCAAGGCCCCGTGCTTCAGCCTGTCGCATTCGGGCGATTATTGGCTGCTGGCAATCGCCGATGTCGAGGTGGGGGCCGATATCGAGCAGATGGCTCCCGGCATCGACCATCATGACACCGCGCGCAGGCTGTTTGGCCCCGGTGAGATCAATGCGCTGGAAAACCTGCCCGAAACTGCGGCGATGTCGGCATTCTTCCAATGCTGGGCGCGCAAGGAGGCCTTTGTAAAGGCGATCGGCGAAGGGCTGAGCTATCCGCTCGACGCGTTCGAGGTTTCGGTCGGCGTCGATGCAGTGGTGCTCGCGGGCGGCGCGGGCTGGGCGATGGAGCGGCTGGATATCGCCGGCGATATCGCAGGCGCAATCGTGGCGCGAACCGATGGTCGGCCGCTGGATATCCGGTTGAAGGGATTCGACGTGTTGCGGAATGCCGCCTGAGTGAAGCGATGCGGGGGGCCAATCGCCACCGCCCCGCGCCGCCCACCATTTCAATCCGCCCGCCTACTCAATCTGCGGGGCGAAGTATCAGGCCCGCTTCGGCGTCCGGCGCTGCACCAGCGCCACCGCTTCCATCACCACGTCGCGCGCGACCAGCATCGTCAGCGCGGCATAGGCAATCACTCCCGATGCGACCAGAATCGCCAGCCTTGGCATCGGGGCAAGCGACATGCCGGCCAGCCGATCGACGATCAACACCATTGCCGCCATGCCGATTGCCGCGAGCAATGACGGTGCACATGCCGCCCACAGCTTGGCAGTGTTCGTGCCGATGATCGGCATGGCCATCCACGCGGTTGCCGCGCCCAGAATGGGGAAGCCCAGTGCCCAGCCCCAGGCCATGCCAACGCCGCCCCATGGTGAGCCGAGCAGGAATGCCGCTGGCATCACCACCGCGCCGATTGCCGCCGCCAGCACCTGAACGCGCGGATGGCCAAGCGCGGTCGTCGCGGGCGAGAACAGGATTTGCAGCGTGACGACGGGCATCGCACAGGCGAGCAGGCGGACGATGGGCGCCATCTCTTCCCATTTGCCACCCAGTACGACATCGACGAACGGGTACGCCGTCACCGCCAGCCCGGCATAGAAGGGCAGCGCGACCATCATGATGAGCCGCACCGATTTCTCAAAGGCGCGGGCGGTGGTTTCCCGGTCCGACTGCATCCGCGCATAAGCGGAAAATGCGACATCGTTGATCGGCGGCACGAATTTGGCGGTGACGATCTGCGTCAGGAACAGCGCTTCGGTATAGAGGCCCAGCATGTGCGCGTTCATCATGCGACCGCCGATCACCACATCGGCCTGCGTCTGGATCAGCCAGAACAGCGAACTGAGCAGCATCGCGCCGCCAAAGCGCACAATCGCGCCCGACCCGCGGAAATCGAAACTGGGCAACACCAGCAGGCGCGCCGCGATCGACAGGCCGATTGCCCGTGTCCAGAAGGTGAAGATGGGGGCGGCAACCAGCGTCCACACGCCCGCGCCCGCCAGCGCCATGCCCAGCGATACGCTCGCGCCGACCAATGCCGATCCCAGATTGACTGCCGCCTGCGTCCGATAGTTCAATTCCCGGCTGAGCAATGCGCTGGGCACCGCGATCAGCGGGGTGGCGAGGTAAAGCAGCGCCTGCACGCGCAGCATGTCCGCAACAACAGCATGTTTGTAATAAGCGGCGGCCAGCGGCGCGATCAGCCACTGCGCGCCCGCCATCGCCAGGTTCATCAGGATGAGCATCCCGAATGTCTGGCGGATCTGTTGTTTTGAGATCGTCGGCGCCTGGACCAGCGATGCCGCGAATTCCTGGCCATTGAGCAACGTCAGGAACGCCAGCACGCTTTGCGTCATCGCATAAAGACCATAGTCGCGCGGATCGAGGATGCGGATGACGAAGAAGGTTCCCGCCCACATGATGATCTGCGCAACGATCTGGCTGCCCGACCGCCAGGCCAGCGCATGCATGATCCGCGCGCCAAATGGCGTGGGGGCAGGGGCAGGGGCGTCAGCGCTCATCAAACAGCGCCCTACACGACAGAGAGTAGCTTATTGGTGAAGATCAGGCCGTGGCAAATCCTTGCGACGCGGCCCAGTGGAGGAACAGATCGGGCCATATCGCCGCAGGTTTGCCGTGCGTACCCCGCAACCCGAAACCATGGCCACCCAGAGTGAAGAGATGCGTTTCCACCGCAATGCCCTTTGCCTTCAACGCGGCGCGCATCTGCAACGTGTTGGCCACGGGAACCGTGGTGTCGTCTTCGGCGTGAACCATGAAAATGGGCGGCGTCTGGGCGGTAACGTTGTTGGCGGGGGTGTGCGCGGCTTCCAGCGCGGGGTTGGCATGGTCGCCGATCAGCAGCGCCCGCGATCCTGGATGCGCAAGCGGCAGGCTCATCGACTGAACGGCGTAGATGGGGGCAGCGATGTCGGGGCGAGCGGACAGCGTGTCGGCAGCATCGACGGGGGTATGGGTGCTGGCGGCGAACCGGGTCGCCAGATCGCCGCAGACATGCCCCCCGGCGGAAAAGCCCAGCGCCGCCACGCGGTCGGGCCGGATGCCGAATGCCGCGGCGCGGGCGCGGATCAGGCGGATCGCGCGTTGCGCATCGCACAGCGCGACGTTCGGCCCCGCTGCCCAGCCGTCGCCGGGCAGGCGGTAGAACAACACGAAGCAGGTCCAGCCGCGCGACGCCAGCCAGCGGCCCAGTTCGTACCCTTCCTTGTCGATAACGACATGGTGATACCCGCCGCCGGGCAAGATGAGCACGGCGTTGCCGTTGCCGTTGCCGTTGGCGTTGGCTGCGCGCGGGCGGAACACCACCATGCGCGGGCGAGTGATGCCACGCACCGCACGGTCGGCGATCGAGGCGTCCTTGCTGCGTTCGTCGACCGTTTCAACCGGCGCGCGGGCGGGCATTCCCGGTGCGCCGCCCGGCCACAGGTCGATCGTTTCGTCGGGATCGGGCGCGCCGGGTATCGGCGGCGTGCCGGGCACGCGCGGCGGCGCGGTTTGCGCATCGACGCTGGTGGAACCGGCGGCAAGCCCCAAAGCCATCGTGCCCAATATCGCATCGCGGCGGTCGATCATCGCTCAGCTCCCCGGCTGGATATAAGGCACGCGGGCGAACAATTCGCGCTGCCAGGCGCGCGGATCATCCGCGGTGCGCGAAGTGACATCGAAGATCATCGTCGTCCGGCGGGCCAGTTCGTACCGGGGCCATCGTGGCAGACCGGCATGGTATGGGTCACCGGTTGCGGCGAACGCGGCGAAACTGTCCTGCATCGCCTTTGACGCCGCTTGTGCGTCGGCAGCGACCCCGGTCAGCGATCCCGCCGCGCCCAGCGTGCCGAAGACCAGCGGGATATCGGTGGTGTGCATCGCCCCCCGGCGCGGATCGGTGCGCGATGTGAAATCGACCTGATAGACCCATGCCGGTGCGCCTGCCTGCGCCCGCGCCTCCGCCTCGATCACTTGCCCGCGCCAGCTTCGCCCGCAGGTGGTTGCGTCATAGAATATCCGTTCGGGCGAATAATCGGGGAAGCGCGCCCGATATTGCGCGACCACCCATTCGGGCAAGATGTCGATGCGCAATTCAGGTGCCAGCCGCGCGGCAAGATTGTCCCAGTCGAGGGTTCTTATCTTTTCCAGGTCGGGTGAGATGAAGGCACGGGTTTCGTCGTGGGTGTTGCCCATCATCATCGGGATGGCCAGCGATTGCTGCGCAGCATCGGGCCAGAACGGGTGGCGCGTCAGCCATTTCATGTCGAGCACCGGCCCGAAATAAATGCCGCCGCCCAGAATGGGATCAACCGTGTCCAGCGCGCCGACCAGCTTTTCAACCGGCATGGCGAGCAGCGGCGACAGATCGGCTTCGCTGACGCCCAGCCGCGCCAGATAGGCACGCGCGCGGGCCGTGGCGTTGATCGGGCCGGAGGCGGTGACTTGCTGGCCGCTCATCGTCGCGGCGCGGTGGAACAGGCCGCGCGCCACGGGCATGGCCATCATCGTCGCAATCTTCGCCCCGCCACCCGATTGGCCGAACACCATCACCCGATCGGGATCGCCACCAAAGGCCGCGATGTTGCGCCGGACCCAGTTGAGCGCGAGGATCAGGTCAAGCTGACCGGCATTGCCGCTGTCGACGAAACGCGGGTCGAGCCGGGCAAGGTACAGATAGCCCAGCGCGTTCAGCCGGTGGTTGACCGTCACCACCACTACGTCGCCGCGCGCCGCCAGATGTTGCCCGTCGTTCAGCGGATCGGTGACGCTGCCGCCCGAATAGGCCCCGCCATGAATATACAGCATGACGGGCAGCTTTGCAGCGGGTTTGGCCGCGCTGGTCCAAATGTTGAGGAACAGGCAGTCTTCGGATTGCGGCGTGTAATGATTGCCCGATTGCGGCGCCACCGCGCCAAATTCCATCGCGGGGACCGGCTTGCCCGGCGTGGAGACGGGAACCGGCGCCTGGAACCGTTCGGCCCGGCCATAGCGAATGCCGCGCGCCACGATCAGTCCGTTTTCGCCATGGACGACATAATCGCCATCGGGCGCGCGGACATAAGGCGGCGGGATGGCGCGGGCGGCGGTGGCGGGCAGGTACAGCAACGCGCCCGCGGCGCTGCCCCCCGCCATCAGGTCGCGGCGGGACAGACTAGCGCCGGACATCCAGCCCACCCGCCAGATAGGCATCGATATCGGCTTGCCGGAACAAGCTGGCGTCGCCGGGCAGCGAGTGTTTCAATGCGCTCAGCGCCAACCCGGTGCGCGCGGCGTGAGCGATGTCGCCGCTGGTGCGCAGCGCGTGCAGCACGCCCGCTGCAAAGGCATCGCCGCCGCCAATCCGATCGACGATGCCCGACAACACCACCTCGTCGGTCTGGGCATGGGCGGCGCGGCTGTCGATCCGGGCGGACAGGCGGTGCCGGTCGGCATCCTCGACATGGCGTGCGGTTGACGCGATCGTCTGCAGCCGGGGGAACGCGGCAAAGGCGGCGTCGGCCGCTTCGCGTCGGCGATCCTCTCCCTGGGCAGAAAAATCCTTGCCGAGCAGCAGGGCGATGTCGCGGTGGTTGCCGAACATCAGCGTGGCGTGGCCGACGAGCTGCGTCAGGATTTCGCGCGGATTGCTGTCCCACCGTTCCCACAGTTTCGCGCGGTAATTGCCGTCGAACGAAATGGGGATGCTGCGCGATGTTGCGGCCTGTGCCGCGGCAAGCGCGGCCTGTGCAGGCACCGGCCCCAGCGCGGGCGTGATGCCTGACATGTGCAGCCAGTCGACACCGGCCAGCAACTCGTCCCAATCCCAGCGATCGGCAGGCGCGTCGGCAAAGGCGGAATGGGCGCGATCATAGATCACTTCGGTGGCGCGCATCCCCGCGCCCGATGTCACGAAATACAGCCCCATCCGATCCCCGGATCGCTGGATGCGGCCGGTATCGATGCCGTGCCCGCGCAGGGTGGCGATTGCCGCGCGGCCCAGATCATTGTCGGGCACCATGCTGGCAAAGCCGACATCATGCCCCAGCCGGGCAAGCGCGGTTGCGACATTCGCCTCGGCCCCCGCAACCCAAACGTCCAGCTTTGGCGTCTGCATCAGCAGCTCGCGGCCCGGCGGGGACATTCTGAGCATGATTTCGCCGAACGCCAGGAAAGTCATTGCCGCCACTCCCATTCCGTTCGTACTGCGTTAGCAGGCGTGTGGCCGTTCGGCTGGCGATACAACCACGCGTCGACGGCGGCGCGACGGGGCAAGGCGGCGATGGTCCTCACCGCGCCAGCCACCCGCCATCGACGGCAAGGATATGGCCCTGGACATAATCGGCGGCTGACGACGCCAGGAACACCGCAGCGCCCCCCAGATCAGAAGGCTGGCCCCACCGGGCGGCGGGAATACGCTCCATGATCTGGCGGTTGCGCGTTTCATCGGCTTGCAACTGCGCGGTGTTGCTGGTGGCGATATAGCCGGGCGCGATGGCGTTGACGTTGATGCCTTTGGCGGCCCATTCGTTGGCGAGCAGCCTGGTCAGCCCGCCGATGCCCGATTTCGATGCGGTATAGCTGGGCACGCGAATACCGCCCTGGAAGGTCAGCATCGACGCGATATTGATGATCTTGCCGCTACCCTGCGCGATCATCCGCTTGCCCGCTGCCTGGCAGAGGAAGAACACCGATTTCAGGTTGGTGTCGATAACGGCGTCCCAATCGGCCTCGGTAAAATCGACGGCGTCGGCGCGACGGATGATCCCGGCGTTGTTGACCAGAATGTCGACGCTGCCAAGCTTGTCCACCGTTTCATCCACCACCCTGTCCACAGGTTCGATGGTCGAAAGGTCGGCGGAGACGATTTCGGCCCGACGGCCAAGCGCGCGGATCTGGGCAACCGTTTCGGCGGCCGACGTGCGACCGACACAGGCGACATCCGCGCCCGCGCCAGCCAGCGCAAGGGCAATCGCCTGGCCGATGCCGGTATTGGCGCCGGTGACGATCGCCACTTTTCCCGAAAGATCGAACATGCCGGTCATGCCAACTGACAGATGTCGAGCACGTTCATGTCGGTATAATCCTGGTTTTCACCTGCCATTGTCCAGATAAAGGCATAAGCGCGCGTGCCCGACCCCATATGGATCGACCAGGGCGGGGAGATGACCGCTTCTTCATTGCCGACGACGATGTGCCGCATCGCTTCGCCTTCGCCCATATAGTGGAACACGCGATCGTTATCGTTGGGCAGCTCGAAATAGAAATAAATCTCGCTGCGGCGTTCATGGATGTGCGGCGGCATCGTGTTCCATACCGAACCGGGCTTCAACACCGTCAGGCCCATGACGAGTTGGGCACTGTCGCACACGCCGGGAATGACGAGCTGGAAGATTGTCCGCTCATTCGATTCCTCCAGGCTGCCGCGTTCCAGCGCGTTGGCGTCGGCAATCGACAGCTTGCGCGTGGTGAAGCCTTTGTGCGCGGGGCATGACGCGAGGTAGAAACGCGCGCCCGCGCCCGCGAACACGACGCTTTTCGCACCCATGGTCACATAAAGGCAGTCCTTGCCGCCCAGCGTGAACACCTCACCATCCACGGTGACGGTGCCGTCCACCCCGCCGACATTGACGATCGCCAGCTCGCGCCGTTCGAGGAAGGGATGGCCCATTGCCGATGCGGGTTCTGTCTGGTCGGGCAGCGCCACCGGGGCGTCGGCAACCGCGACGCCGCCGATCACGAAACGGTCGGCATGGGTGTAGTTGAGCACGCATTCGCCGGGCCGGAACAGGTTCCCGATCAGGTAACGGTCGCGCAGTTCGTCATTGGAAACGCATTCCATCATGTCGGGATGCGTGGCGTAATAAGTGCGGTCGAACATCGGGGTTCTCCAGTCGTCGGGTCTGTCAGGCAGCTTTCGCTGCAAAGGCGGTTTTGGGGGCTGCGCCGGGTATCGGCTGGTCGACGCGGTAGGCGCGACGGACCAGGCCGCTGGTCAGTTCATGGGCCAGTTCGGCGGCTTCCCAGTCGGCAAGCCGGTGTTCGGCGACCAGCCTGGCGAGGAATGCGCAATCGACCCGGCGGGCAACGTCGTGGCGTGCCGGGATCGACAGGAAGGCGCGCGTATCGTCGTTGAAACCGACGGTGTTGTAGAAACCGGCGGTCTCGGTCGTCATTTCGCGGAACCGGCGCATCCCTTCGGGGGAATCGTGGAACCACCATGACGGCCCCAGCCGCAGCGCGGGATAATGTCCGGCAAGCGGCGCCAGTTCGCGCGCATAGACGCTCTCATCCAGCGTGAAGAGGATCAGCGTCAGCCGCGGATCATTGCCGAACCGGTCGAGCAGCGGTTTCAGCGCGCGGACATATTCGGTGCGGCTGGGCATGTCGGCGCCCTTGTCGCGGCCATGGCTGGCGAACAGGCGGGCATTGTGGTTGCGCATCGCGCCGGGATGGATCTGCATCACCATGCCGTCCTCCACGCTCATCGCTGCCATTTCGGTCAACATCTGCGCGCGGAACAACTCGGCATCGGCGGGCGTCGGGTCGTCGGACAAGATGCGTGCGAACAGCGCTTCGCACTCGGTGGTACTCAGGTCGGCGGTTTGCGCGGTCGGGTGGCCATGGTCGGTCGCGGTGGCGCCCGCCGCGCGGAAATCGGCCCGGCGCTTGCGGTGCGCGGCGAGATAGCCCTGCCAGTCGTACACATCTTCGCCGGTGATCTCGGCAAAGCGTGCCAATGCGCCCCTGAACTGCTCATGCTCGACGTCGATCACGCCATCGGGGCGATAAGTGGTGACGACGCGTCCCTGCCAGCCTGACGCACGGATGCGGTGGTGCGCCGACAGATCGTCCTGCGCGCCCTCGGTCGTTGCCAGGAAGTCGATGCGGAACCGGTCGAACAAGGCGCGCGGCCGAAACGCGTCGCTCGCCAGGCTGGCGTTGATCGCGTCATAGCAATGGTCGGCGCTTGCTGCGTCCAGCGCGATATCGATGCCGAACACCACGCTCAACACATGGTCCATCCACATGCGCGACGGCGTACCGCGAAACAGATGATAGTTTGCGGCAAACAACCGCCACGCCTCGCGCGGATCGGTGGCGGGCATCCCGGCGCGGCTGGGAATGGCCAGCGCATCCAGATCCACGCCCTGGCTGTAGAGCATCCGGTAGATATAATGATCGGGTGCCAGCAGCAGCGTCGTCGCGTCGGTCCAGGCCAGGTTGTTGGCGAACCACAGCGGATCGGTATGGCCATGCGGACTGACGATCGGCAGGTCGGCGATTTCGGTATAAAGGCTGCGCGCGACGGCGCGGGCGCCTGCGTCCGCCGGAAACAGGCGGTCGGGGTTGAGTTCAAGCCGCCTTGGCACTTTCCTGCTCCATATTGCGTCAAACCCGTGGTCGGTTTTATTTACGGTAACCGGTGTCAGGAGATTCGGCAAGCGCCGCCCGCAGATCCGGTTCATCCAGTGGCGGGCGGCCCCACCGATGCCCGGCGGATCAGCGTTGACAGGAACATCGACGGTTCCTCGACGTCCTCATCGCCCTCGGCAGCGGCAATCAGCTTCAGCGCGGCGGAACGCGCCATCGAAACGATCGGCCAGCGCACCGTGGTGAGCGGCGGCCAGATATGGGCGGCGACCGGTGTGTCGTCGAACCCGACGATCGACAAATCGCGCGGGATGTTCAGGCCGCGCTGCATCGCCGCGTGCATCACTCCGGCCGCCATTTCGTCGTTGCACGAAAAAATCGCGGTCGGGCGCGGCACCACGTCCAGCAACCGGTCGGCCGCGGTCAACCCCGATTCAAACGTGTAGTTGCCCTCCGCGATCATCGAGCGGGGCAGCGAGATATCGGCAGCGGCCATCGCTTGCTCAAACCCTTCGCGGCGTTCGCGCGCCGACAGAAAGCCGTGCGGCCCCGCGACCAGCCCGATGCGGCGGTGACCCTGTTCGATCAGATATTCAGTGGCGCTGCGCACGGCTTCCTTGTCGTTCGACGCGACGGTGTGCAGCGGGTCGTCAAGCACGGCCGATCCCATGCGCACGTATCGGCAGCCGATTTCGGTACACAGCCGCGCGATCGAGTTGTTCTCGCTGATCGGCGGCATCAGCAGGACGCCGAACAGGCGCTGGCGTTCCAGAAAGTGGCGCAGGTCTTCCAGCATCGTCGCCGAACCGCGATCGACCGGGCGCACCACCATCTCGAACTCGGTGCCGTGCAAAGCCTCCAGCATACCGCGCTGCACGTTCATCACCGTCTGCGCGTTGGGATTGTCGTGGACCAGCCCGATCAGGAAGTTGCGGCGAAGCGCCAGGGCGCGCGCCTGCGGGTTTGGAATATAACCCAGGTTCACAATCACTTCCTCAACCCGGCGGCGCGTGTCTTCGTTGAGGAGCGGGGAGCGGTTGATGACCCGGCTCACGGTTTTTTTCGATACGCCGGAAAGGCGTGCGACGTCGTTGATCGTGGGTTGCCCGGTGCGCTTCATGGCGCCGTCATAATGCGCTCGGGTCTTTGCCGCCAGCCCGGCGATCCATGCGGCTTGCTTGCGCCGGAACGTCGACTGGGGCACAAGGCGACGAAATGATACCGGTTACCAGAGGATGGAAATGGCGCAGGCCTGGCAGATTGACCCCGCTGACAATGTCGCGACGATTCTGGCGGATATCGCCGCCGGGACGATGGTTTCGGTCGCGGGATTCGATATGGTTGCCGCCGTCGACATCAGCCGCGGGCACAAGATTGCGCTGCTGCCGATCGCCAATGGGGCCGAGATCATCAAATACGGTTTTCCGATCGGTATCGCCACGCGCGCCATCGCGCCGGGTGAGCATGTCCATACCGGCAATGTCGCCACCGCGCTTTCGGGCACGCTGGATTACGCCTTCGCCGATCATGGGCCGGATATGGCTGCCCAACCGGGCCAGGCCGCGACATTCATGGGATATCCGCGCGCGGACGGAAGGGTTGGGACGCGCAACGAAATCTGGATTCTGCCGACGGTTGGTTGCGTGTCGCGCACCGCGCAGCGGATTGCGGCGCTGGGCGATGCCGATCAGGCGGGTCGGGTCGATGGCGTCCACGCACTCGTTCATCCCTTTGGCTGTTCGCAGCTTGGCGACGACCTGAAGGGCACGCGCCATATTCTGGCGGCACTCGCCAATCATCCCAATGCGGGCGGCGTGCTGATTATCGGGCTGGGGTGCGAATCCAACCAGCTCGACGCGCTGATGGCGGAAATTCCCGAAGCGCGCCGCCCGGCAATCCGCACGATGATCGCGCAGCTTTCGCCCGATGAGGTTGGGGAAGGGCGGGCGCTGGTCGCCGAACTGGTCGCGCTGGCCGGGCAACCGCGCGTGGAAGTTGGTCTCGACAGACTGGTGCTGGGCGTGAAATGCGGCGGGTCGGACGGGTTTTCGGGGCTGACCGCCAATCCGCTGGTCGGCCGGATGAGCAATCGGGTCGCCGGGGCGGGGGGCCGGGTGGTGCTGACGGAAATACCCGAGATTTTCGGCGCGGAGCAGGTGTTGATGTCGCGCGCCGTCAGCCACGACGTGTTCGACCGCGCGGCCGAACTCGTCAATGATTTCAAGAGCTATTTTATCGCGCATGGCGAACCGGTTTCGGAAAACCCCTCTCCGGGCAATATCGCGGGCGGCATCACCACGCTTGAGGAAAAGTCGCTGGGCGCCGTGCAAAAGGGCGGCCGGGTGCCGGTTGTCGATGTCGTGCGGTACGGCGGGCAGGCGACGCTGCCGGGCCTGACGCTGCTGGAAGCGCCTGGCAATGACGCGGTATCGACCACCGCCCTGGCCGCGGCGGGGGCGACCGTCATCCTGTTCACGACCGGGCGCGGCACGCCATTGGGTGCGCCGGTGCCGACGATGAAGATCGCGTCCAACACCGAGCTTGCCGCCGCCAAGCCGGGCTGGATTGATTTCAACGCGGGCCAGGTGATGGAACAAGGCATGGCGATCGCCGAACAAGGGCTGGCCGACCGGATCGTCGAAGTCGCTTCGGGCGGAATGACCGCCGCCGAGCGTAATGGCGAACGGGAAATGGCGATCTGGAAGCGCGGCGTCACGTTGTAATGTGCCGGGTAATGCACCGGGTATGTACAGCGCCCAGCCGCGGACACGAGCCATTGACACCGGTTTCCATTCGGACCAGAAAGCATCCAAACAGACAATGGATCTTTGGGAGAGCACTGAGTGACGTCGCGCGAGGCAACCGACAATATTGCGCGCATCGCCAACCGTTTTGTCGACGCGCGTCGCACCGCGACGGTGCTGGCTGATTATCCGGGGGCAATTCCTGCGGCGCTGGAGGAAGCCTATGCCGTGCAGGATGCGGCGATCGCTTTGCGGCAGGGCGCCATTGTCGGCTGGAAGGTCGGGCGGATCAATCCGCCGATGAACGGCATCGATCGCCTTGTCGGCCCGATTTTTGCCGAGCAGGTGGCGGTGTCTGGCGCAGAACTGGTGGAACCGGCTGTCATGCCGGTGTTCGACGGCGGCTTTGCTGCGGCGGAAGCCGAATTCCTGCTGCGGATCGGGACGGCGCCTGACCCTGAAAAACTGTCCTACACCCTGGACGAAGCGCGGGCGTTGATCGACGCGGTGCATGTCGGGATAGAGATTGCCAGCTCTCCCTTTGGCGGAATCAATGATCTGGGCGCGAGCGTCACCATTTCCGATTTCGGCAACAACAATGGCCTGGTCGTCGGCCCGGCGATTGCCGGTTGGCATGGCGAGGATCTGCTGTCCTGGCCGGTCGAGGTTGAAATCAACGGCAAGCCTGTCGGCGCGGCGACGGCGGCGGCGATGCTGGACGGGCCGTTTGGCGCCGCGCGTTTTCTGTTCGAACTGCTGGCAGCGCGTGGCATTGAATTGTCGCCGGGCCACTGGATTTCTTCGGGCGCCGTCACCGGGGTCCATCTCGTCGCCATTGGCGATCATGTTTCTGCGCGTTTCAATGGCGGTTTGCCGGTGGAATGCGTGATTACCGCGCAGGCATAAGCGCGGAAGCCGGAAAACCGGCGCGTAGGGAGTGGATTGAAATGGCGGATGCGGAGCGGCCCGAAATCGTGGCCGCGGTTGAGCGGGTCGGGCGATATCGCTGGGTAATCTGCGGATTGTTGTTCGCGGCGACGGCAATCAACTATGTCGACCGGCAGATGATCGGCGTGCTGAAACCGACGATCGCGCATGAGCTTGGCTGGAACGAACTGACTTATGCCGATGTGATCTTCTGGTTCCAGGCGGCTTATGCCATCGGCTATATCTCGTTCGGCAAGATCGTCGATCTGCTGGGCGCGCGGATCGGCTTTTCGATCGCGTTCGTCATCTGGACGATCGGGCACACGCTGTGCGGCTTCGCCGGATCGGCTTTCCAGTTCTCCGCCGCGCGCTTCGTCCTTGGCATTGGCGAATCGGGTAATTTTCCGGCGGGCATGAAAGCGGTGTCGGAATGGTTCCCCGCGCGCGAACGGGCGTTGGCGACCGGGATTTTCAACGCCGGTTCCAACATCGGCGCGATCATCACGCCGATCATCGTCCCGATCATCACGCTGACGATGGGCTGGCGGATGGCGTTCGTCGTCACCGGCATCGCCAGCCTGGGCTGGCTGGTCGCGTGGATTGCGATCTATCGCCGCCCGCGCGAACAGCCCAAGGTGAGCGCGGCGGAACTGGCCCATATCGAAAGCGACCCGGCGGACCGGGTTGAAAAGATCGGCTGGACCCGGCTGCTCGGGTATCGGGAGACCTGGGCCTATGCGATGGGCAAGTTCCTGATCGATCCGGTGTGGTGGCTGTTCCTGTTCTGGACGCCCGATTTCCTCGCCAAGACCTATCACCTCGATCTGGTGAGTTTCGGGCCGCCATTGGTCGCCATCTACCTGATTTCCGATTTCGGCAGCATCGCGGGGGGCTGGCTGTCGTCCAGCCTGATGAAGCGCGGGCTGACCGCCAATTACGCGCGCAAGCTGACCATGCTGATCTGCGCGGTGCTCGTGACGCCGATTTTCTTCGCGCAATTCGCCGCCAATGTGTGGCTGGCGGTGGCGATTGTCGGGCTGGCGACGGCGGCGCATCAGGCGTTTTCGGCCAATCTCTATACCATCCCTTCGGATATGTTCCCGCGCGGGGCGGTGGGATCGGTGATCGGCATTGGCGGGATGATGGGGGCAATCGGCGGCATGATGATGTCCAAATTCACGGGCTACATCCTGCAGACGACGGGCAGCTATACCCTGATCTTCGCCGTGGCGGGCTGCGTCTATCTGGTCGCCGTCGCCGTTATCCATCTCTTGTCGCCGCGCCTGGCGCGCGTGGATTTTGCCTGAGATGTCGGCGGTGGCGCGTCGGCTGGCGATGGGCCTGCTCGCCGGGGTGGCGCTGGCCCCGGTTCCGGCATTGGCCGATCCATCTGGCCTGTTGTTCCGGGTATCGGCGGACAAGAGCCTGACCGCCGATGTCGCTGGCGGCGATCCCGTGCCCAATTTCAGGAGCGGCGTGGACATTGTGCCCGATGGCGCGATTGGCGGCGCGGCGCGCTGGGCGGATGATGGTTATGTCGCGTGGAATGCGCCGGGCAATATCCGCGCGGCGCGCGGCACGCTCAGCTTCTTCTGGCGCCCGCGCGAGCCATTGGGTGAAGCGCCCTTCGTCCTGTTCCGCGTCGGTTTTGCCGATCACACCAGTTGGGACATGGCGTTCCTGCGCATCGACTGGAACGGGCACGGGTTCGACGCTTTCGTCACCGATGCCGGGCTGAGCCGGTTGCGGATCTCGTGGCGGATGGACCAGATTCCCGATCCCCGGGAATGGCGCCACATCGCGCTTTCGTGGGATGAAACCGACGGCGTTCACTTGTTCGTCGATGGTCGTGAAGTCGCCCGCGAGGTGCAGAAGGCCGATCTGGACAGCGGGCTGGATCAACTCGGTATGGCGGGGCGAGTGCTGTCGCCGCATCAGGTGCAGAGCCGGTATAACTTCATGCGGGGCAGCGACCTCGATGAAATTCGCGTCTATGACCACGCGCTTGCCGGGGCCGATGTCGCCAGGCTGGCGGCGAAGCAGGAACCCGGCCCAGCGCCTGCACCTGATGAGGCAGCGCGGCGGCAGGCCTGGCTTCACCGCCATGGCTGGGACCGATCCGATCCGCCCGTGCTCGACGCGCCCGTCACCATTGTCCGCAAGGTCGAATTCGCCGACGCGAAGGACCTGAAGGAATGGATGTGGAAAGGCGTTGACGGCATTGCCGAAACCACCTGGCCCGGCGTTTACAACCGATCGCGCCTGCCGGGCCGCGACGATTATTTCGAACTGCCCGACTGGAACGTCTATGTCGAAGGCGGCAAACGCTATGACCTGAGCGTTCCGGCAAACGAAATCGTCAATCGCGTTGAAATCCGTGGGCCTGCCTATGGTACATTGGCCTGGCGCAGCACCGACAAGGCAGCGGGGCCGGATACGCCGCTTGCCAACCGGCCGCAGGGTGTCGTCCGCAGCTTCGATGCGATGGCGCCGCGCAAGGGTGGAACGATCAGCTTCACCAACGTGATGCAGGAACAGCCGATCCAGGAAATCTGGGCTTATGATGTCCATCCCGGTGCGGAACCGGAGGGGACGTTCAAGCTGTCCTTCACGCTCGACGCCAAGGCATCCGCGCATGTCGCCGCGCTTGACCGGCTCAACCGTTTCATCGCGGGGCGCTATGCGCCGGACGAGCGCGCGACGATCATCGGCCTGCCTTCGTCGGGTATCCGCACCGCAGTCGGCGCGGGCAATTCAGTGGCAGCGGCGGTTGCGGCGTCGCCCAACCCGACTGGAATCGGGAACGAACCGATCGTCCATGTGCTGATTCCCGCCAGCCTGGGCGATGCCTATCCTGACCGGCCATTGGCGCGTGCGTTCGATTATGGCTGGCAGAACATCCATGACGGGTTGGACGGCGTGGCGATCGACTTGCCTGCCATGGCGCTGAAACCCGATGCGCACGGCCTGATTCCGCTCGAAATCCGGGTGAAGGACCCGATCTGGCCGATGCGCGACCTGATCGACCTGTCGGTCAGCGTGCGGCCGGGCGAAGCGCGCACCCTGTGGCTGGACCTGCGCGACCGTATCCTGTCGAACGACAGCCTGTACCTGACGATCGAATCCGCCGCGCCCGATTTCGACGCAAAGGCGCTGGATGGCGCGCGTGTCCGGCTGGTGTTCAAGGACCGTGCCGAGGCGCTGAAGGAGCATGTCGTCGACCGTTTCAATCAGGTGAAGGACAATTGGGGCTATCTGGTCGAGGAGCATACCGCCTCCAGGCGAGAGGGGCTTTACGCCCGGCTGTTCGCGGACATCACCGATCTGCTGCGCGTCGATCCCGATAACGACCTGGCCCGGCGCTATTGGGCGGACATCAACTACCGGCCTGAGAACATGCCCGCGTTCAAGCAGCCCGAAGCACCGGCGGGCGTGCCGTTATGGGCGTTCCGCCAGCTTGTGGACCTGAAACTCACCCGGCAATTCGTCGATTGGTGGATCGATAATCGCCAGGTGCCCTATGGCGATTTCGGCGGGGGCATTTCCGACGATACCGATCTGGCGCAGCAATGGCCCGGGCTGGCGCTGATGGGGGTGGAGCCGGACAAGATCAACGCGTCGCTGAAGGCGCTGGCCGATGCCAGCTACAAGAACGGGATGCGGGTGAAGGGCCTTGGCTACATCACCACCGACGAACTCCATGCCTATGAAGAAGGGCTGAATTCGGACGCGGAACGGCTGTACCTCAATTGGGGCGAGCCGATTGCGGTTGAGCGGCTGATGGCGACGGCGGATGCGTTGCAAGCCGTGGTGCTGAAAAACGCCGCCGGGCACATGCACTTTGCCAGCAACTGGTATGGCGGTCGCAAGATATACCGGGAAGGCGCATGGGAATGGCAGAAGCCATATAGTTTCACCGTGATGCACGCGCCGATCCTGGTGGGCTTGTTCAATGGCAATGCCAGGGCGCGCGGGCTGGTGACCGGGGCGATCGATGGCTGGCTTGCCCATGGCAGGCAGGCGGCAGACGGCTCGTGGAGCTTCCCCAACGAGATCAACTGGCGCACCGATGCCGAACGCGCGGGCGATGGCGGCGGGGTGACGACGCCGCTGCAATCGGCCTGGGCGGCGTGGCGCTTTACCGGCGATGCCAGATATCTCCGCCCGATCGAAACGCGCATCGCCAGGAGCGGGACGGGCGTGCTCGCCGAGTTGAACGAGAACAGCTATGGCGTGCTGCCCAACGGTGCTGACCTGCTGGCCAAGGCGGCGCACAATGTGGGTGAGGGCGGCAGCGGTGGAAATGGCGGCAGGGGTGACGCCGCCAGCCTGTTCGCGCGCTGGCAGGCGACGGGCGATGTGGACGCGCTGGTGCAACTCCACGGCGCGGCGATCGCTGACAAGAGTCAGCACATGTACATGTACACCGAAGGCCATTGGTGGACCGATCGTGTGGAGATGCCGACCGGCTGGCTTCAGCGCGAGCGGTTGGGCGGCGTCGCGCTGATCCGCAACCAGACATGGCCCGGCAACACGGTAAGCTGGCGCTTCGACCAGCCGGACGGCGCCGAACAAGTGGCGATCCTGTTGCCCGATGCGACGCCCGACACCTTTCGGGTCATTGCCTATAACACCGGCAAAACCGGGCAGCGCGCGATGATGACGGCCTGGAACGTAACGGCCGGGCGATGGCGGATGCGGGTTTCGGTGAGCGATGACGGCGGCAAGACGCTCATCCCGGTCGGCGATGCGCGCGACCTGACGCTGGAACGCAGCGCGGGCACCGAGCTGGCCTTCGCACCGGGGCGGACGACGGTGGTCGACTTTGCGCTGATCGCAAAAGGCACCGCGGTTGAGGATCGGCCTGATCTGGGCATCGGGCCGGACGACGTGGTGCTGGCGGGTCGGCGAGTGACGCTGGCGGTCCACAGCCTGGGCGCCCGGCCAGTGCCCGGCGGGGTCGCGCAGATCGTCGATACGGGGGGCAAAGTGGTGGCGCAGGCCAGCGTGCCGCCGCTTGCCGCACCGCTGGACCTGAAGCCGGTGGTGGCGACGGTTCGGCTGGCGATACCCGCCGGGGTCGCGCTGGCTGGCCTGTCGGCGCGGGTCGCACTGCCCGATGATGCGGCGGAAGTGACGCGGCTGAACAACCGGGTGCCGCTCATTTCCCGCGAACCATGATGGTCTCGCGCCGCGCGCTGATTGGCGGCGCGGCGACGTTCGCGCTGATACCCCCGGCGCGCGGTGCGGCCCGTGAACTCGCGGCGGCCCTTGATGCAGCAGCGGCGGAGCGTGATCCGGCGCGGGCGCTAAGGCTGCTTGGGGGTTTTGACGCGCATCGGCTGGCGGGTTCCGCGCGGCTTGATTTGCTGACGGCGCGCGGCGGACTGGCGACCGATGCGGCGATCATCGCGCGCTTTGGTGTCGATCCGCGCGACAAGGTGGTGATTGGCGGCAATCGGGCGCTTTATGACCTGTTGCTTCAGCGCAAACTCGGCCCGCATCCGGGTGTCGAGGCGATCGATGCCCGGCTGGCCGCCGAACAGCAGCGCGTGACGGCAGCGGCGATGCGGCTGTTCGATGGGCTTGGCGGGGGCGCAGGCGCAGTCGGCGAGCGCTATATCCGGCTGTGGAACGATCCGGCGCAGCGCTATCCTGACAGCGAGGCGGGCCGCGACCGGGCGGTATCGGACATGAACCGGACGTTGGCGCATTTGCGCGGGCTCGTGCCTGCGCTGACCGGGGCAATCCCCGGCTATTGCCTGGATGTATCGGCATCACAAGGATCGGTGGCCGATCAGGCGGTGGCCGATCAGGCGGTGGCCGATCAGGCGGTGGGCAAGGTGGGGGTGCGAACCTTGCCGACGCCGGATCGCCCCGGCGCTTATGTCGTGGATCTGGCGCGCCTCCACGATCGCCCGCGCTGGACGCTGCCCAGTGTCGTCGCGCATGAATTGTTGCCCGGACACATGATCCAGATGCCGATGGAAGTCGCTGCCCGGCCGCACAAGCTGCGCCTCGACTATGCCCCGGCCTTTCCCGAGGGGTGGGGCATCCATGCCGAACGGATGGTTGCGGAGGCGGGAACCTGGGCTGGCGACCCCCATGCGCAACTGGGCTATCTGCATTGGCGATTGTTCCGCCTGACGCGCGCGCGCGTCGATATCGGACTGCATTGCCTTGGCTGGAGCGTCGATACCGCACGGCGGCGATTGGTGGAGTGGCAAGGCGAGCCAGCCTATTTTGCGCCGTTTGAACGGGATTTGCCTCGCATCATGGCCGATCCGGCAACGCGCGCGGCCGAAATGCTGGTGGCGCTGACGCTGGGCGGTCGCACGGATCGTGCAGGTGGCGGGCGGGCGTTGAGGTTTGCCCAAGCCATGCTGGTCGATGGGCGGATGCGCATCGACGAGATCAACGCCAGATTGGCTCAAACAGGCTGGTAACCGTTGTCTACTGTGCCATCGACCAGTTGCGCGTCACTGAAACGTAATGTAACCCAATGAATGCAGCCTCTTTTGTGCTGGCGAGGGGAAACGGACGGGGGAATGGACGGTGAGCCAGTTCGCCTATGTGATTGATGATGAAGAAGCGGTGCGCGTCTCGCTGCGAGCGTTGTTGGGAGTGCACGGCAATCGCCTCGTGGTGACGTTCCCGTCTGCGGACGCATTCTTGGAAACGATTGCTGATCGGGAGCCGGGGGTGGTTTTGGCCGATCTGCACATGCCCGGCATGTCAGGCATCGATCTGTTGGTCGCCTTGCAGCCGTTTGGCGCGCGTTTCCCGGTTATCATGGTGACCGGGCAGGGGGACATACCCCTGGCGGTAAAGGCGATGCGGCTGGGGGCCGTCGATTTTCTGGAAAAGCCCTATGATCATCAGGCGTTGTTCAACGCGGTCGATCATGGCTTTGACCTGCTCGCCAAATCGGCATCCGGGCGCGAACGGGAAACCATGGCACGTGCCAAAATCGCCACGCTTTCACGCCGCGAGCGCGAGATTCTGGATTTGCTGGTCAACGGCGCGTCGAACCGCGGCATGGCCGATCAATTGGGATTGAGCGTCCGCACCGTGGAGGTTCATCGGGCAAAGGTCATGGCGAAGCTGGACGCGTCATCGCTTTCAGCGGCGATCAACCTGGCATATTGCGCGGGAATAATCGGCGACGGCACCGCATAGCTTCGGCGCGTTTCCTTTGGGCACCGGGCAGCATCGCCGAAACGAATTCGCTTAAACGAATTCACAGGCGCGCGGCGACGTTGTAGTCATTCGCCAAGATGCCCCACAGACAAGCGCCCGGACCGACCATTCCTCCTGCCTGGAAGCGCCGTGATGTCGTCGAACCGGCGCACGATGCGCTCAGTGCGGTCGATGCGGTCGGATTCTACGACTGGGATGTAAAGGCGGACAAACTTTCCTGGGATCGCGGTGCGGAAGAGCGGTTCGGCGTGCCGGCAGGTTCGATGTCGACTTACGCCCTTTGGGGGTCGCTGCTGGAACCGGACGATCTGGCGCGGATCAGCGCGGATATCGAAACGGCCGTCCGGAACCGGCATGCACGGGTTACCTATCATTACCGCTTCCATCGGCCCGATGGTGAAATGCGCATTTTTGAAGGTGTCGGTCTGTGCTGGTTCGACGGCGATGGCGCGTTGTCCCGGATGATGGGGGTGGTACTGGATATCACCCGCAGCGAGACACGACGCCGGGCGCTTGAGACAAGCGAAACAAAACTTCGCAACATCATCGAAACCGTGCCCGACGCGATGATTATGATCGATGCCGGCGGCACCATCCGCGATTTCAATACCGCGGCAGAACGGATGTTCGGCTATGCGGCGGAATCGGTCCTGGGAAGCAACGTTGCGCGGTTGATGCCAACATCGATGCAGCGCATCCACAACGATGCCATTGGCCATTATATGTCGACGGGCGAGCGCAAGATCATCGGCAAGACGCGAGCGTTGATGGCGTGCCGCGCCGACGGACGGGAGTTTCCCATCGAATTGAGTGTCGGAGAAGCGGTTGTCGGCCAGGAACGGCTGTTCAGCGGATTTGTGCGCGACATATCCGAACGCGTCGATGCCCAACAGCGGCTGGATAATCTGCGCGCGCAATATCTGCGCACCGCGCGCCTGACGGCGATGGGGACGGTGGCGGCCGGATTGGCGCATGAACTGAACCAACCGCTCGCGGCGAGCGCCAATTTCGTGGCGGCGGCGAAGCTGACGGCGGAAGCGGGCTTGCCGACCGAGGAATTACTGGGCCTGCTGGATCAGGCGAACAAACAGATTGCGTTGGCAGGCGATATCATCCGCCGCCTCCGCGGGTTTCTCGCGCCCGGCGAGCAACGGGCCGAACCGCAGGAGTTGGCCGCAGTCGCCGAGGAGGCCATTTCGCTGGCGTTGCCGGGGCTGACTCGACAAACGATCGCCCTGAGCATCGAGATCGACGAAGATGCGGGCCGTGTCGTCGCCGACCGGGTTCAGTTGCTGCAGGTGATGGTCAACCTGCTGCGCAACGCCCATGACGCGATGGCAAATTCCTCTCGGCAAGAGGTGGCAATCGGCGCGGTTCGCGTGGGCAGAATTGTTGAAATCAGCGTGACGGATTGCGGGCCGGGTTTTGATCCTTCGCTGGTCGGTGCGCTTGATCATCCGCTGATAAGCACCAAGGGCGCGGGAAGCATGGGGCTGGGGTTATCCATTTGCCGCCGCATCGTTGAAAGCTGGGATGGAACTTTGCGGATCAGCAACGCGCCGGACGGTGGCGGCCGCGTTACCTTCACCGTGCCTTCGGTCTGATCGATCCCTCGCTGGTATGGCAATTGTCCCGGTGAGAAAGGTGGCGCGATGACCGGCTGGCATTTCTGGATCGATCGCGGCGGCACTTTTACCGACGTCGTTGCACGCGCGCCTGACGGGCAATTGCATGTCGCCAAGCTGCTGTCCGAAGACCCCGCACATTACGAGGACGCTGCGGTGGAGGCCATTCGGCGGCTGACCGGGGCGCATACCGGGGCGCTGCCCGTCGCGGACATTCGCATCGGCACGACCATCGCCACCAACGCGTTGCTTGAACGCAAGGGCGAGCCGACCTGCCTGGCGGTTACCCGTGGCTTTGGCGATGCGCTGCGCATCGGCTATCAGGACCGGCCGGATATCTTTGCCCGGCGGATCGATCTGCCGCCGCCGCTTTATGGCCGGGTGGTGGAGATCGGCGAGCGGCTGTCCGCCAAAGGTGACGTGCTTGCGCCGCTGGACGAAGACGGCGCGGAAATTGCGTTGCGCACCGCGTATGACGCCGGTTTTCGGGCGGTGGCGATCGTGCTGATGCACGGTTATCGCTATCCCGCGCATGAAGAGAAGGTGGCGGCAATCGCCCGGTCCATCGGCTTTACCCAGGTTTCGACCAGCCACCGCGCCAGCGCGTTGATCCGGCTGGTGGCGCGCGGCGATACGGCGGTGGTCGATGCCTATCTGTCACCGGTGTTGCGCGGCTATGTCGAACGGCTGACGAGCGCGCTGGGTGCCGGGCAACGGCCCTTGTTCATGCAATCGAACGGCGGGCTGGTCGATGGCGCGCATTTCCAGGGCAAGGATGCGCTGTTGTCGGGTCCGGCAGGCGGCATTGTCGGCATGGCGCAGACGTCGCTGGCGGCGGGCTTCGATCATGTCATCGGCTTCGACATGGGGGGTACTTCGACCGACGTGTCGCTGTTTGCCGGCCGGTATGAGCGCCGCAACGACGCGCGCATTGCCGGTGCCCGCGTCGCTGCACCGATGATGCGCATCGACACCGTTGCGGCGGGCGGAGGATCGATCTGCCGGTTCGCGGATGGCCGCTTCATGGTCGGGCCGGAATCGGCGGGGGCGCAGCCGGGGCCTGCCTGTTACCGGCGCGGCGGCCCGTTGACGGTCACCGATTGCAACCTGCTGCTCGGCAAGATCGTTCCTGCCCATTTCCCGCACGTCTTTGGTCCCGACGCCGATCAGCCGCTCGATCCGCAAGCGTCGCGCGACCGGATTGAGGCGGTGATCGCCGATGCCGATGCCGCAACCGGCCAGCGACTGTCGGTCGAGGCGGCGGCACGGGGCTTCGTGGCGATCGCCGTCGCCAACATGGCCAATGCGATCAAGGCGATGTCGATCGCGCGTGGGCATGATCCGTCGCGTTATGCACTCGCCTGCTTTGGCGGCGCGGGCGGGCAACATGCCTGTCTGGTGGCGGACGCGCTGGGCATGACGACGGTAATCGTCCACCCGCTGGCAGGCGTGTTGTCGGCTTATGGCATGGGGCTGGCGGATCGTCGGGCGATGCGTGAGCGGACGATGGCGCTGCCGCTGGCTGACGAAGCCGGGCTGAGCGCCGCGATCGACACATTGGCGGCACAAGCGCGCGCCGACTTGATCGATCAGGGCGTCGATGCGGCGTCGATCCGTGTCGAGGCGCGGGCGGCCGTCCGCTTTGCTGCGGCGGAATACGCCATCGATGTCGATGTCGGCCCGCCCCAGGCGATGCGGCAGGCATTCGAGGCAGCATATGGCGAGCAGTTCGGTTTTGTCGGCAACGGTCCGTTGGCGGTGGATACCATCCGGGTCGAAGCGATCAGCGAAACGCAAGCGCCGTCCCTTGTGGCGGCCAGGCAGCAAGACGGCGGTCCCGTTGACGCCGCGCCATCCGCTGGCGGGGCCGGGGTGTGGCCGATCCATTTGCGCGACACGCTGGCGGCGTCGGCGCGGATCGCGGGGCCGGCGCTGATTGTCGATCCGGTATCCACCACGGCGATCGAGCCGGGCTGGCAAGCGACGATTGACGGCGACGGCGTGCTGATCCTTGCCCGGCATTCACCCCGGCCAACCGCCACGATCGATGCAGGCGCCCCCGATCCGGTACAGCTTGAAATCATGGGCGGGCTGTTCATGGGGCTGGCGGAGGAAATGGGCGCGGCGCTGCGGCGCAGTGCGGCGTCGGTCAATATCCGTGAACGGCTCGATTTCTCCTGCGCGTTGTTCGACGCGAGCGGCAACCTGATCGCCAACGCGCCGCACATGCCGGTGCATCTGGGGTCGATGGGCGAAAGCATCCGCACCATCCTCGCCCGGCGCGGTGATCGATCGGATGGGCGGGGGATGCGGCCGGGCGACGTCTATGCGCTCAATTCACCTTATGATGGCGGCACGCACTTGCCTGACATCACCGTCATCATGCCGGTTTTCGCTGGCGCGGGCGCGGCGCCCGACTTCTTCGTTGCCGCGCGCGGGCACCATGCCGATATCGGTGGTATCAGCCCCGGATCGATGCCGCCCGACAGCCGGAGCATCGCGGACGAAGGCATTGTCCTCGACAATGTGCTGGTCGTCGATGGCGGGCGATTGCTGGAAGCCGAGTTGCGCGCGCTGTTGGGAACCGGCCCGTGGCCCGCGCGGAATATCGACCAGAATATCGGCGATCTTTCGGCGCAGGTGGCCGCCTGCGCACGCGGTGCGGCGGGGTTGGCGCGGATGGTTGCCGATTACGGGCTGGCCACGGTTACCGCCTATATGGGCCATGTGCAGGATCATGCCGAAGCGGCGGTCCGCAGGCTGCTCGGCGACTTGCCGGGGGGCAGTTTCACTTACGAAATGGACGATGGCGCCGTTGTCCGGGTTGCGGTGCATGTCGATCGGCAGGCGGGCCGCGCGTTGGTCGATTTCACTGGCACCAGCGAACAGCGGCCGAACAATTTCAACGCGCCGCGCGCGGTGGTTCGGGCAGCGGTGCTGTACGTCATGCGCGTGCTGGTCGACGCGCAAGTGCCATTGAACGATGGCTTCCTGCGCCCGATTGAGATCATCATTCCCGAAGGATCGATGCTCAGCCCGGATTTTCCCGCCGCGGTGGTTGCGGGGAATGTCGAGACCAGCCAGGTTGTCACTGACGCGCTGTTCGGTGCGCTGGGGGCAATGGCAGGCGCGCAGGGGACGATGAACAACTTCACCTTCGGCAATGCGCGATACCAATATTACGAAACGGTCGCTGGCGGCGCCGGTGCGGGGCCGGGCTTTGACGGCACGTCGGTCGTCCAGACCCATATGACCAACAGCCGCCTGACCGATCCCGAAGTGCTGGAGGCACGCTTTCCCGTGCTGCTGGAGGGTTTCAGCATTCGTCGGGGCTCGGGCGGGGCAGGGGCGTATCGTGGCGGCGACGGCGCGGTGCGTCGCGTCCGCTTTCTGGAGGGGATGCGCGCGGGCATCCTTTCCAATCGCCGCCGGGTGCCGCCATTCGGGCTGGCAGGCGGTGCGGACGGCGCGGCGGGGGCCTGCCGGGTGGAGCGCGTCGACGGCGGCGTGGAGGTGCTGGGCGCAACGGCGGCGGTCGACCTGGAACCGGGCGATGTATTCGTGATCGAAACGCCGGGCGGCGGCGGTTTTGGCGCGGTTGAAGCCTGATGCTGGTGCTGGCTGGCATCGCGGTCATCGTCGCGGGGTTCCTGCTCCGCTTCAATCCCTTGCTGGTCGTCGCGGCGTCGGCGTTGGTGACCGGGCTGGCGGCGGGCCTTGATCCGCTGAAGATCCTCGCGGTGTTCGGCAAGGCGTATAACGACAATCGCTTCATCAGCGCGGTGTACGTCGTGCTGCCGGTGATCGGCCTGCTCGAACGTTTCGGGTTGCAGGCACGCGCACGCGCCATCGTTACGGGGTTGAAGGGGGCTAGTGCGGGCCGGGTGTTGCTGGGCTATCTGGTGTTTCGCCAGGTCACGGCGGCGCTTGGCCTGGTGTCGGTTGCGGGGCCTGCGCAGACCGTCCGCCCCCTGATCGCGCCTATGGCGAGCGCGGCCGCCGATCCTGCGGACGAAGAAGAAGTGAAGGCGATGGCCGCGGCGACCGACAATGTCGGGCTGTTCTTCGGTGAGGATATCTTCATTGCCATCGGTTCGATCCTGCTGATGCAAGGTATCCTGAAAGGATATGGCTTTGCGGTTGAACCGTTCCAGCTTGCCATCTGGGCCGTGCCCACTGCCATTACCGCCTTTGCGGTGCACGGCCTGCGGCTGATCCTGCTCGACCGGCGCGTGCGGCAGCGGACGGGCGCGCCGGGATGATCGGCCTCAACGTCGTCTATCTGGTCGCTGGCGCGGCGTTTTTGGGCTTTGCCGGGCTGAGCCTGGTGGAAAGGCGCTGGGGCAACGCGGCGTTTCATGCGCTGTTGACCGTCAGCTTCCTGCTTGGCGATCGGCTGGGCGATATTGGCAACGGCGTACTGGTGCTGGCGATCGTCGCAATTGCCGGGATGGGGCTGGTCCGGCCCAGCAACGCCACGTCGTCGGTTGAGGAGCGCCCGCGCGGCAATGGCCTGATCGCGGTCGCGTTGCTGATCCCGGCGACTGCCGTCATCGGCACGTTGGCCTTCAAGACCATGCCCGTCGTGTTCGATGCGCGGCAGGCGACGCTGGTCGCACTGGTGACCGGGGTGTTGATTGCGCTGGCAACCGCGATGATCTGGCTTCGTCCGGCGCCCCTTGTCCCCATCCGCGAAGGCAAACGGTTGATGGACGATATCGGCTGGGCGGCGATTCTGCCGCAGATGCTTGCCAGCCTTGGGGCGGTATTTGCCGCAGGCGGAGTCGGCACGGTGGTTGGCGGGTTGATCGGACAGGCGATCCCGGCGGGCAGCCTGTTCGGCGCGGTGCTCGCCTATGGCCTGGGCATGGCATTGTTCACGATGGTGATGGGCAATGCCTTTGCCGCCTTTCCGGTGATGGCGGCGGCGGTCGGCATTCCGTTGCTGGTGCAGGCGCATGGCGGTGATCCGGTGCGCATTGCGGCCATCGGCATGGTCACTGGCTTCTGCGGCACGCTGATGACGCCAATGGCCGCCAATTTCAACCTGGTGCCTGCGGTCCTGCTGGGGTTGAAGGACCGCTACGGCGTTATCCGCGCGCAAGTGCCGACCGCGCTCCTGCTGTTTTCGTTCAATATCGCGTTGCTCTGGTGGGTGCTGGTCAAATGACGATCGATGCTGAAACGGCGACCCGGTTCGCCCGGTTGACGCTGGGGCATGTTGGCCAGGAATATCCCAACAAGCTGGATCATGTGATGACCGGGCCGGGCGACGCCAGGGCGCCATCGGCCCTGCATCCGATCTTCCATGGCAGCTTTGACTGGCATAGCTGCGTCCATGGCTGGTGGCAGTTGCTGACGATCGCGCGCCTGTTCCCCGGTCTGCCCGAGGCGGTGGAAATCCGCGCCCGCGCCGACGATATGCTGGTGCCCGGCAAGGTTGCGGGGGAACTGGCCTATCTCGAACGGCCAGCGTCCGCGGGGTTTGAACGGCCTTATGGCTGGGGCTGGCTGCTGGCGCTGCATGGTGAAGCGGCGCGCCATGATGCCGGTTGGGCGGTGGCGCTGGCGCCATTGGCCCGCGCGTTCGCTGATCGTTTTGCGGCTTATCTGCCCAAATTGACTTACCCGATCCGGGTCGGCACCCATTTCAACACCGCGTTTGCCTGTTCGCTGGCGCTTGATTGGGCACGGCAGCATGACCTTGGGCTTGCCGTGCTGATCGGCGAGCGCGTTCGGGACTGGTTTCTGTGCGACACCGATTGCCAGGCGTGGGAGCCGGGCGGGGATGAGTTTCTGAGTTCGGCACTGATGGAAGCGGCATTGATGCGCCGGGTGCTGGATGGCGCGACCTTCGCCGCCTGGCTCGACTGTTTTTTGCCCGAACTGGCTGCGGCTCGCCCGATCACCCTGTTCACGCCCGTACATGTTTCCGATCGCAGCGACGGCAAGATCGCGCATCTCGACGGACTGAACCTCAGCCGGGCGTGGTGCTGGCGGACGATTGCGGCGGCGGTGCCCGGTCACGCCGCCGCGCCATCGATGCGTGCGGCGGCGGATGCCCATCTCGCCGCCAGCCTGCCGCATCTGGACGACGACTATATGGGCACGCACTGGCTGGCGTCGTTCGCGCTGCTGGCGCTTATGGCTCCCGGTGGATCATGAAGCCCGCGAACGCCTGATTGACGGGCATGAGTTCCAGCGTGTTGATGTTGAGATGGGCAGGAAGCTCCGCGACCCAAAGGATTGTTTTGGCGATATCTTCTCCCGTCATCGGGTTGACGCCGCCGTACAGCTTGTCCGACGCTTCCTGATCGCCACCGGTCCGCACCACGGTGAATTCGGTTTCGACCATCCCCGGTTCGATCGAGGTGACGCGGACGCCGGTGCCGCTCAAATCCGACCTCAGGCCCAATGAGAACTGATGGACGAAAGCCTTTGTCCCGGCATAAACATTGCCGCCGACATAAGGATAGGTCGCGGCAACCGACGACAGGTTGATGATCGCACCCTTGCGGTCGATCAGCCCCGGCAACAGCGCACGGGTCAGCTTGACCAGCGCCGTCACATTGGTGTCGATCATCACTTCCCATTGATCGGCGTCGGCGGCCTGCGCGGACGCGGTGCCCAGGGCGAGACCGGCATTGTTGACCAGCAGATCGATCGCGCGGAACTGGTCCGGCAATGCCCCCATCGCGGCCAGCATCGCGGGCGTGTCGCGGACATCGGCGGTGATGGTCCGCAGCTTGTCGGCACCCAGCGCCGCGACGAGCGCGTCCAGGCGATCCTGGCGGCGTCCGGTGGCCACCACGCGCCATCCCGCCGCCACAAAGGCGCGTACCGACGCTTCGCCGATACCCGCGGTGCCGCCAGTGATGAGTGCCGTGCGCATATCGTCAATTCCTGTGTGAGCCGTGCTTCGCTTGCTGGTGCCGACTAGCGCCGGAGAGGCTGGCTTGTCGAGCGCAAGCGTTGCCGATGCCGACCTGTTATTGGCCGGCCTGTTATCGATAGAGTTTCACGATGGCATTCATGTTTTCGGCGCCCAACCCGGCGCGAATGCCGTTGCCGAAGGCGATGGACGCGGCGTCGGTGACCGGCATTTCCCCTCCGGCTGCCATGATATGCGCGTACCCCAGATCCTTTGCGATCATCTCGACGGGAAAGGACGGCGTGAAATTGCCTGCAGCCATGCCCGCCATGTAGTTTTTCAGCGCCGGGCTGGCGATCGCGGTTGCGCCGATCACCTCCACGGCGCGCGCGTTGGGGATGTCATGCCGGGCGAGGGCGCCCAGCAATTCTGCCGCTGCGGCGACCTGCACCGCGAGCAGCGCGTTGATCGCAAGCTTGATCCTGGTTCCAGACCCCGCTGGACCGACATGGTGGAAAGTAGAACCCATGGCGGCGAGCGTCGGCTGAACGCGGGCAAGGACGTCGCCGGCACCGCCAACGAGGAAGACGAGCTGCCCGCTTTCGGCCTGTGGCAGTGAACCCGAAACCGGCGCGTCGAGCGATGCGATGCCGCGCGCAGCGGCGGCAGCGTGAAAATCGGCGGCGTAACCGGGCGTGACGGTGGAACTCTCGATCGCCACGGCGCCTGTCGCCATGCCCTTCAGGGCGCCGGTTTCAACGTCGAGCCAGACCTGGCGAGCGGCACCGTCGTCGCGCACCATGCTGAGCACGATGTCCGCGCCCGCGGCGGCGGCACGCGGCGTGGCGGCGATGGTGGCGCGCGCCTGGAACGCTTTGGTCGCGGCGGTGCTGCGGTTCCACAGCGTGACGACGTGGCCCGCATCGATCAACCGACCGGCCATCCGCGATCCCAGGACGCCCAGCCCAAGCAACGCAATCCTGGTCATCAACATGCTGCCCCATGGTGGTTAAGCCACAAAGATAAGGGCGCGGCCCCCAATCGGAAACCGCGCCCTTGCTCAACCGTCATAATGTTTGTCCGGCCGCTGCGAAACTTGTTCCTCGGCAAGCCGGATCAGGCGGTGCGGATCAGGCGGTGCGGATCAGATCTTGCCCGCCGCGATGATCGGTCCGCCCTTGCCCTGCTGGACCAGCACCGCCGTCTTCAGGCCGGGCGCGGCCGCGGGGAGCGAGAACGACGCGGAGGTGCCGTGCCACTGGCCGATGGGCGTCAGTTTGCGGACGATGTTGCGATGGCCGATCGTGCGGCCGCCATTCTCACCCGCGCCAATCGCCACCTGCACCGTGCGCGGATCATATGCGACGGCCCAGACGGTGGCATCACCATTGCCCGCGCCGACGACGACTTTGCCGCCATTGCCGGTAACCAGCGGGCCACCATGGTTGGCGTTGCGCGCAATGGCATCGCTCAGCTCACCTTCGCGGCTGCCGAGCACAGGCTGGCGCCCGTTCACGATGACCTGCGGCGTCGCCACCTGGCCGCGCCCGGCTGCGCGCGCATAGTCCCATTGGCGCGCGGTATAGGCGGGGTCGCCGAACGTATCCTTCCAGCCCAGGTCGTCCCAATAAGTGACGGCGAACGACAGCGCGATCACGTCCGGCCGGTCGGCGAAGCGGTTGACGACCGCATCGGCGGGGGGACACGACGAACAGCCCTGGCTCTGGTAAAGCTCGATGACGGTCGGGCGAGCGGCATCACCGGTCGCAGCAAGCTTACCCTGGCCGCCGGTGACGGAGGGCGTCGCGGTCGCGCCGGAACAGCCTACGAGAAACAGTGCCGCCGTGGTGGCGAGGATAGTGCGCATCGTTGCAAGCCTCCTGCAAGGTGGAGCGCCTGTGCAGCGCCCGTTGCCCCAAGTACGCGCGCCGGGCGCCAGCGGTTACAGCTTCGGTCGCTTGTGCGCTTACCAGCGCATCAACCGCGGGCCGACCAGCGCGCCCACCACGACCGCCGCCAGAATGCCCAGCGAATACCAGGTAAGCAGGAACATCGCGGTCGTTTCCTGGCAATGCATGCTGTAAACGGCGGCACCCGTCGCACCAGCGGCAAGGCCAGCAGCGGCGCCTGCGACATGGAGTCGCGTCGGCGCCAGCTTGCGGAACGCCCATAGCAGCCCGGCAAAGACCGGCAATGACAGGAACGCCACGTTTACCGGGCATTGCCGCCAGCTATGCCCAACCCACATCGGCAGCCAATGGCTGCTCGGCGCAGTCATCAGTTCGTTGCAGCCGACGCCCGCGATCACGCCGACCGGCACCAGCGCCAACCACAGCAGGCGCGAGCGCCCGGCATCGGGACGAGCGACGTGCAGCAGGGCCGCAACCGCGATCACCGCGATCGAAAGCGTGTAGCCTGCCTTCATCCAGAAGGACAAACCACGCATCGCCGGCATCAGGTCGCTGCGCAGCCCCAATGTGCCGAGCAGCAGGAACGTGGTGGCGGTTGCGCCCGCGAGAAGGCCCAGCAGAACGCGGCCTTCCACGGCATGGCGCGGAACCGGGCGAGTCTGGCTGACCAGCGACAGAATGAGATCGTCGGTCTGCATCACTTGCCCTTCAACCGCTCGGCGAGCGCCTTCAAGCCACGGTGTACGGATACTTTCACATCAGCCTCACTGATGCCGGCGCGGTTCGCGGCTTCGGCAGTTGATAGTCCTTCGACCTTGGTGTCGCGGATGACGCGGGCCTGCTTGGATGAAATTCCGCCAAGCAGGCGATCGACGTCGAGGCGCGCGCCCACGGCATCTTCAAATCCTTCGACGACCAGAATTTCCTCCAGGCCATCGACCGGCACATGCTGGCGGCTGCGGCGGAAGTGATCGACCATTTTATAGCGCGCGATCGCATAGGCCCAGGCAGTGAACGGCCTGGTCCGGTCATATGTACCGCGACGGGTATGAATGGCGATCAACGTGTCCTGCACCAAGTCCTCGACATCATCGCTCGCGCCGTGAAGGCGTCGGCCAAAGAAGCTGCGAAGCAACGGGACGAGCGATTGCAACAGGCACTCATGCGCCTTCGCATCGCCGTCCAGGCCGGCAACCATCCAGAGCCGCAATTGCTCTTCGCTCGCACGAGCTTGGGTTCTTGCTAGGACCATTCGGGACGTCTCGGACAAAGGTTACAGGCAATCATTTGGCAACCATGGACTTAATAGCCACGGCGCTGGTTTGTGGGCGCTTGTAACGACAAGCTTCGGCCAAGCGAATGCTCCTTGTGACCTGTTTCCGCCGACCTGATCGGGTCGCCGACGGGAGGGACGGCTGACCAGAACACCCGGCCCCCGCCGTTAGCCGCTTTCCGGCACCGCGGGCAAGCGCAGGACGAAGTGTGCGCCGGTTGTTGCCGGTACACAGACTATCGTGCCTCCACCAGCGCTTAGCAGTGATTGGACGATGGCAAGGCCCAACCCGGTGCCTCCCTTGTCGCGCCGTCCGGTGAAGAAGGGTTCGAAGATGCGGCTACGGTCCGCTGCGGCGACTCCGTTGCCATCGTCGGAAATGCTCAGTTCGATATCGTCTCCAATTGGTGCTCCATCAATCCGGATCAACGTTGCGCCCGCGTGGCGGCTGTTGTCGATCAGGGTAGCGAGGATCGAGTGGAGCACATCCGGGGGGATGCGCGCGGGGCGCAGATCGCCGTCGATGCGGCTGGTGATGGCGATGTCGTCAGCGATATCGGGCAGCCCTGCCACGACCGCGGCGATATCGGCACGGGCATCGGGGTCGATGGTCATCATGTCGGCGCGTGCCAGGTCGAGCAGGCGGCGGATAAGTCGTTCGAGTCGTTCGGCACCAGCAGAAATATTGCCGACAAAACGGCGGCGCTCGTCCTCGCTCATCGTCGCGCCGTGATCCTCGATGAGTTCCAGCGCGCCGCGGATGCCCGCCAGCGGCGTCTTGAATTCATGGGCGAGCGCGGCGGCAAAATCCTTCAGGTAACGCTGGCGGCGATCGATGCGCGCGGCCATCGCGGCGAAATTGTCATAGAGTTCGCGGATCTCGATGGCAGCGGTTACCGGCGCCTCCGGGATGGCAAGTCGGCCCGAGGCGACGTCGCGGCTTGCCTGGCTCAATGCGTCGATCGGCCGCGCGATGCCGCGGGAAAGCAATCCGACCAGCACCACCAACGCGCCCAGGATCAGCGCGATGCCCAGGATGATCTTGCCGCGATCCTGGTACAATCCGACAAACAATCCGCGCGGCGAACGCGACAGCATGATGACGCCGATGACGCGCCTGCCTTCGACGACCGGCCGCGCATGGTGGACGCGAATGACCGAAGCGCGACTGAGGATGGCCAGCCAGCGGCTCAACGGGTCGCTGCCCCGCCCGCGCAGCACGGTTGCCGGTTGCCCGCCCAGTGCACGGCGTATTTCGGGCAAATCGGCATAGTTGGTCCCGACATCCCTGCGGCCAAGCACGACGGTGCCCCGGCCATCGAGGATGCGGATCGCAGCCAGCGTCACGGCCGCGGTATCGCTGGCGACCGGCAGGATGGCACGGGCGGCTTTGGCGGCGCGCGCGTCCGGCACCTGGCCCGGCGCGCCCCTGGGTTGCGGGGGCAGGATCGCCATCGCCCGCAAATCGATGGCCGGTGGTTCGGGCGCCAGGTGCCGAGCCGTGGCATCGCCAACGCCACCACGCCAGGCGACCTTGTACGTCGCGCCCAGCACCGCGCTTTCGGCGATCAGTTCGGCCTCGGTCTGCTGGACAAGCGTGTTTTCGTAAACCCGCAGGAACAACGCGGCGAAGCCGGGAAGGGCGGCGACCAGCAGCAAGGTTCCGAACAGGATGACGCGCAGGCGCAGCGGCGGCCAGTGGCGTTTCGCAAAAGCCTTTAAGTTCGCGATCAAATGCAGACGCCGATCCGATAACCGATGCCCGGCCGGGTTTCGATCAGATTGTCACCACCGGATTTGTTGAATTTGGCGCGCAGGTTCCTGATATGGCTGTCGATTGTCCGATCGGTGATCGCAAAGCCGGGGCCGTAAAGCCCGTTGATGATGTCGTCCCGGCTGAGCACCCGCGCGGGTGCCGCGGCAAGGAGCATCAACAACTGGAATTCGGTGGCGGTGACGGGAACCACGCCGCCGTCCCAACGCGCTTCCCACGCCAGGGTGTCGAGCGTCAGGCGACCATGCGCCAGGTTGGCGGCAGGCGCGGTCGGGCTGGCCGGTGCCTTGCCCCGTTTCAGGATCGCGCTGATCCGCGCCACCACTTCGCGCGGGGAAAACGGTTTGACGACATAATCGTCGCCACCAATTTCGATGCCGATGATCCGGTCGATCTCGTCATCGCGCGACGACAGGAACAGGATGGGCAGGTTCGCCGTCGCGCCGCCCGACGCCCGCAATTGGCGACACAGTTCCAGCCCGTCGAGGCGTGGCATGTTGATGTCGAGCACCATCAGGTCGGGGGTGGTGCGGCGCATCGCGGCCAGCGCGGCCTCTCCATCGGCGGCTTCGCTTGCCGTCATCCCCGCCTTGGCAAGCGCGAAGGACAGCAGTTCGCGGATGTGCGGATCGTCATCGACAATCAGGATATTGTGCGCCATTTCGCCGACTATAAGACCGAAAGACCAGGAGAGATATTGCCATGCGCGAAGCTGCGATCGTTTCCACCGCCCGTACCGCCATTGGCAAGGCCTATCGCGGTGCATTCAACGCGACCGAAGCGCCCGCGCTTTCGGGACATGTGATGAATGCGGCGGTGGAGCGCGCCGGTATCGATCCTGCCCGCATCGACGATGTGTTCTGGGGCGTGGGCAACCAATGGGGAACAAGCGGCGCCAATGCGGGGCGCATGGCGCTGTTTGCCGGGCAATTGCCGATATCGGTGCCGGCGTTCACGCTGGATCGCAAATGCGGGTCGGGGTTGACCGCGGTTGCATTGGCGGCGCGATCGATCATCGCGGGCGATATCGATGTGGCACTGGCGGGCGGCGCTGAATCGATCAGCTTTACCGTCAACAAGGATGCTCCGCGCTACATCAACCAATCGGTCATCGATCACGTACCGGCCGCCTATATCGCGATGATCGAAACGGCCGAGATCGTCGCCGAACGCTATGGAGTGTCGCGCCAGGCGCAGGACGAGTTCGCCGCGATGAGCCAGCAGCGCGCGGCACGCGGCCTGGAAACCGGCGCTTTCGCCGAAGAAATCGTGCCGATCACCGTCAACAAGGACTTGTTCGACAAACAGGGCAACAAGACCGGCACCGAGACGGTGACGATCAGCCAGGACGAAGGCATTCGCCCCGGCACCACTTATGACGGCATCAAGGATTTGAAGACCGTCTGGCCCGGCGGCGAATTCAGCGGCCCCGGCAAATATGTCACCGCGGGCAATGCCAGCCAGTTGTCCGACGGCGCATCGGCGCAGATCATCATGGACCGCGCGACTGCCGAGGCTGAGGGCAAGGAGATTCTGGGCATATACCGGGGTTTCCAGTCGGCGGGCTGCGGGCCGGAGGAAATGGGCATCGGCCCGGTTTTCGCCATTCCCAAACTGCTTGAACGCGCCGGGCTCGGCATCGGCGATATCGGGCTGTGGGAGCTGAATGAAGCCTTTGCCAGCCAGTGCCTCTATTGCCGCGATGCGCTGGGCATCGATCCGGAAAAATACAATGTCGACGGCGGCGCCATCGCGGTGGGTCATCCCTTTGGCATGACCGGATCACGGTTGCTTGGCCATGCCCTGATCGAAGGACGCAAGCGCGGCGTGCGCTATGTCGTCGTATCGATGTGTACCGCAGGCGGCATGGGAGCAGCAGGTTTGTTTGAAATCGTTTGACTGCGCGCGCGTCCGGCCTTCATCCCGCCCCATAACCCCGCTAGGGGGCGACCGCGCGTTGGTGCGCTGATCAGGCGAGTCGCCAATGCGTTCGGTGTATGTGCGTGAAAAGCTGGAGGATATTCGTGCGTGGCTCAAGCGCCGCGGCGCGGGCTTTTTGCTGGCCATCGCCGTTGAGTTGCTGGTGGTCATTGGCCTGCTGACATTGTGGCCGCCGCACATTCCGCAATTTGCGGGCCAGGGGTCCAAGACCTTCCAATTGTTCAACACGCCGGGCGAGCAGAAAAAGGCCGCGAAACAGCAGCAAAAGCAGCAACAGAAGGTGCAGCGCCAGGCCAAGGCCCCGCCACCCCAGGCACAGCTCGTCCCACCCGAGGCGCCGCCGGTGCCGCTGACCAATATTCCCGGCATGATAACGCTCAGCCGCGAAGACTATGCCGCGACCGATGTCAGCCGCTACCACTCTCCCAAGGGTGAAGTGGCGAGCGCCGACAGCGATGCCGGGGGTGGCTCTTCGGGTGACAGCGAAGCGGTGGGCACCGGGCCGAATGGTGAGCCGCTGTTTGCCGCCGAATGGCTGCGTGAGCCACGCCAATCCGAACTGAACACCTATATGCCGAAAAATACCGTCGGCGCCGGCCTGATCGCCTGCAAGACGGCGCCGCGTTTCCATGTGGTGGATTGCCAGATTCTGGGCGACAGCCCGGTTGGCACCGGCATTGCGCGTGCCGCTCGCAATGCCGCCTGGCAGTTCCTCGTCATCCCGCCGCGCAAGGGCGGCAAGCCGTTGATCGGCGCCTGGGTAAGGATCGAGATCGACCTGACGTCGCGGTAAGGAGCGCCGGGCAGTTGCCGTGCGGCAGTCGCTTTGCCTTCAGGCCAGACTTGTCCTGATGACCGGATCGCTTTCCAGCGTGCGGTGGACCGGGCATTTGTCGGCAATCACCAGCAGCCGGTTACGGTGCGCGTCGGTCAGGTCATCGCCTGACAAGTGGATGCGGCGCTCGATGACTTCGATGCGCGCGCGCCCTTCGGCGGGGGCGGCACAGTCGTCCGAATGGCAGCGCTGGTGCTCCAGCGTCACCTCGACATTGGTCAGCGGAATTTGTTCGCGTTCGGCGACCATCTTGATCGTCATCGCGGTACAGGTGCCCAGCGCCGATAGCAGCAGGTCGTAAGGCGTTGGCCCCAGATCCTCGCCGCCGACGCGCAGCGGCTCGTCCGCGATGAAGCTGTGGCCCGACGAATCGACGATCGCGGCGAATTTGGCCTCGGTTGTCGTTACCCGCACATGCCCTTCGGGTGGCGCGTCGCGTTCGGGCCGGGCGGGCAGATATGGCTCTACCCAGGCAGCGATCATCGCCGCGGCATAAGCGGCATCCTGCTGCCGGGTCAGCAAATGGTCGGCCTGATCGAGCGAGACGAAGCTTTTGGGATGCCGGGCGGCGGTGAAGATGTCCCCGGCATTTTCGATGCCGACAATCGTATCGGTGGGCGCGTGCATGACAAGCAGGGCGCGTTTGAGATGGGCGAGGCGGTTGCCCTGGTCCTGCCCTTCAACCGCGTCGAGAAAGGCGCTGCTCACTTCGAACGGGCGACCGCCGATGGAAATTTCGGCCTGGCCCAGCTCGCGCACTTTTGCCACTTGGTCGCCAAGCTGGTGCAGGACATGGGCAGGGTCGAAGGGCGCGCCGATCGTCGCAACGCCGCGCACTTCCGGGATATCACCCGCGGCTGCGATCACCGCCGCGCCACCCAGCGAATGGCCGATCAATATCGATGGCGCGCCGATGGTGTCGCGCAAATAGCCGGCGGCGGCGATCAGGTCGCTGACGTTCATGCCGAAATGACTGTCCGCAAACCGGCCTTCGCTCCTGCCGAGGCCGGTGAAGTCAAACGCCAGGGTGGCAATACCATTTTCGGCAAGCGCGGTGCTGATCCGTCGGGCGCCGTGGCTCTGGATCGTGCAGGTAAAGCAGTGGGCGAACAATGCGACGGCGCGCGTTTGCCCGGGGGGCAGTTCCAGGCGGCCTCGCAAGATATGTCCGACCGCGTTCCTGAATTCGACTTCGCGCCGCATCGATTGCCTCCTGGGGTAGGGTTGCGCATATGCCGGAACCGGGCTGCCCGGTCACGACGCGCGTTATCTAGGCATCGGGTGGCGCAAGGGCAAAGCGAGAGGCGAACGGCTCAGCGCGAACACACCAAACGAAAGGGCCGCGGCACCCCCTGATGCCACGGCCCAGAGTTTGGGTGACGAACGTATATTATGCGACGGCGACGGCATCTTCCGGTTCGCGCAGCACATAGCCGCGGCCCCAAACCGTTTCGATGTAATTTTCGCCCTCGCACGCAAGGCTCAGTTTCTTGCGTAGTTTGCAGATGAACACGTCGATGATCTTCAATTCGGGCTCGTCCATGCCGCCATACAGGTGGTTGAGGAACATTTCCTTGGTCAGCGTGGTGCCCTTGCGGAGCGAAAGCAGCTCCAGCATCGCATATTCCTTGCCGGTCAGGTGCACGCGCGCGCCGTCGACCTCAACGGTCTTGGCGTCAAGGTTGACCGCCAGCTTGCCGGTGCGGATGACCGATTGCGAATGCCCCTTGGAACGCCGCACCACGGCATGGATGCGAGCAACCAGTTCGTCGCGGTGGAAAGGCTTGGTAACATAGTCATCGGCGCCGAAACCGAACGAACGGACCTTTGAGTCCATCTCGTTGATGCCCGACAGGATCAGTACCGGTGTCTGCACACGCGCGACGCGCAGCTTTTTCAGTACGTCATAGCCGTGCATGTCCGGCAGGTTGAGGTCGAGCAGGATGATATCGTAATCATACAGCTTTCCCAGATCGAGACCTTCCTCGCCCAGGTCAGTCGTATAGACGTTGAACCCTTCGGTGCTCAGCATAAGCTCGATCGCCTTGGCGGTCGTCGGTTCGTCTTCGATCAGCAGAACGCGCATCTGCTACTTCCCCTGTCGCTTGCGGCTTTTCCGAAAACCCCCTTGGCTCCGGCACACCTCGGCAGAAACTATTAACGTCAACCTTGATGAAGGCAAAAGGTTAATTTCGCGTTAAGCGGCCTGACTCCGCGAGTCGTGCAGACTCGGTCAAGAGGTGCTGGCGGCAGACCGGGCGCATTTTATCACTCAAAAAGGTTAGCAAAGCCTCCACGCGTGCGGGTCGTAACGCTCCCGGCGGAGTCATCAGGTGCAGCGCAATCGGCGGCGCGCGCCATTCGGTCAGGATGGCAACCAGCGTTCCCTTGTCGAGATCGGGGCCGACAATAAAATCGGGCAACGAGCTGATACCAAGCCCCAGCCGCAGTGCGGGGAGCAATGCTTCACCGGAATTGGTGCGTATCGGCCCGGCGGGGCGGACGGCGACTTCACTGCCATCAGGGCCGATAAACCGCCACGGGCCGCTGGCGTTGGTATAGCTGAGGCAGCGATGTTCCCCCAGCATCGCGGGATGGGTTGGCGTGCCATTTCGTTCAAGATAGCTGGGCGCCGCGACGATATAGGTGGGAATTGCCCCCAATTGCCGCGCGCGCAACGAACTGTCGGGCAGGTTGGCGATGCGCACCGCGATGTCATACCCTTCCGCGACGATATCGACCTTGGCGTCGGACAGTTGCAGGTCGATTTCAACCCCCGGATGCTCCGCCAGGAATTCGGCGACAAGGTCGGTCAGGTGAAGCAGGCCCAGCGCCATCGGCGCGGAAACGCGGATCAGTCCGGCGGGTGAGCTTGCCGCATCGCGTGCGGCTTCTTCCGCCGCCATCGCTTCGCCCAGAATGCGCGCGGCATGTTCGGCCAGGGTCTTGCCGTTTTCGGTCAGCGTCAACCGGCGCGACGTGCGATGGAACAGCGACTGGCCAAGCTGTTCCTCCAGTCGGGTGACTGCCTTGGACACCGTTGCCTTGGATACGCCGATCGCGTCGGCGGCACTGCTGAACGAGCGATGGTCGACGACGCTGGCAAAAATCGCCCAGGCTTCAAGGTCGGGCAAGCGCATGATGGGTAAACCTCCGTTGGGCGTTTATGCTATCATTGGAAACTATATGTTTCTAGTGTTTCCGTTTACGCGATAATCAAAATCGCTATGTTGGGGCCAACGAAAAGGAGGTTCCAATGCTGACCACCACCGAAAACACGATTGAACGGCGTTCCTTTGAAAGCCTGGGCCACGCCAATCATGGCTGGCTGAATGCTCGCCATCATTTCTCGTTCGCCAACTATTATGATCCGGCGCGCATGGGCTGGGGTTCGATCCGCGTCTGGAACGATGACGAGATCGCCGCCAATTCCGGTTTCCCGCCGCATCCGCATGCCAATATGGAAATCATCACTTATGTCCGCTCGGGTGCGATCACTCATCAGGACTCGATGGGCAACACCGGCCGCACCGTGGCAGGCGATGTCCAGGTGATGAGCGCGGGTACGGGCGTGCGCCATTCCGAATATAATCTGGAAGACGAGACCACGCGCATCTTCCAGATCTGGATTGAGCCGAAGCGGACCGGTGGCTCGCCGAGCTGGGGCGCGAAGCCTTTCCCCAAGGCGGATCGTTCGGGGCAGTTCCAGGTGCTTGCCAGTGGCTTTGCCGAGGACGAAGGCGCTCTGCCGATCCGGGCCGATGCGCGCTTGCTGGCCGTCACGCTGTCGGCTGGCGAAACGATTTCGCACAGCGTTGGCGCCGGGCGTCATGCCTATCTCGTCCCGGCAACCGGCATCGTCGAAATCGACGGCGAGCGGTTCAACGCTCGTGACGGTATTGCCATCGCGGGTGGCCGCGACGTGACGATCACCGCGATCGAGGAAGCCGAACTCGTGCTTGTCGATGCGGAATGACCGGCAACGCTGACTGATTTCCCGCCGATCCCCCCCCCAACCTCGGCGGGCGGCCGGGCAGTAAATTGCTCCCCCCATCGACTGCCCGGCCCATTTTCTTTCCTTTCCACCACGTAAAACGCGGAGACTTCAGATGACCAAGGTTCTGGTGCTTTATTATTCGTCCTACGGCCATCTTGAGCAGATGGCGGACGCCGTTGCCGAAGGCGCGCGCGCTGCCGGTGCGCAGGTCGACGTCCGTCGCGTCGCCGAAACGGCGCCGCAGGCAGTCGTCGAAGCCGCTCATTTCAAGACCGATTCCGCCCATGCCCTGATCGAAGGCCCGCAGGCGTTGACCGGATATGACGCGATCGTCGTCGGCACGCCGACCCGCTTTGGCCGCATGGCCAGCCAGATGGCGTCGTTCTGGGATACGGCGGGCGGCGTCTGGTATTCGGGTGGCCTGAACGGCAAGGTCGGCGCGGCCTTCACCTCGACGGCGAGCCAGCATGGCGGCCAGGAAACGACGCTGTTTTCGGTGCTGACCAACCTGCTCCACTTCGGCATGACGATCGTTGGCCTCGACTATGGCTTCCAGGGCCAGATGGGCGTCGATGAAGTCAAGGGCGGTGCTCCCTACGGCGCGACGACGATCGCTGATGGCGATGGCAGCCGCAAGCCGAGCGCGTCCGAACTGGATGGCGCACGCTATCTGGGCAAGCGGGTGGCGGAAACCGCCGCCAAGCTGTTCGGCTGATCGCTACCTGCCGCCGAACGGTGGCAGATCAATACGCGGCGTGGGCGCCGGTGTCGCAAGTGGCACCGGCGTCCCGTTGCCGAATATCGTGCCATTGTTGCCCAGCGTCGGGCCGATGGGGCGCAGATAGGGCGACGCGTCGATCGATGGCGGCATTGCCGGGAAGTTGCTGCGAGCCCGATTGAACAGCGCGCGGGCGGCATTCGCGCCGGGCTGGAACGCAGACGCGCCAACCCAGCGCCAATGCCATGGTTCCCATGTTACGCCCTGCGCGTTGCCCAGCGGAAACGACAGTTCAAAGCCATATTCGGGCGCGTGCTGGATCAGCCAGCGACCCGCGGGCGTTTTGGCGAAGCAGGCATTGACGTCCGCACAACCGGGCGAGGGGCGAGCGCCGAAATCGATCGCATAGCCGGTTGCATGCTCGCTATAGCCCGGCGGCCCCACCGAGCGCGCGCGTTCGGCGGCATTGGCGCAGCGTTTGCGCGGGCCGATCTGGCTGCAGAACACCGCGCGTTGGTGCGCAACGGTGCGGAAGCACGACACCGCCCGCAGCCCGCCGCTGGCACCAAGCGAAGCCCGCGCCGCGACCAGCATCCGGGCAAGGTCCGGCGCCATGTCGCGGTTGACCATGCACGGTACACCCAGTGCGAAGCCCGCCGGGGCGGCAACCAACGTCGCCGGTGCGGCTTCGGCATAGGGCAAGTGGCCCAGCATCCGTCCATCGGGCAAAGGCTGGACATCCTGGCCATTGCAAAGCTGTTCGGCGGCAACGCCGGTGGCAAGCGACAGGCCGACGAAAAGCGTCAGGATTAATTGGGAAAAGCGCGACACGGGGGAAACTCCTGCACGCTACCTCTGGCATGGTGCGGCGCAAGGTGGCAAGGCGTGGCGCATGGGAATTCTGACATGTCGGACTTAATCAGCGATCGGGTGCTTTTCATCGATGCGGAAGCGATGGTTATCGACAAGCCGGGCGGCTTGCCGGTCGATCCCCCGCGCGATGGATCGACCAGCCTTGAGAGTTATCTCAGCACGCTGACATTTGGCTTCATGCGCTGGCCGCAGCCGGTGCACCGGCTCGACCGCGATACTTCGGGTTGCCTGCTGCTCGCGCGCAATCCCAAGGCGCACAAGCGCTTTGCCCGCGCGTTTGAGGAAGGTGTCGTCCAGAAACGCTATCTGGCGGTGCTGGACGGCGTGCCCGAGGGGGAAGGCGGCACCATCGACCTGGCGCTGGCCAAGATCAGCAACCCGACCGACGGCTGGCGCATCGTCGGCGACGCCAATGGCAAGGCGGCCCGCACCCATTGGCGCACCATCGCGGTGAAGGGCGGACGCGCGCTGGTCGAGTTCCGACCGGAAACCGGGCGGACGCACCAGATCCGCGTCCACGCGCTGGAAGGGCTGGGCGCGCCGGTACTCGGTGATCCGGTTTATGGCCGGGCAACGCCGGGGGGCGTGCCGGGCCATGCGATGCTGCTCCATGCCGCCGCCATCACCATCCCGCGCGACGGCAAGCCGCCGGTGGAGGCGGAAGCGCCGTTGCCCGCCAGTTTTGGCGCGGCAAGCTTCACGCGCGACGACCTGATCGCCATCGTGGAGACTGATGAGGAGGCGGAAACCGCCACCGAAACGACCACCGAAACGGGGGCCGGAGCGCAAACCGCCAATGGCTGATTATGTCCTGCCCGACAGCGCCATCGTCGAGGAGCGCTTTCTCGCATCGACAGGGCCGGGCGGGCAGAACGTCAACAAGGTGGCAACCGCCGTGCAATTGCGTGTCGACGTCTTCGCGCTTGGCCTGCCGCTGCACGTCTATCAACGGCTGAAGGAACTTGCCGGGTCGAAGATGACCATCGGCGGCGAGTTGCTGATTACCGCCCGCCGTTTCCGCACCCAGGACGCCAACCGCACCGACGCGCGCGAACGCCTGGCCGAACTGATCGCCCGGGCGCATGAACGCGAGGCGAAACGGGTAAAGACCAAGCCGAGCAAAACCGCCAAGGCCAAGCGCGTCGACGCCAAGAAAGGCCGCAGCGTGGTGAAGGCGGGCCGGGCAAAAGTGCAACTCGACTGACCGCGTTCACCACCAGCCATCCCCTGCCCAGGTTGAGGAAGTTGAGGGTTGCCATCGCACTCCCTCAACCCCGTGCGGAAATTGCCGGTGTTTCGTGAAATTCCCGTTGGTTAGAAAGAGCGCCGTCCGGTTGAGGGTAGTGGCTTGGGCTGGAGTAGGACAGGGGATTTGGGGAGCGAGGGCGCGCGGGGCGATCGGTTGTCGTGATATCGGGTCCGGTGGTGGTGGCTATTCCCGGCCAGATCAGTCCTGCATCGAAGACTATAGCTTCCTGGCTGCGGCCATCTTATCGTTGCGCGTCAGCGGCAGGGGGGGGCAGATGATGGATTTTCGTGAAAACCAGCCGAATGGCCGACGATCGACGACGCTGGCCAACGCGGCTGTGGTGTTTTTCTGCTATTTTGTTCTCGCGCTGTTGCTGATGCATTTGATCAGGCCGGATTATACCGTGGTGGATCATATGATCAGCGATTATGCGGTCGGGCACGGAGGTTGGATAATGACTTCCGCCTTTGTTTCGATATCTGCGGGCTGCCTGGTCCTCGCCCTTGGGTTGTTCCTGGACGGACCGACATCCTGGTTGGCCCGCATCGGCATCGCCCTGCTGGTTGTCGCGTCCGCTGGGCTGGTCGTTACGGCGATCTTCCCGACCGATCTCGAGACGGCACCCTCCACGTGGACAGGGGACATCCATACCGCAAGCTTCCTGGTCAACATTGTCAGTGTTTTTGTTTCGGCCATGCTGTTGGCGGTCAGCTATGGCGGAAGCGATCGATGGCGGCATCGCCAGCTTCCGGCTATCGCCTTGACGGCGGTATTGCTGGTCGCGTTCTTCGCGCAATATTTTACGCTTCACCGGGGCGCGCCCTACGGATTGACCAATCGATTTTTCGTCGCGGTCCTGATGGCCTGGCTTATCTCGAACGCCCTGTGGCTCAGACGGGTGGCGGAGCGGCCTGATCCCGAAAGGTGAACGCCAACAACGTCCCAGGCTTAGGCGTAGGATGGGCCTGGAGTGCGGCCCGACGTTCGGCCGTTTCCGGGAAGCGTGCCAGGCACAGCCCGCCGGATTTGACCGGCCGCCTGGCAAGCCGCCAAACCAGACCCCTTTTCGCGGCGCTGGCGACGGCCTACATCAGCGGACATGTTTACCTTCGATATCAGCACCGACGACAAGGCGGTCCTGTACCGCGACCTGCTTTCCGCCATCGATGGCGTAACGGCCGGGGAGCCGGACGGGGTGGCGAACATGGCCAATGCCGCGTCGCTCGTCTGGCAATATCTGCCCGATCTCAACTGGGCGGGGTTCTACCGCATGGTCGCGGGGGAACTGGTGCTGGGGCCGTTCCAGGGCAAGGCGGCGTGCATCCGCATTCCGCTGGGCCGCGGCGTGTGCGGCACGGCAGCGGCGACGGGCGAGACTCAGGTCGTCGCCGATGTCCACGCCTTTCCCGGCCATATCGCCTGCGATGCCGATAGCGCGTCGGAACTGGTGGTGCCCATCGTGCGCGACGGCGTGGTGCTGGGCGTGCTCGACCTCGACAGTCCCGTTACGGGGCGGTTCGACGCCGTCGATGCCAGCGGCGGGGAAGCGATTGCCGCCCTGCTCGCCACGCGGTTGTAATCCTACCGGGCCCCTTCGCCAATCTGACCCGATCTGGGACTGACGCGGCTGTGGCGAAAATCGGCCGGAAATTGTAACACTCTCGTTAAGGATAGGGGCGAGGTGCCTTTCAGGGCGTCACGCACGGGGAGTGTTGGCAATGCGCTTGGTGCTGGTTTCGACTGTTCTGGCCGCGACGATGGCCACGGGCCTGATGGCTGCAACGCCCGCAATGGCGCAGAATGGCAATGCGGGTGCCGGGGTCCGCTGGGCAGGGCAGGGGCAGGTGGGCGCACCGGTAACCGTCGCGCCGCCCGTTATCACCCCGACGATCACCACGCCTTCGGTGCCGATGCCGCCCAGCAATGTGCCATCGACCGGCTGGGTTGCCGCGCCGCATGGCCCGCACGGACCGGGGCCGGTGACAACGCCGCCCGCACCGCCGCCGCCGCAAGCGGGCGCGCCGTACCGCGGTTCGCGCTGGGGCAACAAGGTTGACGGACGCTGGTGGGGCGGGGCGCAGGCACCGGGCGGCTGGCACGCCTATCGTCGGCCGGGCCACGGTGCCGCGCTGCCCGGTTATTGGATCTCACCGACCTTTGCGATCATCGATTTCGGCGCGTTCGGCCTGGCGCCGCCGCCCTATGGCTATCACTGGTCACGCTATTATGACGACGCGGTGCTGATCGACGACAGCGGTCGCGTTGCCGACAGCGTCCATGGCCTCGATTGGGACCGGGTGGACGATTATGGCTATGGCGGTCAGGGCGCTGGCTATGGCGGTTATGACTATGGCTATGGCGGCAATCCGGGCGGTTATCCGCCACCGCCACCGCCACCGCCCTCCGTCGCGCCGGTCATCATCCAGCAGCAGGGCGTTCAGGGCTATACCCAAAGCTGGAGCGCGGGTTCGGGCTATGTCTCCGGCGGCTATTGGTATCCACCTGCCACGGTGACGACGATCACCGTGTCGGCGCCGGTCGTCACCACCACGACGACCACGACCGAATATTACGAGACCCGTTATCGCCGCGTTGCCAAGCGGGTTTACCACAAGCGGCCAGTGGTGCGCCGCTGCTGCTGCTGTTGCTGCCGCCGCTGATTTTTCCCGGGGGGAGGGGAGGTGTGGGCCGGTGCGCGCGTCAGCGCGGCGCCGGCCCCGCCAGACTAGGCAGGCTTTCGGCCCCCGTCGGCCCGATTGCGCCGACCGCGAACAGATTGTCGTCGACTGAGATGTTCTTCAGCACCGCGTCGGTGCCGTTGACGTCGCGCGATGCGGCCCAGTCCTGCGCGTCGGTGCGCCGCCAATGGATGCGATAGGCGGTCGCCCCAGGCACCGCCTGCCATTTGACATGCGTGTCGAAACTCAACGCACCGTCGATCGTCACGCCCTGCGGCGCGGCGGGGGCCGTGGCCAGGCGGCGGATGGCGGCGATGTTGATCGCCGTTACCTTGGCGAGATAGGGGAAATCCATCTTGTCGATGGTGTCGCCGTAATCGATGCCATTTTCGGTGCGGATATCCTGGTGCTGCTGTGTCCAGTTTTCTGCGCCGACGGAAAAACGGATCGCGGGATAGCCCAGCTTCAGGAACGGCTCATGGTCGCCGCCCCGCCCGAAGCGGTCCGGCCGGCGATCGACGAACACGTCCAGCCCGCCGGGGATTTTGCCCGCGATCGCATCAATGGTCTTGGCCAGCGCGCGTGACGGGCCGTCATCCTCCCCGCCATTGCCGCGGCGGGCAAACTGTTCCTTGATGTCCTCGGCCGCGCGAATGCCTTCGGAAAAGACGCGAACCCGGTCGGCAACGCGAATGCCGTTCTGGCCGATGGTGTTGCCGACAATGTCGTTGTTGAGCATCGCCGAAACCGTCCAGCCGCGCGCCTTGGCGGTTTCGGCCAGCAACTGGCTGCCCCAAAGGCCCTGTTCCTCGCCCGAAAAGACCGCATAGACGATCGTCGCGTCGAATTTTTCCTTCGACAGGATGCGTGCCGCCTCCAGCACCAGCGCGACGCCCGATCCGTCGTCATTGGCGCCGGGCGCATCCCTGGTCACGTCCAGCGTGTCGCTGCCCCGACTGTCGATATGCGCGCCGATGATGATGACGCGATTGGGGTCGCGGCCATGCTGCACGCCCAACACGTCAACGACATTCACGCCATTTGGTGCGCGCGGGCCGGTAAAGTCGCGGGCGATGCGTTCGACGGTGATGCAGCCGCAAACCTCACCCAGCTTGTCCAGTTCGTCGGCGGCCCAGGCGCGCGCCGCACCGATGCCGCGCACCGGATCGGTGGGTGAGGACAAGGTGTTGCGCGTGCCGAAGCTGACCAGTTTTTCCACCGTCGCGTGCAGGCGCCCGGTGTCGGGATGGTGCCCAGCGTTGACGGCTTGGGCGATGGCAGCTTGGGGAAGGGCGGCGAGCAGCGGGGCTGCGAGGAGAAAATGACGCATGACCATCATGTTGCCGCCATCGGCGCCGCGCGGCAAGCGAAAGGTCGGGGCGATCAGCTCAACCGGTCGATCTCGTCCAGGCTCAGCGAACCCGGGATAATCATCAGCGGGATGCCCAGCCCGGCTGCGTCGTTGGCAAAATGGCTGATAAGCGGGCCGGGCGTGCCATGCGCGGCGGTGGCGAGCACAAGGGCGGCGATTTCGGGATCGGCGGCGATCGCTTCACGGATGACCTTGCTCGGGTCGCCCTCCCGCACTGTGATCCGGGGTTTCAGCCCCGATTCCTCGACCAATGCGCCAGCGGCGGCGGTGCAAAGCCCTTCGGCGCGCAGCCGCGCCTCTTCCTCGATCGTCGCCTGTACCCCGCCCCAGGGCACGAAGTCGCCCGGCGGCAACAGCGCGAGTATCTCCACGCCGCCACCGGTCTTGATGGCGCGCCGCGCAGCAAAGCGCAGTGCCACTTCGGCTTCCGGCGTCTCGTCCATCACCACCAGATAGATGCGCATCGGTGTGCCTTTTTCTGTTCCTCGTCCGCATCGAGAGGTGGCGCTGGAACCGCCATCGCGCAAGAGGGAATACGCGGCTGATTAACAGCCCGCGCGCGTCGCACTCTTGACCCGAAGCGCGCGGATGGCAAAGGAGGTCGCCCACGCCTCCCCTGGACTCGCAAGGACCTTCCTCCATGCCAATCGAAATCAAGATGCCTGCCCTGTCACCAACGATGGAGGAAGGCACACTCGCCAAATGGTTGGTCAAGGAAGGCGATACGCTGAAATCCGGCGACCTGATGGCGGAGATTGAAACCGACAAGGCGACGATGGAATTCGAAGCGGTCGATGAAGGGACGATCACCAGCATTCTGGTGCCCGAAGGGACCGACAATGTGAAGGTCGGCACGGTGATCGCGATCATCGATGGCGACGGCAGTGCGGTGACCGCGGCGCCCAAGGCGGCGACGCCGACGCCCGCGCCCGCACCGACCCCTGCCGCGACACCTGCTGCCGTCTCGGCTCCGGCCGCAACTGCTGCAGTCGCTGTGGCGCCAACCAAAGTCGCCGATGGCGAACGCGTGAAGGCAAGCCCGCTCGCGCGCCGCATCGCCGCCGACAAGGGCGTGGACCTGAACGGCGTGGCGGGCAGCGGACCGCATGGCCGCATCGTCAAGGCCGATGTGGTGGGCGCTTCGGCTGGCACGCCGGCGCCGGTTACGGCCCCGGTTGCCGCGGCAACGACCGCCGCTCCGGTCGCGTGGGACGACACCATCCCGCACGAGGTCGAAAAACTGTCGAACATGCGCAAGACGATCGCGCGTCGCCTGACCGAGGCGAAGCAGACGATCCCGCACATCTACTTGACGCTCGACGTGCGCCTCGATGCACTGCTCAAGTTGCGCGGCGAACTGAACAAGGCGCTTGAAGCGCGCGGCGTGAAGCTGTCGGTGAACGATATGCTCATCAAGGCGCTGGGCGTCGCGTTGCAGACGGTGCCGAAATGCAACGTCACCTTCGCGGGCGATACGCTGGTGAAATACAGCCGCGCGGATGTTGCCGTCGCCGTGTCGATTCCCGGCGGCCTGATTACCCCGATCATCAAGGATGCGGGCAACAAGGGCATGGCCGCGATTGCCACCGAGATGAAGGATCTTGCCCAGCGCGCCAAGGACGGCAAGCTGCAGCCATCGGAATATCAGGGCGGCACCGCCTCGATTTCGAACATGGGCATGTTCGGCATCAAGCAGTTTGAAGCCGTCATCAATCCGCCCCAGGGCATGATCCTGGCGGTCGGCGCGGGCGAGCTGCGGCCGCATGTCATCGACGGCGCACTGGGCATTGCGACGATGATGTCGATTACCGGCAGTTTCGACCACCGCGCGATCGATGGCGCGGACGGCGCGCAGTTGATGAAGAAGCTGCGCACGCTGATCGAAAGCCCGCTTGGCATGTTGGCCTGACGGGTTGGACCAGTGATCGGGCGGCGAACCTTGTGGGAACTGTTCCATGTCCTGGTGGGCGTGGCGGTGGCTTGCCTGCTCGCCTGGCTGTGCGCCTGGTCCTATCCGTTGGCGACGCTCGATTTCTGGATTGTCGCCATCGTCGCGTTGCTGGCCTTTGTGGTGATGAGCGTGCCGACCATCCGCCGCGCGATGATCGCGGATCGCGCCGAAAGGGATGGCAAGTGACCTGCCCGGCGCCGACGCGTCGCGTGCTGCAGGGCGATGGCGCCCGTGGCTGACGGCGTACCTTTCACCGCGCCGACCATCCGGGTGACGGCGATGGCGGCGGACGCCAATCCCTATGGCACGATGTTCGTCGGCTGGCTGATGGGCCAGATGGCGCTGGCCGCCGGCTCGGTCGCGTCGCAACGCTGTCGCGGCCAGGCGCCGGTGGTCGCCGCCGATGGCCTGAGCTTTACCGCGCCGGTGCTGGTGGGGGATGAGGTCAGCTTCCATGCCCGGATCGTCGCGGTGGGCACCAGTTCGATGACCGTCGATGTCGAGTGCTGGCGCCGTGAACGGCATGGCGACGGTACGGAGCGCGCGGCGCGCGGCCAGTTCAAGCTTGTTTCGATGGGGCCGGACGGCCGACCACGCCCCGTCGATGGATATCTTGTCTAGACTTCCCCTCCCAGGAGCATTTTCGTGGCTGAAACATATGATCTGATCGTTCTAGGTTCGGGGCCGGGCGGCTATGTCGCGGCGATCCGGGCAGCGCAGCTTGGCCTGAAGACGGCGATTGTCGAGCGTGAACTGCTCGGCGGCATCTGCCTCAACTGGGGCTGCATCCCGACCAAGGCGTTGCTGCGATCGGCTGAAATCTTCCATTACATGCAGCACGCCAAGGATTACGGGCTGGTTGCCGACAAGATCAGCGCCGATCTGGATGCGGTGGTGAAGCGGTCGCGCGGCGTGGCGAAACAGCTTAATCAGGGCGTCACTCACCTGATGAAGAAGAACAAGATCGCCGTTCACATGGGCACCGGCGTGCTGACCGGCAAGGGCAAGCTGACCGTGACGGCGGACGACGGCAAGAAGACCGATCTGGCCGCAAGGAGCATCATCGTCGCCACCGGCGCCCGCGCTCGTGACCTGCCCTTTGCCAAGGCGGACGGCAAGCGCGTGTGGACATACCGCCATGCGATGACGCCTGCCGAGATGCCGACCAAGTTGCTGGTGATCGGATCGGGCGCGATCGGTGTGGAATTCGCCAGCTTCTACAACGATATGGGCGCCAACGTCACCATCGTCGAAATGCTCGACCGGATCGTGCCGGTTGAAGACAAGGACGTTTCGGCGCATCTGGAAAAGGCATTCGGAAACAGGGCATGACGATCCTGACCGCGACTGGCATCGACAAGCTCGACGTGACGGCAAAGGGCGTGACCGCGACGATAAAGGCCGGGGATGGCAAGGTCACGACCGAAGAGTTCAGCCACGTGATCGTCGCGGTGGGCATTGCCCCCAACACCGAAAATCTGGGGCTGGAAGCGCTGGGCGTGAAGATGGAACGCGGACACATCGTCACCGATGGCGCGTGCCGCACCAATGTGGAGGGGCTGTGGGCGATCGGCGATGTCACCGCGCCGCCGTTCCTCGCGCACAAGGCAAGCCATGAAGGCGTGATCGCGGCGGAGGCGATTGCGGGCAAGCACCCGCACGCCATGGACCCCAGGAACATTCCCGGCTGCACTTATTGCCACCCGCAGATCGCCAGTGTCGGCCTGACCGAAGCCAAGGCGAAGGAAGCTGGTTACGACGTGAAGGTCGGCAACTTCCCCTTCATCGGCAACGGCAAGGCGATCGCGCTGGGCGAAGCCGAAGGTTTTGTGAAGACGGTGTTCGACGCCAGGACCGGCGAACTGCTGGGCGCCCATATGATCGGCGCCGAAGTGACCGAGATGATCCAGGGCTATACCATCGGCAAGACCGCGGAACTGACCGAGGCGGAATTGATGGAGACCGTCTTCCCGCATCCGACGATCAGCGAGGCGATGCACGAAAGCGTGCTCGCCGCATTTGGCAGGGCATTGCACATCTGATGAGACCGGCGCCGCTGCTCCTCGCCATCATGGCGACAGGCGCGGCGGCGCAGGTGCCGCCGGTGCAATCCGCACAACCGGCTGCTGGCGCGGCGATCGACTATGCCGGGGATGCCAAGGCGCTGGACCGGCTGATTGTCGAGAATTACGCTTATCAGGACCATTGGCCAGGCGGCGTGCTGCCCGATTCAGATGTCCTGGCGCGCGAGCGGGCGGCCGTGCATGACCGCGATTCACTGCTCCATTATGCTGAGGATCGGATCGCCTCGCTCGCCGATCATCACGCGATTACCGGCGCGTCGTTCAAGGATAGCTGGGCCATCGTGCCCACTTATGCCGATTTGTGGATCGTGCGGCGCGGCGGGGATTATATCGTCGATGCAGTGAAGCGCGACAGTCCGGCGGCAGCGGCGGGGCTTGTCGCGGGCGACCGGCTGATCGCGGTGGCGGGCGTGCCGGTGTCGCGGGCGGTGGCGGGGTATTGGCAGGCGCTTGGCCTCCCCGAAACCGGTGAGCGGGACGATTATGCGGCGCGGGTGCTGGCCGCGGGACGGCGCGACCGGCCGCGTGACCTGACGATCGAGCAAGATGGCAAGCCGCACCGGCTGACACTGCCCAGCCTTTATACCCTCCCCAACGATCAGCCAGCCGTTACCCGTTATTCGGCCGGGCGGGGCCGCACCTTGCTGCGCATCAACAATTCGCTGGGCGACCAGGCAACGATCGCGGCGTTTGATGCGGCGATGGCCGCGCTGCCGCCCAAGGCTCCTCTTGAAATCGACCTGACCGATACCCCCAGCGGCGGCAACACCAGCGTCGCGCGCGGGATGATGAGCTGGTTCGTGCAGAGGCCTGCCGCCTATCAGGTCCATAACCTGCCTGCGGAGGAACGTGAGACGGGCATCGCCCGCCAATGGATCGAGCAGGTGCTGCCACGCGCCGGAAAATATCGCGCCGGCTCGGTGCGGGTGCGGGTCGGCCGTTGGACCGGCAGCATGGGCGAAGGGCTTGCCATCGGGTTTCGCGCGATTGGCGCGGAGGTATGCGGCGGAGCCATGGCGGCCCTGCGTGGTGCGGTTTACGATTTCAGCTTGCCATCCAGCGGCATGGTCGTGAAGTTCCCGGCCGAGCGATTGTCCACCACCGACGGGCTGCCGCGCGAAACCTTCATGCCGCCCGACTGCTCAACCGACTGACTGATCGCGGGCGGGGTGGGCCGGAAACATTGTCGAAGATGATTAAAGGGGACGTTGTTCAATGCTGAAATCCGTTGCCGCGGCGACCGCGATCCTGCTCGCCTCCGCACCCGCCGCTGCCGAAACCGTCGCGGTGACCGCCGATCACATGGTCGACGTACTGGCGGGCAAGACCATCGACAAGCCGGTCGTCGTCATCACCGATGGGCGGATCACGGCGGTCGGTACGCAAGGGACGGTCAAGGTGCCGGCCGATGCCAGGCACATCGACTTGCCGGGCCAGACGATCCTGCCGGGCCTGATCGACATGCATGTCCACCTGAACGGCGATCCGACGATCGGCGGGTTCAAGGGCCTCGAATATACCGACAGCTTCTGGCAGGCGGTCGGCGTCCATAATGCCAAGGCGATGCTCGACGCGGGCTTCACTACCGTGCGTAATGTCGGTTCGCCCGATTATGACGATGTCGGCCTGAAACAGGCTGTCGAACACGGCTATATCCAGGGGCCGCGCATCGTACCCGCCACTTACGCGCTGGGCGCGACCGGCGGGCATTGCGACGGGACCGAAGGGCTGCCGCCAAGTTTTTCCACCGTGGCCGACCCCTCGGTCGCGGACAGCCCTGACGGTTATCGCAAGCTGGTGCGCACCGTGCGCAAATATGGTGCCGAAGTCATCAAGATCTGCGCAACCGGCGGTGTCCTGTCGAAATCGGACGTTGCGGGCGCACAGCAGATGAACCTGGACGAGTTGAAGGCCGTGGTTGACGAAGCGCACATGCTGGGCCTGCGCGTCGCGGCCCATGCGCATGGCACCGCGGGCATCAACGACGCATTGCGTGCCGGGGTCGACACCATCGAGCACGCCAGCCTTGCCGATGCCGAGAGCTTCAAGCTTGCCAAGGAACACGGCGCCTGGTTCTCGATGGACGTCTATGACGACGATTATATCCTTGGCGAGGGTGAGAAGAACGGCCTGTTCAAGGAAAGCCTGGACAAGGAACGCGCGATTGGCCGCAAGCAGCGCGAGACCTTCCGTGATGCCTATAAGGCTGGCGTGAAGATGGTCTTCGGCACCGACAATGGCGGTGTTTTTCCCGCAGGCCAGAATGCGCTGCAATTCGCCAAGATGGTCGAATGGGGGATGACGCCGATTGATGCGATTCGTTCTGCGACGCGCAATGCGGCCGAAGCGCTGAGCCGCACCGGCGATGTCGGCGCGATCGAGGTTGGTCGTTATGGCGACATCGTCGCGGTGACGGGTGATCCGGTTGGCGATGTGCGGCTGCTGGAACATCCCAGCGCCGTCATCAAGGGCGGGGTGCGCATTCGCTGAGGTGGTCAAGCGCTGGCCCGGCGGCACCAACCGGCACCGCGGGACCAGCGCAACGCCGCCTTATGCCAAATTACGATGAGCGGGACTCATCGTAATTTGGCAAAGCCCGCGCGGCGCCTGAGCGTTGCAAACTGCTGGTGCGTCAGCGTCGCTGCAGCTTGGTATTACTGCGCGGCTTCGTGAGCGATCAGGACAGTGGTGGGCACGCTGGACAGGGCAGGGGCGCCGATGCTGGTGACTTCCGTCGGCGAAAAATGCTTCAACCGACCATCGACGGTTGCGCCATTGTCGATCGAGATCGAGTGATATTCGACATCGCCGGTGATCCGGGCGCCGCGCTCGACAACCAGTTCGCGCACGATGACGCCGCCGATGATCGCGCCAGCCAGCCGGGCGTTGTCCGCGCGGACATTGCCGGTGATTCGCCCTTCGGTTCCAAGCACCAGCGTGCCGCAATCGACATCGCCCTCGATTCGCCCGTCAATATGCAGATCGGAAGCGGCGGCGATATTGCCGGTGATCGTGACATCCTGACCGATCACGGAAAACATGCCGCGCTTGCCCGATGATCCCGACATTCCACCGGTTCCGCCATTGTCCCGTCGGCGACCGGAATTCGACTTGAACATCCCCATATGCTCCCGCTGTTTCGTTTATCGCATAGCATGGTCCGCGCTGGACGCGCAGGCAGTTTGCGCGGCGCGAATCTATACGGCGCGCGCCAGCAACGGATTGTCGTTGGCAGCCGGGCGGATCAGCCGCGTGCCAAGGTCCAGCATTGCCGCGATCATCGGCAAGGCGCCCATCGCCGTCAGCAGCGGGACGTCGCCCACATGCCCCCAAATCGCGGCGCACGCACCGATTTGGGTCATCACGACCAGCCGGATTGACCGCCAGCGCGGATCGATCGCCGCGAGGGCCAGGGCCAGTATCTGCACCGCCAGGAAGTCGTTGACGCCCATTCCGGGCAGCAGCCCCGCGGTCAGCATCAGCGCCAGCAACGCCGCGCTCACCACTTGCTCTCCACGGAACCACGCGCCCGTTGCGCCAATCCACGCCAGGTAACTCGCGATGGCGCCGATGGCACTCGCCACGGCCAGCCCGAACAATGGCGGTGTCGCCTTGCCAAGGGTGATGGACGCCAGCGCCCAGATATTGGGCGCATCGCGGAAGACGCCGTTGGTATAATCCGGTGCCAGCAGGGACGTCGCCGCCGATGGATCGCCATGCCAGTTGCCGACAATCGTCCCGGCGGTGACCAGCAGGGCGATTCCCAGCGCGAACAGCCAGATTCGCCAGCGGGTGCGTCGTGCGATCAGCATGGCCGCGACAAAGGGGCAAAGCAGCAATGCAGTCAGCGACAGCATGGCCGCAACGCCCGCCCAGCCCAGCATCGCGCGATGACGACGCTCGGCTGCGCTGCTCACGGCGAGCAGGGCGGCGGCGGCCGACAGCAAGGCGGCAGGCGCCGATGATCCCATGTCCAGCGCGATGCCGGGCAGGGCCAGCACGGCCAACGCCCAGGCGCCGGCATAAGCAATCCCCAAACGGTGGAGCACATGCCACATCGCCAGCGCCACCACGCCATCGGCGATGAATGCGAACAACGCATGTCCGCTCGTCGCCCCGGTCAGCACCGGACGCGCCACAACCGCCGTCATCGCCACCGCCGCCGCCACCGCTACAATTGCAAGCGCGGGCATAACCAGCCACGCCGGGCGGGTCATGGTCGGTCGTGATGTCGGTGGTTGGCAATTGGCTATCATTGTGCCCGCCTAGCGGCTAGAGGGTTAGGGCGGCGTAAAGAATGGCGTGGCAAGTGCGGCATTTGGCGCTGCTCAACATGCCATTGACCGGCCATGGTCACATGGCTATAGCCGCGCCTGCTTTCCGTATGGGCTGTAGAAGGGTTGTTTGCCCCGATGCCGCTCGCAAGTGAGCAGAGCTGAACATTGCTGAAGCTAAGGGCCTGGGGGCAATTTGGCCACCGCGGTCCCTTTTTTGCATTGTGGGCTATCAGCAAAGTAACCGCCGGTTGTTGCCGGTAAAGAAAGGTGAAGGGCTTCATGCCAACTATTAACCAGCTGGTCCGCAAGGGCCGCGACCCGCAGAAGGCCAAGAGCAAGGTCCCTGCGATGGAGCAGAACCCGCAGAAGCGCGGTGTCTGCACGCGTGTTTATACGACGACCCCGAAAAAGCCGAACTCGGCTCTGCGCAAGGTGGCCAAGGTTCGCCTGACCAACCAGCGCGAAGTCATCAGCTACATCCCCGGTGAAGGCCACAACCTGCAGGAGCACTCGGTTGTGCTGATCCGCGGCGGCCGTGTGCGCGATCTTCCCGGTGTGCGCTACCACGTGCTGCGCGGCGTGCTCGACACACAGGGCGTCAAGGATCGTCGTCAGTCCCGTTCCAAGTACGGCGCAAAGCGTCCGAAGTAAGCCGGTCCGGCCGGCAGCCGGCGCAAGCCGGAATTGCTGGCGTCTGACCATGCATGGCTGAAGTGTAGAAGGAAGAAACAATGTCTCGTCGTCGTCGTCCCGAAAAGCGGGAAATCCTGCCCGATCCCAAGTTCGGGGATATCGTGCTGTCGAAGTTCATGAACAGCGTGATGCTGGACGGTAAGAAGGCCGTCGCCGAAGGTATCGTCTATGGTGCGCTCGACACGGTCGAAACCCGCGCCAAGAAGGATCCGATCGGCGTGTTCCACGAAGCGCTGGCCAATGTGAAGCCGGGCATCGAAGTCCGCTCGCGTCGCGTCGGTGGTGCAACCTACCAGGTTCCGGTCGAAGTTCGCCCGGAACGTGCGCAGGCGCTGGCGATTCGCTGGCTGATCAATGCCGCGCGTTCGCGCTCGGAGCACACCATGGCGGCTCGCCTGTCGGGTGAGCTGATGGATGCAGCCAACAACCGTGGCAATGCCGTCAAGAAGCGCGAAGACACGCACCGCATGGCGGAAGCGAACCGCGCGTTCTCGCATTATCGCTGGTAAGCACTATATGGGTGGCGAGGGCTTTGCTCTCGCCCCCAAATTACCGTTCGCCTTTGAAATCCTGAGCTTGTCGAAGGATCAGAAGGGTGCGCTTCCCGCGCGATCTGGCAGGGGAGGGCAGGGCGCCCAAACAGGCGCGACCCGGACGGGTTTGAGAGTTTAGACCCGAAGTTTTCAGCCCGCCGCATCGTCGGCACAGGAGTAAACGATCATGGCCCGCAGCCATCCGCTCGAGCGTTACCGCAACATCGGCATTATGGCCCATATTGATGCCGGTAAGACGACCACGACCGAGCGCATCCTTTATTACACCGGCAAGTCCTACAAGATCGGCGAAGTGCATGAAGGCACCGCGACGATGGACTGGATGGAGCAGGAGCAGGAGCGCGGGATCACGATCACGTCTGCTGCCACCACCTGCAAGTGGCGCGCCGCAGAGGGCAAGGGCGAAGAGCACCTGATCAACATCATCGACACCCCCGGCCACGTCGACTTCACGATCGAGGTCGAGCGTTCGCTGCGCGTGCTCGACGGTGCGGTCGCGTGCTTCGACGGCGTTGCCGGTGTCGAGCCGCAGTCCGAAACCGTGTGGCGCCAGGCCGACAAGTACGGCGTGCCGCGCATGTGCTTCGTCAACAAGCTGGATCGCACCGGCGCGGACTTCTATTTCTGTGTCGACTCGATCATCGAGCGCCTGGGTGCGCGTCCGGCGGTGCTGTATCTGCCGATCGGTATCGAGGGTGGCTTCAAGGGCCTGGTCGACCTGGTCGAGAACCGCGCGATCATCTGGCTCGAAGAGAGCCTGGGCGCGAAGTTCGAATATCAGGAAATCCCGGCCGAGCTGGCCGAAAAGGCCGCCAAGTACCGCAGCGAGCTCATCGAGATGGCCGTCGAACTCGACGACGATCTGATGGAAGCCTATCTCGAAGGCAATGAACCGAGCACCGCCGACCTGAAGAAGCTGATCCGCAAGGGCACGCTCAGCATGGCGTTCGTGCCGGTGGTGTGCGGCTCGGCGTTCAAGAACAAGGGCGTGCAGCCCCTGCTCGACGCGGTGGTCGACTATCTGCCTTCGCCGCTCGACGTTCCTGCGATCAAGGGCGTGAAGCTTGACGGCGAGACGCCGGACGAGCGCCCTTCGTCGGACAGCGAGCCATTCTCGGCGCTGGCGTTCAAGATCATGAACGATCCGTTCGTCGGCACGCTCACCTTCGCGCGCATCTATTCGGGCAAGCTCGAAGCGGCCACCACCGTGATGAACTCGGTGAAGGACAAGAAGGAAAAGGTTGGCCGCATGCTGCTGATGCATGCGAACAGCCGCGAAGACATCCAGGAAGCGTTCGCGGGCGACATCGTTGCGCTGGCGGGCCTGAAGGATACCACGACCGGTGACACGCTGTGCGCGCAGAACGCGCCGATCATTCTCGAGCGGATGGAATTCCCCGAGCCGGTGATCGAGCTGTCGGTGGAGCCGAAGACCAAGGCCGACCAGGAAAAGATGGGCGTGGCGCTCAACCGCCTTGCCCGTGAAGATCCGTCGTTCCGCGTGTCGTCGGACGCCGAAAGCGGCCAGACGATCATCAAGGGCATGGGCGAGCTTCACCTCGAAATCCTGGTCGATCGCATGAAGCGCGAGTTCAAGGTCGAGGCGAATGTCGGCGCGCCGCAGGTGGCGTACCGCGAATATCTCGGCAAGCCGGTCGAACTGACCTACACCCACAAGAAGCAGTCGGGCGGCTCTGGCCAGTTCGGCGAAGTGAAGGTGAAGGTCATCCCTGGCGAGCGTGGCTCGGGCTTCCAGTTCTTCGACGAGATCAAGGGCGGTAATGTTCCCAAGGAATATATCCCCTCGGTTGAGAAGGGTATGCGCGAGACGGCGGAAACAGGTTCGTTGATCGGCTTCCCGATCATCGACTTCGAAGTCCACCTGATCGACGGCAAGTACCATGACGTCGACTCGTCGGCGCTCGCCTTTGAAATCTGCGCGCGCGGCGCGATGCGTGAAGCGGCCCAGAAGGCCGGCATCAAGCTGCTCGAGCCGATCATGAAGGTCGAGGTGGTGACGCCGGAAGATTATCTGGGCGACGTCATCGGCGACATGAACAGCCGCCGTGGCCAGATCCAGGGCACTGACAGCCGCGGTAATGCGCAGACGGTGGAAGCAATGGTCCCGCTGGCTAACATGTTTGGCTATGTGAATCAGCTTCGCTCGTTCACGCAGGGCCGGGCGCAATACTCGATGCAGTTCTCGCATTATGACGAAGTACCCGCCAACGTCGCCGACGAAGTGAAGGCGAAGCTGGCGTAATCCAAAATCAGTCGTTATGGGGCCGCTTTCGCGCGAGTCCCATGATGGTCTCCAGTGAATTGACCCAGAAGGTAGGAAAGCAATGGCGAAGGCAAAGTTTGAGCGGACCAAACCGCACCTCAACATCGGCACGATCGGTCACGTCGACCACGGCAAGACGTCGTTGACGGCCGCGATCACGAAGGTCCTGGCCGAAACGGGCGGCGCGACGTTCGTCGACTACGCCAACATCGACAAGGCCCCGGAAGAGCGTGAGCGCGGTATCACGATTTCGACCGCCCATGTCGAATACGAAACCTCCGAGCGCCACTATGCGCACGTCGACTGCCCCGGCCACGCTGACTATGTGAAGAACATGATCACCGGCGCCGCGCAGATGGACGGCGCGATCCTGGTGGTGTCGGCAACCGACGGCCCGATGCCGCAGACCCGCGAGCACATCCTGCTCGCTCGTCAGGTCGGCGTGCCGACGATGGTTGTGTTCATGAACAAGGTCGACCTGGTCGACGACGAGGAAATCCTCGAACTCGTCGAACTGGAAATCCGTGAGCTGCTGTCGAAGTATGATTTCGACGGCGACAACATCCCGGTCATCCGTGGTTCGGCAGTGTGCGCACTCGACGGCAAGCAGCCTGAAATCGGCCACGACGCCGTTCTGAAGCTGATGCAGGCAGTCGACACCTATCTGCCGCAGCCCGAGCGTCCGCTCGACAAGCCGTTCATGATGCCGATCGAAGACGTGTTCTCGATCTCGGGTCGTGGTACGGTTGTCACCGGCCGCGTCGAAACCGGCATCATCAAGGTTGGTGAAGAAGTCGAAATCGTCGGCATCCACCCGGATGTCCGCAAGACCACCGTCACCGGCGTTGAAATGTTCCGCAAGCTGCTCGATCAGGGCCAGGCTGGCGACAACATCGGTGCGCTGATCCGTGGCGTTGGCCGTGAAGAAGTCGAGCGTGGCCAGGTTCTCTGCAAGCCCGGCTCGATCAAGCCGCACACTGAGTTCCAGTCGGAAGTGTACGTGCTGTCGAAGGACGAAGGTGGCCGTCACACGCCGTTCTTCGCCAACTATCGTCCGCAGTTCTACTTCCGCACCACGGACGTCACCGGCACTGTCGAGCTGCCTGAGGGCACCGAGATGGTGATGCCGGGCGATAACGTCGCGCTGGGTGTCAAGCTGATCGCGCCGATCGCCATGGACGTTGGTCAGCGCTTCACGATCCGCGAAGGTGGCCGCACCGTCGGTTCGGGGATTGTCAGCGCGATCTCGAAGTAATATAGGCTCGCTTCCGCCCGATTCCCCGGGGCATAAATCCGGGGGGTCGGGCGGTTGCTATTTTAGTGAACACAGTATCGGTCGCCCGTTGGCGACCCGCTCTTTCGCATCGGTAGGGACATGGAAACGCAGAATATCCGTATTCGCCTGAAGGCATTCGACCATCGCGTGCTGGATCAGGCAACTGGCGACATCGCAGATACGGCCCGCCGTACTGGCGCTCTTATTCGTGGCCCCATTCCCTTGCCGACGCGCATCGAGAAGTTCACGGTAAACCGTGGACCGCACGTCGACAAGAAGTCGCGCGAGCAGTTTGAGGTTCGCACCTACAAGCGTATGCTGGACATCGTTCAACCCACCCCGCAAACGGTCGATGCTTTGATGAAGCTCGATCTCGCAGCAGGTGTTGATGTTGAGATCAAGCTGGCGTAAAGCGCCGCTTCCATACAGCGATTCGGCCCGGTAACGCGGGCCAGCGTTAAAGGGATACCGCCGGGCATCCAGTCTACTGGTCGCCCGGGCCTGCGTCCCCCGACACGCTCCGCATCCGCGGAGCATCAGCCCAGGTCGGGGCACGTTTCATATTTTGGGCTGGCACGCCCGTCGGGGAATGACCCTCGGCGGGCCTCTGTAATAGGAGCATGGATCATGCGCACTGGCGTGATCGCGAAGAAAATGGGGATGACCCGCTTGTTCCAGGAAGATGGGCGCCACGTGCCCGTCACCGTCCTGGCGCTTGAAAATGTTCAGGTAGTTGCGCGACGGGAGGCCGATCGCGACGGCTACGTCGCCGTTCAGCTCGGCGCTGGCGTCGCCAAGGTGAAGAATGTTGCCAAGCCGCAGCGCGGCCATTTCGGCAAGGCCGAAGTGGAAGCCAAGGCGATTGTCCGTGAATTCCGTGTCGCTGACGACGCGCTGCTTGAAGTGGGTGCCGAAATTTCGGCCGATCACTTCGTGGCGGGTCAGTTGATCGACGTTCAGGGCTACACGCAGGGCAAGGGCTTTGCGGGCGGCATGAAGCGCTGGGGCTTCGGCGGTCTGCGCGCGACGCACGGCGTTTCGGTCTCGCACCGTTCGCTCGGTTCGACTGGTCAGCGCCAGGATCCGGGCAAGGTCTTCAAGAACAAGAAGATGGCCGGCCACATGGGCGACCGTCAGCGCACTCAGCAAAATCTGGAAGTCGTTTCGACCGACGTCGAGCGCGGCCTGATCTTCGTCAAGGGGTCCGTCCCTGGCTCGAAGGGTGGCTGGCTGCTCGTCAAGGACGCGATCAAGGTTCCGCTGCCCAAGGATGCGCCGTATCCGGCCGGCCTGAAGGTCGCCGCGAACACCAACACCGCTGCCGATACGCCCGCTGAAGAAGTGGCCGCACCGGAAGCGACCGAAGGCCAGGAGGGCTAAACCATGAAAGTCAAGGTTCAGACTCTTGGCGCCGATGCCGCTGGTGAGATCGAACTCGCCGACGACGTATTCGGTCTTGAGCCGCGCGCAGACATTCTGCACCGCGTCGTCACCTGGCAGCTCGAAAAGCGCCGCGGCACCGCTCGCGGTACTCGTGAACGCGCCGATGTTGCTCGCACCGGCAAGAAGTTCGGTCGCCAGAAGGGCGGCGGCACGGCTCGTCATGGCGATCGCCGCGCTCCCGTCTTCATCGGCGGTGGTAAGGCTCACGGCGCCCGCGTTCGTGACTTCAACCCGTCGCTGAACAAGAAGGTTCGTGCGCTGGGCCTGAAGATGGCGCTGTCGGCGAAGGTCAAGGATGGCAAGCTGCTCATCGTTGATACGCTGGCGGTTGACGGTGCAAAGACTGCGGCGCTCGCCAAGAGCTTCCAGTCGTTCGGCGCGAAGACCGCGCTGGTCATCGATGGTGACATGGTCGAGGCGAGCTTCGCGCTCGCTGCCGGCAACCTCCGTGAGATCAACGTTCTCCCGGCGGCCGGCGCCAATGTCTACGACATTTTGAAGCATGACACGCTGGTGCTGAGCCGCGCCGCTGTCGAAAAGCTGGAGGCGCGCTTCCATGGCTAAGAAGCAGAACGCGGCGGTCGAAGTGCGTCATTACGACGTCATTCTGGCCCCCCACATCACCGAAAAATCGACTCTGCTCAGCGAGCAGAACGCAGTCGTGTTCAAGGTCGCTGGCGACGCCACCAAGCCTGAAATCAAGGCAGCGGTCGAAGCGCTGTTCAAAGTGACCGTGACTGGCGTGAACACCATCACCCAGAAGGGCAAGACCAAGCGCTGGCAGGGCAAGCCCTATCAGCGTTCGGACTTCAAGAAGGCGATCGTCACCCTGAAGGACGGGCAGACCATCGACGTGACCGAAGGGGTTAGCGCGTAATGGCACTCAAGCATTACAACCCGACGAGCCCGGCACGCCGTGGCCTTATTCTCGTCGATCGTTCGGGCCTGCACAAGGGCAAGCCCGTCAAGGCGCTGACCGAAGGCAAGCGCAAGACCGGTGGCCGCAACAACAAGGGCCATGTCACCTCGCGCGGTATCGCCGGGGGGCACAAGCAGCGCTATCGCATCATCGATTTCAAGCGCCGCAAGTGGGAAATGCCCGCGACGGTCGAGCATCTGGAATATGATCCCAACCGTTCGGCCTTCATCGCGCTGGTCAAGTATCAGGACGGTGAACTGGCTTACATCCTGGCGCCGCAGCGTCTGGCAGCGGGCGACACCATCGTCGCTGGCAAGAAGACCGACGTGAAGCCGGGCAACGCCATGGAACTGGGCCAGATGCCGGTCGGCACCATCGTCCACAATGTGGAGATGAAGCCAGGCAAGGGCGGTCAGCTTGCGCGTGCGGCGGGCACTTATGTGCAGATCGTCGGCCGCGACAAGGGCATGGTGATGATCCGCCTGAACTCGGGCGAACAGCGCTATATCCGTTCGGATTGCATGGCGACGGTGGGCGCGGTTTCAAACCCGGACAACGCCAACCAGAACCTCGCCAAGGCTGGCCGCAACCGCTGGCTGGGCAAGCGTCCGCTTACTCGCGGCGTTGCGAAGAACCCGGTCGACCATCCGCACGGCGGTGGTGAAGGCCGTACCTCGGGTGGCCGTCATCCGGTTACGCCGTGGGGCAAGCCGACCAAGGGCGCCCGTACCCGCCATAACAAGTCGACCGACAAGTTCATCATCCGGTCGCGTCACGCGAAGAAGAAGGGCTAAGCTATGGCTCGCTCCATCTGGAAGGGTCCGTTCGTGGACCTCCATCTGCTGAAGAAGGCGCAGACCGCGCAGGAAACCAACGCTCGTTCGCCGATCAAGACCTGGTCGCGCCGTTCGACGATCCTGCCCGACTTCGTTGGCCTGACGTTCAACGTCTACAACGGTCGCAAGTTCGTGCCGGTTACCGTCAACGAGGACATGGTTGGCATGAAGCTGGGCGAATTCGCTCCGACCCGCTTCTTCCCCGGCCACGCCGCGGACAAGAAGGGTAAGCGCTGATGAGCAAGGAAAAGGCTCCGCGCCGCGTTGGTGACAAGGAAGCGCTGTCGGTTGGCACGCAGATCCGTGGTTCCGCGCAGAAGCTCAACCTCGTCGCTGGTCTGATCCGCGGCAAGAAGGCGGGCGACGCGATGAACATCCTGTCGTTCTCGACCAAGGCGATGGCGGTTGACGCTCGCAAGGTGCTCGCATCCGCGATCGCCAATGCGGAAAACAATCACAACCTCGACGTCGACGCGCTTGTCGTTGCCGAGGCATCGGTCGGCAAGTCGATCACGATGAAACGGTTCGCCACGCGTGGCCGCGGCAAGTCGACACGCATTCTGAAGCCGTTCTCACGCCTTCGGATTGTCGTTCGGGAAGTGGAAGAGGCGTAAGTCATGGGTCAGAAATCAAATCCGATCGGTCTGCGTCTCCAGATCAACCGCACGTGGGACAGCCGCTGGTACGCCGAAGGCGCCGATTATGGTCGTCTGCTGCTTGAGGATCTGAAGATCCGCAAGTTCATCGTCGAAACGCTGCCCCAGGCCGCGATTTCGAAGGTGGTGATCGAGCGTCCGGCCAAGCTGTGCCGCATTTCGATCTTCGCCGCCCGCCCCGGTGTCATCATCGGCAAGAAGGGTGCGGACATCGAAAAGCTGCGCAAGACGCTGAGCAAGATGACGTCGTCCGACGTGTCCTTGAACATCGTTGAAATCCGCAAGCCGGAAATCGACGCCAAGCTGGTTGCACAGGGCGTTGCCGATCAGCTCGAACGCCGCATCGCTTTCCGTCGCGCCATGAAGCGTGCGGTTCAGTCGGCGCTGCGTCTGGGTGCGGAAGGCATTCGTATCACCTGCGGCGGCCGTCTGGGCGGCGCGGAAATCGCGCGGACCGAATGGTATCGTGAAGGGCGCGTGCCGCTCCACACGCTGCGTGCCAATGTCGATTATGCCGAAGCACAGGCCCACACCGCTTATGGTGTGTGCGGCGTCAAGGTGTGGATCTTCAAGGGCGAGATTCTGGGCCATGACCCGATGGCTCAGGACCGGCTGATGATGGAGGCTCAGACCTCCGGCGTGCGCCCGGCGCGCGACGATCGCAGGAACTAATAGATCATGTTGCAACCAAAGCGCACCAAGTTCCGCAAGGCCTTCAAAGGCCGCATCCATGGCAAGGCCACGGGCGGTTCCGACCTCAACTTCGGCTCTTACGGGCTGAAGGCGATGGAGCCGGACCGGCTGACCGCGCGCCAGATCGAGGCGGCCCGCCGCGCGATCACGCGTCACATCAAGCGCCAGGGCCGTTTGTGGATCCGCATTTTCCCGGATGTGCCGGTTTCGTCGAAGCCTGCCGAAGTCCGCATGGGCTCGGGCAAGGGTTCGCCTGAGTTCTGGGCTGCACGGGTCAAGCCGGGCCGTATCCTGTTCGAGCTGGACGGTGTTCCCGGACCGCTCGCGGCAGAAGCATTTGAGCGTGCAGCGATGAAGCTGCCGATCAAGACCAAGGTGGTGGCGCGTCTCGGCGACACCTCGCACCTGGGAGGCGAATAAGATGTCCCGGATCGATGATCTGACGGCAAAGTCCGACGACCAGCTCAATGAAGAGCTGGGCAATCTGAAGCGCGAGCAGTTCAACCTGCGTTTTCAGGCGGCGACCAGCCAGCTTGAAAAGCCATCGCGCGTCCGCGAAGTGCGCCGCGATATCGCGCGCATCAAGACGCTGCAAAGCGCGCGCGTTCGCGCCGCCGTGGCAAAGTAAGGAACACAGACATGCCAAAGCGTGTGCTGACCGGACAGATTGTCTCGGACAAGAACGACAAGACGGTGGTGGTGCTGGTGGAGCGCAAGGTAAAGCACGCGCTCTACGGCAAGATCATTCGCCGTTCCAAGAAGTACCACGCCCATGACGAGGCGAATGAGTACAAGGCTGGTGAAACGGTGCGGATCGAAGAAACCGCGCCGATTTCCAAGAACAAGACCTGGCGGGTCATCGAGCGCGTCAGCGCGGCGGTGACGCCTGCCCGGGTTGAGGTCGACGCCTGATTTTTTCAGGCACGAGATTTTGAAGGCGGCGCCCGGTCGGGATCGGGCGTCATAGTAGGAAGGAACCGGATCGATGATCCAGATGCAATCCAATCTCGAGGTCGCTGACAACAGCGGCGCGAAGCGGGTGCAGTGCATCAAGGTGCTGGGCGGGTCAAAGCGCCGCACCGCTGGTGTTGGCGACATCATCGTCGTCAGCATCAAGGAAGCTGCTCCGCGTGGTAAGGTGAAGAAGGGTGACGTGCACCGTGCCGTCATCGTGCGCACGGCCAAGGACATTCGTCGTCCCGATGGCTCGGTGATCCGTTTCGACACCAATGCCGCCGTGCTGGTCAACAAGAACGAGGAGCCGATCGGCACCCGTATTTTTGGCCCGGTCGTCCGCGAACTGCGCGCGAAGAAGCACATGAAGATCATCTCGCTTGCGCCGGAGGTGCTGTAATGGCTGCCGCGAAAATCAAGAAGGGTGACCGCGTCGTCGTCCTGTCCGGCAAGGACAAGGGCAAGACTGGCGAAGTGACCCAGGCGATGCCGAAGGACGGCAAGGTCGTCGTGTCGGGCGCGAACGTGATCGTTCGCCACCGCAAGCCGAGCCAGGCGAACCCGCAGGGGGGCCTGGAGCGTGTCGAAGCACCGATGGCAGTGTCGAAGGTCGCGATTGCGGACCCCAAGACCGGTCAGCCGACGCGCGTCCGCTTTGAAGTCAAGGACGGCAAGAAGGTCCGCGTGGCCGTGAAGTCCGGGGAGGTCATCAGTGGCTGATAAATATGTTCCGCGGATGAAGTCGATGTACGACGCAACCATCATCAAGGCGATGGTTGAGAAGTTCGGCTACAAGAACGCGATGGAAGTGCCCCGCATTGACAAGATCGTGCTCAACATGGGCGTGGGCGAAGCGGTCAACGACCGTAAGCACGTGACCAATGCGGCTGCCGAGCTTCAGTTGATTGCAGGCCAGAAGCCGGTGATCACCAAGGCGAAGAAGTCGATCGCGCAGTTCAAGCTGCGTGAAGGCATGCCGATTGGCGTCAAGGTCACGCTGCGTCGTGAACGGATGTACGAATTTCTGGATCGTTTCGTCACGATCGCGCTGCCGCGCGTCCGCGACTTCCGTGGTCTGAACCCGAAGAGCTTCGATGGGCGCGGCAACTATGCCTGCGGCCTGAAGGAGCAGCTCGTGTTCCCGGAAATCAACTACGACCAGATCGACAAGGTTCGCGGTATGGACGTGATCGTCACCACGACGGCGAAGACCGACGATGAAGCGCGTGAGCTGCTGCGTCTGTTCGGCTTCCCGTTCCCGCAGGACGCGGCTGAGAAGAAGGCGGCTTAAGACATGGCGAAACTGAGTTCGATCAACAAGAACGAGCGCCGCAAGCAGCTCGTTAAGAAATACGCCGGCCGCTATGCGAAGCTGAAGGCGATTGCGAACGACAAGTCGCTCGATGAAACCGAGCGCCTGATCGCCCGCCTGAAACTGGCAGAAATCCCGCGCAACGGTAACCCGACGCGCATCCGCAACCGTTGCGAGCTGACAGGCCGTCCGCGTGCCTATTATCGCAAGTTCCGCCTCTGCCGCGTGCAGCTTCGGGAACTGGCCAACAAGGGCCTGATCCCGGGCGTCACGAAGTCGAGCTGGTAAGGATCAAGAGATGGCTTTGACCGATCCCATTGGTGACATGCTCACCCGCATCCGCAACGGCCAGCGCGCGCGCAAGGATTCTGTCCTGACGCCCGCGTCCAAGTTGCGCGTCCGCGTGCTCGACGTGCTTCAGCGCGAGGGCTATATCCGCGGTTATTCCGAAGAGCAGATGGGCCCCGCCGCGGGCATCCGCATCGAGCTCAAATATTTCGAAGGCCAGCCGGCGATCAAGCACGTCGCGCGTGTCTCGAAGCCTGGTCGTCGCGTGTACAGCGGGTCGCAAGACCTGCCCCGCGTGATGAATGGCCTTGGTATCACCATCGTTTCGACGCCCAAGGGTGTTCTGTCCGACGCGGAAGCGCGCGAACAGAATGTCGGCGGCGAAGTGCTTGCGGAGGTATTCTGATGAGCCGCATTGGCAAAAAGCCGATCGCGATCCCGGCGAACGTCACGGCGACGATCGACGGCGGTCTGATCTCGGTCAAGGGGCCCAAGGGCACGCTGACCATGCCGCTGGTGGATGACATCAGCTACACGCTGGAAGACGGCAACATTTCGGTGCTGCCCGCCAACGGCAGCAAGCGTGCTCGCGCGTTCTGGGGAATGCAGCGCACGATGGTGCAGAACCTGGTCACTGGCGTGACCGACGGTTTTGCAAAGGTGCTGGAAATCACCGGTGTCGGTTATCGCGCAGCGAGCCAGGGCCGGGTGCTGAACCTGCAGCTTGGCTATAGCCACCATGTCAACTTTGCGATCCCCGACGGCATCGAGATCAAGACGCCGGATCAGACCACGGTCGAGATTTCGGGCATCGACAAGCAGCAGGTTGGCCAGGTTGCCGCGGAAATCCGCCGCTGGCGCAAACCCGAACCGTACAAGGGCAAGGGTATCAAGTATCGCGGCGAGTTTATCTTCCGCAAGGAAGGGAAGAAGAAGTGATGGCCAAGGGTCTCTCTCTTTTCGAAAAGCGGCGTCGCCGCAATCGCACGGCACTGCGTGCGCGCTCGGGCCTTCGTCCGCGCCTGTCGGTGCATCGTTCGGGCAAGCATATCTATGCGCAGGTGATCGACGACGCCGAAGGGCGCACCGTCGCTTCTGCCTCGACGCTCGACAAGGATCTGCGCGGCACCAGCGGCGCGAACATCGACGCCGCCGTTACGGTTGGCAAGCGCGTTGCGGAAGCGGCCAAGGCTGCGGGCGTTACTCAGGTCGTGTTCGACCGTGGTGGCTTCCTGTACCATGGACGCGTCAAGGCGCTGGCTGATGCCGCGCGCGAAGCCGGATTGGAGTTCTAAGAATGGCTGACGAGATCAACACGACCGACGCTCCGGTCGTCGAAGGCGGCGCTCCCGATGGCGGCGCTCCCCGTCGTGGCCGTGGCGGCCGTGGCGGCGGCGGCGGTGACCGCGGTGGCCGTGGCAACGATCGTGGCGGCCGTGGCCGTCGTGACGACCGTGGCCCGCGCGGCGGCGAAGAAGGTGGCGAAGAGCTGATCGAAAAGCTCGTCCACATCAACCGCGTTTCCAAGACGGTGAAGGGCGGCAAGCGCTTCGGCTTTGCAGCACTCGTCGTGGTGGGCGATGGCAAGGGCCGTGTCGGCTTCGGCCATGGCAAGGCGCGCGAAGTGCCGGAAGCGATTTCCAAGGCGACGGCGGCGGCCAAGAAGGCCATGGTCCGCGTACCGCTGAAGGAAGGTCGCACGCTGCACCACGATGGCAACGGCCATTTCGGCGCAGGTCGCGTGACGCTTCGTTCGGCTCCGCAGGGTACGGGCATCATCGCTGGCGGCCCGATGCGCGCCGTTTTCGAATCGCTGGGCGTTGCCGATGTGGTGACCAAGTCGGTCGGCACTTCCAATCCCTACAACATGATCCGCGCGACGTTCGACGCGCTGACGACGCAGACCAGCCCCAAGCTGGTTGCCCAGCGTCGCGGCAAGAAGATCGCCGATCTGATCGGCCGTGGCGGCTCACAGGCTGCCGAGGCTGAAGCCGCGGCAATCACGGAGTAAGCGACGTGGCAAAGACTGAAACCGCAAAGACTGAAACCGCAAAGACTGAAACCGCCAAGACGGTGAAGATCACGCAGACCGGTTCGCCGATCCGTCGGACCAGCGATCAGCGCGCAACGCTGATCGGCCTTGGCCTCAACAAGATGCACCGCACGGTGGAACTGACCGACACCCCAGAGGTGCGCGGCATGATCCGCAAGGTGGCGCATATGGTGAGCGTGGAAGGCTGAACTTTTCCCTGGCTCTCTTCCCCCTTGGGGGGAGGGGGCCGGAAAAGGGGCGTTGACGAGGGCCTGGCTCTGGTGCATCGCCGCCCACCGTTGCTGCGATGGACGGGAATACCCTCTCTCCTGGCGGAGCGGGGGGATTTTGATTTTTCAGCGCGACAAAAGCGAAAGCGAGTGCACGACATGAAACTGAACGAACTCAACGACAACCAGGGCGCCCGTCATCGTCGGATGCGCGTCGGGCGCGGCATCGGCTCGGGCAAGGGCAAGACTGCGGGTCGTGGCCAGAAGGGCCAGAAGAGCCGTGAAGGCGTCTCGATCAACGGCTTTGAAGGCGGCCAGATGCCGCTGCACATGCGGCTGCCGAAGCGTGGCTTCAACAACATCTTCGCTACCGATCATGCCGAAGTGAACCTTGGTGCGATCCAGAAGGCCGTCGATGCGGGCAAGTTGACCGCAGGTTCGACCATTGACCACGCCGCGCTGAAGGCAGCCGGCCTCGCACGCGGTGGCAAGGACGGCGTCCGCCTGCTGGGCAAGGGCGAATTGACCGCCAAGCTGGGCTTCGTGGTTGCCGGTGTGTCGAAGGGCGCGCTGGAAGCCGTGCAGAAGGCTGGCGGCTCGGTCGAAGTCATCGCCGTTGTCCCGGCGGCTGAAAAGGCCGCGGCGAAGAAGGGCGTTGCCCGCGCGGCTCGCCTCGCCAAAAAGGGCTGAGGCCAGGTTCCACGTCGTTCCCGTGCCTGGTCCGCCATGGCACGGGATGGGTGGAATTAGGGTATTGTCTCTCCGCTTGGTGCCAAATTGCGCCAGAAGGTTAGACAAGCGCCACAGCGAGCCTATATGAGCGGCGGGGCGTGGCAAACGCATCCCGCCGCAAGTTGTTTCCCGGTCAGGACATAAAGAACGCACATGGCATCAGCAGCCGAGCAAATGGCTTCCAGCCTCAGCCTAGCGAATTTCTCGCAGGCGACCGATCTGAAGAAGCGCCTCTGGTTCACGATCGGGGCATTGATCGTTTTTCGTATGCTCAGCTATGTGCCGCTGCCCGGCGTCGATCCGACGGCGCTCGGCCTGCTCAGCCAGCAGACCAACGGTGGCGTGCTCGACCTGTTCAACAGCTTTTCGGGTGGTTCGCTGAAGCGGATGAGCCTGATCGCGCTTGGCGTGATGCCCTATATCACCGCGTCGATCGTCGTTCAGCTCGCCACCTCGCTGTCGCCCACGCTGAATTCGATCAAGAAGGAAGGCGAAAGCGGCCGCAAGCGCCTGAACCAGTACACCCGCTATGGCACGGTGTTGCTGACGATGATCCAGGGCTATTTCATCGCTGTTGGCCTTGAAAGTTTCTCCGCCAGCCAGGGCGTGCAGGCGGTCGTTGAACCCGGCATGTTGTTCCGCGTCGGCGCGGTCGTTTCGCTGGTCGGCGGCACGATGTTCCTGATGTGGATCGGTGAGCAGATCACCAGCCGCGGCATCGGCAACGGTACGTCGCTCATCATCATGGCCGGTATCGTCGCCAGCCTGCCGACGACGCTGTACAATCTGTTCGAGGGTGGCCGTTCGGGCTCGCTCGATTCGGTCCGGATGATCGGCATCATCGCTGCGGTCGTTGTGCTGATTCTGTTCATCTGCTTCATGGAACGCGCGCAGCGTCGCATCCTCATCCAGTATCCCAAGCGCCAGACGCAGCGCGGGATGCAGGCGGATCGCAGCCACTTGCCGCTGAAGATCAATACGGCAGGTGTCATTCCGCCGATCTTCGCGTCGTCGCTGCTGCTGATGCCGCTGACCATCACCCAGTTCGCGGGCAAATATACCCAGGGCGTGACGTGGTGGGGCGATGCGGTCATCACGCTGAACCAGTATCTGCAGCACGGATCGCTGCTGTACATGCTGCTCTACGGCTTCGGCATCGTGTTCTTCTCGTTCTTCTACACCGCGGTTGTGTTCAACCCCGAGGAGACGGCGGAAAATCTGAAGCGCCACGGCGGCTTCATTCCCGGCATCCGGCCCGGCAAGAACACCGAAATCTATTTCGATTACGTGCTCACCCGCATCACCGTCATCGGTGCGGGTTATCTGGCGATTATCTGCCTGGTGCCGGAATATCTGGTGTCGGCATTGTCGATCCCATTCTACCTTGGTGGGACTAGCCTCTTGATCGTGGTCAACGTAACGATGGACACGGTTACGCAGATTCAGTCGCACTTGCTGGCTCACCAGTATGGCGATCTGATCAAGAAGGCGAAGCTGAAGGGCGGCCGCCTCCGCTAGAGGGGCCGGACGTCGCGCAGGGCAGGGGACGACGACTTGAATATTATCCTTCTCGGACCGCCGGGCGCGGGCAAGGGCACACAGGCCGCGCGATTGCAGGCGGACCGCGGCATGGTTCAGCTTTCGACGGGCGACATGCTGCGCGCCGCGGTGAAGGCGGGTACGCCCGTCGGCCTGAAGGCAAAAGCCGTGATGGATGCGGGGCAACTGGTCTCTGATGAGATCGTCTCGGGCATTATCGGTGATCGGCTTGATGAGCCGGATACCGCGCAAGGCGTGATCTTCGACGGCTATCCACGCACCGAAGCGCAGGCGCGCGCGCTGGACGATTTGCTGGCCGAACGCGGGCGCAAGCTGGACTTCGTGATCGAACTGGACGTCGATGAAGACGCGCTTGTCGAACGCATCGTCGGCCGATTTTCCTGCGCCAAATGCGGCGCCAATTATCACGACAAATTCGCCCTGCCCAAGGTTGAGGGCACTTGCGATGTCTGCGGCAGCCACGAATTCAAGCGCCGCGTCGACGACAATGAAGAAACCGTCCGCACCCGCATGACCGAATATCGCGGCAAGACCGCGCCCATTCTGCCCATCTATGAAAGCCGCGGGCTGGTCCGCCATGTCGATGGCATGGCTGATATCGATGTGGTGACCGCCGCTATTGAGGCTATCCTGGGCGACAAATGATCGTCAGTTATATCGAGCGCTGGGGTAAGTTTTTCCCGGCGCTCGTGCCGGCGCTCCTGGATGCCGCGCCCTGGAATGTCGTTGCGGATTTGCCGCAAATCATTGGCGTGGCGCTCGACAGTCTTGGCAGCGCCTACCACTGGCATGGCGACATTGCCGTTCACCGCAGCGCGACGGTAGAGGCTGGCGCCACGTTGAAAGGCCCGGCGATCATCGGGCCGGGATGTCTGGTGGCATCGGGTGCCTATCTGCGTGGCGGGGTGTGGTTGCTCGACAAATGCACCATCGGGCCGGGTGCCGAAGTGAAGACCAGCCTGATCTTCCCCGGCAGCGCGTTGGCGCATTTCAACTTTGTCGGCGATTCGATCCTGGGCTCGGGCGTCAATCTCGAAGCGGGCAGCATCATCGCCAACCATCGCAACGAGCTGGATGGCGATACGATGCGCATCGTTGTCGGCGAACAGGTTGTTGAAACCGGCGTGACCAAATTCGGCGCGCTGGTTGGGGATGGCGCGCGCATCGGCGCCAATGCCGTGGTTGCGCCGGGCGCGCTGCTTGCCCGCGGCGCCATCGTTGCGCGCCTGGGGCTGATCGATCAACGCCCGGTTTGACCGCTGCCGGACCGTGGCGATCATCGGACGACAATCGGTTCGTCGTAAATGACAAATTCTTCATGTGGGCGTCATCGCCCGGGCACGCGGGGGCGCATAGTTGTTGCGCGAGCGACCACTAGTGACCCGAATCTGAAGTTCGTCACATAGTTCCGATAGGACAGAACGAACTTCAGATTCGCAAGGGTCACTAGCAACTATGTGACTCTAGTGTGGTTCATGGATTTGAAATTCGCTCCGTGCCTAGCCGCTTAATGTGGCGAATTTCAAATCCACCGCACTGGGCTTGGTCGCAAGAATTGGGGCGGTGGTCATCCATCGGCACAATTTCCTGGCTCAAGGCCGTTGGGCAACCCCCGCACCGGCGGCCTTTGAGCGAGGGATCGACATCCGAATCCCACGCGGACGTCATGTGCAGGCAAGTGGCCACCGTCCCTTTTTGAAGTTCAACCTGTGTACTTCGGCGTCCCGCTTCCCGGGGGCGTCGTGGCCGGCGGAAACCCGCCAGACTTTTCGCCGGCCAACTTCCTCGCTACGCTGGCGCGGGCCACGAGGCAGGAAATGACACGCAAGATTCTGATTGTCGAGGATGACCCGGCCACCGCGACCTATATCGCAAAGGGCCTGGGCGAGGCTGGCTTCAACGTCGAATGCTGCGGCAACGGCCGCGATGGGCTGTTCCTGGCAAGCGAGGGCATATTCGATCTGATCATCGCGGACCGGATGTTGCCCGGCCTTGACGGACTGGCGATGGTCAGCGCCATTCGCGCCGCCGGCATCGCCACGCCAACGCTGATGCTGTCGGCCCTTGCCAGCGTTGACCACCGCGTCGATGGATTGCGCGCCGGGGCCGACGATTATCTGTGCAAGCCCTTTTCCTTTTCCGAACTGACCGCGCGGGTCGACGCGTTGCTTCGCCGCAATGATCGCTCTCAATCCGAAGCGCAGTCGCCGCGCTTGTCGGTGGGGGATCTGGAAATCGATCTGCTGGGCCGCAAGGTCAGCCGCGCGGGGCGGAGCATCGTGCTGGGTTCGCGTGAATTCAACATTCTGGAATTTCTTGCCCGCAACGCCGGGCAGGTGGTGACGCGCACGATGATGCTGGAAAAGATCTGGAACTATCACTTCGATCCGGGATCGAACGTGGTCGATGTCCATATCGGTCGCCTGCGCCGCAAGCTGGAAGATGGCTTCACCACGCCGATTTTGCATACGGTGCGCGGTGCAGGATACCGGCTGTCGATCGATCTTTGATGCGGATTTCGGTCACCGCGCGCTTGGCGCTGCTGGCCTTCGGCCTCATTTTCGCGTCGAACCTGGCATTGGTGGCGCTGGTGTGGAACCAGATTCACGACAGCGCGGTCGAAGTGTTGAAACGCGACACCGCCGAACAGACCGATTCGCTGGTGGCGGTCTGGCGGGGCGGTGGCACGTCGGCGATGCTCAAGGTGGTGGCGGACGCGTATAATCGCGGCGACGAAGCGATCATTGCCGTCATCGTCGACAAGGCGGGGCGGCGCATCGGCGGTCGCGGCCCCAACCTCGTCCTGTCGAGCCGCCTGGAGCCGAACGAGTTCCAGATTGTCCGCATCGGCCGATCACCGCCCTGGCCGCTGGGCGAGGCGGGGATTTCGATTCAGCCGATCGGGGCGGATTGGCTGGTCAGTGGCCGTTTGCTCGATGACTGGCAGCAGGAACAACATGCGATCGAACGGGCGCTGGTGTTCGCCGCGCTGTTGTCGCTGGCGCTGGGCGGGGTTGGGGGGCTGGTGCTGACTCGCTATGTCGCTCGTCGGCTCGATCACCTTGCCGGGGTAGTCGAAGCGGTGGCCTCGGGCGATCTCAGTCCGCGCGTCGCCATGGTTGCGGGCGGCGGCGATGCGTTCGACCGGCTGGCGACGCGGCTGAACACGATGCTGGACAAGATCGAGCGATTGATGATCGAATTGCGCGTCGTGACCGACAGCCTGGCGCACGACCTGCGCTCGCCACTGTCTCGCTTGCGGGCCAAGGCCGAACAGGCTGTGCTGCAGACCGACCCGGTCGCGCGTGACGCCGCACTCAACGGCATGATCGGCGAAACCGATCTGGTGATGCGGATGCTGACGATGTTGATGGAGATCAGCCGGTCGGAATCGGTGCCGCGCGACCGGTTTACCCGCATCGACCCGGCCGAGCTTGTCGAGGAAATCGGCGAGCTTTACGCCCCGGTGGCTGAAGACGCCGGGATCGCCTTCATCGTCGATGCGCCGCCGGGGTTGGGGCAGATCGCCATCCACCGCGAACTGTTGTCGCAGGCGCTGACCAATCTGATCGACAATGCCCTGCGCCACGCCGCCGCTGGTGCCGACATCACTTTGCGCGTGGCCCGGCGGGATGGCGCATTGCGCTTTTCAGTGGCGGACCGGGGGCCGGGCATTGCGCAGGCGGACCATGAACACGCGCTGCGCCGGTTCGGTCGCCTTGATGGCGCGCGTTCGACGCCGGGGGCCGGGCTGGGGCTGGCGCTGGTCGCCGCGGTAGCGCGATTGCATGGCGGACGGTTGGAACTCGGTGACAATGCGCCGGGATTGGTGGCGACGCTGATCGTGCCGCAGCGACAGGGCGCTTGACAGCGCGGGGTTCGCTGCATATGTCGCCTTTCTTCCGAACACCGGTCGCCGGCAGCGCTTGTTTGCGCATGCCGCGTTTGTGCGTTTCGGATCAACGCGATGAGATGGGGTCGGCAAGCCATGTTTGACCCCGTGGAGCTGGGAGATAAGAGTTCATGGCACGTATTGCGGGTGTAAATATCCCGACCAACAAGCGCGTTATCATTGCGCTTCAGTATATCCACGGCATTGGCCCGACCAAGGCCCGTGAGATCACGACCAAGCTGGGCATTGCCGACGCGGCCCGTGTGCAGGACCTGACCGATCAGGAAGTGCTGCAGATCCGCGAGACGATCGACGCGACCTATACGGTTGAAGGCGATTTGCGCCGTCAGACCGCGATGAACATCAAGCGTCTTATGGACCTTGCCTGCTATCGCGGCCTTCGTCACCGCAAGGGACTGCCCGTTCGTGGCCAGCGCACGCACACCAATGCGCGCACTCGCAAGGGCAAGGCAAAGCCGATCGCCGGCAAGAAGAAGTAATCGGGCCTCGGGGCTCGCTTCTTCATACCGATCTTCAGTTTAGGTCAGGAATTTTCAATGGCACGTGAACCGCAGCGTATCCGCCGCAGGGAACGCAAGAACATCACTTCCGGCGTCGCGCATGTGAACGCCAGCTTCAACAACACCATGATCACGATCACCGATGCCCAGGGCAACGCGATTTCGTGGTCGTCGGCGGGCATGATGGGCTTCAAAGGCTCGCGCAAGTCGACGCCCTACGCAGCTCAGGTCGCTGCCGAAGACGCAGGCCGCAAGGCAGCCGAGCACGGCGTGCGCACGCTGGAAGTTGAGGTGAAGGGTCCAGGTTCGGGCCGTGAATCGGCGCTTCGTGCGCTCCAAGCGGTCGGGTTCCAGATCACCTCGATCCGCGACGTAACGTCGATTCCGCACAACGGCGTTCGTCCGTCCAAGCGTCGTCGCGTTTGATTTCGTCATTGTCCGCGCGCGGTTGATCGCGCTGCGCGGACGATTCTCCCATGGCCGGAGCGAACCTTGGCGCTCCCGCCCAAAACCAAGGGGAAGCCCGTGTCTGTCAATGCAAAGAACTGGCAGGAACTGAAGAAGCCCAGCGGCCTTGAGAAAAAGGCTGGTGGAGATGGTATGCGCAAGGCGACTTTCATCGCCGAACCGCTGGAGCGTGGCTTTGGCCTGACGCTTGGCAACGCGCTGCGCCGCGTGTTGCTGTCATCGCTTCAGGGTGCTGCTGTTACCTCGATCAAGATCGAGAACGTGCTGCACGAATTCTCGTCGTTGGCCGGTGTGCGTGAAGACGTGACCGACATCGTCCTGAACGTGAAGCAGATCGCGCTGAAGATGCAGGGCGAAGGCCCGAAGCGTCTGCAGCTTGCCGCAACCGGCCCGGCCGAAGTCAAGGCGGGCGACATCGCGGTGTCGGGCGATATCGAGGTGATGAACCCCGATCTCGTCATCTGCCACCTCGACGATGGCGCGACGCTGAACATGGAACTCATTGCCGATACCGGTAAGGGTTATGTGCCTGCGGTCGCCAACCGTCCGGCGGATGCGCCCATCGGCCTTATCCCGGTCGATGCGCTTTATTCGCCGGTTCGCCAGGTCAGCTACAAGGTCGAGAACACCCGCGTTGGGCAGGAACTCGATTATGACAAGCTGACCCTGTCGATCGAAACCGATGGCACGATCAGCCCGGATGACGCGGTCGCTTATGCCGCGCGCATCCTGCAGGACCAGCTTTCGCTGTTCGTCCACTTCGACGATTCGGCGCTGGCACGTTCGGCTCCGGTCGGTGTTGCGACACCGGCAGCGGGTGGCGAAGTCGCGGGCGACGCTCAGCAGATCAACCGTTATCTTCTCAAGAAGGTCGACGAGCTGGAACTGTCGGTGCGTTCGGCCAATTGCCTCAAGAACGACAACATCATCTATATCGGCGATCTGGTTCAGAAGACCGAAGCGGAGATGCTGCGCACCCCGAATTTCGGCCGCAAGTCGCTCAACGAGATCAAGGAAGTGCTGTCGAGCATGGGGCTGCGCCTGGGGATGGAAATCCCTGGCTGGCCGCCGGAAAACATCGAAGAGATGGCCAAGAAGCTCGAACAGGAAATCATGGGGTAATCGCAGGCGAATAGCGCAAGCTATTCGCTGTCGCGGCGATTACCTCGGCCGGCGGGCCGGTTTTTCCGGCCCGACCGACGCCGCGGCTTCGCGGTGGTGCTCCTCCGCCGCTCTTCGAGCGGCCCTCCGCCCCGAGCAAGCTCAGGGAGGAACTAGAAGGCGAAAGGGTCGCGGCCTTAACGGCGACCCGGTCCGGGGTACCTGAAACGGCCCCTGAACGAACGGAAGGAAGACTATCATGCGTCATCGTGTCGGCGGCCGTAAACTTTCGCGTACCTCGGCCCATCGCACCGCCCTGTTCCGCAATCTTGCGGCAGCGCTCATCAAGCACGAACAGATCACCACCACCGTCGCCAAGGCGAAGGAACTGCGCCCCTATGTCGAAAAGCTGGTGACGCTGGCCAAGAAGGGTGGCCTTTCCAACCGCCGTCTGGCCCATGCCCGCCTGCTGGACGATGCGCAGTTGGTGAAGCTGTTCGACGTGCTGGCGCCACGCTTTGCCAGCCGTAACGGCGGCTACACCCGCATCATCAAGGCCGGTATGCGCGCGTCCGACGCCGCCCCCATCGCGATCATCGAATTCGTCGACCGCGACGTGACGGCCAAGGGTCAGGATTCGGGCCCGGTGATGACCGACGAGGATTTCGATCAGGCCGCGTAAGCGACTGAACCGATTGCCGGTATTGAGAAAGGGATCGCACCTGTTAGGGTGCGGTTCCTTTTTTGATTCCAGGAGCGTGAGCCTTATGCGTCGTGTCTTGTCGCTGGCGTTGTTAGCATCCACGGCATTTCCCGTTTCCGTTCTGGCCCAGCCCGGCCAGCCTCAATCCAGCCAGCCCCAGGCCACTGCCATGCCCGCTCCCCTGCATTACCCCGCTGCTCGCCGCGTCGATCAGGTCGATGATTATTCGGGCACCAAGGTCGCCGATCCGTATCGCTGGCTGGAAAACGACGTGCGCACCGATGCCGAAGTACGGTCATGGGTCGATGGCGAAAACACGGTGACCGATGGTTATCTGGCGACGTTGCCGGGGCGTGACCTGTTCAAGGCGCGGCTGCGCGAATTGTACAACTACGAACGCTTCGGCGTGCCGGAGAAAAAGGGCGCGCACTATTTCTATTCGCACAACACCGGCTTGCAGAACCAGTCGGTGCTGTTCGTCCGCGACGGCCTGAACGGTGAGGGGCGAGTGTTGATCGATCCCAATGGCTGGTCAAAGGACGGAGCGACTGCGCTGGGCGAATGGGCGCCTTCGGAAGATGGCAGCAAGCTGGTTTACACCATTCAGGACGGCGGCACCGACTGGCGCATCGTCAAGGTGATCGATGTCGCCAGCGGCAAGGTGCTGCCCGACACCATTGAATGGGTGAAGTTCTCAGGGCTTGCCTGGGCCAAGGACGGTTCCGGCTTTTTCTATTCGCGGTTTCCGGCACCACCGGCCGATGCCAAGTTCCAGTCGACCAACGAAAACCAGTCGGTCTATTTTCACAAGCTGGGCGACGCGCAATCGGCGGACAAGCTGATCTATGCCACGCCGGACCAGCCCAAGCTCGGCCATGCCGTGCGGGTGACTGACGACGGCAACTGGCTGGTCATCACCACGACGCAGGGCACCGACAATCGCTACCAGATCACCGTCATCGACCTGAAGGCACCGAAGCCGACGCCGCGGACCATTGTGCCGGGCCTCGACAATGAATGGAGCCTGGTGGGCAACGAAGGCGGCAATTTCTATTGGCAGACCAACAAGGACGCGCCGCGCGGCAAGATCGTGGTGATGAACCTTTACGCCCGTTCCGCGCTGCCGCCGGTGCAGGACGTGGTGCCGGAAGACAAGGACGTGCTGGAAAGCGCGTCGATCCTGGGCGGCAAGATCCTCGCCACTTACCTGGCCGATGTGAAGAGCGAAGTCCGCCGCTATACCCCCGATGGCCAACTTGTCGGCAAGGTGGCGTTGCCTGGCATCGGCAGCGTCGTCGGCGGTAGTGGCAGCGCGAAGGACACGGAAACATTCTTCGCCTTCACCAGTTTCACCACGCCGACGACGGTGTTTCGATACGACGTGGCGAGCGACACATCGACTGTCTGGGCAGCGCCAAAGGTCGCGTTCGATCCGGCGAACTTCACGGTCGAACAGGTTTTCTATCCCTCGAAGGACGGCACCAGGGTGCCGATGTTCATCGTCCGCAAAAAGGGCGTGACTGGCCCGGCGCCAACCCTGCTCTACGCTTATGGCGGGTTCAACATCACGATGAACCCGGGTTTTTCCGCTTCACGCCTGGCGTGGGTGGAACAAGGCGGGGTGTTCGCGCTCGCCAACATCCGCGGCGGCGGCGAATATGGCAAGCCGTGGCATGATGGCGGACGGCTGCACAACAAGCAGAACGTGTTCGATGATTTCATCGCGGCGGGTGAATATCTGAAGGCGCAGGGGATTACCGGCAAGGATCAGCTTGCTGTCCAGGGTGGATCGAACGGCGGGCTGTTGATCGGCGCGGTGGTCAACCAGCGACCTGACCTGTTCGCCGCCGCGCTGCCGCAGGTGGGTGTGATGGATATGCTGCGCTTCGACCGGTTCACTGCCGGGCGTTACTGGGTGGACGATTATGGCTACCCGGCAAAGCCGGAGGATTTCAAAATCCTCTACAGCTATTCGCCTTATCACAATGTCAGGGGCGGGCACGATTACCCGGCGATCCTGGCGGCCACGGCGGATACCGATGATCGCGTCGTGCCGGGTCACACCTTCAAATATACCGCCGCCATCCAGGCTGCCGACATCGGCGCAAAGCCGCATCTGGTGCGCATCGAGACGCGCGCCGGGCATGGCAGCGGCAAGCCGATCGACAAGGTGATCGACGAAACCGCCGCCGACTGGGCATTCATCGCCAGGTGGACGGGGCTGGCGGTCAAATAAGCGGTTGGTCCAGGCGGCTCTCGCGCCGGTGGTTCGATTGTCGGCGATGTTGCCGAATGATCGCCTGCGGTTCGATACTCGCCCGGCCCCCGCTGCAAATCTATGGCCTAGGCATTTTCGCAAATGCCGTGGCACAGTGGCGCCCTTGCTGGGAGGGGGACTGTGAATGAAGCGCTTATCCGTCTGGTTGATCCGGCTGTTCGCCACATTGTTGCTCGCTGGCGGCGTGGTGCCAATTCCGGCGTCGGCGCAGGACAAGCCGACGCCGCCTGCGCTCGTTGCGCTGTTCCAGCAATGGCGCGCCTTTGCAGAGCCCGAACGGCAGAAGGACGTGCCCGATTTCAGCGCGGCGGCGCTCGCTCGCAAGGCAAGTGGCCTGACCGCGATCAAGGCACGGCTTGCCGGACTCGACCGCACGGCGTGGACACCGCGCGACATGGCCGACGCCCGGCTGATCGAAGCGGAGATGAACGGCCTCGATTTCGATCTGCGCATCCGCCAACCCTGGGCGCGCGACCCCAATTATTACGCGACGGTCTTTGCCGAAGAAAGCGACGTGCCCGCGCATGAAGGGGCGACTGCCGATGCGATAGACTTGTTCAAATATCGCTATCCATTGTCGCCCAAGGATGCAGCCGACCTTGCGCAGCGGTTGCGCGGGGTGCCGGTGCTGCTCGCCGCCGCGCATGGCTATCTCGCCAACAGCAATGCCGCTGATTTGTGGCGTTACGGCTCGCGCGTTTTCGTCGAACAGGCCGACGCGCTCGATGCGCTGTTGGCAGGTACGCTCAAGATGCGGACATTCGATGGATCGCAAGGGGCGAGCCTGGCCGGGGCAGGGGAGCCGGTCCGCTCGGCTGCCATTGCCGCGCGTGATGCCAGCCGCGCCTTTGCCGCCTGGATCGATGCCGAGGCACCGCACAAGACCGGCCCGTCGGGCGTCGGCAAGCAGAACTACAACTGGTACATGGCGAACGTGCAGCTCGTCCCTTATGACTGGGATGCGCAGGCGACGCTGCTCCAGCGCGAACTGGAACGCGCCTGGACCGCGCTGGCGATGGAGGAATGGCGCAACCGCGACCTGCCGCCCCTGAAATCGATCGAAGACCCCGCCGCTTATCGCGCCTTTGCCGCGAAGAAGATGGACGCCTTCACCGATTTCATCATCGCCACCGGATTCGTGCCCGACAAGCCGTGGTATCGGGCGGCGATGAAGGCGCAGGCGCTGGATTACACTGCGCCCAACGCTCGCAATTTCTTCCTCAACGTCACCGCGCTCGATCCGTGGCCGCTTTATTCGCACGACATCCATTGGACCGAGCTGGCGCGAACCCGGTTTGAACCCAATGCGTCGCCCATCCGCCGAGTGGCACCGTTGTTCAACATCTATGCGGCGCGATCAGAAGGGTTTGCCACCGCTTTCGAAGAATTGGTGATGCAGGCCGGGCTGTACAAGGATGAACCGCGCGGGCGGGAACTGGTGTGGATTATGCTCGCCAATCGCGCCGCGCGGGGCCTTGCCTCGCTCCACGTCCAGGCGAACGAGATGACGCTGGCGGAGGCCGGGCAGTTCCATTCCCGGTGGACGCCGCGCGGCTGGGCCGATGCCAATTCGGCGCTCGTCGGGTTCGAGCAACTGCTTTACCTGCGCCAGCCGGGTTATGGCACCAGCTATATCGTCGGCAAGCAATTGCTCGACCGGGTGATCGCGCACCGCGCTCATGCGGCGGCGGCAAGGGGCGAGCCGGCGGACATCGCCCACATCTTCGCGCAGGTTGCCGACGATGGCATCGTGCCATGGCCGTTGATGGCGGGGGAGGAATAAGGCCACCGCGGATCGCCGGGGCTGGATTGCCGACCAAATCTGCCCTCACCATCTGGCGTTCCAGCGCATCTCCCGCTATCGGACGCCATGACCCAGCCCAGCGAATCCACCCCATCCAATTGCATCCTGATCGTCGATTTCGGCAGCCAGGTGACGCAGCTTATCGCGCGGCGCGTGCGCGAAGCAGGCGTCTATAGCGAAATCGTACCGTACACCGCAGCCGCAGCCGCCTTTGCTCGGATGAAGCCGCAGGGCGTCATCCTGTCGGGCAGCCCCGCATCGGTACTGGAGGAAGGCTCACCCCGCGCCCCGCAGGAGATATTCGACAGCGGCGTGCCGGTGATGGGCATCTGTTACGGCCAGCAGACGATGATGCAGCAACTGGGCGGCGAAGTCGTGCTGGGCGACAGTGGCGAATTCGGCCACGCCTTTATCGAGGTGCAGGACGGTTGCGGCCTGTTCAACGGCCTGTGGAACGAAGGCGACAAGCATCAGGTGTGGATGAGCCATGGCGACAAGGTGACCAGCCTTGCCCCCGGTTTCCGCGTCGTCGCCACCAGCCCCGGCGCGCCCTATGCGATCATCGCCGATGATGACCGGCGCTATTACGCGATGCAATTCCACCCGGAAGTGGTCCACACCCCCGATGGCGCCAGGCTGATCGCCAATTTCGCGCGCCACGTCTGCGGGCTGGAAGGCGACTGGACGATGGCCGAGTTCCGCTCGACCAAGATTGCCGAAATCCGCGCCCAGGTCGGCAAGGGCAGGGTGATTTGCGGCCTGTCGGGCGGGGTTGATTCGGCAGTGGCGGCGGTGCTGATCCATGAAGCGATCGGCGAGCAGCTCACATGCGTTTTCGTCGACCACGGCCTGATGCGTTCGGGGGAGGCGGATCAGGTCGTCTCGCTATTCCGCAATCACTACAACATCCCGCTGATCCATGTGAACGTCGAGACGTTGTTCCTCAACGGGCTGGCCGGCGTCACTGATCCGGAGGCCAAGCGCAAGTTCATCGGCAAGACCTTCATCGACGTGTTCGAGGAAGAAGCCCGGAAAATCGGCGGCGCGGAATTCCTGGCGCAAGGCACGCTCTATCCCGATGTGATCGAAAGCGTGTCGTTCACCGGCGGGCCATCGGTCACGATCAAGAGCCACCACAATGTCGGTGGTTTGCCCGAGCGGATGAATATGAAGCTGGTCGAGCCGCTGCGGGAATTGTTCAAGGACGAAGTGCGCGCGCTGGGCCGTGAACTGGGCTTGCCGGAGATTTTCGTCGGGCGGCACCCGTTCCCGGGGCCCGGCCTCGCCATTCGCATTCCCGGCGAGGTGACCAAGGAACGCTGCGACATCCTGCGCAAGGCCGACGCGGTCTATCTGGAAGAGATTCGCAACGCCGGGCTGTACGACGCGATCTGGCAGGCATTTGCGGTGTTGCTGCCGGTGCGTTCGGTCGGCGTGATGGGCGACGGGCGAACCTATGATTCGGTACTGGCCTTGCGCGCCGTCACCTCGACCGACGGCATGACGGCGCAGGCGTTTGAGTTCCCCGGCGGCTTCCTGCCGCGCGTCGCAACCCGCATCGTCAACGAAGTCCGCGGCATCAACCGCGTGACGTATGACTATACCAGTAAGCCACCCGGCACTATCGAGTGGGAATGATTCAGGCCCATCCAAACGCCGCCGAATTTACGCTGCGATACGACCTAACGAACTGAAAACAAAAATAAATTCCTCCTATGCCTATCGACAACTATCGGTGGGCATAGATCGCGTTCGGCGGCCTCGCTGACGGGCCTCGCCCCCATTGATCAACCGGAAAAACGAAAGTACCGTCAGGAGCAATGAGGCTCTTGACGGTACTTTTTTTGATCTAAGGCGCTGAACTAAAAGCGTTTTCAACGCCACCAGCCTCTAAAAACCGCGTGACGGTACTTTTCCGCGAGGAGGCCCGAAATGTTGACCGATGCAGCACTTAAGTGTCTGAAACCAAAAGCCAAAATGTACAAGGTATCCGATCGTGACGGCATGTATGTGCGCGTCGCGCCGTCGGGTGCCATCTCGTTCAGGCTCGACTATCGGCTGAACGGCAGGCGGGAGACCGTCTATCTCGGCAGATATGCTCGTGACGGGATATCGCTCGCCAGGGCTCGCGAGCTATGTATCGATGCGCGGCGGGCGATCGCCGAAGGGCGGTCCCCCGCCATCGAGAAGCAGCGGGAGAAGCGCCGGATCAAAGAAGCAAAGAGCTTCGGCGAATTCGGCGAAAAATGGCTGACCAACGCGACCATGGCCGACAGCACGCGCGCGATGCGTCGCTCCATCTTCGAGCGCGAACTCATGCCCGTCTGGCGGAATCGTCTCCTGACAGAGATCACACCTGATGACCTGCGCGCCCATTGCGGCAAGATCGTCGAGCGGGGTGCGCCTGCGACCGCCATCCATGTGCGGGATATTCTGAAGCAGATCTACGGTTTCGCCATTCTTCACGGCGAGAAGGTCGCCAATCCGGCCGATGACGTCGGTCCGGCCTCGATCGCCACCTTTACCCCGAAGGACCGCGCGCTTTCACCCGCCGAGATCCGCATCATGTTCAAACAGCTCGAGCATGTCGCGACGCTACCGACAATCCGCCTCGGCATGAAACTTTTCCTCCTCACCATGGTCCGGAAAAGTGAGTTGCAGGATGCGGTGTGGGACGAGATCGATTTCGACAACGCCGTCTGGACGATCCCGAAGGATCGCATGAAGCGGTCGAAGCCGCACAACGTTTACCTGTGCCGACAGACATTAGACATTATGATCGCGCTCAAGACCTGCTCCGGCAACTCCCGATATCTGTTGCCATCCCGGTACGACGCGGACGCGCCAATGTCTCGCGCGACCTTCAATCGGGTCACCTATGCCGTCGTCGAACAAGCCAAGAAGGAGGGGCTACCGCTGGAGCCGTTCACCGTGCACGATCTGCGGCGGACGGGCTCGACGCTGCTCAATGAGCTGGGCTTTAACAGCGACTGGATCGAAAAGTGCCTGGCGCACGAGGACGGGCGTTCATCGCGCGGCGTCTACAACAAGGCCGAGTATGAGGTGCAGCGCCGGCATATGATGCAGCAGTGGGCGGATATGCCCGAGCGTTCCCCGACATGCATCGTGAACTGTTCCGCTTCTTCGAAGTCGGCGACACGATCATCGTCGAACTGGCGCTGCAGGGCACCCACCAAGGGCCACTCGACCTGCCGTCCGGTACGGTTCAACCGACGGGTAGGCGAATGGATGCACCCTGCTGCGATGTCTTTCAGATGCGGGACGGCAAGATCCAATCGTTCAACTGCTACCCCTCTGGCACCGTTGTGATGGAGCAACTCGAGCTTCGCTGAGGTCGAGACCGACCCCGTGAATCCTGCCGGCTCGTGCAGCCTGGAGGCGGCCACTTCGACGGAGAGAAAAATGGAAATCGGAATTATTGGCGCAGGAACTGTTGCACAGGCCTTTGCACGCAAAGCGATTGGCGCCGGCCACCGGATTGTCCTCAGCAATAGCGGGGTGCCTGAAAAGCTGGCAGGCGTGATCGGCCATCTTGGCTCCGGTGCGTCGGCGGTCCCGGTCGCAATCGCTGCTGAAAAGCCCCTCGTCCTTCTCGCTGTCCCTTGGTCCCGGGTTTCGGGCACGCTCGTAAAGACGTATCTCCGCACACGCGGCATTACGGATTTCCACGGAACCGGAAGCCTGCGCTTTCATCCGCGCTGCTACTATCGGCCTGACGAGCACTCCCCGACCGAGACCTGGCCGGCGATGATCGCATCGGTCACCGATCTCGACGGGCATCAGACCGGCGCGCACCGCACCTGGCTCGCGCCCGACGGCTCGGACAAGGCACCGATCGACACCTCGATCCACATCCAGCCTTCGGCGGCGATCGCCTCGGCCTCGGTCTTGAGCTTCTCGGCGACGAGGTGATCGAGTAGCCCCACATCCTGCAGCCAACCGCCATCATCGGATTGGAACAGGTCGCGCATGACGATGCCGCCAGCCGCCTCATAGGCGTCGATGCCGAGGAAGACGGCGCGCTTGTCGGAGGCGCGTACCGTGGTCTCGGTCAGCATGCGCCGGATCGAGGAACTAGTCCACGCGATCTTAGAAGAGGAGCCTGGCTTGCAGTGGGTTCGCGGTGCGGGACCGACTAATGAGCGGGACCAAGGGCGGGACATGGTCGTGGCCTGGCTGACGCCACCAGGCATCGGTCCCCACGTTCATAGGGAGGGCGATATTGCGCCTGCTCGGACACGGCGGATTGTTGTGCAGGTGAAATCCAGGGGAAAGACAGTAGGAAAGACCGATGTGCGCGATGTCCGCGACACTATCGAGCGTCATGAGGCCGACGGATTTCTATTGGTTAGCCATCCTGGGTGGTCCAACGACCTCTTCAACTATCTCGAAGGTCTAGCCAAGAAGGGCCCTTGGGTAGATCTCTGGGGGCCGGCGCAGCTGGAAGAACGCCTTAGAAGGCGGCCTCATATCTGCAAGCGGTTCCCTGATGTATTACAAGAGATTAGCTGACCACATTGGCTCGACGGTCCAAGTAAAGGTCGGTTTCACCGGAGGGTCTGGCCTTCTCATAGGGCCGGACACTTATCTAACGCCACAGCAGATTGCAACTGTCAGAAAATTGCATATATTTCTGACAGGAGATTGGCCGTGCAACGCTTGACCGAACAAATTATGGAGCATGCTGCTCGGCTGCCCGAAGGGGTGCCGGTCGCGGCCAAGGGCTTGCTTCACCTTGGAAATCGAGCCGCGGTGGACCAGGCCTTGTCGCGCTTGGCTGAGAGGGGGCTTCTGATACGGGCGGGTCGCGGCATCTATCTCCTCCCAGTTACGAGCCGGTTCGGTACGGGGGCTCCCTCTCTGGAACAGGCGGTCAAGGCACTGGCCAGCCAGCGGGGAGAGACCATCGTCCCGAGTGGTGCCGTTGCGGCAAACACCCTGGGGCTCACGACACAAGTCCCCATCCGGTCAATCTATCTGACCTCTGGCCGCACCAGGAAAATGAGCTTCGGCAAGCAGATCGTCGAGCTTCGACACGCGCCGCGCTGGCAGCTCGCGATAGCGCATCGACCGGCTGGCGAGGCGGTGCGCGCGCTGGCTTGGCTCGGGCCGGAGAAGGCCGAGGCCGCCCTTGAGGCCTTGAAGCGAAAACTCCCGCCGGGCACCTTCAATGAACTGGTCGCGGTAGCGCCGCAGCTTCCGACCTGGCTGGCGCGCAGCGTGAGCAAAGTCGCACATGGCTAACCCATTCCGCACGTCATTTAGATTGCTGGCAACGCGAGCCGCTGCCAGCTAGTGATCACTAGTCGTGTATCGAGAGAACATAGAGGGAAATTCCAAGCTTGTTTCGTATCTCCGCCCGAACCGTACTCGAGCTTGGCTCAGAACTGATTAGCTCTGATGTGATCGCTTTTTATGAGCTGATCAAAAATGGCTTCGATGCACGTACCAAGACTGGCGTAGATATCCGCTTCGATATCGTTCTTCGGAAAAATGATTATCTGACGCTGCGCACTAGAATTGCCGCGGGAACGCTGCCGCTGTCCGATCTCAAAGAACAGATATTCGAGCATATCAATACCAATGCGACAGCCGAGGCGTCCACTACCTTCACCTCTCTGATCACCGAGGCGCTCGATACAGAGGGCTTGCTTTCAGCCCTTGATGAGGCGCAAGCGCGTTGTAACCGGATCATAGTCAGCGACACTGGCTCTGGGATGTCTCTCGCGGACCTCGAGAAGAATTTCCTGGTGATCGGGACGGCTTCGCGAAAGCACGCTGTCGAGGAAGCTCTTGCCGCAGGCCAAGCGGAGAGCCCCTATCTTGGGGAAAAAGGCATTGGTCGCCTGTCGGCAATGCGCCTTGGAGAACGGCTTCGCATCGAAACAGCGCGCGCTGACGATCCTGCCTTGAACGTGCTCGATATCGATTGGTCTCTGTTTGCTGACCTCGATGCGATGCTCGACGAGATCAAGATCGAACCGACGATCGGCGGGGTCAAAGAAACTCCGGTTTGGTCCGGCACACGCGTCATCATCAGCGCCCTTTCGGAGGACTGGACCGATCGGCGCGTGCATGAGATGGCGGAGTATGATTTCGCTAGGCTGACCGACCCGTTCCTCGATCAGAAAAGTCGTCCCCGCGTCGCCATCTACTGGAACAACGAGCGTACGACGATTCCATGGATGAGCCAGGATCTGCTCGCACAGGCGCATGCCAGGGTAGCCGGCCGCTACGTGATCGAAGACGGCCGGCCGGCGCTCCATTGCACGCTTGAAGCCATGGACCTTGGTTTCGAACATCCCCATGAGAGCCGCATCTTGGTGGTGCCGCTGGAGGACCTCCAGGGGGCCATCATCGGCGAGCATAGCCCGATCCATGACAGTGCTTTGACCAGCGTCGGTCCATTTGCATTCGAGGCCCACTGGTTCAATCGCCGCCGACTTACCGCTGTCGATGCAATCGGCGACCTTCGCCAAGTAAAGGAACTGCAAGAGAAGTGGTCGGGCATATTGCTGTTCCGTGACCGGTTTCGCGTTTTTCCTTATGGTGACGACGAGGATGATTGGCTCGCCTTGGATCGCCGGGCCTTGCGCCGATCGGGCTACACTCTGAACAAAACCCAGTTCGTCGGCCGGGTCGCGATTTCCCGAACCGCGAACCCCGACCTTGTGGACCAGACCAACCGCGAGGGCCTGCGCGAAACGCCTGAGCAATACGTGCTGCTCAATGTCATGCAGTATGTCGTCCAGAACCTGCTCGGTAGTTTTCTAAAGGACGTAGAACGACAGTATAAGAGCCAGAAAATCGATCTGGCCGATGCCCGCTCTGAAGTGAGCCGGCTCGAGGATCGCGCGAAGAGTGCGTTAAAGAAATTACAGAGGCTCGCACCGCCCGAAGGGCAGGAAGCGGTAGAGGATCTACAGCAAACCTTGTTCGAGTTTTCCGACTTCGCGGCGCGAGCCCGCGTGCGCATTGCTGAGGTTGAACAAGAGAGCCGACAGATGGTCGAAATGGCCGGCGTCGGCCTGATGGTCGAAGTCGTCGCCCACGAGCTTGCTCGCGCCTCTGAAAATGCCCTTGAAGCCTTAGATCGATTGCATCGCCGCTCGGTGCCCGAAGAGATACGCGCTAATATCGAGACACTGCGCGCGGAAATGAAAAGCATCAGCAAACGGGTGCGTGTCCTAGACCCACTTAGCATTTCCGGGCGGCAGCGCGCTGAAGTGTTTAGCCTCAATGACCTGGTGAAGGACACGCTCGAAGCGCACGAGGCGCAGTTCCAGCGCCAGGGCATAACGGTCAAGGTCAGCTTTCCCGATCGTCCCCTGCGCGTCCGAGCAGTCAAGGGCATGGCCATTCAAATATTGGAGAATCTCATCTCAAACTCCGCCTATTGGCTCGCATTGCGCGCCGAGCGGGAGAAAAGCTTCAAGCCGGAAATCAGCATAGAGGTTCATAGCGGGCCCCCAAGCATCGTATACGAAGACAACGGGCGGGGCATCGCCCCCGACAATCGGGAAAACATCTTCAAACCATTCTTTTCGTTGAAGGAAAAAAGCAAGCGACGTGGTTTGGGCTTGTTCATAGCCCGCGAAGCTGCGCAGTACCACGGAGGGACCTTGGCGCTGGACGAGACGATCAATCCGGACACAGGCAGGCTCCATCGCTTCATTCTTGAGCTTCCCGACAAGGTGATTGCATGACCACGCTGGCCGAGCTGCTCGCGGGGAAAGAGATATTGCGGGCCTTGGTGGTGGATGACGCCTACGATCCATTGCCCAGGGCCGCTGACCTCACCATCGATGTTGATGAGTGGACCAACTTTTTCGACGATCTCCAAGACGCTGATGCCGATATCATTCGGGGGTTTGCCCCAGAATATGACGTGCTGCCAACGACCGAGCTGCCAACGAGCAATAGTTTTGTCGCGACCCTTTGGCAGAACCGAAACAGCCTTCGCCCCGACCTCATCAATCCCGTGTTCGCCCGCTACGACGCGGATATGGCGACCGATCTTGCCTATGTCGACGGGCTGGTCGCCGAGCTTCAGGGCCTGGGGCTGCAGGTTGAAACCGCTGGGCGCAATTTTCAACAGCAGGCTGCCGCGGTGGACCTCATCGTCATCGACCTCTTCCTGGGGTCGGTACAGGACGCCGATGCCATCACCGAATCCAAGTCAAAGCTACGGCAGGTTATCGACCTTCGCCGTGGGCGTCCTCCGCTCGTCATTCTCATGTCGCGCAGCGGTCGGCTCGAGGAAAAGCGAGAGGAATTCCGCGATAGTACCGGCCTGCTGGCGTCAGGCTTCCGGATCGTTCGGAAGGCGGACCTGCGGACCGAGGGAAAGCTTGCGCGCCTGCTTCGTCGTCTGGCTTTCCACCGAAGTGACTCCGCCCGGCTCGCCGCCTTCATAGACGCTTGGCAGCTTGGCGTTAGCGATGCCACGGCGCGAACCGTGGGCCTAATGCGAACGTTGGATCTGCCGGACTATGCGCAGATTCAGCAATTGTTGCTCTCTGAGGAGGGCGAGCCCACCGGCAGCTACATCGTCGACGTTTTCGACCGTGTGTTGCAGCACGAAATCGAACGCGAAGCCGCAATCATCAACGCTGCGATCGGGCTCAATGAGATCACATCGACGGAATATCCGCCCCCCTATGTCGTCGGTTCTCCCGATCTGCAGCAGCTCGTCTATCGCTCGCTGTTCCAAAATGCAGAGCGTCTGCGCCTGACCGGGCCCGCGGGCGGCGTTGCCTTCGGGGATATTCTTCGGCCGGTAGCTCGTCCAGGCGACCCGCCCTTGCCTAGTCCTATAGCCGACGTTGGTCCCGATCATGTTCTGGCGGTGTTGACACCGGCGTGCGACCTGCAGCGTGGCGGAGCCAAGCGTGTCCTCCTTCTCGTCGGAGAACTCCGACCGCTTGGCGCTCGCGATTGGAGCTACGCGGATGATCCCGTCCGCACGCCTGTAATTGAGCTGGACTCGACAAGATTCTGGATCAAGTGGGATTTGAAGCATATCGATACCATCGGTCATGAGGTGCTGGGCGCTTCCCTTGCGGCCAATGGAGGGCTCGCGCTTGTTGGCCGGCTGCGCGAAGCTCATGCTCTCGAACTGCAGCAGAAAATGCTCTCGGCGATGGGACGGGTAGGATTGCCGGCTTTGATGCCCGCGACCTTCGCAATGCAGGTGCAGGTTGCCCATCCGGGACCGGACCGTGCGCCCGTCCCACTCGATATTCCAGCGTTGCAAAATGACGGCGTGTGCTTTGTCGGCCGCCCCGGCACTTCCAAAATGCGTCTCGTCTTGAGCGAAGATGCGGGCGAGGCGGTCTCGGCTGCCATTGCGGCATTGGACATCGCGACGGTTCACCCCAATGCTGCCGATGCCTTGCGCTATCTCCAAGATAATCCCGGCGAACTTCTCGACGCGCTTGCGATCGGCCTGCCGCTTCCGGCGCCTGATGCAACCTCGTATAAACAGATCCCGTCGCCAAGCGGCGCCCTGATCGGGCAGAATCTAAGAAACATCGGGTTGATCCTCCGGAATGGGAAAGAGGAGGCGCTTATCGACGGCGGTCTCATACCCAAGGCTGGTATCGTCGTGCTCACGCGCGATCTTCACCGTGCAGGGGATGACCTATTGTAACAGCCAGATACGGGTTTCTTTGGTAATGTTTTACCCACTATAGTTTGCCACGCGAAACGATGTTGCGAATCGCGATTTGGGGGGGCGACGTTCGCTTGGTTTTTGACTCACAGAAAGGGTATGCGGGCGCGTCTCCTGGCCAAAATCTAGGAAGTTTGCTCGATCGGCTGACTGTGCGCGATCTTCAGATCATCGTAGGCCCGCGCGTGCTCCCGCTGCTTCCCACCCTTCCTAATCGGGACCGGTCCGCTCTCATGGCTGCAGCCGAACGCGCCCTGCAGGATCGGGCGCAGCAAATTGTGGCCGACGGGGAGACAAGGAAGACCCTGCTGCGCAACCTCGATCCCGGTAAGCACGAAGAACTAAAAGTGCGATTGGCCCAAAGCGGAGTCAACGCCGCCGTAGATGGTCTCGATATTCTAGATCTCGCCGCACCGAGGCCTTGGGCAATCGCCAGCGGATTTTTCGGCCTGCAAGGGGAAGATGCGGCTGCGGGAACAATTGCGCTGCATCGGCAGGAAATTCAGCCAAGCTTCTCTTTGTTTGCGCACCAGCGTTCGGTAGTTCGGCGAGCGTATAAACGTGTCGGATCTGGATACGGTCGAACACTGATCCATATGCCGACCGGCTCGGGCAAGACCCGAACGGCGATGCACTTGGTGTCTCGTACCCTGAATGAGTTTGAGCCGTGCGTCGTCGTTTGGCTCGCTACTAGCCGGGAACTGTTGGAGCAGGCGGCCGAAACCTTCGAGGCAGCCTGGTCTTCGTTGGGTAATCGGGACATCGAGCTGCGGCGCTTCTGGGGCGCACGTACGCCTACTCCTGACGATGTGACCGACGGCATCCTCATCGCCGGGCTTGCCAAACTGCACGCGTGGCGGGAGCGAGATGGCCTAGCTTTCCTCAAGCTTGCCGCCAAAGTTCGCCTTGTCATCATGGACGAGGCTCACCAAGCTGTGGCACCGACCTACCGCGACGTGATCGAGGGCCTGTGCGGCGCCGGGGGCGAAGGCGCTTTGCTCGGCCTGACCGCTACACCAGGTCGATCGTGGAATGACATGGGGGCCGACGAGGCGCTGTCGGATTTCTTCGGCGGCTCGAAAGTGGTGCTGGAGATCGGCGACGATCCAAATCCCGTCAAATATCTGCTCGACAACGGCTATTTGGCGCGACCGACCTTTCAGCAGATCGAGTATTCGCCCGAGATCCGCCCCGCACCTTCCGAGCTTCGCAAACTCGCGAAGCTTGATGATTATTCCGACGAGACGCTCGACAAATTGGCCGCCGACACTGCGCGTAACCTCGCGATCCTTGATGCGGCCAAGGGATTGATCGCTCGCGGCCATATGCGGATCATCCTGTTTTCCGTCAGTGTCGAACATGCACAGGATATGGCCAGCGGCTTGGCTGCCCACGGCATTGCGTCCGCCGTGGTGTCCGGTGATACACCGGGCGCAAAGCGCAGCTCGATTCTCAAGACCTTCAAGAGCGGTACGCCTCGTCCGCAGGTCCTTTGCAATTTTGGCGTCCTGACCACTGGCTTCGATGCTCCGCGAACGAGCGCTGCCATCATCGCACGACCTACCAAGTCCCTCGTGTTGTACAGCCAAATGGTCGGTCGCGCGACGCGCGGACCGCGGGCCGGCGGCAATGAGAACTGTGAAATCCTCACCGTGCACGATCCGGCTTATCCCGGGTTTGGCGACATCGCCGAGGCATTCTTTAACTGGGAGGACGTCTGGCATGGCGACTGACGAGACTGTAATCGAAGACGCATCCTTCATCCCCGCCGATCTCGCGATCCAAGCGATGCGTGACAGCGGCTACAAGAACACGGCCTATGCCTTGGCGGAACTGATCGACAATTCGGTCCAAGCCGAGGCAAAGAACATTGAGATTATATGCCTCGAAGAGATGGTGCAGCTCGCCGATCGTAGGCGCAAACGCCTCACAAAAATCGCGGTGCTTGATGATGGGCTGGAATGGAAGCGGCGGTGCTGCGCAAAGCCTTGCAGTTCGGTAATGGGACTCGGCTGAACGATCGCTCGGGTATCGGCCGTTTTGGCATGGGCCTTCCGAATGCATCCATCTCGCAAGCCGGGCGGCTCGATGTGTGGAGCTGGCAGAATGGTCCCGACAACGCCCTGCACAGCTTCCTCGATGTCCAAGAGATCCGTGATCGGTTGCGCCGAGAGGTGCCGATCCCGCAGCCATCGGCTGTCCCGGCCGAGTGGCGCGAGAGGTCGGTCAATCTTGGCCATAGCGGCACGTTGGTCGTCTGGACCAAGCTCAGCCCCGACCGGCTCACCTGGAAAGGCGCCAAGGCCACGTTGAAGAATACCGGCTGGTTGCTCGGGCGCATCCATCGTCGGTTTGTCGGGGACGGAAGCCTCAGCATCCGTTTGGCGGGCGGCGAGGATGGCTGCCTCGAATCCGATGAAGTCACCATCAATGACCCGATGTACTTGATCGCGGCTCCGACGATGCCTGCCCCGTTCAATAAGGAGCCGATGTTCAAGGACGTCTTCAGCGTCCCGGTGACTGTCGAGGTCAATGACAAGACCTATCAGGTCCAGACGCGGTATTCGGTTGCGAAGGACATGACGCTTGATCTGGCTGGCACGGTGAACCGCGGTGATACGGCCTACGGCAAGGATGCGGCCAACAATATCGGCGTCTCCGTGATGCGCGAGGGCCGGGAGCTGATGCTAGACCGTTCCTGGACGATTCAGTACGATCCGAGAGACCGCTGGTGGGGGTGTGAAGTCGAATTTCCCGCAGCACTCGATGAAATTTTTGGCGTCACCAACAACAAGCAGGCCGCCACCGTCTTCAACGAGCTCTCCGGCCTGGACTGGAAGGATCTCGCGGATCCCGGCGAGACCATGCCTGAGGTCGTCGCGCGCCTAAAGGATGAGGGCGATCCCAAAGGGGTGCTTCTCCACCTCAGCGAAACCATTAAGAATAATCTGGCTCAGCTCCGCAGCACGATCAAGATACAGGCGAAGGGTACTCGAAAGGGCGACAAACGCCACACCGACGGCGATCCCACCGAGGAGGCTAACAAGCGCTGGAAACAGCGCGACGAAACCAACCCTATCCCCGACGGCGATGTCACGCCCTCGACTGATGACCTCAACGAGCTTTCCGGCGATCTCACCGAAGATGGACGAAATGCTGAGGATACATCGGAAATCGTCGCCCGCGTCGTAGCGGGTGACCTGAAGGTCGTCTTCATCGACAAGTCTCTCGGGGGGTCGTCAGAGCTTTTTACCGTTGTTGCCCGCGGCCCACTCACCGAAGTCGTATTCAATCGTCGGCATCCGGCTTTCGACATGATTTTCGACACGGTGTCCGCAGATGATGATCTGGACGCGCTCTCCAGCACCGAACTCCAGGACCGTCTCCTGAAAGCTGGGCAAGCCGTCCAACTTCTCTTCGCAGCTTGGGCACGAATGGAGCGCGAGGATCCGCCGAATCAAGCCCGATACGAGCGGGTCCGCGAGAGCTGGGGCAAGCTCGCGCGCGATTTTCTTGATCCGGTCGACATCTCCGGCCTTGACTGATGCGCCGCGACGGCGATCTGCTTGTTGCGCATTTGGCGCGTGCCGAGAAGTACGTCTTGCTGTGCGCGCCCTTCATCAAGCTGGGCGTTGCCAAGCGCTTGCTAGCTGCCGTCGGTCCCGATGTAACCGTTGAGATCGTGACCCGCTGGCATGCCGAGGAGGTTGCCGCCGGAGTCAGCGACCTTGCGGTGTTCGACCTAGTGGCCAGCCGTCCCGGCATCACCATGCGGCTACTCGATAACCTGCATGCCAAGCTGTACGTCGCCGACGATCAGGTTCTTACTGGCTCAGCCAACCTCACGGCAACGGCGCTTGGCTGGTGCAACGATCCCAACCTCGAGCTTCTCATGCCGGTGCCTGCAGACGCCGAGGCGGTTTTGCGATGTCGGACGGCACTGGCCGGGGCGCGCTTCGCCAGCGCCGAGGAACGGACGGTAATTCAGGCTGCCGTCGATGGTCTAGAGCGACCACCTCTGCCCGAATCGAAGCCTGTCGATGACGGCTTTGCCGGCCCTTGGCTGCCCAAGCTGGCAGCCCCGGAGCGACTCTACGCCGCTTATACGCCTTCGGCCCGTGATCGGCTGACCGCATCGGCCATTGAGGCGGCTGATCACGACCTTCAGGCCTTGGCCATAGCGCCTGACCTAAGTGAACCCGCTTTTCGCAGCCAGGTTGCAGAGCGCTTCTCCACCATGCCAGCTGTCGCCACCATCCTCACAGCCGCTCAAAGCGATCTGTCTGATGCCGCAGCGGTCGACTTGATCGAATCGCTAGTCGCAACCTCGGACATGAATGCTACGGCGCGCTGGCAGATCGTGCGCGATTGGCTAACCTTTTTCCTTCGCGACAAATACGAGATTGCGCCACAATCCTATGTCACGCGGCTAAGGCCAGGCGTCGGCCGCGAGTAGTGGCTGGACATTGAAATTCCGCAAGGAGTCGCGGGAGATATTACCTATTTGTGGCAAATTACACAGCCACCGGCCGCCTCGTCGATCCCGTAGACATCGTCGATAGTATCGACGTCGCTATCTGCTAGCGGGTTCGTTGGTCGCTGCCGCTTAAGTCGTGCGCGTCTGCGTTCGTAATCCTGTTTGATCTGCTCTGCGCGATCCGGGCGGATGAGATCTGGCAGGCTCTCGCCCTGGCTCCAAGTAAAAGGTGAACCGTCCCGAAGCGCCGTCTTCTCATAGTCCACGGCCTCAGCGAACCTGTCGGGATGGTGCTCGGCGAGGCGCACCCATTCGATCTTCTGCTGGAAGAAACAGAAGGTGCAGCCCGATCGCGAACGCCAGGAATAGTAATCCGGTTCACCGACATCCGCTTGTTGCAACATCTCGATTACGCCGGCGCGATCAATACCCGCCTCTCTCAAGGGCAAGTGGACTTGCATGTTCTCATGAGTCGCTTGGTAGCCCTCGCGCGTCGGTTCGTCGGCGCGGATAGCCACATAGGAGTGGACAGTGATGCCGGCATCGAGATCGCCGCGAAGCCACTTTTCCAGCGGACGGAGCTTTAGCTGGCGTGTGCACCAGCGGGTTCGGGGAGAAGGAAGGAAATTGCCATACTCGTCGAGCCAAAAATCGAAGTCGCGATCCGGGTTGAGCCGCATTATCGGTTTCCCGAGAAACCCCTCCAAACGATCGAGGAAAGTATAGACTTCCGGGAGCTCTTTGCCAGTATCCGTGAAGAAGTATTCCAGCGGCAGTTCAGGATGATGCTGTCGCATGTAGACAGCTAGCGCCGCGCTATCACGTCCGCCGGAGATACCTAGAATGTGTCTTTCGGTCCGGGTCATGCGGCCTCCACCTCGGAATCAGCAGCGAGGCTCGCGACAGCGCGCGCCAACGCTGCAAACTGGATACGCCCCAGCGTCTCGTCTTTGCCCAGCGTCTTCAGGAGCTTATCAGCGAGTGCGGTGGCCTCGACTTTTTCGGCCTCAGTAAGAATGAAGCTGCGGAACAGCGGCGGCGTCTTGGGGTCAACGCCGACCACCAGGGCCAACGCTTCGGTGCTTGATCGCCGGTCGCGTACGACGGCGAGCGCCTCCAGCTCGCGAAACTGCCGGCCGAACCGGGCCAGTTCCAGTAACGCCTGTTCCCGATCGCGATCCGACCATTGATGCGCAGGTTTGTGAAGAAGCAGGCTGGCAACGCCTTCGATGTCGCCTTCGCCAGTTTCAAACGCAGCTGCGCGCATGGCAAAAGCTTCGAAGGCATAGTCGTTCGTGAGGTTTTTGATCGAACTGGCACGCTCGGACAGTCCGGCAAACGTCGACACATCAACCGCAAGCGCCCTAGCGAGTGCGCGGTGCAGCTGATCGAGAAGCTCTTGGTATGCTCGCTCTACCTCGAGGAGGGTGTCGTAAACGGTCTCGGCGGATGGGCTTTCGCCAAGCACGCTGGGCAAATCCTGGAAAAGCAGCGCTTCCGGGTCGCTTGATTTCAGCACCACTGCCCGGACTTTTTGTGCCAATTCACTCAACATCGCGGTGCGCTTGGCATAGGTCGTAAGCTTCGTATACCGCCGGAAGAGCGCTTGGGCGACCGGCAGAGCGGCGGTCCCGTCATTGACGCCGAATTTCTGCGCCAGACCGCTGAGGAACGCCGCTTGGAGTACGGACCTATCCACGCGGCGCAGACGGACCTCGCTAGGCTTCTGCAAGATCTTATCGACGACGACGTCGTCGAATCCGGTCTGGAACACACCATCGATATAGACGGCGAGCCGATCACGGTTGGCGAGGAGGATCGACAATGCAAGCACCGGCATGACGCCTGCCTTGAGCCCGAAAGGTGGCGCTGCCCAGGTGCGGTAGATCTCGTCTAACGTGATGTCGGTCGCTGCCTCAACGACGCTCCAGACAGGCTGCAGGCTTTCGCCGTCGCCCTCCAGCGTTGGGGCGTGGAAACCAAATTTTCCCGGCTCTACCTCGCGGTGTACGCCAAACGGCTTCAGGGTGGTGAGGTAAAGCCCCATTTCGGCAGGAAACCCCTCGAACCCGAGGTTGGGCTTCTCGGCGCTTGTGACCATTGCATGGCAAAGCTCGCGCAGCGCCGCCATGGCATTGGACGAAGGTCGATCGCGCTGCAGCAATTCGCTTTTGAGAATCGGGGCGTTGAAGTAAGCGGCGTCGGCTAGCGCCGTTGCCACGATGGCCAGCGGATCCCGCAGCATTGTCGCTGGATCGGGCGCAAGCCACCAGCGCGCATTGACAAGCGCCATTTCTAAGTCGCGATGCACCAGGTCCACGCCGGTCGAACGCCGTGCTGCCATCTCTCGGCGCGCGATCCGATCGCCTTCCAGCTGGGGATGCTCCCGGAACACCCGCTCGATCGCGAAGAGTTCCGCAGCACTGGATCGTAAGGCATAAGCGTCTGTGGCACCGCCCACCGCGGTGACTGCTCCAATCTTGCCGAGCGCCTTGGCGACGGCCTTGCAGCGCCGATCGACTTCGGTGCCATCGATCGACCCATCGCCGAGCAGCAGGACTAGAGAGCCGCTACCCCTCGGTGAGCGCGCCGAGATTGCCTGAGCAATCGTTGACGGCGTGTCCGCTTCGCCGGTCAGATGAACGACGACTTCAAACGTTCGGAGCGCACCCGTGCGAAAATAGTGTCGCTTTGCCGTTGCGAAGCCCAAGCCCACCCGCTGCGGAAGGGCTGCTAGTTGAGCCTCGGTAAGAGGTGCCGTGGCCTTGTTGATCGCATCGTCGAGATCAAAATCACTGCCCGCGAACAGCGCATAGCCCTTAAGGCGGGATTGCCGTATAAGAACTGCCCAGTCGACAAGATCGCCAATCGCTTTCTGGCGTTCCTTTTCAGGCACATCCGGTGTCGCGGCCGCTAGGATGTCGTCAGCGAGTGCAAGTCCAGAGCCGTTGCGGAAAAACTCGATCGCTGCCGCGCTCTTGGTCAAGCGGATGTGGAGCGGCCCGCCCTTAGCTCCGGCTCGCTCGATCGCTTCGTAGGCCAGGCTAAAACGAGACCCGTCAACGCCGTTCGCGAGCGCCATGCCGAAGTTTGAGGCCAAATAATCCCATAGCTGGTCAGCCCCGTAGGTCGAGCCGTCCGTCGTCTGGTTCAGATGCTCCTGAAACCCCGATGGTTCGGACGAACTCAGAAATCCGAATACGCTTCGCTCATTCTGCGCGAATCGCTGCCGGGAGACAGGACCGAGGAGGAGCGCGGTGACTGGATTGAGGGGCCAAGTGGCCGTCAGGGCTTCGGCGAGAAGGGGCTCGTCGGTCGGACGCCTCGCCCCGACAGCCTTCGCCACAGCCGCAGCGGCTGCAGCGGCGGACGCTGGCCTTTTTGTGCAACTGATCGCTCGTCCGAGAAGAGCGACGGTTTCGTCGGCTCCGGCGAGAAACGGAATGTCCTGATAGCGGCCCTGTACCTTCACCCATTCTTGGCGGGCGTCGCGCGACGCCCGTGCCGCATATTGATCGAACGCTTGGTGTAAGATGCCGACCACTACCAGACGGCCATCGCTTCGCGCAGCGCGCTCGGCGATGTCCTGCAGCAAATGAATGTCTCCCCCGTCCAGCGCCTCATGCTCGAGAAGCTTGCCAAGTTCGTCCAAGATGATCAGGGCCCCGCTGTGGCCGGGAACAGTCGATGTCTGCAGGGCATCAATGAGCGCGTCGTCGCTGGCCTTGGCGCGAGCCTGCACGGTCTTCGACCATCCGAATGTCACGACGGCGGCATCTGCGATTGCCTGCCGCAATCCCATCCGGCTGCCCGTGACCGCAACGACCGCCCAAGCCCCCCCCGTTTCGGGAAACGCCTTGTCATACAGGCGAGCAAGGGCGGGACCGGCAATTTTGCGCGCGATCGAACGGTTTTTCGTGGTTCCGGCCACTAGGTTGGCCATGAGCAAAGCCGCGCTAGACTTGCCACCACCATAAGGGCCCGTCCAGGTGAACGCCCCTTGCTTGCTATCAACCTGGCTCGACGCCAGGGTGGCCAGAGATTTTTCGACGCTCGCCTGCAGCACATAACCGACCAGAGGGGGCGTGCCGTTAAGATCGGCATCAAGTCGCGCGGAGCGCGCAAACCGCCGGTTGATCTCGACAATAGAGGCTAGTGTGCTCATGCGGCGGTCGCCAGCAGTTTCGGATAAGCGTCGCCCACCAGCTTAAGTGCATCGACCTCGCCGACCCTTTGAATCTGCCGTAGACCAGCAGTGTCTGTCCATATCCAAGCACCGTGCGTCAACGCCTCCAGCCCCATAAGACGGGTGATGACGCTGTCCTCATCAAGTTTGAACACACGCCCCGGCGATCCTGCAGCGTAACAGATTTGCTCCGCGGTCAGGGCAGTCGACCCGCCCTGCCGCCGCCAGAACTCATTCAACGCATAAGCAAAGATGCCATCAGGCAGCGTCGGCTTGGGCCCGCGCACGAATTCGTGCCACCCGCCAAACCGCGCCTCGCGGATCAGGCCAAGCTCAGCCAGGAGCGGCTCTGCCGCATCATCACCCTGCACTTCTTCCCGCCGTGTATAGCTGCGCAAAAAGACCTCGACGTCGCGCTTCAAAGTGCCTCGCGCCGCGCGCCACCCTCGCGCGGCCACCAGGTCAAGCAACTCTTGCACCAGCATGGCGGGATCAAACTCGACCGCGGCGAGGCCGTTGAATGCATAATAAGCGGTGGTTGTGAATTGCGCGCTACTGGCAATTGCCCAATGCACGAGCCAAACGGTGGAAGGGCGCTCGATATAGGGATCCAGGCCATCGTCTCGCATGATTAGCGCGCCAAGCGCGGTAGGCCGCAATATGCGCTCGGCTTCCTCCACAAAACCTGAAGCGAGAGCCCAATAACGCATCGAAACAGCCATGTTGCGCCCAACACCAAAGCGTGCAATCGCCGAAGGTTCTTGAAATGTTCCTGCCGGTGCGCCACCCTCAACTGCATCGAAAGCCTTCTTCAGCCAAAGAAGGCGCAGCGGGAATGTCTCATGGCCGGCGAACTGCCCGCGAGAATCGGAATCAAGGAGCCCATACTTCATGATAGCCTTATATCGGCTACTGGCGAGATCGTCCAGTGCGATGGCGCACCCGCAGGCAGGCATCTGCTATCAATTTAGCTGCGGAGTCTATATCAGATTCTGTATTATAACGATTACAGTATATGCGAAATACAGAAGAGGCTTCCTCTTGATCAATTCCCATAGAAATTAAGACGTGGGAAGGAAGAACTTGGCCGGCCGTGCAGGCGGATCCAGTTGAAAGCAAGACTGTTGTTCGTAGCAAATCTACTAATTCATCAGCCACAACACCCGGCGCCATCAAACTGAGGCTGCCGGGCAAAATTGGCGCGTTGCCCGTAATTTGACGACATCCGACTTGATATTCATCAAGCCTTGCGAGCAGGCGGCGTGCCAGTTGGCGCCCATGCTCTCCGTCGGAAGTCAAACTTTTGCGGGCAAGTTTCGCTGCGACGCCAAAGCCAATAAGCAGGGGTACGGGCTCGGTTCCCGGCCTGACACTGCTCTGCTGCCCGCCGCCAAAGTGGATTGGCAGCGGCGTCGGCGCGGCGGCCGAGATATACAGCCCGCCAACGCCAGCCGGGCCATACATCTTGTGAGCCGAAAAACTCATATAGTCGAGATCGAGCTCAACCACATCGATCGGAATTTTCCCAATGGCCTGGGCTCCATCGCAATGGATGAGAGCACCGTTTCGGCGGCAAATGGTCACAACATCGATCATCGGCTGCAGTACGCCAGTTTCATTGTTCGCCGCCATCACTGAAACCAGCAGGGTCTCCTCATTGACGAGCATCGACAATGCGCTGCAGTCGATTGTCCCGCGACAATCAACCGGCGCAACAATGACCTCAAAGCCGAGTGTTTTGAGCCAGTGCGCTGGCTCAAGGATCGCTTTGTGCTCGACGGCCGAGACGATGATTCGCTGTCTGGTGTTTCGCGCTTGAAGGGCCCACCGGGCGACGCCGATCAGGGCGAGATTATTTGCCTCAGTCGCGCCGGAAGTGAATACGATTTCCGAGGCCGAGGCTCCTATTAGATCCGCAATATTTGCTCGCGCTGCAGCAACAGAAGCCGCCGCATGGTCTCCAAAAAAATGGGGTGACCCAGCATTTGCTGGATTGGCCCAGGCAACAAACATTGCCTCTCGCGCCTCTGGCGCGAGAGGCATCGTCGCAAAGCCGTCTAGGTAAATAGGTTGCGTGGTCATGGTCATTTCAGCAACGTATCAGACCAAAGCCAATCTTGTCGAAGCGATGTCTGACGGTTGGCGGAAAATGACGGTACGCCAACGCTAGTGGCAACAGCAGAGCGTGCGCTCCATGGAGAGTTTGGCCAGGAAACGCCGTTCCGAAAAGTCCATGATGGTTAAGGGGAGCCTTGCCCCATCTTGCGTTGATCGGTAACAGCGCCGACCCGTCTTGCCCTGGCATTTGAGGCGCTACTCCTATGATAACGGCTGGTGACGATCCTGTAAGTGACGGGGTTCGGCGGGTTGAGATATTCACCGGTGCTGGCAAGCGAACGGGTTGGCCCTCGCAGGTGAAGGCGTTGTGATTGCACACCGAAACGCGGTCCCGGCACCTGACGCCTTTCTCTGATTGGCAAGTGCACCACGGCTTCGTCAAGGTATGATATGGCCGCTTGCGTCTCGTCCCAAGCGCGATGAATCCGGGAGTGCGCTCGAAACAGGCGAATAGCGGGCAAGCTGCGACAGCTCACGCACTTGTCTGGAAATACAAATAGGCATATATGACGCAATAGAAGCCGAAATAGATCATATATGGATTATTGCGATGGGATCGCCGAAATCGAAGCCCGCCCTTGAAAGGCTAGGCCGCGACGTTCGCGGCGCGCGTCTGCGGCGCGGCATCGCCGTGGCCGATCTGGCGGTGCGTGCGGGCACGTCGCCGAGCACCGTCACGCGCCTTGAGAAGGGTGACCCCGGCGTCGCCATCGGCACATTGGCCGATGTCCTGGTCGTCCTGGGCCTTGTCGAAAGGCTCGCCGACCTGATTGATATCCGCAAGGACGATCTGGGCCTGGCGCTGGCCGCCGAACAACTGCCACGTCGCGGGAGGTCGTTCGCGACCACGCTGCGCAGGCAGAAGGCCAGGGAAGAGTCTCCACAGGATGGAGCGGATGTCGTCGATCCGGACGGCGCGGCCTTCTGATGCCAGACTACACAGCCCATGTCGCTCTCGGCGAGAGCCTGACGCCGGTCGGCCAATTGCGCTTCACGCAGGCCGGGCCGCGGCAGTTCTCGACCTTCTCCTATGATCCTGCCTGGATCGAGAATTCTCGCGCCTTTGCCGTACAGCCGACCTTGCCACTTGAAGGCGGACCATTTCACATGTCCGGCCAGCCCGGAAACATGCGTGACGCACTGGCGGGTGTCTTCGCCGACGCCGCGCCGGATAGCTGGGGCCGCAGGCTTCTCGAACGCGCCTATGGCAACGGCCTTTCCGAATTCGAATATCTGACCCTGTCCGATGATACCTGCCGGCAGGGTGCGCTGCGATTTCTCGATGATGCCGGAAAGATCATCCGGGGTGCAGCGGCCGATGCCGTGCCGCGTTTGGTCGATCTGCAGGCGATCACCGCCATCGCGCGGGCCTATGAGCAGGGCAGGGAGATTTCCGCCGAGGAGATGCAGGCGCTCGCTGGCGCGGGCGGTTCCGGCGGCGCGCGTCCCAAGGCCAATGTCCGGGACGGCGAGACGCTCTGGCTTGCCAAGTTCACCTCGGTCCACGACCAGCAGCCGATCGAGCGCGTTGAGGTTGCGACGCTTCGCCTGGCCCGTGCCTGCGGCATCCGCACGCCTGAGGTCAGGTTGGAGTTGACCGACACGCCGTTTCCGGTGGCGCTGATCCAGCGGTTCGATCGGCGCGGGTTCGCGCGTATTCCCTATATCTCGGCGCGTACCGCTCTGGGGAAGATCGGGACCGAACTCGGCTCCTATACCGAGATCGTCGATTTCATGCGGGCCTATGCCGCCGATCCGCAGGCCGATTTCCGCGAGCTCTTCCTGCGCGTGATCTTCACCATCCTTGTGTCGAACAAGGACGACCATCTGAAGAACCACGGCTTCCTTTATGTGGGATCCGGTCGCTGGCGCCTGTCACCGGTTTTCGATGTGAACCCTGCGCCGGATCGCAATCCGCATCTTGAAACGGCGATCCTTGAGGGCGGCGCGCATGATCGGTCCATCCGTCTGGCCCTCGAAGCGTGCGAGTTCTTCGAGATCGCCGAAACAGACGCTCGTCGGATGATCCGCGAGACGGCGCTGCGCATTTCCGATGAATGGCGTGAGGTGCTTCGACAGGTGGGCGTCTCGGGTACTCTAGCCCGCGAATATGAAGCCGCCTTCGTCAATGAGCAGACTGACCTCGCTCTTGCCATCTAAATGTCATATATGAGCGATATATCTCGTTAATAAATCATATATGGCATGTTATGGTGCGCGATCGAAGAGTGATCTGAGCTCGGAAGCTATTCATTTGGATTGATAGGTGTCTCACAAACTCCCCCGAGGAAGCGGTGATGTCACAAGCCGCACCTGTAGCGCGGCGGGGAATATGCTTTGAGTGGTTCTGATTATCGCGCATCTCACATGCGCGATAATTCCCCCAATTGGCCTGATCTTTCTCAACCCAGCAACGCTGCGGCTGGAGGCCAGCCTGGATGGTTCGCGCCGGGCCGCTCGCCTGCGACCGGATGGCATCCGCCCGCGATGCGTGATATGGATTGAATGACGGTACTTTTTGACGGGAGCCGAGTAGGCCGCCCGGCGCCGCGAAGTGAAAATCGTCCGACTGGTCCCGATAGTTGGCGAAACCTCAAAAATATTTTTTCTGCGATTTTCCCTTTAAAATCAACAGCGTAACTTTTTGACGGCCTCCGCGTCGGAGTTCTCACGCCGACGCAAGAAATTTATGAGTAATTTCAATTGGTTATATGCCGTTCAAACAAACGAGTGGGAATGATTTGGCCTCCTTTCGGGGCCTGTGCCGGTTGCGCGCTGGTTACCGATGTCATTTGGTCGCGCTGACCGCAGATGGGCGTTGGCCGTGTTCCCTTGTCTGCGTCCTGGTCCGAGGGGCAAGCGTTCAGGCGCGCGCGATGCAAGACCGCTGCAGCGCCTGCGACGCTTCCTGGCTTATTCGATTTTGACGACAACCTTGCCTTTTGACCGCCCAGTTTCGATGTAGGCCAGGGCTTCATTGGTTGCTTCGAACGGGAAGACCCGATCGATGATCGGGCGAATGATCCCGGCTTCGATCAGCGATGTGATCTGGCTCAACTGCCCGCCGTCCGCCCGCATGAACAGGAATGAATAGCCGACGCCCCGGCTCTTGGCCTTGCGTCGAATATTGAAGCTCAGCAGGCGCATGACCTGGCGCAGGAACCAGTTCAGCCTCTGCTGCCTGGCGAAATCGGGGTCCGGCGGGCCGGAGATGGAAATCAATTTACCGCCGGGTTTCAGTACGCTCAGCGATTTTTGGAGCGCATCGCCGCCCAGGCTGCTCAATACGACGTCGTAGTCAGACAGGACCGCCTCGAAGTTCTGCTTTTTATAGTCGATCACAACATCGGCACCCAGGCTTCTGACCAGGTCGATATTCGCCGTGCTGGTCGTCGTCGCAACGTTCGCGCCCAGATGTTTCGCCAGTTGGATGGCGAACGTACCCACGCCCCCGGAACCGGCGTGGATGAGCACTTTCTGCCCCTCCCTCACCTTCGCTCGCTCGACCAGCACCTGCCAGGCGGTCAGCCCGGTGAGGGGGATCGAAGCGGCTTCGTCCATCGTCAGGTTGTTGGGCTTGAGCGCAAGATCGGCTTCGTTCACGGCGATGAATTCCGTCAACGTGCCTATCCTGCCGTCGCGTGGCCGGGCATAGACTTTGTCGCCCGCTTTGAAGCGGCGGACGTTCGGGCCAATCCGAACCACGACGCCCGCCAGATCATGTCCCAGGACGAAGGGCGGGCGATAAGGCAGGATCGACCGAAATTCGCCGTCACGGATCTTGGCGTCCAGCGGGTTGAGTCCGGCGGCGTGGATTTCGACCAGCACTTCGTCATGTGCCAGCACGGGTTCGGGCATGCCCCCCAGGCGCAACAGGCCCTTCTTCCGGTATTTATCGAGGATGAAGGCTCTCATGATCCGGCTTCCAACTTTTTGCACGAGGTTAAGCGGTGCCAGGGGCGGCGGAATCTTTAGCTCGCAGTCCGATAACGCGCCGCTGCATTAGCGTTGCCAAAACCCGGCAACATGGCCTGTCGCGCCGCCTGATAGGCATCCCATTGCCCGGCGTCTGGCAGCGGCGGGATGGTTACCGGTTCACGACGGTCGAAACCGATCAGCGCGGCATCCACCATCTCGCCCACGTCCATCAGCCCCGGAACGGTATTGAGGTCGACGCCCGCTCGCTCCCAGATTTCGGTACGGGTCGCCGCGGGCAGCACCGCCTGAACATAGACGCCCTTTGGTGAGAGTTCGAAGCTCAACCCTTGGGAAAGGTACAGCACGAAAGCCTTGGTCGCGCCGTAAACCGTCTGGCCGAATTCAGGAACCAGCCCGACGACCGAAGCGATGTTGATGATCGATCCATTTCCGGCCGCGACAAAACGCGGCGCGACGGCGCTGGCCAGCCTTACAAGCGCCGTGGTGTTGAGCGCGACGATCCGCGCGACGTCGTCGGTGGCCTGTTCGGCGAAGTTTCCGCCCATGGCGGCCCCGGCATTGTTCACGAGGATCCCGATCCGATCATCGTCGCGCAGGCGAGTTTCGATCGTGGCGAGTTCGACGGGGTTGGTAAGGTCCGCCTGGAGGATGTCGATGGCGACACCGGTTTCCTGGCGCAGACGATCAGCCAGTATCTTCATCCGCGCGGCATCGCGGGCGACAAGCACCAGATCGTGCCCGCGGCGAGCAAAACGTTCGGCATAGGTGGCGCCGATCCCGGTGGAGGCGCCGGTGATCAGGACTGATGGTGTGGTGGTCATGGCATTGCTCTTTTTTCTGGCGGATTCTACATTCATGATAGCCGTCATGATTGAAGTTAAATATGATCGCTATCATCTAAATGTCAACGGCGTCGATGGAGAATTTTTGCAGTGAGAGTCACCAAAGAGCAGATGGCGGAAAACCGCCGCCGCATTCTCGACGAAGCGAGCCGTCTGTTTCGGGAGAAGGGTTTCGAGGCGGTCACGGTGGCCGAAGTCATGAAAGCCGCAGGCCTTACTCATGGCGGATTCTATGGCCATTTCAGCTCGAAGGATGATCTGATCGCCCAGGCCATCGCCCATGTCCTTGCTGGAACTACGGGCGGCGGGGGCGGTCTCGGCGTCTATCTCGACGCGTATCTTTCGCCCTCGCACCGCGACGATGCTGCTGGTGGTTGCCCGACGGCCGGTCTGGCTGCGGGCATCCGCCATCAGACCGCGGCGGCACGTGCGGCGATGGCGGACGGGTTCCGGTCGCAGATCGAACGGATCAGCAAGGCGCTCCCCGCGGCGAGCCCGGCAGAACGCCGCTGCATGGCAATCGGAAGCTGGTCCGCGATGGTGGGGGCAGTGATCATCGCTCGCGCGATCGACGATGCGGCACTTTCGGACGAAGTGCTTACTCAGACGCGGGCATGGATCGACGCCGGGATAAGATCGATGCCTGAGACTTAGCCGCAAATTTTCGGAAAATTAACCATATTTGCTCACTGGTGTCGCATGCGTATCTGGTCGTTCCGATTCCCCCTTATTTCCGTGCAATGCACTGCCATTGCGATCGGGATGGCCATTGTTGCTCTTCAGCCGCCGGAATCGGGCCGGATGCTCCTGGTGCCGATATGGTCGGGCAGTGAGGGGCGGGCGGCACAGCTCGCGCTGAACAGCGGTGTCACGTTGATTGGTGTCGGTCCGCTGCGCGGATCGGTGGTCGTTCGAGGCAAACGCGCCGTCCTGGCTGACTCGGCCTGGAACGAAAATATATTGATGATGGCCGCTCCATCGGCAGGCTGTGGCGCGAGCGGCAGCGGGGGTTCGCAGGTATGAACCTCCAACCGCTCAAAAGCCGATTGCTCGCGTATCTGCCAATGCTTCTGCCGCCGGATGCTACTGCACCCCGGTCGGCGAATACGGTCGCCCTGCTGCGTTTGCGCGGTGTCGTCGGTATCGCGGTTTTGGGATGGGTTTCGCTCGCGGCCGTTATTTTGACGAGCTTTTGTCTCGACAGCGGGTCGCTGATGCCGCTGCTGGTTGTCGGCGTTGTCGTAAACCTGGCTCCAACGGCAATGGCGGTTCGCGGGCGATATGATGCAGAAGCGCGGATGGTCGTCGGAACGGTCGCCGCGGTCATGCCTGCGCTGCTGGTTTACGTGTTGCGTGGGCATCCGTGGCAAATGGATGGCCACATGTATTTCTTTGTGGCGCTCGCCGGACTCACCGTGCTGTGCGACTGGAGGCCGCTTGCCGTCGCTTCGTTGATGATTGCGGTACACCACCTTCTCTTCGAATGGATCGCACCTGAATGGGTGTTTACCGGCTCCGGCAATCTTGGCCGCATCATTTTCCACGCGGCGGCCGTCTTCCTGCAGTTTTGCGTCCTGGGTTACCTTGCGGTTTGCCTGGCCATCTTGTTCGACCGCCAAGACGCTGCGGTCGCCGAGGGTCAACGCCTGGTCGCTGAAGCTGACAAGGCACTCAACGATGCCCAGGCAGCGTTCAAGGAAAGGGCAGCCGAGCGCGCACGCCGCGAAGCCGCCGAACAGCGCTTCGCCGTACAGCGCCGCGCCGAAATGCAAATTCTGGCGAATGAATTTGACCGCACGGTATCCAACGTCGTCAATTCGCTTGAAGGCGCGGCATCGAATCTCGCAAGTTCTTCGACCAAGCTGAGCGATGTTGCGGGTGACGCCCGGCGAGAGGCAGACGACGTGGCATCCAGTGCGGCTCAGGCAAATGACCAAATCCGCAACGTCGCCAGCGCGATCCGCAATTTAGGCACGTCGATTGGCGCGATTGCCGCCACATCGCAGCAGCAGAGCAGTTCGACAAAGGCCGCTGATCTCGAAGGCCGCCAGAGCGTCGAGACGATCACGCAACTGTTCGACAAGACCGAGGGCATTGCGTCGTTCGTCGATACGATCAAGGCGATTGCCAACAAGACCAACCTGCTGGCGCTGAACGCGACGATCGAAGCTGCCCGTACCGGGGAGGCCGGTCAGGGATTTGCCGTCGTGGCGGGGGAGATCAAGCATCTGGCAAAGGATGCCGAACGCGCAAGCGACAAGGTCAGCATCCTGCTGCAAGGGATTCAGGCCGCCGTCGCCGAGTCGTCAGCCGGGATCGAGAATGTGTCGAGCAGCGTTCGAGAAGTGGCTGAGGGCGCGGGCAATATCGCTGATGCTGTCGAAGACCAGCGCAACTACGTCTCGCTGATGGCGAATTCGGCGTCGGATGCGGAGGCGCAGGCGGATGCAATCGAGCACCGTATCCAGTTGGTCGCGTCGGCGGTATCCGCAGCATCGATATTGTCGATAGATGTCCACAAGAGTGCCGGGGCGCTTTCGGAAAGTGCCGGCGCGCTGCGCCAGTCGGCCAATCAGTTCGTGAAATTCCTGCTCGAGGAGCATGTAGGCACGCGCCGCGCGTTCGCCAACGACACGTTCGACCTTGCGCCTTCGACAGCAAAGCGCCTGTAAATTCATCGCTGATTTGTGGGAGAGGCGCTGCCAAACCGCGCCGGCCTAATGTGGGCGGCCTGATGTGGCCGACCTGATCAATGGCAACCGACAACAACTTCACAAGATCGGCACCGACAATTACCTCGAAAGGCGCCTGCGGGCGGCCACGATCAGCCAATACGCGTCGGTGTGTTTCAAACCATTCCACCACTCGGGGAAGAAATGGTGACCCCTACGGGAATCGAACCCGTGTTTCAGCCGTGAAAGGGCCGCGTCCTAGACCGCTAGACGAAGGGGCCATGCTCGAAAGCAGAGCGGGCGCTATAACCGCTCTTTCGGCGGGGTCAAGCGCTTCGTGGCACAGAATTGCAAGGTTCTGCCGGGGCGTCGTCAATTGGCCCAGGCCGCATCGTCCAGGTGGATTTCGGCGGCCGGGCGTGATCCCCAATCGTCGATCCTGGCGCGGCCCGCGATCCACAACCGGCGGTCACGCGGCGCGCCCAGCAGCGCCTGGCCCAGCGGTGTTTCGGCCTGGCGGAAGGCGACCGTCTTGATGGATCGCCCGTCGTCGCCGGCCACCACCGCGCGGACATGGCCATTGCCGACGACATCCGCCCGGATGACGCGAACCGGCCCAGCCGCGACGCGCGGGCCGGGCCAGCCCATGCCGTAAGGGCCGCCGCCTTCCAGTGTTTCGACCAAGGCCGGGGTGATGCCACCGGGCGCCACCAGCGCGTCGATCAGCAAAGCACGGCCTTCGGACGATTGGGCAACATCGGTGGCCAGACGATCCTCAAGAAAATCGCCGAATGCCCCGATCTGATCCGCGGCGATGGTCAGCCCCGCGGCCATCGCATGTCCCCCGCCCGCGACCAGCAATCCCTGATCCTTGGCTGACAGTACGGCAGCGCCCAGATCGACGCCCGACACCGATCGGCCCGACCCCTTGCCAATGCCGTGGTCGTCCAGGGCGATGACGATGGCAGGGCGGCCGAATTTCTCCTTCAACCGGCCAGCGACGATGCCGATCACGCCGGGGTGCCAGCCATGGCCCGACGCGACGAGCACGGCGCGATTGGTCTGGCGTTGCGCGGCTTCCTCCGCTTCGGCCTGCACCAGCGATTCGATTGCGCGGCGTTCTTCGTTCAGCGAATCGAGTTCGGCGGCAATGGCCTGGGCTTCGGCGGGGTCTTGCGTGGTCAGCAGGCGCACGCCCAGATCGGATTTGCCGACGCGCCCCCCCGCGTTGATGCGCGGCCCCAGCGCAAAGCCGAGGTCGGTCGCGGTCGGCGCGCGCGTCAGGCGGGATGCTTCGAGCAGGGCGTTGATGCCGATATTGCCGCGCCGCGCCATCATCTTCAGCCCCTGCGCGACAAACGCACGGTTGAGGCCGCGCAGCGCCGCGACATCGGCCACCGTGCCAAGCGCGACGATGTCGAGCAGCTCGATCAGCCTTGGCTCTGCCCGGCTGGCGAAATAGGCGCGCGCACGCAATTCCCGGATCAGCGCGGCGCCCAGCAGGAACGCGACGCCGACGGCGGCCAGATGGCCATGCGCGGCGCCTTCGCCCTCGTCGAGGCGATTGGGATTGACCAGCGCAAACGCGGCGGGAAGCGCGGGCAGGCATTTGTGGTGGTCGACCACAATCACATCGACGCCGGCGGCCTTTGCCATGTCGAGCGCTTCATAGGCCTGCGCGCCGCAATCGACCGTGACGATCAGCGAAGCGCCTTCGGCCTTCAGACGCACCAGTGCTTCGCCCGACGGACCATATCCTTCCATCAACCGGTCGGGGATGTAAGCGCGCGCTTCGATCCCCAACGCGCGCAACAACAGGATGAGCAGCGCGGCAGAGGTCGCGCCATCGACGTCATAGTCGCCGAACACGGCAATGTGTTCATCCGCCGTGATGGCGTCGGCGATGCGCGTCGCCGCCTTGTCCATGTCGCGGAAAATCGACGGATCGGGCATGAAGCCGCGAATGCTGGGGTTGCGGTTTTCCGCCAAGTCTTCGCGCAGCACCCCGCGAGACATCAGCAACTGGGTCACAAGGTCGTCAGGCGCGAAATCGGGATCGCGGGCGTCCGCCGCCAATGCGCGCCAACGCCAGGGCTGGCCAAGGATGGATCGTTCGATGTTCAGGACAATGTTGCTCACCGTGCCTGCTTAGCGGGCCGGGGCAGGGTGGGGCAATCGCTGTCCGGCAATCACGGTGCGCTGATCATGGTGCGCTAATCATGGTGCGGCGCGGCCAAGCGGATGCTGCCGCGCCGATTTCCGTTGCCGGAGCGGCTATCTGATCCAGTTTCCTTCACGGAACCACTTGGTCACGACGTATTTCTTGCCGCGCATCACCGGCATCGCTTCGTGCAGCGTCATTTCATTGGGGGTGCCGTCCGGCGTCATATTATTCCAGATCAGCAACAGGCCGCGCTTCGGTGCCACCTTGATCCCCGCCTTGGGGAACCAGGTCGCGCCACCTTCGTCGACATTGTTGAGGTAGATCATCGCGGTCCAGGTGCGCTGCCCGCCTTCCAGCTTCACCTTTTGCCAATATTGCTGGTCTTCGTAGAAGAAGTCGTGATGCGCGCGGAAATATTGGCCGGGGGCATAACGCTGGCCCTGCATCGTTTCGCCCTTTTTCGGGTCCAGCCCCAGCAGCACGGCAATCCCTTCATCGACCGGGCGGACTTCGCGCGACCAGCGGTCCATGTCGCAGCTTTCGCTGGTGCGGAAACCATAATCCTCGCGGTCGCTGAGCAGCGTTGATGGCCGCTTGTTGGTGTCGATGATGTCCATCAACAGCTTGCAGCGCGCCTCATCGAGGAAATCGTCGCAATAAAACGCCTGGAGGCCGGGGATGGGCACGGCGGCAACGGCGGAATTGCCGGAAAGCGTGGCGGTAACGTGCTGGCCGATTTCAGCACGCACTTTTGACCGGCCATTTGTGCGTTTGAACAATTGCATGATGGCTCGGCAAATCGCCGGGTATGCCGCAAAAATCAAGAGGCCCGGCAGCAACGCCGCCGGGCCCCGTTTGGCCGGTTGAAAACGCCCGGCCGGTTACCAGAAAATATCGTACACCACATCGACCACGTCGCCGGTATAGATGTTCACCAGCAGCGCATCATCATAATAACGCACCCAGCGATACGGCCCGTAAGCGGGCGGCAGCCGGTAATAGAGCGGGTCGTCGATCCAGTAGTTCTGCGAGAACAGGAACGAGTTGAGCGTCACGCCGATCGAAAACCGCCGATAGCCATAATTCCAGCCATAAGGCGCGTAATAGCGCGGCAGGCGATAGAGATCGCGGTTGTAGTTGCGATATTGCCGCCAGTCATAGCGATTGTCGCGGCGCCAGTTGTTGCTCCAGTTGCCGCCATTGTTCCAGCGGCGATCGCCGTCGCGGTGGCCGTTGTTGTTCCAGCGGCGATCGCCGTCGCGGTCGTCATGTCGGCCGTTGGTGTTGCCAAAGTTCCGGTCGCCATCGCCCCTCGAATCGGGTCGGCCCTGCGGATTGGAATTCGGGCGACCGCCCTGCCAGTTGTTGCGGGGCTGGTTCTGAGGTTGAACCTGAACTTGTGGCTGATTCTGCGGCTGGCCATTGTCGCCGCCGCGCCAATTGGGATTGCCGCGATAGGCAGGGGTCTGGAAACGCGGTTGTTGCTCAGGGGCGACGCGGGGTTGCTGGGCCTGTGGGGGTTGTGGCTGAGCCTGCTGGAACTGGCGTGGCTGTTGTGGTGCCTGCTGTTGCTGCGGGCGGCCACCACCATCGGCCTGGCGTTGCTGCCAGCCACCGGGATTGCCGCGCGGTCGGCCGCGATCCTCGTGATCGCGGTCCTGCGCATAGGCCACTGCCGGGGCCAGGCTTGCGGCCGCCAGCAGGGTAACCAGAATGAACTTACGCATCTTTCCCTCCTCCACCAGCGCCCAAAGAAGATATTCGGCTCTGAGAATACTTCTGGAATATACCCCGGTCGATGAGCGCTGTCTGAATTCCCCTGACAGCGTTTTGAAAGGAATCAACGCAACCGCAGCCGGGCGAACGCACCGCCAAGTTACTTGCCCTGGGCCTTGACGGGGGACAGGGCAGGAACGTCGCGGGCAGCCTCGGCGGGATCGATGCCCGGGCGAAAGCCGACGTCGATCGTCTCGTCGCCCGATTGCACCCGCGCCGCGCGCTGAACTGCCTCGATCAAGCGCGGATAGATGCCGCAGCGGCAGATATTGGTGATCGCCTGTTCGATATCCTCGTCGCTGGGCGTGCGGTTCTTTCGCAGCAATACCGACGCTGCCATGATGATGCCCGGCACGCAGAACCCGCATTGCGGCACGTTATTGGCGATGAACGCCTGTTGCAGCGGATGGTCCCGCTCCCGCGACAGGCCTTCTATGGTGGTCACGAAGCTGCCTTCGATCTGGCCGATCGTCACCTGGCAGGATCTGACCGCCTTGCCATCGACATCGACCGTGCAGGCGCCGCACGCTCCATTGCCGCAGCCATATTTGGTGCCGGTCAGGTTGGAAGCATCGCGCAGCGCCCACAGCAACGGGGTCTGCGGGTCCATCCGATATTCGACCGGCTGGTTGTTGACGGTGAAGCGGGTCATGGTCGTCGACGCTAGCGGTTGCCGGTGCGGCTGTCAGCCCCGTCATCCTGCCCCAGCATCGGCGCGGCGCGTTCGATTGTCAGGCCGGCGTCGGAAAAGCGAATGGGGGTGCGCAATCCGGGCAGCGACTGGCCGTTGCGATCGAGGGTGAGTTTCATGCCGCGATGGACGAGCTGCGGGTCGGCAAAGGCCTGTTCGACGGTGTTGATCGGCCCGGCGGGGACGGTGGCTGCTTCCAGCGTTGCCAGCAGCCAGTCACGCGGGTGGCGCGTGGTCGCTTGGCGGATCGTGGCGAACAGGGGATCGCGGTTGTCGATGCGGCCTTCATTGGTCTGGAAGCGCGGGTCGCTCGCAAGTTGATCCAGCCCGAGCGCCGCGCAGAAGCGCTGGAATTGCCCGTCATTGCCGACTGCCAGGATGAACCAGCCGTCGCTGGCGGGAAACACCGCATAGGGAGAGACGTTGAGGTGCGCATTGCCCACGCGCGCGGGTGTGACGCCGCCGACGAAATAGTTGAGTGCCTGATTGGCGAGCACGCCGGCCATGGTGTCGAACAGCGCCATGTCGATATGCTGGCCGCGCCCGCTGACCCCGCGCTGGATCAACGCCGCCTGGATGGCGACGACCGAATAGACGCCGGTAAAGATGTCGGCGATGGCAACGCCCGCCTTTTGCGGCGCGCCATCGGGCTCGCCGGTCAAGTCCATGAAGCCTGACATGCCCTGGATGATGTAATCATATCCGGGGCGTTCGGCGTAAGGCCCGTCCTGGCCAAAGCCGCTGATCGAGCAATAGATCAGGCGGGGGTTGATCGCGGACAGGCTGGTGTAGTCAAGGCCATATTTGGCCAGGCCGCCAACCTTGAAATTCTCGATCAGCACATCGGCATCGGCGACCAGCGATCGGACTTTTTCCTGCCCCTCCGGCGTGCGGAAATTGGCGATGACCGACCGTTTGCCACGGTTGCAGGCGTGGAAATAGGCGGCGTCGCGGCTGCCGTCCGGGTTGGTGACGAACGGCGGGCCCCAGGTCCGCGTGTCGTCACCTTCCGGGCTTTCGACCTTGATGACGTCGGCGCCCAGGTCGGCCAACGTCTGCCCGGCCCATGGTCCGGCGAGGATACGGGCCAGCTCGACGACTTTCAGGCCCGCCAACGGGGCGGGCTTGGCCGTTTCGTTCAAAATGCAGCGATCCCGGTGATGGCGCGGCCCAGGATCAGGGCGTGAACGTCATGCGCGCCTTCATAAGTGTTCACGGTTTCCAGGTTCATCAGGTGGCGCATCACCTGATATTCGCCGGAAATACCGTTGCCCCCGTGCATGTCACGCGCCATCCGCGCGATATCGAGCGCCTTGCCGACATTGTTGCGCTTGACGATGGAGATCATCTCGGGCGCGAAGCGGTGGGCGTCCATCAGCCGCCCGACGCGCAGCGATGCCTGCAACCCCAGGGTGATTTCGGTCATCATGTCGGCCAGCTTCTTCTGGTAAAGCTGATTGGCGGCCAGCGGCCTGCCGAATTGCTTGCGGTCCAGGCCATATTGGCGCGCGGCGTGATAGCAGAACTCGGCGGCGCCCAAAGCACCCCAACTGATGCCGTAGCGGGCGCGGTTGAGGCAGCCGAACGGCCCTTTCAGCCCCTGCACATTGGGCAGCAGCGCGTCTTCGCCCACTTCCACCCCGTCCATCATGATCATGCCGGTGATCGATGCGCGCAATGAAAGCTTGCCCTCAATCTTGGGCGCCGACAGCCCGGCCATGCCCTTTTCCAGCACAAAGCCGCGAATACCGCCGCCATGCGCGTCGCTCTTGGCCCAGACGACGAACACATCGGCGATCGGCGCGTTCGAAATCCAGGTCTTGCTGCCGGTGATGCGATATCCGGTCGCGGTCTTTTCCGCGCGGGTCAACATGCCGCCGGGGTCGGAACCGGCATCGGGTTCGGTCAGGCCGAAACAGCCGATCCATTCACCGCTTGCCAGTTTGGGCAGATATTTCATCCGCTGCTCTTCGGAGCCATATTCGTAGATCGGGAACATCACGAGGCTGGATTGTACCGACATCATCGACCGATAGCCCGAATCGATCCGTTCCACCTCGCGCGCGATGACGCCATAAGCGACATAGGACGCGCCGACGCCGCCATATTGTTCGGGCAGGGTCGGGCCGAGCAGGCCGAGTTCGCCCATTTCCCGAAAGATTGCCGGATCGGTCTTTTCGTTCTGGAACGCGTCGATGATGCGCGGGGCCAGCTTGTCCTGCGCATAAGCCCGCGCCGTGTCGCCGATCAGCCGTTCGTCCTCGCTCAACTGATCGTCAATGTCGAAGGGGTCTGCCCAGTCGAAGCGGCCCATGCTGCTCATCATTCGCATCCTCGGTATGAAGCTCTCCAATGGCCACGCTTGACGACAAATGGGCGCGAAAGTCCAGAGCGAGCGAAACAGGCTCGACCGCCGCGCGCAGCGGTGTAGGAACATCGCCAGCCAGTCGAGGAGCACGGCCATGATCGAAGCAAAGCCGCTGCGCAGCGCGCTTTTCCTGCCCGCGTCCAACCCGCGCGCCATTGAAAAGGCCCGCACCTTGCCCGCCGATGCGGTGATCCTCGACCTTGAAGATGCGGTCGCGCCCGAGATGAAGGACAGCGCGCGCGCGGCTGCGGCGGAGGCGTTTTCCAGCGCCGGGTTCGGCCAGCGGACGATGGTGCTGCGCGTCAATGGCCTCGATACGCCATGGGGATTGGCCGATTTGAAAGCCGCCACACAGATGCCCGTCGATGCGGTGCTGGCGCCCAAGGTGAACGGGCCGCAAGACATCGATATGCTCGACGCCGAACTTGCCGATGCGCCTGCCTCATTGGGCTTGTGGGTGATGATCGAAACCTGCCTGGCGATCGGGCAGTTGCAGGCGATCGCGGATCGCGCGCCGCATGGCCGGCTGCGCGGATTTGTCGTCGGCACCAACGATCTGGCGCTGGAACTGCGCGCGCGCGTGACGCCGGACAGGGTGGGCATGATGCCTTATCTGGCGCTGGCGCTGGCCGCCGCCCGGTCGCGCGGGTTGATCGCGCTCGACGGCGTGTGCAACGACTTTGCCGATCTGGATCGCTTTCGCGCTGAAGCCGCACAGGGCCTGGCGATGGGCTTTGACGGCAAGACGCTGATCCACCCCGCGCAGATCGATCCCTGCAACGCGGTGTTTTCGCCAACCGCCGATGAAATTGCCAGGGCCCGCGCCATCGCCGATGCCTTCGCCTTGCCAGACCATGCCGGCAAAGGCGCGATCCGGCTCGACGGCCGCATGGTCGAGCGGTTGCATCTGAAGGAAGCAGAACGCGTGCTCGCCATGGCCGCGGCGATTGGCTGAGGGGCGGTCACCGGAACATTCGTCGCTTGGAAATACCTGCCGGACTGCGATATGCTCCGTCCAAAGCGCCCGCGCCGAAAGCGGAGCGATAGTGAGAGGATCGTCATGGCAACTGCATTGAAACCCGCTCCTTCCGTCCGTGAACGCGTGTCGCCCGAGGAATGGCAGGCGCGCGTCGACCTTGCCGCCGCTTACCGGCTGGTGGCGATGTATGGCTGGGACGATCTGATCTTCACGCACCTGTCCGCGCGGGTGCCCGGGCCGGGGCATCATTTCCTCATCAACCCGTACAACCTGATGTTCGAGGAGATGACGGCAAGCGCGCTCGTCAAGATCGACCTTGACGGCAATCAGGTCGATGGCGATCCGGCGGCCGTCAACAAGGCGGGATTCGTCATCCATTCGGCGATCCATGCCGCGCGCGATGACGCCCATGCGGTGATGCACCTCCACACCCCCTATGGCCAGGCGGTGTCGGCGATGGCGGACGGGCTGCTGCCGCATACCCAGACGGCGATGATCGCCGGGCACGATGTCGCCTATCACGACTATGAAGGCATTGCGACCGACCTGGATGAACGTGAACGGCTGGTGCAGGACATGGGCACCAAGAACATGATGATCCTGCGCAACCACGGCACGCTGGCGGTGGGCGCAACGGTCGCCGAGTGTTTCCTGCGGCTGTATTTCATCGAGCGCGCGTGCGAAGCGCAAGTGCACATGCTCGCCGCCGGGCGCAACGGCCTCAACAATCCGCCACAGGGCGTCGAGCACAAGGTCGAGGAACAATCGTCGGGCCCCGGCATGGCGATGCTGGCGCAGGGCCTGGCCTGGCCCGCGTTGTTGAGGAAGCTCGACCGGCATAATCCCGGCTATCGGGACTGACCGGCTGGTGCCTTCGGTTTCGGCACCGGGCGGGCGGGATTTTTTTGCGTTCAGGTTTGCATTCTGGGCTGTTCCCATGGCCATCATCCGTGGCAGGAGCAGCGGCATGTCACCGCGTTGCCATAGCGATGAGCCTCGTGGCGCTTGCGCGTCGCCCTTGATTGCGCGGGCGTCGGCTATGATTGCACCCGCCCTGATCGCACCCGTCCTCGTCGGGCAGGCGCGGGGCGGCGTGGCATTTGCCGTTGTTTTGGGGTGTCGCGAATGACCTTCTCGTTGCCGGGTTTCGACATCGATGCCTTTGTCCGCGCCACGCTGGCCGAGGATTTGGGGCAGGGGGGCGACATTACCTCCGCCGCCGTCATCCCGGCGGATGCGCGCTTTACCGGGGTCATGGACAGCCGCGATGCGATCATCGTTGCCGGATTGCCGATTGCCGAAGCCTTTTTCCGCGCGCTCGATCCCGATGTGCGGATCGAACGATTGGTGGAAGATGGTGCACGCGTCGCGGCGGGGACCGATCTGCTGCGGCTGGAAGGCAATGGCCGCGCGATGCTGACCGCCGAACGCTCGGCACTCAACACCGTGCAGCACTTGTCCGGCATTGCGACGATGACGCGCGCTTATGTCGACAAGCTCATCGGCACGCGCGCCACGCTGCTCGATACGCGCAAGACGGTGCCGGGCCTGCGCGTGCTGGAGAAATACGCGACGCGCATGGGCGGCGCGACCAACCACCGCATGGGCCTGTGGGATGCGGCGATGATCAAGGACAATCACGTCGCCGTCGCCGGATCGGTTGAGGAAGCGGTGCGCCGGGCCAGGGCGGCGGGCATTGATCGCATCATCGTCGAGGTGGACCGCGTCGATCAGATCGAACCCGCGCTTGCCGCGGGCGCGACGCATCTGCTGCTCGACAACATGCCGCCGCCGATATTGCGCGGCGCGGTGACGCTGGTCGGCGGGCGAGTGCCAACCGAAGCATCGGGCGGCGTCCGGCTGGACAGCATCCGGGCGATTGCGGAAACCGGCGTCACCTATATCAGCGTCGGGCGGTTGACCCAATCGGCGCCCGCCGCCGATATCGGCCTGGATTTCTCGGCGATTTGATAAGGGATTACTGATGCTGCGTCTCGCCCCGATCGTTCTGGCGTTCACTGCTGCTGCCATGCCCGCCATGGCGAGCGCGCAGGCGTTGAGTTGCCGCATTCCGGGCACGGTGCCGGTGCCGCACCCCGACGTGGCGACCGCGGATCAGCCGCGGCGGGTGGTGCCGATCGGCAGCTACACGCTGGCCATCACCTGGGCGCCCGAATTTTGCCAGCATTCCAGCGGCGAAGCGGCGGCCAGCTTTGAATGCCGCAGTGGCAACCGGTTCGGCTTTGTCCTCCATGGCCTGTGGCCTGACGGTGAGGGGCCGGAATGGCCGCAATATTGCCAGGCCACGCAGATCCTGCCGCCCGCGATCATCAAATCGACGCTCTGCTCGACGCCTTCTGCGCAACTCATCCAGCATGAATGGGCCAAGCACGGCACGTGCACGGCGATGACGCCGAACCAGTATTTCGGCGCATCGACAGCGCTTTATGCCAAGTTGCGCTATCCCAATATGAACGCCCTGTCGCGGCGTGCGGGGCTGACCGCGGGCGATGTCGCCACCGCAATCGCTGCGGCCAATCCGGGGATGGACGCGACGATGATGCGCGTGACCGCCAACAAGCAGGGCTGGCTCGACGAAATCTGGTTCTGCATGGACAAGGCACGGCGGTTTCAGGCGTGCCCGGCGCATCAGGGCGGATTGGCCCCAGACGCGCCGATCAAGATCTGGCGGATGCGCGGAACGCGATGAAGCGCTTAACGGCGGGCGCTGCCCTCGATCATCACGGTTGAGGGATGGTGCCTGTCCAGATGCCGCTTGATGATCTTCAGATTGCGGGTGTTCGACCGGAAGAAAAAGTCCGGAATGGCGCCGATCCACGGGATCAACCCAAGCGCAAAGTCAAAACCGACATTGCCGACCATTCGCGTCATCTGCAGTTTGGACATGCCCAGGTTGCGCGCTTCCCACACCAGCCAGGCGCCCATCGCCGCGGCAATCGCGTCGCCCGCCACCGGGATAAGATCAAGGATGACGTCCAGCCCGATGCGGCGATTGATGACGGGCAGCTTCACCAGCCCTTCGAGCAGATGCTCCATCGCTTCGATCCGGCGCCGTACCGAAGCGGGGTCGCGGCCGATGGGCAGCGCATCAGCGATCCGGCGGAGTTGCTCGGCGTTCAGTCGGGTTGTCTGGTCAATGGCCATGCCATCTAGCTGGGGTCGCCGCGCAGGTGATTCAATGGGTGCCAGGCGCGGCTGTTCGCTTGCCAGCCGCGCAGGCGGATCGCCACGAGCGACCAGCGCAGGGGACGAGCGATGGCGATGAAGGGCGTGTCGGCGGCGATGGCCGCGTCGGCAGCGGCAATCTGCTGGGCGCGCTCCGCCAGGGTTGTGGCATTCCGCGCGGCATCCAGTTGCGCGGTTATGGTATCGTCGCAGGCGGTGCACGCCGTCGCCAGATACCAGCGGGCGCTGTCATAAGGCGCAACGATGTCGACCAGCCGCAGATCGGCCTCCGCATCAAGCGGGACACGATCGACGTCGACGCCAAGCGAGCGGAACGAAGCGGCGACGAAGCCATAAAGAATGGTCGCGCCGGGACCGTCGGGCAGGGCAAGGCTGAGCTTGATCGGGCCGGGGTTCGCCTTCGTCCATTTGCGGACCGCCTGGCGACCGGCGGCATGGCGGTCCGGCCCTGACAGCGCTTGCCATGGCGCCGTCGCAGGCGGGGCGCCCGAATCGAGTTGCTCGGGCAATATCTGCTCGGTGCTTGCCCAGCCCTGCGCATAGGCGGCAACGATGGCGTCGCGGTCGATGACTTCGGCCAATGCCGCGCGGTTTTCGGCATCGGCGAGGAAGCCTGTGCGCCGCTCGATGGCAATGCCGAACAGCCCTGCGGCCGGATCGACTTTCAGATTGGCAGGCGCGATGCCCGAAAGCGGCACCAATGGCCAATCGACAAAGGTGCCGCCCAGCACCGCGTCCGAACGATGGTCGGCAAACCGGGTCACCGCGCGCGCCGATCGCTCGGCGATCAGTTCGACATCCTGCTGGGCATCGGGTTGGGCGACATCTTCGGGATCGATCCGGTTGGGATCGAACGCAGGGCGCAGCAACGCGTATATACCGGTGTTGCGGAGGAACCGATAAGGACCGCTGCCCCCGGGGGGACGCACCCGAAAAATCGCCATTTCGGGCTGGGCAAACAGCTTGAGCAAGTCGGGCCGCGGATGCTTCAGCCGTATTTCGATGACTTCGGGCGTCATCTCGACGACTTCGCCGATCGCGGTCAGGAATGGGGCGAGCGGATTGCGCGATTCGCGCGCGAACTGGCGTTTCAACGCGCGAATGACCTGCTGGGCGTCGACCTTGGTCCCGTCGCCCCATTCCGCCTCGCGCAGGCGGAAAATATAGCTCATGCCGTTGTCGATAACCGTCCAGCGTTCGGCAAGGCCGGGTTCGATCTGGCCGCCGGCATCGAACCGCACCAGCCCTTGCGCCGTCGCGTTCATTACCACGCGTGAGGCGAAGGAGGTCGCGCCGCGAGCGCCGTCCTGCCGTTGCAAGTTGCCGCCGATCAGGCTGGCCACCACCGGCCCATTATCGGCACGGCGATTGCACGCGCCCAGCGCCAGCGCGCCAATAGCGAGAAGAAGGAAGACCGGGCGGATCATCGCGGCGCCTTTGGCCGGGAAGCGGGCAGGGACATGACGCCATCCTGCCACCGGAGCCGCGCGGACGCCACCATTTGCGGTTGGTCACCGCACGCGATTGAACGTTTGACGACGATCAGGCGGAAAGGGGCACCCCGAGTGGAGCAAGCGAGTGTCGCCGCGCGGGGCGAACCGGCGGCGTTTCACCCATGTGCGGCGTGTCAGGCGGCGCGGCGACCCGGATGCCGGAAATATTGTTGGTCCTCACCGCCATCGTCCTCATCGTAGTCACCGCCATCGTCATCGCCGCCGCCATCGCTGACGCGGAAATGGCGGACCAGTTCGTCGAGCGTTGCCGAATTCGAGGTGATATCCTTGATCGCGGCGGTCGTTTCTTCGGCCATCGCGGCATTTTCCTGCACAGCCGTGTCGACATGCTGGATCGTGCCGTTGATCTGCTGAATATCCTTGGCCTGTTTTTGCGCCGATCCCGCAATGTGCTGGACAACGTTGTCGATGTTGCCGACCTCTTCGATAATCCGGTGCAGCGCGGCGCTCGTCTTGGTGACGAGTTCGGAACTCGTGCCGATCTGGCCGGTCGATTCGCCGATCAGCTTGCGTGCCGATTCCGATGCCTCCGCCGCGCGGCTGGCCAGCGCGCGGACTTCCTGGGCGACGATGGCAAAACCGGCGCCCGCCTGTCCTGCGCGGGCGGCCTCCACCCCGGCGTTGAGCGCCAGCATGTTGGTCTGGAACGCGATCTGGTCGATTGCCGTCACCACTTCCATGATCTGGTGGGTGGAACTTTCCAGGCTCGCCATTGCGTCGATGGTCTTCTGAACCACTTCGCGCGAATCATCGGCGATCCGGCGTGCGGACCGGACGCTGGTCGCAGCCTGCGCCGTACCTTCGGACGATTCGCGCACGTCAGCGGCAAGGCGCGCCATCGCAGCGGCGGTTTCGGTCAGGCCATTGGCCTGCATTTCAGTGCGCGACGCCAGGCTCTCTGCCGCCAGCGAGACCGAGGATGACCCCGAATGAATGCTGTCCGACGAATCGAGGACGACGCGCATCAGCCCTTCAAGCGTATCCATCGCAGCGTTGAAATTGACACGGATCTGGTCGCTGGCGCCTTCAAACGGCTCATCGATGCGGAAGGTAAGGTTGCCGATTGCCAGTGCAGACATGCCTGCGCCGACCTGATCGACGACAACGGCTTGTTGTTCGGCATGTTTTCGGGTGATTTCAGCTTCAAGTTCGTGGCGTTCGCGTTCGCGTTCTTCGACGCGATGGCGCATCTTGACGATTTCGCGCATCAACTGGGCGAACTCGCCAAAGCCCGACACCGCAATCTCGCCATCGCGCTCGCTTCCACCAACGGAACGGACCATCAATCGAGCCCGGCCGAGCGCGAGCAGAATTGATCGTGACAGCAGGAAAGCGATAACCGCACTGGCGAAAACCGTCGGCGCAAGCGCCAGGATAATCAAGTCGCGCCCTTGCGAGGCGATTTCGGTCAGGTCCAATTTGCGCTGGAAAGCGACCATCGCCATGCCGTCGGCTGCGTTGTCGAGCGCAGTGGTCGCGCCTGCAACATCGCCGGTGGCAAAGCCTTGCGCGGCCTTTTGGGCGTCGTTGTGCACGCTGGCGTCGGCGACCTTGGTCAGCACGTTCGTCGCGTTATCGGCAACATTCTTGACCGCCGCCGCGTCCGGCGTCGCGCCCAGCGAATGGGCAGCAAGCTGGGCTGAGCGCAGATCATCCAGCGCGGATGCTTCGTTATCGTCGAACTTGGAATGCAGTTCGTTGAATTCGGTATATTTATACGCGCCGTAAACACCGGCACCAACGGTCAGCGACAGGATTGCTGCGCAGGCGATGCCCAATTGCACCAGCACCGGCACGCGGTTGACCATCCGGTCGGCGCGCGGTTGCGCCAGCATCCGTTCGATGATCGGAACGCGGCGGAAGATGTGATTGAACATCACCGCGCCGACATGCATCAGGATCAACGCGATCATGCCATAGGCCAGCCATTTGTGCCACGCTTCCAGCATGACGCCTTGCTCGTTGGTCGCATGGACCAGAACCGGCAGGTTGACGATATGGAACAGCGTGACGTCATCACCGCGCGCCCAGGCGGTAATCATGCCCAGCACCGGTTGCGCGGCAAGCGCCAGCATCACCAGGCCGTGCACCAATTGCGAAACCAGCTTTTGCCAGATGGGCAGTCGGGTATCGCGCGGAGGGTGGACGGCGACGAACAGGGCGAAGCGGATCAGGATCAGCATCAGCACCGCGGTGCCGCACTGCCGATGCAAGTCGAGAACCGCCTTGCCAAAGGTCAGTGATTGCAGATTGTGAAGGACCAAGATCAAAGCAAACTGGCACGCGACCAGAAACGCTAAACTCCAGTGGATGAAGCGGAGGATGCCCGGAAAGCGGGGCGTTTCGTCAAAGTCGTTGCCAGTTGCCATGATTGATTTTCAGTCTCTGTCAGTTGACCGTGACGGTCATTTTCATCTTCGGGTGAATGCCGCAGGTCACTTGATACGTGCCGGGCTTCAGAAATGGCGCCTTGAAGCTGACGCCAGGGGCCTGAAGGCCGCTGTTCAGCGACACGCCATTGCCGGTCACCAGGATGTTGTGCGACGTCGAGTCGTTGTTGTTGAACGAAACGACATCGCCCTTGCTGACGTTCAGCGACGCAGCACTGAACGTCAGTCCCTTTTGATCGACGTTGATCGTTGCACCGGCCCAGGCGATCCCGGCAGCAAATACTGCGGCACCCAGACCCATGGCGATTTTGTATTTGGTCATGTGGAAGTTCCTCATCGTGGCAGCACCGGATATTCGACCGGCGTATCCTTACTTGTCAGGGTTTTCATGAATGCGACAATATCCGCCTTTTCCTGATCGGTCAGATGCAATGGCTTGACCTGATCGGAGAGTGACGGACGCTGAATGAAGCCATGGTCGTAGTGATCGACCACTGCTTCCAGCGTCCGGACCGAACCGTCGTGCATATAGGGCGCGCGCTGGACGATATTGCGCAACGTCGGCGTTTTGAACGCCCGTTCCAGTTGGACGATGCCAGCGACAATCTTGCCGCGGCCCATATCGTCACCCGCAAGGCCGATGTCGTGGAAACCGTCATCGGTGAAGCGCCAGCCGGAATGGCACGACGCGCAATTCGCCTTGGTGTTGAACAGAACGAAGCCGCGCTTCGCCGAATCAGAAATTGCGTTGGCATTGCCCTTCGCCCACAGGTCGAAAGGTGCATCGCCCGACACCACGGTGCGTTCGAAAACCGCGATCAGCTTGGCGACATTCTCAACGCTCGGCTTTTCGCCGGGGAAGATTTTCGCCATGCCGTCCCGGTATTCCGCGACGTTGGTGATCGTCTCCAGCACCTTTTCCGGCGATCCGGCCATTTCGGCGGTGGCCATCATAGGCCCCATCGCCTGCTGTTCCAGCGAGTCAGCGCGGCCGTCCCAGAACAACGGTTCTGCCCAGGCGGTGTTGAGGATCGTCGGCGTATGCCGACCCAGCACGCCGCCATGGTCGCCGACGCCCTTGGCCAGGCCATCCTGCCATGCGAACGAAGGATTGTGGCACGACGCACAGGAAATTGCGCCCGAACCCGACAGGCGCGGATCGAAGAACAGCATCTTGCCGAGCTGCGCCTTGTATGGCGTCGACGGATTGTCTGTTGATTCAGGAATAGTGGTCGGCCGCTGATAGTCGGCGATCATTTTCGACAGCGCCGAAGGATCGATGCTCAGCACGCTCACGGCCGAATCGGGCAGCGTCTGTGCAAGCGCAACCGCGCCACAGGCCAGTGCCGCAACGGCAGCGCCGCCGCGCAGGAATTTTCCGAATGTGGCCCGGCCAAAACGCCGTCCGCCGATAGTTGCTATCTTACCCATTTTGGCTCTGCCCCCAGAACTGTGTGAGGCAGGGATAGGCGAAGCACCGTTAAATGCGCGTAAATCTGATTCGTTGACTACGCGGGATTTGCGTCGTTTAGGTATTAAATCGTCCTGCCAGCGTATCGTTTCGTCCAGCGTGAGCCGGAGTTTGCCACCGCCGTTGATGAACGATGGGCTTTGCGGCCTTGGGTGGCTTGAAGAAGGAGGTGGTGCGGGCGGGGGGACTCGAACCCCCACAGGCCTTGCGGCCCAACGGATTTTCTTACCAGCTACGGCTTTCGCCGCCGCCCGGAAACCCCGGGCGTTCGTGGTCTGGACTATCCCTTCGCCATGCCCTGTCGCCAGGGGGTAGGCGCTGCCCGTCTAGTCTCTACACCTTCCCGGCCGTTTTCACCGCCGGGCTTGGCTCGGGATTGCCATGTTACAGGGTTCCCCGAATTTGAGCAGTTCTACGTCCCGGATTTCCCCGGGCGCACTCAAAATCTCTATAAGTCCGGTGCGTCTACCGATTTCGCCACGCCCGCACACCACCGCCCTCATAGTAGGGCGATGATTCTGAGCCAAGCAGCATCTGCTGGTAATCGGCAGTCAATTTCGCGTGCGGCGCGGCGGGTTTTGCAATTTCACCCGCGGCGCAGCGGACCTCAGACGTTGAGGCGCGCGCGCATTTCCTTGCCGGGTTTGAAATAGGGGACGCGCTTTGCGGTCACTTCAACCACATCGCCGGTGCGCGGGTTGCGACCGGTGCGCGGGTCACGCGCGCGGGTCGAAAAAGCGCCAAAGCCGCGAAGCTCCACCCGGCCATCATCGGCCAGACGCTTCGTGATTTCCTCGAAGAAGGTGGCAACGATCGTTTCAACGTCACGCGGCGACAAATCTGGATTTTGAGCAGCAAGCTGCTCGATCAATTCCGAACGAATCATAATTCCCAACTCTCCCCTGCTGGGCTCATCTGGCTCGAACCCTTCCCCGGTCGAGCCAAATGCTGGTGGAAAGGTCTTTAAGCCTAAACCATCTCTATCGATAGGGATTGAATGTCATATAAGTGCAAATTGAGTAGCTTCGAGGCGGATATTCGGCTGAATATCCGCCTCGATAGGTAATTTTGCTTATTTCTTGGCGTCGCCGGCACGTGCCTTGAGCGCTTCGCCGAGAATGTCGCCAAGCGACGCGCCCGAGTCGGACGAGCCATATTGTGCGACAGCCTGCTTCTCTTCGGCGATCTGCATCGCCTTGACCGAGAAGGTCGGCTTCTTGGAACGGTCGAAACCGGTGACCAGCGCGTCCATCTTCTGGCCGATCTGGAAGCGTTCCGGACGCTGTTCGTCGCGGTCGCGACCCAGGTCGGTACGCTTGATGAAGCCGGTCGCGCCATCGTCGCCAACCTGAACTTCCAGGCCTGCATCGCGGACTTCCAGGATGGTCACGGTGACAACTGCGTTCTTCTGCAGGCGATCACCCGTGGTCGCGCCTGCCGGAGCAACGCCGCCGCGCTCAAGCTGCTTCATGCCAAGCGAGATACGCTCCTTTTCGGCATCGATGTCGAGAACGATCGCGGTGACCATTTCGCCCTTGCGATGGAGCGCCAGTGCGTCCTCGCCCGAAATACCCCAGGCGATGTCCGACATGTGGACCATGCCGTCGACATCGTTGTCGAGGCCGATGAACAGACCGAATTCGGTCGCGTTCTTGACTTCGCCCTCGACGGTCGAACCGACCGGGTGCGCTTCGGCAAAAGCTTCCCAGGGGTTGGCGATCGCCTGCTTGAGGCCCAGCGAGATACGACGCTTTTCGGCATCGACTTCCAGCACGACAACATCGACTTCCTGGCTGGTCGAAACGATCTTGCCGGGGTGGACGTTCTTCTTGGTCCAGCTCATTTCCGAAACATGGACCAGGCCTTCGATGCCCGCTTCCAGTTCGACGAACGCGCCATATTCGGTGATGTTGGTCACGCGGCCAGTCAGCTTGGCGCCGACCGGGTACTTGACCATCGCGCCTTCCCACGGATCGCTCTCAAGCTGCTTCATGCCGAGCGAGATGCGCTGCGTATCCTTGTTGATGCGGATGATCTGCACCTTCACGGTGTCGCCGATGTTCAGCATTTCCGACGGATGGTTGACGCGCTTGTACGACAGGTCGGTGACGTGCAGCAGGCCATCGATACCGCCCAGATCGACGAACGCACCATAATCGGTGATGTTCTTGACGACACCGTCGATGATCTGGCCTTCGGTCAGGCTCAGGATCAGGCCCGAACGCTGTTCGGCGCGGGTTTCTTCCAGGATCGCGCGACGCGACACGACGATGTTGCCGCGCTTGCGGTCCATCTTCAGGATCTGGAACGGCTGCGGAATGTCCATCAGCGGGGTCACGTCACGCACGGGGCGGATATCAACCTGCGAGCCGGGCAGGAAGGCCACGGCGCCGTTCAGATCGACGGTGAAGCCACCCTTCACGCGGCCGAAGATCACGCCTTCGACGCGGGCCGACTTGGCGAATTCGGTTTCCAGCGCGTCCCAGGCGGCTTCGCGGCGGGCGCGGTCGCGCGACAGCATCGCTTCGCCATGGACGTTCTCAACGCGATCGACAAAGACTTCGACTTCGTCACCGACCTTCAGGTCGGCCTTCTGGCCCGGCGCTGCGAATTCGCGCAGCGGCACGCGGCCTTCGCTCTTCAGGCCGACGTCGATGACGGCCATGTCGTTTTCGATGGCGGTGACGGTGCCCTTGACCACCCGGCCTTCAAAGCCGTCTGCATCGCCCAGGGTCTCTTCGAGAAGTTTAGCGAAATCATCGCGTGATGGTGTAGCCGTGCTGGCCATAAATATCTGTATTCCCGTCATTCGTTTTTCCGGCCAGCCGGTTGTGTCCGGCGGTCTTGTGGCCGAGCTGCCGCGGTGGCCCCATGCCAGTCGTGGCATCCATTGCGCGAGTGTTTGCAGGGGCATCGTCAAAGCGAAAAAGGCGCAGGAGGAACCCCTCCGCGCCGTGCCCCCACGGGTACTCGCCCGTTGGATGGCGCGCGTTTAGCTTATAAGGCCCCGAAAATCAAGTTCGGGGCGATCAGGGCAGTGGGTCAGGATTGGCTGGCGGCGCAGCTTTCCGCGGTGCGCCGTTCCACCAGGTCGATTGCCCGCTGCACCGCGGCCTCGATCGACAGGAAGCTGGTGTCGAGCAGCATGGCGTCGGGCGCCATCACCAGCGGGGCGGTGCTGCGCTGGCTGTCCCGTTCATCGCGCGCGCGGATATCGGCGAGAACGCGATCGACCGTCACCATGGAACCGCGGGCCTGCAATTCGGCGTGGCGGCGGCGTGCGCGGATCGTTGGTGTTGCCTTGACGAACAGCTTGGCATCGGCGTTGGGTGCAATCACCGTGCCGATGTCGCGCCCGTCGAGAACGGCGCCACCCGGTTGGCGGGCAAAGGCGCGCTGGCGTTCCAGCAACGCTGCCCGCACCAGCGGATGGGCGGAGACGATAGATGCGATCTTGCCGGTTTCGTCGCTGCGCAGTTGCGGCGCCTCAAGCAGTTCGGGTGGAAAGTCGCACGCCGCCAGCGCATCGGCCTCAATCTCCGGACTCAGCTCCAGCCGCTGAACATTATAGGCAACCGCGCGATAGAGCAGGCCGGTATCGAGATGCGGCAGGCCATAATGCCTGGCCAGCGCCCGCGCGATTGTGCCCTTGCCCGATGCGGCGGGTCCATCGACTGCAATAATCATCGTTCCGTCAACCACGCCTTATTCTGCCAATTCGCCATGTTCCGCCATGGCGGCTTGCCCTGTCAGTTGATCGACCATCTTGAAAAACACCGGAAAGCTGGTGGCGACCGGTGCTGCGTCGTCGATGGTCACCGGGTTGCGCGCGGCAAGCCCGGCGACAACCATGCTCATCGCAATGCGGTGGTCCAGCCGGGTTTCGACCGTCGCGCCGCCTGGAATCGGCGCGCCACCCGTACCGGTAACCGCCAGCCCATCCTCGAATTCCTCAACCACGACGCCACATGCCGACAACGCGGCGGCCATCGCGGCAATCCGGTCCGATTCCTTGACGCGCAATTCGTGCGCGCCGCGCGCGACGGTGCGCCCCTCGGCCAGCGCGGCAGCGACGAACAGCATCGGATATTCATCGATCATGCTGGGCGCGAGTTCGGGCGGCACCTCGATTGCCTTCAACGGCGCATGACGGACGAGCAGGTCGGCGACCGGCTCCCCGCCGACGATGCGCGGCTGTACCTCGGTGATGTCGGCACCCATCATGCGCAACGCTGTTATGAGGCCGGTGCGGGTGGGATTGAGGCCGACATTGCCGATGACGATTTCCGAACCTTCCACGATGGTCGCCGCGACGATGAAAAACGCCGCGGACGATGGATCGCCAGGCACAACGATCGATTGTGGGCGGAGTTCCGCCTCGCCATGAATTGAGATAACGCGGCCTTCGGCTGTTTCCTCGATATCCAGCCGCGCGCCGAACCCCCGCAGCATCCGCTCGCTATGGTCGCGCGTCGGCACCGGCTCGACGACGCGAGTGATGCCGGGCGTGTTCAACCCCGCAAGCAGGATCGCCGATTTCACCTGGGCTGAGGCAACCGGCAGCGTGTAGGTGATCGGCACGGCGGGGCACAGCCCGCGCAGCATCAAGGGCAGCTTGCCGCCCGGGCTGGCGGTGATATCGGCCCCCATCTGCGCCAATGGCTCGACGACGCGACCCATCGGCCGCCCGGAAAGCGATGCGTCGCCGACAAAGGTGGCGGTAATCGGGTGGCTGGCGACCAGCCCCATCAACAGCCGCGTCGACGTGCCCGAATTGCCCATGTCGAGCGCACCGGCGGGTTGCAGCAGGCCGCCGACGCCGACGCCCTGGATCGTCCATGCGCCATTACCCGTTCGTTCGATCCTCGCGCCCATCGCGCGCATCGCCGCGGCGGTGGCCAGGACATCTTCTCCCTCCAGCAATCCTTCGACATGGCTGGTGCCGACGGCGAGCGCGGAAAGCATCAGCGAGCGATGGCTGATCGACTTGTCACCCGGGACGGTGATATGGCCGTTAAGTGCGCCACGCGTGGCAGTAGCAAAGGGGCGAGGGGAGCTGTGCATGTCGCGCGGCTTTGACAGCGCGCTCGCGCTATGGCAAGGCGCGCGCCACTTTGCGGTTCAACAACCGCAAACTTTCCATTTTTCTGAAAGGCACGAGGCACCAAATGGTGAAGCCGGAATGGGGCACGAAGCGCACGTGCCCAAAATGCGCAACCCGCTTCTACGATCTTGGCAACGGCGATCCCGTCACCTGCATTAGCTGCGGAACTGTCTGGGAACCGGAGCCGATTCTGAAGTCCAAGCAACCAATGCCGTTCGATGCGCCCAAGGCGCTCGTTCCGCAGAAGGACGATGGTGACCTGGCCGGCGCCGACGAGGATCTGGATATCGTCGCCGACGATGACGAGGAACCGTCGCCCGACGACGAAGTCGATCTGGGCGGTGACGACGATCTGGGCGTGGAAGCTCCGACCGACGACGAAGAACGTTAATTTTTTTGGGCGCTTCGGCGGGAAACATCCTGCCGGAGCGCTTGCCAAAGCCGCGCCGCCTGTATATGCGGCGCCTCTCCGGGCGCCCAGGCCCGGCTGGACGTGGGGCCGTAGCTCAGCTGGGAGAGCGCTGCAATGGCATTGCAGAGGTCAGGGGTTCGATCCCCCTCGGCTCCACCACCCCCTTGAATTGGCGGTATATCCCCCATGTTTGCGGCCGGGTCACTCGGTCGGGATGGCTGTGGTATATTTGGTCTGCGACAGCGCGAAATGGGATGATGCGTTGGCGACCGATGGCTGCTCCAGCAGGCTGCGCATCAGGAAGCGCTCATAATCCGCGACATCGGCGGCGACGACGCGCAGCAGATAATCCCATTCGCCCGACATCGAATAGCATTCGAGGATTTCGGGGCGTGAGCGCACAAACGCCTCAAACTCCGCGCGTGGTGCCCGGCCATGGTTGCGCAGCCGCAGATTGCAGATAACCGTGACGCCGCGCCCGACCGCGGCAGGATCGACCAGCCGCACCGTCGCCAACAGCACGCCAGCCTGTTCCAGCGCCTTCACGCGCCGCCAGCACGACGCGCTCGACGCGCCGACCCGCTCGCCAAGGTCGGCATGGCTCAACGTCGCGTCGGCCTGCAATTCCTCGACGATTCGGCGGTCGATCGCATCCAATGAATTGGCCATTACGGTTTTACCCATCAAGTGAATGGTATATTCTGAAATATGGCTATCAAGCGCGAATTCTGAAAGCAAATTTCCGCGAAAATGATATATGGTCTGCGCCATGGCAGGGGTGATTGATGATCGGCCGTCAGGAACGGCTACCGACTGGACGATCGCGCAGGACTGGCACCGCTATACCGATGCCGAACATGCGATGTGGGATCGGCTGTTCACGCGGCAGAGCGCGATGCTCCCTGGCCGGGTCGCGCCCGAATTTCTGGAGGGGCTGGAGATTTTGCGGCTTTCGCGGCCGGGAATTCCCGATTTCAGCGAATTGAACGAGCGGTTGATGGCGGCGACGGGCTGGCGCGTCGTGGCGGTGCCGGGGCTGGTGCCCGACGATGTGTTCTTCGATCATCTCGCCAATCGCCGCTTCGTCGCCGGGCGGTTCATTCGTCGGCCCGACCAACTCGATTATCTGCAGGAACCCGACATTTTCCACGACGTGTTCGGCCATGTGCCGCTGCTCGCCAACCCGGTATTCGCTGATTATATGCAGGCTTATGGCCGGGGCGGGCAGCGGGCAGGGGCGCTCGGGGCGATCGAACGGTTGTCGCGGCTCTATTGGTACACCGTCGAATTCGGGCTGATCGAAACCGGGGCGGGCCTGCGCATCTATGGCGCGGGCATTGTCTCATCCTATGGCGAAAGCATGTTCGCGCTCGATTCGCCGTCGCCCAACCGGATCGGCTTTGATCTGAAACGGGTGATGCGCACCCGTTATCGCATCGACGATTTCCAGCAGAACTACTTCGTCATCCCCAGCTTTGAAGCGCTGCTGGAAGCTACCTTGTCGACCGATTTCGCGCCGCTTTATCACGAACTGGCATCGCTGCCCGATCTCGACATCGCCGTCATTGAACCGGGCGAAGCGATCATCACCCGCGGCACCCAGGCGCATGTCGGCCAGGCGATACCGCTGGCTTAGGTTTTTGAGCCGCAAGGGCAGGTGGCGGCGGTGGCTCAGCGCTTGCGAGCCCGAATGACCGTAAAGCTGACTTGCCAGGATACCCGCACCCGCTAAATTAACTTTATAAACATGGTGTTGGCAGTTGTCGGCAATTAAATCATAAAAAGGGCAGGACTATGTTGCGTTTAGTAAATTGGTTTGCCGCCTCATTATCTCTGTCATTGCTTGGAAGCGCTGTCGCTGGTCAGGTGAAATTTAATAATACCGGAATGTTTCCTCGTTATACGGATGAATATCGAGATATATCAATTAATTCTGGCTTATCAGAATGGAATTCGATGCTTCTGTCGTCTTCCGGAGAGTTGATCATTACGGCGAATATAAATGGCATGGATGTGCCTGCGTTGTTGGATACAGGATCGTCAAAAGTAGCTGTAGACAACTCTCTTGCAAAACGGTTGAATCTTGTAATCGATCAGTCGACGGTTGCCAATACACCGGCAGGAGTTGTTGCCGGAGAGAGCGCCGGAATGCTTCATATTTCCATTGGAGGGCGTAAATTACCCGTTGACCGAGCACTTGTCAGTGATCTCAGCGCAGTCAATGCAGCGACAGGCGTGCGATTTGGCGCGATAATTGGGGTTAATGCTTTCACGGATGGCGCGCTCGAATTTGATTTCCGACGAATGAGATTTCGATTTACTGCTTCGTCCACGAACCATCCGGACTTCGAGTCCATTCCGTTGAGTTTGGTTCAAGGCGTTCCTGTAATGACGGCCTCGCTGGACGGCCGTACCGGCACACGTATCATGATAGATACCGGCCATAACAGTGATTTGTCTGCATCAAGAAGCTTGTTTGACCTCATGGCCACTACCGCCGGGAGGCAAACCACTTTGGCGCGTGCAGGTGTCGGCGGCATATCCGTTGCCAGGTTGACGACCCTTCATACATTGACATTCCAGAATTATCCCTTGCAGGATATTTCCCTCCAGGGAGAGGCGTCTGGCCAGTTCATCGATCGTCTTCGGGTGGATGCCGTCGCGGGAACGCGTCTTCTTCGGCGATTTGACTTAATACTGGATTTTGCAAATCACCACGTGCTCCTGAAACCTTCGGGCTTGACAGTATCCCCAGCGATAAAATCCACGAGTGGGTTGCAGATAGTCTATGCGAGAGGCGTCGGCGTAGTCGCTCATGTGATGAAGAACGGCCCTGCCGAAGCCGCCGGCTGGAAAACAGGGGACAGGATTTGCAGTGTTAATGGTATGTCGGCTCAGGTCGTAGGAGATACACCCTCGCTTAAAGCGTGGGGTACTGGGCAACCCGGCCTGACGGTCAAATTGGGCATGTGCAACGGCGACAAGCGGGAATTGACTCTGTCATCGTTCTATTGATTGCCGACGATGCAGGCGGGCGCGTTTGGCACAGCGGGAGTTGGACGCCACAGACACGGGAAAGGCCGGGCCTGTCCTACGGGCGGAGGTAGCGCTATCGTGAAGGCTGCTCTTTCAAATCGTTGGTTTGGCCCGAAAATGCATGGCGGTTGAGGGGCCTCAACCAAAGTCGATGGCAACCCTCAACTTCCTCAACCAGTTTGCTCAATCGGGAGGGTGACGCGCGCCATCGAGAGGGACGCTCCCCTCACCCAGCTCCGACTAGGGCCGCGCCGAAGAAGCGCGACCCTAGTCTGCGCAACCCTCTCCCAATGGGAGAGGGGAAAACCGACGTCCGCAAGTGCGGCGTTAGCCGACCGACCGCTCTGAGCGTTCCCTTCAGCTCCCTTCTCTTTAACCCCGATAAATAATCCGAAATATCGGCGCGCGCCGTGCGCGAAGGGCTCGTCCCGAACAAAGACGCTCGTTAACCATTTTGCCTTCTGGTCAAAATCGTAAACGCCGCGTTAACTAGTGGCCATGGCAAACGCACGCACCCTGAACGCCGCGTCCACCGGGCATCCGTTCCGTCGCACGCTGAAGATCGATTCCACAGCCGCGGCGTTGCGCGACGACCATGATCTGAAGCTGTTCGCACTCAGCTTCACTGCCTTTTTCGTCTGTATCTACAGCTTCATCTTCTGATGGCGGCAACGCGGGCGTGCGGTCAGTCGCACGCCCGGTGAAGCTGCTGCGCGACCCAGGCTGAAACCAGGCACATGCCTGCAGCCACCAGCAACATATCCTGCGGCGGCAGGCCCAGCGCGGTCAGGATGATGACCATCAGCGCGCCGATGACCATCGCACCCGAATAGACGACATTGGCGCCTGCCACGGTGCGCGCCGCCTGATCCTTGCTGACCGTCGTCGTCAGAAAGGCATAAAGCGGCACCACGAACATGCCGCCGGTAATCGCTACCCCGGTCAGCGTTGCGACGACCAGCCAGGCATAGGGCTGTTCGATGAATTCGATCGCCGAATAATAATGGCCCGGTTCGGCGGGCACCCATGTCCGGCAGCACACCGAGAAGGCGACGAGGAACGCGCCCATGCCGATGACCGAAAGCGGCGCGAATTTCGCCGAAATCTCGCCTTTCAGCAGGGTGTTGATGATGATCGATCCGATCGCCACGCCAACCGAAAAAATAGCGATGACCAGGCTGGCGACTTCCTTGTCGGCGGTCAGCAGGTTTTTGACGAGCGGCGGGAACGTGATGATGAGCACCGCACCGATCGCCCAGAAAAAGCTGATCGCGCATATGGCCATGAACAGCCGCCAGATGTGCATCGTATCCCTGACGAGTCGCCACGATGCGGTGATCGGGTTGTAGTTGATCGTCAGTTCTGGGCCCATTCTTGGCGCCGGAGGCACCTGGCGCCCGGCAAACCAGCCCAGCACCGCGACGACCACCACCGTGATCGATGCCGCTTCGACCGAAATCCAGCCAGCGGTGACGGTGCCGAGCAATATCGAGATATAGGTGCCCGCTTCGACCAGCCCGGTGCCGCCCAGCACTTCGTCTTCCTTCAGGTGCTGTGGCAGGATGGCGTATTTGATCGGGCCGAAAAAGGTCGAGTGGATGCCCAGGAACAGCACCGCGGCGAGCATCAGGCCGATGCCGATGGTCGACTGGCCCGCACGCGCGACCATCAGGCCCGCTGCGCCGACAAGCATGATGGCAATTTCCAGCGCCTTGACGATACGCACGATGCGCGCCTTGTCCGTCGTGTCGGCCAATTGGCCCGACAGGGCGGACAGCAGGAAAAACGGCAACAGGGACAGCCCCGTCGCAAGCGCGTTGAAGTTCGATTCGAGCTTTGGATTGTCATAGACCTGGTAGGTCGCAAACAGGACCATTGTGGTTTTGAACAGATTGTCGTTGTAAGCCCCAAGGAATTGGGTCACGAAAATCGGCAAAAAACGGCGCTCTTTCAGTAATCCGAGCGCATTCAGCATGGCACGATGGTGTCTCCGCTGTGGCGAAACTGAGGACGCCCATAGCCGAGGGCACACCATAGCGGCAATCGGATTATCGTCTCAACGCTTGCCTCTGTGGTCCGGAGGACTAGACGGGGTGGGCAATGTGGACGCTACCCAACCTTCTCACCCTGTCGCGGATCGTCGCGGTGCCGCTGCTCGCGGGCTTTCTCTGGTGGCCTGCCTGGCCGCTTGGCTATGCAGTGGCCTTTGCGCTTTATGTGCTGGCGGCAGTGACCGATTATCTCGACGGTTATCTGGCGCGCGCGCAAGGGGCCGTATCGAAGCTGGGCATGTTCCTCGATCCCATCGCGGACAAGATCATGGTCGCCGCGGTCATCCTGATGCTCGTCGCCACGCATGACATTGTCGGGCTCAGCCTCATCGCCGCGCTGATCATCCTGCTGCGCGAAATTGCGGTGTCGGGCCTGCGGGAGTTTCTGGGGGGGATCCAGGTTTCGGTGCCGGTGTCACGACTCGCCAAATGGAAGACGACGCTGCAGATGGTCGCGCTCGGTGCGATCATCCTGGCTGGCGCACTGCCCGATATCGGCTGGATCAAACCGGCGGGCATGGCCGGACTATGGGCTGCGGCAGCGCTGACCCTGCTTACCGGCTGGGACTATCTGCGCGTCGGCCTGAAGCACATGGATTGAACGCCATGGCGATCGAGATGCTTTATTTCGCCTGGGTGCGCGAACGGATCGGCAAGAGCGGGGAAACCGTCAATCCGCCAGAGGATGTCGTCAGCGTGGCGCAGCTTGTCGATTGGCTGGCGACGCAGAGCGATGACCATGCGCGCGCCTTTGCCGACCGGGGGCGCCTGCGGGCAGCGGTCGATCAACAATTCGTGCCGATGGAAACCGCTATCGGCCATGCGCGCGAAATCGCGATTTTCCCGCCGGTGACGGGCGGATGATCCGCATCCTCGTCCAGACCGCGCCGATCGATATCGCGGCGGAACTGGCACGGGTGGAAATGCCCGGCGCTGGCGGCGTAGCCAGTTTTACCGGTCTGGTGCGCGCCGATGATGGCGTGACGATGCTGGAACTGGAACATTATCCCGGCGCGACCGAAGCGGCGTTGACGCGGCTGGCCGAGGAAGCGTTCGTCCGCTGGGGATTGCTGGCCGCGACCATCGTTCACCGGGTCGGGGCGATGGGCCCTGGCGAGCGCGTGGTTTTTGTGGGAACGGCAGCGGCTCACCGCGCGCCTGCGCTGGAGGCATGTACCTATCTGATCGACCGGCTGAAGACCGACGCGCCGTTCTGGAAACGCGAAAGCGTTGCCGGGGCATCGCCGCGATGGGTCGAAGCGCGCGACAGCGACTCAAGTGCCGCCGCGCGCTGGCAAGACCCGGCCCACTAGCCGACAGGGATGGCAAAGCGCCGTGCTTAGCCCAGCTTGGGCAGCACCACGCCGTTCACGACATGGACGACACCGTTGGACTGGCGCACGTCGCCGACTTCGACATAGCTCTTGTTGCCGTTGACATCGGTCAACGTAATCATCCGGCCGTTGACGGCGACAACCAGCGGATCGCCCTCAACCGTTGTCAGGGTCACCGTGCCGCCGCCCGCAGCGGCCTTTGTCTGCAAATCCTCGATGGTGATCGTACCCGGCACGACGAGGTAGGTCAGCACCTTGGTCAGCGTTGCCTTGTTCTCGGGCTTCATCAAGGTGGCGACCGTGCCCGGCGCCAGACGCGCGAATGCGTCATTGGTCGGCGCGAAAACCGTATAGGGCCCCGGCTGCGACAACGTCTGTTCCAGGCCGGCGGCCTTCACCGCTTCGACCAGCGTCGTCAGGTTGCTGGCTGCTGACGCGTTTTCGGCGATCGTCTTGGATTTGAGCATGGCCGCGCCGCCCACCTCGGGATTGGGCGGCGTGGCGCTGTTGTCCTGCGCTGCCTGATCGGCGGGGGCGTCCGGCGCGGGGGCGGCTTGCGGGCTGGTCTGGGCGTAGCCAAGGCTCGTGCCGCCGATTGCTGCTGCACCGGCCAACGCCACCAGCATGGTTCGGGTCAGACGCTTCATCTCAATTCTCCGTATTGTTGCCAGATAAGGTCGAACCACGGGCGGTCCGTCTCAATTAGGCATACGATTCAACGGAAATTTGGTTTCTCGTTTGCGACGAACCGAGACGTTAGCGCGCTTCGGCGAGCACCTGCGCGAGCAATTCAAAGTCTTTCTCACGCGGGGATGCCCGGCGCCAGACCAGCGCGATGCTGCGAACCGGGTGATCCGCTTCCAGCGGGCGCGCGATGACATGGGTGTGATCGAGAATGCCGGCATTCACCGCCATTTCAGGCAGGATTGTCACGCCCAATCCATTGTCGACCATCTGGACGATGGTGTGGAGCGACGTGCCCAGCATGGTTGCTTCGGCGCGAAGTTCGGGCCGGTTGCACGCCGCGAGCGCGTGTTCCTTCAGGCAGTGCCCGTCCTCCAGCAGCAGCAGCCGTGTCTGGTCGATGTCGCTTGCCGCGACAAAGGGATGCGGCCCTTGGAATTCGTCTTCGGGAAACGCGACGTAGAGCCGGTCATCGAACAAGGGCCGCGCCGCGATGTCGCCACAGGCATAGGGCAGCGCGAGCAATATGCAGTCCGTGCGGCCATTGTGCAGCCCCTCGCACGCCTGGCCTGTCGTCTCCTCGCGCAGGAACAGCTTCAGGTCGGGATAATCGTTGCGAAGCCGCGGGAGGATGCGCGGCAACATGAAGGGCGCAATCGTCGGGATGACGCTCATCCGCATTTCGCCCGACAAGGGCCTGCCAGCCGCGCGCGCCAGATCGCTCAGTTCCTCGGCCTCGCGCAGCACGCGGCGTGCCTTGTCGACAAAGCGGTCGCCAAGCGGCGTGAAGCGCACGACACGCCGCGTCCGCTCGACGAGGATAACCCCGATCAGCGATTCCAGTTCGCGGATGCCCGCCGACAGTGTCGATTGGGTCACGAAGCACGCTTCGGCCGCCCGGCCGAAATGGCCGTGATCCTTCAATGCGACAAGGTATTGAAGCTGTTTCAGGGTGGGCAGGTAGATCGCGCTCAAAAATCGTCTCCGTCGATCGATTGGCGATCATCAAGCAATTCAGTCGATAAAATCGCTCCGGATCGAAGCGACTCTATCGACTGAAATCGGTTCAGGCTGCCTGGGCGATATCAGCAATTGGCAAGCGGATCAGATAGTCGAACGCGGATAATCCGGCCGTCGATCCTGCGCCCATGGCAATCACGATCTGCTTGTAAGGCACCGTGGTGGCGTCTCCGGCGGCAAAGATGCCCGCCTGGGTGGTTTCGCCACGCGCGTCGATCTCTATTTCGCCGCGCTGGCTCAGCCCGACGGTATCCTTCAGCCATTCGGTATTGGGAACCAGCCCGATCTGGACGAAAATGCCTTCCAGCGCGATCTCGTGCTGGGTGCCGCTGTTGCGATCCTTATAGACCAGGCCCGTCACCTTCTCACCGTTGCCGATGACTTCGGTCGTCAGCGCGGAGGTGACGATGTTGACGTTGGCCAGGCTGGCAAGCTTGCGCTGCAACACCGCGTCGGCGCGAAGCTGGCTGTCGAATTCGATCAGGGTAACATGCGCGACGATCCCCGCCAGATCGATGGCTGCTTCCACGCCTGAATTGCCGCCGCCGATCACCGCGACGCGCTTGCCCTTGAACAGCGGACCGTCGCAGTGCGGGCAATAAGCCACGCCCTTGTTGCGATACTGGTCTTCGCCAGGCACGTTCATCGTGCGCCACCGCGCGCCGGTTGACAGGATGAGGGTGCGTGCCTTCAGCGAGGCGCCATTGGCCAGCACGACTTCGTGAAGCCCGCCTTCGACCTTTGCCGGGATCAGCTTTTCGGCGCGCTGCAGGTTCATGATATCGACGTCATAATCCTTGACGTGCTGTTCCAGATGCGCGGCCAGTTTCGGCCCTTCGGTGTGCGGAACCGAGATGAAATTCTCGATCGCCATCGTGTCGAGCACCTGTCCGCCAAAGCGTTCGGCGGCAATCCCGGTACGGATGCCCTTGCGCGCGGCATAGATGGCGGCAGCGGCGCCAGCGGGGCCACCACCGACGATCAGCACCTCGAACGGCTCCTTGGCGGTAATCTGCTTGGCCATGCGCGCTTCCAGCCCGCTGTCGAGCTTGGCGACGATCTGTTCCAGTTCCATCCGGCCCTGACCGAACAATTCGCCGTTCAGGAATACCGTCGGCACGGCCATGACCTTGCGATCGTCAACTTCCTGCTTGAACAGCGATCCGTCGATCGAGGTGCTGGTGACGCGCGGGTTGAGCACTGCCATCAGGTTCAGCGCCTGCACCACGTCCGGGCAGTTCTGGCACGACTGCGAGAAATAGGTTTCGAACTGATAGTCGTCGCCGTCCAGCGCCTGGATCTGTTCGATCAGCGCGGGCGCCGCCTTGGAAGGATGACCACCCACCTGCAGCAGGGCGAGCACGAGCGAGGTGAATTCATGCCCCATCGGCAGGCCGGCGAAGCGGACGCTGATATCGGTGCCGACGCGACGGATCATGAAGCTGGGCGTGCGCTTGTCATCGCCGCGCACGACCGCGACCTTGTCGGAAAGCTCGGCAATTTCGCCGAGCAGCTCGTCGATTTCGCGCGACTTGGCATCGTCGCCAACCGACGCGACCAGCTCGATGGGCTGGCGGATGTTCACCAGATAGCCCTTGAGCTGCTGTTTCAGATTGGCGTCGAGCATTGTCGGTCCTCTTGAATATTTGGCCCGGGGCAAAGGGGGGAGGGTTTGCCCCGGGCCGGTGCGACCCAAGTGGAGTCCTTGGGGTTCGTGAAGCTTGTAGTGCTTAGATCTTGCCGACCAGGTCGAGCGACGGTGCCAGGGTTTCTTCACCCTCTTCCCACTTTGCCGGGCAGACTTCACCGGGATGCGCTGCGATATATTGCGCTGCCTTGATCTTGCGCAGCAGTTCGGTCGCGTTGCGGCCAACACCTTCCGAGGTGATTTCCATAAGCTGGATCACGCCTTCGGGATCGACGACGAACGTGCCGCGATCCGCCAGGCCCTGGCCTTCGCGCAGAACGTCGAAATTGGTGCTCAGCACATGGTTCTGATCGCCCAGCATGAAATAGTTGATCTTGCTGATCGCCGGCGAGGTGTCGTGCCATGCCTTGTGGCTGAAATGGGTGTCGGTCGAAACCGAGTAAACTTCCACGCCCAGCTTCTGCAGGGTCGGGTAGATGTCAGCCAGATCTTCCAGCTCGGTCGGGCAGACGAAGGTGAAATCGGCCGGGTAGAAGAAGAATACTGCCCATTTACCCTTCACGTCGGCGTCGGTGACGGTGACGAACTTGCCTTCCTTGTACGCCTGAGCAGTGAACGGTTTGATCGCAGAGCCGATAAGCGCCATGTTTGTGCCTCCATTGGGTTTTGGTTCGAAACGCCGGATATCCTCATTTTGCGCTGCGGCAAAATTGAAACCTTAGTTCATACAGATCGAGTAATTCGATCAATGATCGGCATGTAAGCGATTTTGCCACATAATTCATGCCAAATACAACGGGGTCCGTCGAACCGGGCTTGGGAAGCGGCTGCGGCCGGCCCGATCTTGTCCGTCGCGCGACGCTCGGTCGCCGAACTGGCACCCGTAAGCGCAAATATCGGCGACAAATCAGCGCCGGTTTTTAAATCATATAATATAGATAGGAATTAAAACGTCGAATTAGCGACGAAGCGCTTGTGGAAATCGGCAAATTGAATACCTAAATAACCGCGCACGACATAAAGGGGATCATGATGTTCGCGCGGTTGGTTGCTTATCTTGACTCGGTGAAGGCCCGCGATCCTGCGCCGCGTTCGCGGTGGGAGGTTTTGCTTTATCCCGGCGTGCTTGCGCTGGGGCTGCACCGCGTTGCCCACGCATTGTACGGTGCCCGCCTGTTTTTCCTGGCGCGCCTCGTCAACCACACCTCGCGCTTCCTCACCGCGATCGACATCCATCCCGGTGCCAGGATCGGCCGCAATTTCTTCCTCGACCACGGGTTTACCGTGATTGGAGAAACGGCGGAAATCGGCGATAATGTGACTATTTACCAGTGCGTTACCCTCGGCGGAACCAGCCCGGACAATGGCGTCGCGGGCAAGCGGCACCCAACCTTGCTCGACGGCGTGATTATCGGTTCGGGTGCTCAGGTCCTCGGGCCGGTGATCGTCGGCGTCGGCGCGCGCGTTGGCGCCAATGCCGTGGTGACCCGCGATGTGACGCCGGGCGCGACGATGGTTGGCATTCCGGCTCGCCCGACCGTGGTGGAAGGGGGCAGGAGCGATCCTGCGTTCGTTCCCTACGGCACGCCGTGCAAGGACATGTTCGATCCGGCGACTCAAAAGGTCGAATTGCTCCGTTGCGAGATTGAAACGCTCAGGAAGCGGCTCGATGCGCTGCTCGCCGAGCATGAGGATCTGCGCGATCGGGCCTGATGGGAACCGTAACGCCCTTTCCCATCCCCGCTGGGCCACGCGCACAGCAAATCGGCTTCGACCGCCTGGAACTTACCCGTATTCTCGACCTTTATGGGCGGATGGTCGCGGCTGGACATTGGCGTGACTATGCAATCGAACTTGGCCGCGATGCCGCGATCTTTGCGGCATTCCGCCGGACCGCCGAGCGCCCGGAATTCAGCATCGAAAAGCGCCCGTCGTTGCGCAATCGCCAGGGCATGTGGGCGCTGATATCCGAAAACGGTGCGGTGTTGAAACGCGGCCATGACCTGGCGGGCGTCCTTGCCCCGGTCGAACGGCGCCTGCTCAAGATCGTCGGCGGATAGCAAAACCCCCGGTCGGCAACCCGACCGGGGGCTTGATTTGGTAACGGTTTATACCTGTCAGGCGGGAACCACCGTCTGGACCGGGGGCAATCGGTCGCGCAGCCCGCCAAGCAAGCCGACGACCAAGGTCCGCATCTGGTGCCAGAATACCGACAGCGTCAGCAACGCCGATCCGATGACCAACGCAGTCAGCGCCGCGCCAAGTTCGACCGCGCCAACGGTCTGGAACAGCGCGTACATCGCATACAACACATAAACCAGGCTGGAGACGAGCAACGCGCGTCGATCCACCGCAAGGGCAACAAAGGCGAACACCAGGTAAAGCGCCAGGACGATCAACGCCCGCACGACGTCGATGTCGCCGTTGAACACGCCGAGCATGTGGAATGTCGAGTGGGCGATCAGCGGTGCCGCGGTCAGGTGCAGCCAGAACGCGACGTCGGCGCGCCGCGTACGCCGTTCCTTGTCGGACGTATCCCACCACATCGCCAGGCCGAACACCAATATGCCGCCCAGCAGCAGGGTCGGGAACAGCACGCCATCGCTTTTGGCGGCGGGCCACGCAGCAATCGTCAGCCCGGTGGCCACGCCGACCAGCGCCAATGCACCGGCCGCAACCGTGATCGGCACCATGAAACGCCGCCAATGCGCCCAGGTTGCCGCCGCGGTGACCGCCGCGATACCCGCGCCGATGACGGCGTTGACCCGGTCCGGCAATTGCGGGTCGAGCTTGACCATGATGCCGATCTGCGTTGCCGCCACACCGCCTGCAAAGGCGAGGAGCAGCAAGATGCTGGGCAGCGCCATGCGACGACGGCGCGTGAAATATTCCGCGAACAGCCAGGCAGCGACCGCCACGCCAAGTCCGCCCATGCCGACCGTGATTTTGGAACCGATCCAGCCGATTGCGGTCAGCGTCAGCCCCAGCGCAATGGCGACGAAGATGTCGTTGAAACCGGTGAGCAGCCGGAAATGCTCTTCATCGACCGCGGGGGTCGAACGGCCGCTGGCCACATGGTTGCGGAATGCCGCCGCGATGTCGGGAGAAATCACCCCCGCCGCGACGGCCCCTTCGATATCACTTTCGCTATACATGGGATCCTCCTGTTATTGGGGAGGATAACACGCAGTGTGTTGGTAAATCAACACAGTAAAACGCGATGCTCGTTCACCTCAGCCAGCCTGCAGGTGCTTCAGGATGATCATCGCTTGTTCGGCGCCCGATTGGGGCACGATTTCGCCAGTGCGGTCCGTGATTTCGGCCCAATGGGCCGCGACACCTTCTGCCGACAGATCGTCACCGGTCAGCAATTTCCCCTGGGTCAGCGTGACATAGGCCGCCTGAAAGACGCCGGCGCCAGCACCGACGATCATGTTGGTCGGCGCGTCTTCGGACACCAGATAGACCGCGGCCGGGGCAACCTTTTCAGGAGCGAAGGCGGCAAAGGCTTCGGCGGGGAACAAATCCTCGGTCATCCGGGTGCCTGCGGTCGGCGCGATGGTGTTCACCTTGATGTTGTTCTTCGCGCCCTCGATGGCCAGCGTCTTGGCAAATCCCGCCAGGCCCAGCTTCGCCGCGCCATAGTTGGTCTGGCCGAAATTGCCGTAGAGACCGGTGGACGATGCCGTCATCAACACACGGCCATAATTCTGTTCGCGCATCGTATCCCAAACGGCCTTGGTGCAATTCGCGGACCCGAGCAGGTGGACGCGCACGACGAATTCAAAATCAGCAGGCTCCATCTTGGCGAAGCTCTTGTCGCGCAGGATGCCGGCATTGTTGATCAGGATATCAACGCGACCCCATTTTTCCCTGGCCTGTGCCACCATGGCGACCATCTGGTCATATTCGGTCACGCTGCCGCCGTTCGACATCGCCTCGCCGCCCATCGCCTTGATTTCCTCGACGACCTGCAAGGCGGCATCCGAATGGCCGGTGCCGTCGCGTGATGCACCCAGGTCGTTGACGACGACCTTCGCGCCGCGCCCCGCCAGTTCCAGCGCATAGCCGCGGCCAAGGCCGCCGCCCGCTCCCGTGACGATGGCAACGCGATTGTCGAAGCGGATGGACATGGCAAGCTCCCCTGAATTGATCGTTCTGTATCGGGGCTTCCCTAAGCGATCAAAGCGGGCGCGGAAAGACGTGGATGCAGCTTGGGCCGCCTGCACCCACGCTTGTGCCAGTTCCGAAATCAGTTCCGGGTCAGTGCTGCTGAAAAGGCCGCGCCACCGCCGGCCTCAGCGATGCTTGCGATGAGGCCCAGCGCCCGGTTCCATGCAGCCGTCGAACTGATTGGCCTTGCAGATCGGGTAATGATCGAGCGGTGCTGGCGGCGGGAATGCCTGGATCGGTGACGGCGAGGGGGCCGGCACCATGGTCGCGTTGGGCGGCGGCGGTGGGGGAGGCGGCGGCATAAGCCCGCCGCCCGCGGCTGCTGCGTCGCGGTTGGCCGAAACGTCGCCTTGCCGCGCGCGCGGGCCGTCCGCTGGAGTCGAGTCGGTCGACAAGGGTGTCGGGGAAACCGAGTCCGGCCCGGTTGGACCGGTCGGTTGCGGAGAGGATTGCTGCGCGACTGTCGGAGCCGCAACGGCCGCCAGCAGCAAGGCATAGGCATAACATCTCATGCTAACCTCCATCGTTCGATTCGGTGCGCCATGGCTGGCGACTTCCGGAACAGAACGATGGAGGTGCGGGTTTTGATCCTTGCTTGCGGGTTAAGGCCCGGTCAGTTGCCCGAATCGAGTGCGTATCCGGCGGAGCGGACGGTGCGGATGATGTCGGGGCGATTGCCGTTGTTGATCGCCTTGCGCAGCCGCCGGATATGCACGTCGACCGTGCGGCTTTCGATATCGCTGTCATGCCCCCATACCGCATCGAGCAAGCGTTCACGGCTGAACACCCAGCCTGGATGTTCCAGGAAATGCTTGAGCAGGCGGAATTCGGTGGGGCCAAGCGGCACGACTTCACCCGCGCGCCGGACCTTGTGGCCGACCGTGTCCATTTCGATATCGGCATAAGTAAGCTGTTCGCCCGCCAATGCCGGTCGCACCCGCCGCAAGACCGCGCCAACCCGCGCGACGAGTTCCCGCGGGGAAAATGGCTTGGTGACATAATCGTCGGCACCGGTTTCCAGCCCGCGCACCCGATCTTCCTCTTCGCCGCGCGCGGTGAGCATGATGATCGGCACATTGGCGGTTTCGGGCATCCGGCGCAGGCGACGGCATACCTCTATCCCCGACAGCCCTTCGACCATCCAGTCGAGCAGCACGATGTCGGGCGTCTGCTCCTTGGCGAGCAGCAACGCCTCCTCACCGTCGGGGGTTTGCGTAACTTCGAAGTCTTCGCGTTTGAAATGCCAAATGAGCAGTTCCGCCAGCGCGGCGTCATCTTCAACCAGCAGCATCTTGGCCCGGGCCATAGTGTTCTCCGTCCGATCCTAGCTTAACTGAAAGGCGTGGCACCGCGTTCGCGCTCGCCCATATGAGCGCCGGTGGCGGCATAATACACCATCTCGGCGACGTTGGTCGCATGGTCGCCCACGCGTTCCAGGTTCTTGGCAATGAACAGCAGATGCGCGACCTGGCCGATGCTGGCCGGATTTTCCATCATATAGGTGACGAGAACGCGGAACAGGCTGTTGTAGAAATCGTCCAGCGCCCGGTCGCTGTCGCACACACGAACGGCGGCGTCCGCATCGCGCGCGGCGAAGGCGTCGAGCACGTCATGCACCATGCGGCGGGCCATTTCTGCCATCGCTGGCAGCACCGACAGCGGTTCGATATCGCCATGATTTTCGATCGCCGACACCCGGCGCGCGATGTTCTTGGCATAATCGGCGATGCGTTCGATGACGCCGGCGATCTTCAGCGCGGCGACCACTTCGCGCAGGTCGTCCGCCAGCGGCGCGCGCAACGCGATAAGCTGCACGGCCAGCCGCTCGACTTCCGCTTCCATCGCGTCGATCTGCTTGTCGCCCTCGATAACGGTTCGCGCCGCGTCCAGGTCGTGCATCTTCAACGCCTGCATCGACTTATCGATTGCCTGTTCGGCAAGCCCGCCCATCTGCGCGATCAAGCCGCGCAGATGGCCGATATCCTCATCGAATGCCTTGACTGTATGAACGCTCACTCTTGCCTCGTTTCCCGATCACTCAACCATAGCGGCCAGTGATGTAATCCTTGGTGCGTTCCTGACGCGGGTTGGTGAAGATGTCGGATGTCGCGCCATATTCCACCAGTGTGCCAAGATGAAAAAACGCCGTGCGCTGTGAAACGCGCGCCGCCTGCTGCATGTTATGCGTCACGATGACGATCGCATAGCGACCTTTCAATTCGTGGATCAGTTCCTCGATCTTGGCCGTCGCCACCGGATCGAGTGCGGAACATGGTTCGTCCATCAGAATGACTTCTGGTTCGACCGCAATCGCGCGGGCAATACACAGGCGCTGTTGCTGGCCGCCGGACAAGGCCGTGCCGCTGTCGTTCAGCCGGTCCTTGACTTCATCCCACAGGCCCGCGCGCCGCAGCGACTGTTCGACCACCTGCTCCAACTGCGCCTTGGTTTCAGCCAGGCCGTGGATGCGCGGCCCGTAAGCGACGTTTTCAAAAATCGTCTTGGGAAACGGATTCGGCTTCTGGAACACCATGCCGACGCGCGCGCGCAACTGCACCACATCCATGTCGGCGGCATAGATGTCTTCACCATCCAGCCGGATGTCGCCCGACACCTTGGCGATGGCGATGGTGTCGTTCATGCGGTTCAGCGTGCGCAGGAGAGTCGACTTGCCGCAGCCCGAAGGGCCGATGAACGCCGTGACATTATCGACTTCGACGTCGATCGACACATCGTCGATCGCCTGTTTCGATCCATAGAAAACATTGACGTGGCGTGCCGTCATCTTGGGCGGGCGGGGCCGGGCAGTGGATTGGTTCATTACCAGCGGGTCTCAAATCGGTTGCGAAGATAAATGGCGATCCCGTTCATTGCGAGCAGGAATACCAAAAGGACAATGATCGCCGCGCTCGTCTTTTCGATGAAGCCACGACTGATTTCGTCGGACCACAGGAAGATCTGCACCGGCAAAACCGTCGCCGGGTCAGTCAGGCTTCCCGGCGGAGTGGGGATGAAGGCACGCATCCCGATCATCAGCAAGGGCGCGGTTTCGCCCAGCGCGCGGGCCATGCCGATGATCGTGCCGGTCAAGATACCCGGCAGCGCCAGCGGCAGGACATGGTGGAATACCACCTGAACCGGGCTGGCGCCGACGCCCAGCGCCGCATCGCGGATCGACGGCGGCACCGATTTGATGGCGTTGCGCCCGGCAATGACGATGACGGGCATCGTCATCAGCGCCAACGTCAGCCCACCGACCAGCGAAGCAGAGCGCGGCAAGTGAAAGATGTTGAGGAACACCGCCAGGCCCAGCAGGCCAAAGATGATGGAAGGCACCGCCGCCAGGTTGTTGATCGATACCTCGATCAGGTCGGTCCAGCGATTGCGCGGCGCGTATTCCTCCAGATAGAGCGCCGACAACACGCCGACGGGGAAGGCGAGCACCAGCGTCACCAGCATGGTGAACAGCGATCCCTTCAACGCTCCCCAGATGCCGACGATGGTCGGATCGGTCGAGTCGGCGGCGGTCAGGAAGGACAGGTTCAGATCGGTGCTGATCTTACCCGCCGCTCGCAACCGCGCGACCTTGGCTTCGGCATCCGCGGTCCCTTCACCCTTGGCCGCAACGTCGATCCCGGTCGCGGCGGGAACGACGATTACCGTGCGGCCCGCTACCAGGCTTGGTTCAGCCTTCAGTCGGTCGCGGACCGCGATCCAGGCGCCATCGGACAGCAGGTCCTCTCCGCCGGGCCCGAATGCGGTATTCGCCGCTTCTGCAGTGACATGCTGAATATCGGCGCCCGCCAGGGCCAGATCCGCGCCACTGCCGGTCAACCGGTCAGGCGTCAGGCCGATGCCGGATTTGGCGAAATCGACCGGCAGCACGATTTGCGTCTGGGTGAAGCCACGCAGCCCATTGCCCAGCATCGTCGCCAGCAGGAACAGCAGGAAGCCGCCTGACAAGGCCACGGCGAAAAAGCCAAGCAGCCGGAATCGCCGTTCGGCGGCATAACGCCGACGGAGCCGACGCTGCATATGATCCGCCTTCCAGTCGGTCGGGGTACGGTCAGTGGCGGCGAGCTTATTCATAGGCTTCCCGGTAACGGCGCACGACCGTCAACGCGATGACGTTGAGCAGCAGGGTGATGAGGAACAGCGTCAGCCCCAGCGCGAACGCGGCCAGGGTCTTGGGGCTGTCGAATTCGGCTTCACCGGTCAGCAGGTCGACGATCTGCTTGGTCACGGTCGTGGCACCGGCCAGCGGGTTGAGCGTGATCGACGCCACGCCCGATGCGGCCATCACTACGATCATCGTTTCGCCAATCGCCCGGCTGACGGCCAGCAACACGCCGCCGACGACACCGGGCAAGGCGGCGGGGAGCAGCACCTTGCTGATCGTCTCCGAAGTGGTGGCGCCCATCGCGAGCGATCCGTCGCGCATCGATGCCGGCACAGCGGCCAGCGAATCGTCCGCCATTGACGAGACGAAGGGGATAATCATCACCCCCATTACCAGCCCGGCTGCAAGCGCGCTTTCCGAACTGGCATAAGTGAAACCCAGCGAAACGCCCAGATCGCGCACGGCCGGACCCACGGTCAGGGCAGCGAAATAGCCGTAAACCACGGTCGGCACACCGGCGAGCACTTCCAGAATGGGCTTCATCCAGCGGCGGACGCGCGCACTGGCATATTGGGTCAGGTAAACCGCGCTCATCAGGCCGAAGGGAATGGCGACCAGCATCGCGATCACCGCGCCGATGAAGAAAGTGCCCCAGAACAGGGGAACGGCTCCCAGCGACGCACCGGGATCGCGCGCGTCGATCACCTGCGGGCTCCAATGCGTGCCAGTCAGGAATTTCCAGGCGGGAACGGCGTTGAAAAATCGAATTGATTCAAATAATAACGATCCGATAATGCCAATCGTCGTCAAGATGGCGATTAGCGACGCGGCCAGCAATGCCAGCATCACCATGCGTTCAACCTGGGTGCGCGCCCGAAAACTGGGCCGGGTGCGCAGATAGGCGTAGACGCCGCACGCCAATGCCAGCAACAGCGCGACCACGTCACCGATCAAGTCGAACCGGGCCTGAGCTACGCCGTAAGCAGGCGCAAGCGTTGTCGCCAGTGGATCGGGAATCGGTATCGCGTGCCCCTGCGAGATGGCGCGGGCCTGGTAAAGCACGGCCGCGCGTTCAAATCCCGGCGGTGGCAATTGCGCGGCATCGGGCGTCCGCAACACCGCGTTGGTGACCAACGCCGGGCTTGTCCATGCCCACACGAGCAGGAAAGCGAGTGCGGGCAACAGCGTCCACAAGGCGACATAAGTCGCATAGTGGGACGGCAACGAGCTTTGTCGGCGGTGCGCGATCCGGCGAAAGGCAATGGCACGCCCGCGCGCCGACAGCCAGCCGATCAGGCCCAGCCCGGCGATCACAAACAAGAGGACAAGGTTCGACAAAAGAAGGGCTTTTCTCTGTTATTTCTTCGGTTCAGTTCAGCGTCGCCGGATCAAGCGTCGTGCCATGCCTGATTATATCGGATGATTTGTCGAGCACGTCCTTGGGCGCGGCGATCAATCCGCGTTTTACCAGGGGGCCATCCAGCCCCCAGGACGCGGCATATTCGTTCAGGAATTGCTTCAGGCCGGGAATTGCGGCGAGATGCGCTTTCTTCACATAGATGAACAGCGGACGCGCGCCGGGATAGATGCCCTGAGCAATCGTTTCATAGCTCGGAGCGATCCCGTTGAGCGCCAGGCCGTTCAGCGTCGTCGAATTTTCGGCCAGGTAGCTAAAGCCGAAAATGCCGATCGCATTGGGGTTCGATTGCAGTTTCTGGACGATCAGATTGTCGTTCTCGCCCGCGTCGATATAGGGGCCGTCCCCGCGAATCTGGGTGCAATCCTTGGCGAATTGATCGGCGTTGGTTTCGTGCAGCTTCACGCTGTCGGGGAAAATCGCCAGGCAGCCACGCGCCAGGATCAATTCTGCCAGCGCGTCGCGCGTGCCGCTGGTCGCGGGCGGGCCGTACACCTGAATGGGAATGGCAGGCAGGGCTGGATTCACGTCCTTCCAGGTCCTGGCGGTGTTGGGTCGGCCCATCGGATTGGCGGCGAGTGCCTTGTAAAGATCAGCGACAGTCAGGGGCAGGCTGGCGCCGTTCTTTGCTTCGGCAAAGGCAATCCCGTCGATGCCGATCTGAATTTCCATGATCTTGTCGGCGCCGTTCGCCGCGCAATTCCGGTATTCGGATGCCTTGATGCGGCGCGAGGCATCCTCGATGTCCGGATAATCGGCGCCAATGCCGTTGCAGAACAGCTTCATGCCGCCGCCAGTACCGGTCTGCTCGACTACGGGCGACTTCATGCCAGGGGTTTTGTTGACGAACTGTTCAGCAACCAGCGTGGTGAACGGATAGACCGTTGACGAGCCGACGATCTTGATCTGATCGCGTGACCCGGCGCCACCGCCATTCGCCTGGTCCTGACAAGCCGTCAAAAACAGGCTGGCACCCAACAGCGCCGCAACCGCGAGTCGCATGAAAATCCTCCGATTCGGAAAAACCCCCCGATTCTCCGGGGCAGCCCAGCGGCTATCACTCCGACCCGGGCGGCTTTGTGACCGTTCCGTTACCCTTTGATGACAGCGTGGACTGGGCGGGTGCCGGGGGCAGCAAAATCGATACCGTCGTGCCCTTGCCGACCGTGCTGGCAATATCGAGCCGACCCCGGTGCCGCTCCACGACATGTTTGACGATGGCCAGGCCCAGGCCAGTGCCGCCAAGCGCGCGGCTGCGCCCTGAATCAACACGATAGAAGCGTTCGGTCAGGCGCGGGATATGTTCCGGCGGGATGCCTTCGCCTTCATCGCTGACGCTCAGCCGGACCATGCCGGTCTGGTCTTTCCACAGCCTGATGTCGACCGGCGTTCCCGCGCGGCCATATTTCATCGCGTTGCCGACAATATTGTGCAGCAGTTGCGATAACTGTGCCCGGTCGCCGATGACGGGCGGGACGTCCGAGTCGATATTGGCGATGATGTCGTGCCCGCGATTGTCAGGCGCATCGGCGACTTCGGCCTGTACTTCGTCAAGCATGGCGGCCAGATCGACTTCGGTGTTGGGGATGCGGTATTTCTCAGCTTCGATCCGCGACAGCGAGATCAGATCCTCAACCAGCCGCTGCATTCGGCGGGCTTCATCGAACATCACTTTCAGGAATCGGGCGCGTGTCGCCTTGTCCTCGCCGGCCTTTTCGTCGCTCAATGTCTCGATAAAGCCCAGGATCGAAGCGAGCGGCGTGCGCAGTTCGTGGCTGGCATTGGCGACGAAATCGACGCGCATCCGTTCTGCCGCATAATTGCCCGTCTGGTCGATCAGGTGGACGATGCGTCGGCCATGCGCCAACGGCGCGACGTGCATTTCCCAGCGTTGGTCCAGCGTGCCCAACCCGACCAGGTTGATCGGCGCGCCATCGGTCGGGTTCAGGCCGCCGGTCAGTCGCTCGGCTGCCGCGGGGTGGCGGATGGCCAGTCGCACATCCTCGCCGATGATGTGCCCGCCCAACAGCGCGCGGGCTGCAGCATTGGCGTGGCTGACGCGGCCACCGGTCACGATCAGTACTGGCGCGACGATCGCTTCGATCGCTTCGCCGACATCGGGTGGGTCAATGCCGCCGGGCAATGGCGCGGGCGTTTCAGCGCGCGTTTCGATGTCCTCGCCCGTTCCAGCCGCGATCAGCACCGCAACCGCGCCGCCGACAATGGTGATAAGGCCAGCCTGCCAGCCCGGGCCGACGAATATCGCCGCAAGCGCCGACAGCACGACAACGGCAAAGGCGGTCAGGGTGCGCGGGGCAAATCCGGTGTGCATGAACAAGCCCCTTAGCGAGTAGAGGTGTCCCGGGATAGCGCGGTTCGCCCGCGACTTTACGATTGCGAAAGGCCAGTGAGCCGATAAGACGCAAGCATGAGCGATCAACCGCCCGTCGAACCAGATGCCGCCGAAGGCCCGGCGATCGAAGGACCGGCATTGCCTGGCCGGCGATCGTTGATGCTCGGTTCGGTGGGATTGGCGGCAGTGGTGTCCATCCGGCCCGCGCTTGCGCAGACCAACGCATCGCTGCTCACTTGCCAGATACCCGTGCCCGATCCGCGGCGCGGGCGCAGTTATATCGCCGCCGATGGATCGGTTGTGGCGCCCGGCACGCCCGGCGCATTCCCGCCCGCGCTTCAGCCGTTCGAGGGCGAAGATGTGAAGCACGCCTTGCAGGGCGGCACCTTGCCCGGGGTCGATCCCGATCGCAGCAATGCCTATCTGCAATATATCCGGCGCTTGCAGTCGGGGACGAGTGGTTTCACCTGCTTCGCATCGCTGCAGATGCCGCGCCCCTGAAGGGCATGGCGGCACTGTATCGGGCACCCCCCGCCGCGGCCTTGCGCGTGGAGGCGGTCGATGCCGTAACGCTCATCTATCACCGCGCATCGGGCATCACACACGTCGTCGGCGCCCCCGTTCCCGAAATTCTGGCGGCATTGTCGGTTGAGGAGTTGTCGGGTGAGGGGATGAGCGCCGCCGAACTGCTCGCGCGGCTTGGTCGAGACTATGATCTGGTCGATGCGGATGCCGATGCCCTCTCGGCGCGGCTTGATGAGCTGGTTGCAGCCGGACTTGTCGAGATGCTGGAGGGCCCCGCGTGAGCGCGGCGCCCCGCCACGTCTTTTCGGTTCGTATCGGCCCGGTCGGCTTTCGCGTGGGGTCGGACTGGCGAGCGCCGATTGCCGCGCTTGAGCGCCTTTATGCAGCATATCCCAAACCTGACGACGGCGTCCCGGATTTCACCGTGCGGTTGTTCGCCGCGCGACCCTGGCGGCGGATAATCCGGCCATCCATCACCTTGTCGGGCGACTTTGTTCTGCCCGATGCGGCGCCGCTCCCGTTGGCACAGGGTGTGCTGGCGGCGGAAATGGCGATGAACCTGCAAATGGCGCTTGGCCAGCGGCGCTATCTGCTGCTCCACGCCTCGACCGTAGAGCGCGACGGCCGCGCATTGTTGATGACTGGCGAGTCGGGCGCGGGCAAATCGACCCTGGCGACGCTGCTGGCATCGCGCGGGTGGCGGCTGATGGGCGACGAATTCGCGCTGCTCGATCCGGAAACCGGGCTGGTCCATGCTTTTCCTCGGCTGGTCAGCCTGAAGAACGAGGCGATCGACGTGGTGCGTGCCGCCTTGCCCGACGCCGATTGGGGCCGGGTGCTGGTGGGAACGCCCAAGGGCCGCATTGCGCATATCGTCCCCCCGGGTGACGCCGTCGCTCGCATGGACGTGCCCGCGCAGCCCGCGCTGATCCTGTTTCCACGTTATGGCCATGCGGCGGCCCGCCGCCCGGTGGCGGCGAGCGAGGCGTTTGTGCGGCTGACACAGGCATCGACCAACTATGTCGCGCTGGCTGAACGCGGGTTCGATGCGCTGACCGGGCTTGTTCGCGGGGTGCCTGCCTGCGCAATCGATTACCCCGACACCGCAAGCGCGCTGGCGCAGGTGGAGGCGCTATGGGCCGCGCTGTAACCCGCGATGCCCGGCTGCTTGCCGATGCGCTGCGTGATCCGGCGACGACGGGGATGCTCGATGGTGAAGGCTGGACCGCGCTGATCGCCATTGCGCGCGCCGAACAGCTTGCCGGTACTCTGGCGCATCGCCTGGCGGGCCTGCCCGTGCCAGCCACCGTCGCCCGGATATTGGCCGCAACGCGCGCCGCGGCGGAGCAGGGGCGGATGGCTGCCTTGTGGGAAGCGGAAATGGCACGGCGCGCGTTGGCGCCGCTGGGCGTGCCGGTGCTGCTGCTAAAAGGAACCGCCTTTATCGCCGCCGGGTTGAAGGCGGGGGCAGGGCGGTCGATCGGTGATCTTGATATCCTGGTGCCGCGCGACGCGCTCGATGCGGTCGAGGCGGCGTTGATCGCGGCGGGTTGGGAATGGGTGAAGCCCGACCCCTATGACGACGCCTATTATCGTCGGTGGATGCACGAACTGCCACCGCTGATCCACCGGGACCGCGATCGGATGATCGACGTCCATCACACCATCCTGCCGCTGACGGCCCGCATAAGGCCAGACCCGATCGCCATGATCGCGGAAAGCGCCATGCTGGAAAACGGCCTGCGCATCCCTTCGGCCAATGACCTGATCGTCCATGCCGCCGCGCATTTGCTGGCCGATGGCGATCTGGCGGGCGGGATGCGTAATTTGTGGGACATTCATTGCCTTGTCGATGAGTTCGGCACCGATGGCCTTGCGGCGCGGGCTGCCCATCATCGCCTGGCCGGCGCGGTGCAACGGGCATTGCGCCTCAGCCATGCGCTTTATGGCACGCCCATTCCGGCGGGTTGGCCCGTGCGCAATTGGACGGATGCGCTTTTCCTGCGCCGGATGCTGGCGCGCGATGGCTGGGGGCGGGCGACCCGGCCGGCTACGCGCATGGCCTTCTATGTACGCTCGCACGGGCTGCGAATGCCGCCTGCCATGCTGCTGCGCCATTTGTGGACGAAATGGCGCGGCGGCCATCGCGGCTGATCGTGCGCCGCGTCGGTTGATGCCATTGGCTCTTTTCCATCGGCCGATGCGCGCCTAGCATTGCCCTCCATATCAAGGAGTCTATCGGCCATGCGTCACATTGCGGTGATCGGTTCGGGACCGGCGGGCTATTATACGGCGGAGGCTTGCCAAAAAGCATTCGGCGACGATGTGCACGTCGACATCATCGATCGACTGCCCGTGCCTTATGGCCTGATCCGTTTCGGCGTTGCCCCGGACCATCAATCGATCAAGGGCGTGTCGAAGCGGTATGAGACGGTCGCGCTCAGCCATAATGTCCGTTTTGTCGGCAATGTGACGGTGGGGCGCGACGTCGCGATTGGCGAATTGCGGTCGCTATATGACGCGGTGGTGCTGGCAACCGGCGCGCCCAATGATCGGTCGCTGGACATTCCCGGCGCGGATTTGCCGGGGGTGATCGGGTCGGCAGCATTTGTCGGCTGGTATAACGGGCACCCCGATTTTGCCGATCTCAATCCACCACTTTCCGGGCCGAATGCAGTGGTGATCGGCGCGGGAAATGTCGCGCTCGATGTTGCGCGCATCCTGTCCAAGACGACGGCTGAATTTGGCGGATCGGATATCGCGGCGCACGCGCTGAACGCCCTGGGCAACGCGTCGATCAGGCAAGTCACCATCATGGTTCGCCGCGGGCCGCACCAGATTGCGATGACGCCCAAGGAGCTTGGCGAGCTTGGGCATCTGACGAGCGCGCGGCCGCATGTCGATGCGGCGGACCTGCCACCGCTCGCGGATGATGCGCTGCTCGATCCGGGGTTGCGCAAGTCGGTTGGTCATTTGCGCGACTTTGCCACTGGCAATGCGGAAGGGAGCTTGCCGGTCGATTTCGATTTCTTCGCGCAACCCGTTGCGATCGAAGGCGATGGTCGCGCGGAACGAGTGATCGTGGAACGCACCCGACTTGATGAGGCGGGGCAGGCCGTTGGCACCGGGCAGACCTATGCCGTACCAGCGTCGCTGGTCATCAGTTGCATTGGTTACCGCACGCCGCCCATCGAAGGCGTGCCTTATGACGCGCGGGCCGGTCGTTTTGCCAATGATGATGGGCGAATCGGGGACGGTTTGTACGCCGTTGGCTGGGCGCGACGCGGGCCGACGGGGACGATCGGCACCAATCGGCCCGATGGTTTCATGGTGGCGGATCAGATCGCCGCCGACCTCGCCGAGGACAGCGGCAAGATTGGACGAGCGGGGCTGGACCGGCTGTTGTCCGACAGGGACGTCGATATCGTCACATTCCACGACTGGCAGCGGATCGAAGCAGCGGAAGTGGCGCGCGCGCGTGCTGGCGCACCGCGTGAGAAATTCACGTCGGTGGCCGAATTGCTGGCCGCCGTCGGCAATGCGTAACCGGGCTTGCGCGGCGCGTTCGTGCTGGCTATAGGCGCGCCTCCAAGGTTACCGGTTCCTGCGCCTGCGATGGCTGGATGGACCGGACACTCCGTCGGGGAGTAGCTCAGCCTGGTAGAGCACTGCCTTCGGGAGGCAGGGGCCGGAGGTTCGAATCCTCTCTTCCCGACCATTTGAACCCACCGATTTGATCGCGTAGAAACGCCCCTTGGGCGCGGGCTTTCGTATGCCGAGTCGATCGCCGATGCCGGCCCGCCCTGATCGGCACAATAAAAATGGTCACAGCCCCCTTTCCATTTGTACAAAAATTCCACTACCACCGGACAGCGCTGTCATCCATCCGGCGGTCCCGGTTGCCGGAATGGGTGGGGCAGGTACAACGATAATGATCGCCCGATCCCGCGATGCGGGGGAAGGGCGCTCGGGCAGGAGAGAGGGTTTTGCCGAAAGTGGAATTGCGCGTGGGCCAGGTTGCGCGTGCCCGAAATGTCGATGACGCCGCCGGGCCGCTCCCGGCTAATCCGTGGCGTGCCGCCCATGGCGCCGCTCTCCCCAGCTTCAATCGATAGGAAACAGTCATGGCCCTGGCACCCAGTGCATCGAGCAGCACCGATCCAATGCCGATCGAAAATAACGGCGCGCATGTCGATGCGCCCGAACTGCGCGTCTTCGTGATGGCGTTGTTCTTCATCTTCGGCGGCATCACCAGCCTGAACGACGTCATCATCCCCAAGCTGAAAGAGCTGTTCACGCTCAACTACATGCAGGCGATGCTGGTCCAATCGGCATTTTTTGCGGCTTATTTCGCCATTTCGATTCCCGGCGCGGCGCTGGTCAAGCGGGTCGGCTATATGCGCGGCGCGGCAATCGGGTTGCTGACGATGATGGCGGGTTGCCTGCTGTTCATTCCGGCATCGGCCAGCGCGACATTCGGGGTGTTTCTGATCGCGCTGTTCGTTCTGGCAAGCGGCATCACCATCGTTCAGGTGGTGGCCAATCCGCTCATCTCGCTGCTTGGGCCGCCGCGCACCGCGCACAGCCGGTTGACCTTCGCGCAAGCGTTCAATTCGGTGGGGACGACGATTTTCCCGCTGGTCGGCACTTACCTAATTCTCGGCAGCCTGGCGCACGTCAGCGCAGCGCAGCTTTCAGGCGATGCGCTTTCTGCGTATCGCGTCGCGGAGACCCAGGCGGTGGTTCACACCTATCTTGGGCTGGCGGCGGCGTTGCTGGTGGTCGCGGGGGTGGTGTGGATCAACCGCAACCGGCTGAAACACGAAAGCCATAGCGGCGGCGCCATTCTGGCGAGCTTTGGCTTGTTGAAGCAGATGCGCTTTGGCTTCGGTGCGGCTTGCATCTTCCTGTATGTCGGTGCCGAAGTGTCGATCGGCTCGCTGATCGTGAACTATCTGATGCAGTCGCATGTGCTGGGGCTGACGGATGCAGGCGCGGGCAAGTTCATCCCGCTTTACTGGTTTGGCGCGTTGGCGGGCCGTTTCATCGGATCAGCGGTGTTGCGGCTGGTCAGTCCGGGGAAGGTCCTGGCGTTCAACGCGGCCGGCGCGATCATCCTCATCCTGATTTCTGCCAATTCATCGGGTGCGGTTGCGGCTTACAGCCTGTTGGCGATCGGTCTGATGAATTCCATCATGTTCCCGACGATCTTCAGCCTGGCGAGCGAAGGGTTGGGGCCGCGCGCGGCGGACGGATCGGGCGTTATCTGCGTGGCGATTGTCGGCGGCGCGGTTATTCCGCCGCTGACTGGGCAGCTTGCCGACAAGAGCGGCAGCCTTGGCCTGGCGTTGGCGCTGCCTGCGCTATGCTATGTGGTGATCGCGGCGTTCGGCCTCTATGCACGCCGACCCTATGCCGGAAAGATCGCCACGGCGTGACCGGTATCAACGATCTGGTATTGTGATCGTCCTAGCCTAAGGATTGAGGCAGGCCCGTGGCGATAGGCCCGGGCCTGCAGGGAGAAGCAGAGTTGGCAACGATCAGCGATGTCGCCTCACGCGCGGGCGTTTCGATGAAGACGGTATCGCGCGTCCTGAACAACGAACCCCATGTTCGCCCTGCCTTGCGTGAAAAGGTCGAGCAAGCCGCGCACGAACTGAATTATCGCCCCAACCAGGCGGCACGGCGGTTGGCCGGCGGGCGATCGTTCCTGATTGCCCATCTCTACGACAATCCCAGTCCCAATTATATCGCCGCCATCCACAATGGCGCCGCGCGACGTTGCCGGAAACTGGGCTATCACCTGGTTATCGAGCCGGTCGATGCGCATGGGCATGATATCGTGCGCGTGATCCAGCGGCTGGTGGAAACGCTCGCTCCCGACGGCGTGATGCTGACGCCGCCCTTGTCCGACAATCCAGTCATAGCAAAGGAACTCGAAAGGCTGGGCACGCCGGTTGCCTATATCGCGGCGGCATCGGCGCCTGACCATGCCAAGCGACTGTTCGTCAACGAACGGGCTGCGGCGCGAGAAATGACCGATCATCTGATTGCGCTTGGCCATCGGGACATTGCCATCGTGCGCGGTCACCCCGAGCATCAGGCGGCGAGCGCCCGGTTCGACGGATATTGCGATGCGTTGGCGGCGGCGGGGATCAGGGTGGCATCGCACCTGATCGCCCAGGGCTATTTCGACCTGCAATCCGGCATGGACGCGGGCCGCGTGCTGTTGGGCGGCGCGCGCCGCCCGACGGCAATCTTTGCGACCAACGATGAAATGGCGGTTGGCGTGATGATCGCGGCGCGCGATTTTGGCCTGGATGTTCCGCACGACCTCTCGGTCGCAGGGTTTGACGATGCGCCGATGAGCCGGTTGTTCTGGCCGCCGCTCACTACCGTTCGCCAGCCGTTGGAGGATATGGGCGGCGAAGCGGTCGAGGCGTTGGTGAAGCGGGACAACATGGGCGCGATCGAACTGCCGTGTGAACTGGTCGTTCGCAGTTCGACCGGCGCACCGCCGACACAGGGTACGGGCCAAAACGCCTGACGGGCACGCGCGTCAGCCCTTGATGCGCACCACGCAGCGAAAGCCGACATGGCTGGTCGAGGTGTCGACCGGTTCTGGGTGGCGCGCCGCCGGGCGATAACGCTGGCAGTAATTGGCCGCGCACAGATGCGATCCGCCCTTCAGCACCTTGCGCGGGATACGGGCAGGCGAGGCGGGGTCAAAGCTATCCTGGCGTGCTGGGCCGCGCGGATTGGAGGGGATGCAGCACGCGCCCTTTGGCGTTCGCCCGGTGCGGGCGGGCGCGTACCAGTCGCTCGTCCATTCCCAGACATTGCCGATCATGTCGTGCAGGCCATGGCCATTGGCGGGAAAGCTGCGGACCGGCGAAGTGCGCTCCCATCCATCGAGCATCTGGTTGGCAAAGGGAAACAGTCCCTGCCAGTAATTGGCCATCATCCGCCCGCCCGGCGCCAGTTCGTCGCCCCAGGCATAGTCCGCGCCGTCCAGCCCGCCGCGCGCGGCACATTCCCATTCGGCTTCGGTCGGCAGCGCCTTGCCAGCCCAGCGCGCATAGCTTTCCGCATCGGCATAAGCGACGTGGACAGCCGGGTGATCCTCCAGCCCCGCGATCGAACTGTCGGGGCCGAGTGGATGCCGCCAATCGGCACCGAAGGTGAACGTCCACCACTGCGAAGGATCGTCCAGATCAGCCGGGGCGGAAGTGCGCGTGAATACCGCTGAACCGGCGCGATTCATGCCCGGTAACATGCCGGGATAGTCACGCGGATCAGGCGGAGTCTCGGCAAGGGTTACATGGCCGGTCGCCGCCACGAACGCCGCGAACTGCGCATTGGTGACGGGTGTCTCGTCGATCAGGAACGGATCGACCAGAACCTTACGCACCGGCGCTTCTTCAGGATAGAAACGCTCCGACCCCATGGAGAACACCCCGCCGGGAATGAAGATCATGCCGGGGCGGGGCGGCTGATCGCCAACCCCCGCCCCGATGGGCTTGTTGGCCGCGCGGTCCGACAAGCTGGTGCTCAGGCCAATTCGCCAAGCACGGTCTTCACTTCCATGAATTCCGCCAGGCCATATTTGCCATATTCACGGCCGTTGCCCGATTGCTTGTAACCGCCAAAGGGCGCGGAAAAGTCCAGCCCGCCCGCGTTCACGAACACGCTGCCCGCGCGCAGTTTGCGGACGATTTGCCTGGCGACCACAGGGTCTCCCGCAATATAGGCGCCCAGCCCGTAAGGGGTGTCGTTGGCAATCTCGATGGCTTCGTCCAGTGTGTCATAGGGAATGACGACAAGCACCGGGCCGAAAATTTCCTCCTGCGCGACGGTCATGTCGTTGGTCACATTGGCGAGCACGGTTGGGCGGACATAATAGCCCTTGTTCTTGTCGGCCGGACGACCCGGGCCGCCCGCCGCGACAACGGCGCCTTCGGCTATCCCTGTTTCGATCAACCCCTGGATCTTGTCGAACTGCGCCTTGTTGACCACCGGGCCGATATGCTTTCCTTCCTGCGCCGGGTCATCGACGGCGCGCGCGTCGAACATCGCCGCCAGCTTGCCGACGGCTTCGTCATACTGGTCGCGCTGAACCAGCATCCGCGTCGGCGCGATGCAGCTTTGGCCCGAATTGAGCAGCAAACCCGCAACGCCGCCCGCCAATGCCTGGTCGAGCGGTGCGCCGGGCAGGATGATGTTGGGCGATTTGCCGCCGAGTTCCTGGTGAACGCGCTTGACCGTATCGGCGGCGTTCTTGGCAACCATGATGCCCGCGCGCGTCGATCCGGTGAAGCTGATCATGTCGATATCGGGGTGCTTCGCCAGCGCGGTGCCGACGCCGGGGCCATCGCCCTGCACCAGATTGAACACGCCAGCCGGAACGCCCGCTGCGTCCATGGCTTCGGCGAAGATGGCGGCGGAACCGGGCGTTTGTTCGGATGGTTTCAGGATCACGGTGTTGCCGGCGGCGATTGCGGGCGCGACCTTGGCGACAATCTGGTTCATCGGCCAGTTCCACGGCGTAATCATCGCAACAACGCCAATCGGTTCATGGACGACATGCGAACGTCCCGCGCTGCCGGAGAATTCAAACCCCTTCAGCGCGTCGATCGTGGCGGCGAAATGCCCCATGCCCGCACCGGCCTGGCCAGCGGTTGCCATCGAAATCGGGCAACCCATTTCCTCGGAAATCGCCTTGGCAATCTCTGGTATGCGCTTTTGATATTCGGCGAGAATACGCCCGAGCAATTCCAGCCTTTCTTCCCGCGTCGTCTCGCTGAAGGCGGGGAAAGCGGCGCGGGCGGCGGCGATGGCCTTGTCAACATCGGCGGCGGTGCCAAGCATGACTTCGCTGGCAGGTTCCTCGGTCGCGGGATTGATGACGACGTGCCGGGTGCCGTCGGTGCTGTCGATCCACTGACCGCCGATATAGTGCTGCAAATAGCTTTTCATGATGTTTCCTCGCCGATTTTGTTTTTCCAGAAAAGAATGGCGGCGAGTGGGACGAGATACAAGCCTGCTTACACTTGAGTCAGCAATTCGATGTCGAGCGCAATCCGCAACCTGCTTCCGACCGTGCGTAATGGCCGATATGTCCATATCCTGTAGTCAAGGGAATCGGCCAGACACAAAAGCTGGGGATTGCGCGACTCGCGGTGAATCCTGGATTTTTGGTGGACGGCGAGTCGGCATTACGGTAAATCACGACTTAACCATGCCGATATTGCCATGCTGATCACGCCCTGGTTCATCGTCGCCGTTGCGTGCAGCTTCGCGGGCTATCTGGTGTATCTGCTCGGCATCCGGCGTGAATTGGTGCGGCCCAACCGCGCATCATGGATGATCTGGAGCACCGCGACGACGGTTGAGGCGGTTACCTATGCCGCGGTCAATCCCGGTGCGCCGCAAGGCTGGATCTTCCTGATCGCCGCATTGTCCTGCCTGACCATCACCATCGCCATCTGGCGCCGCTCCGCATGGAGCGCGCCGACGCTGAGCGAAGGGCTGTGCATGGCGGCCTGCCTGGTATCATTGCTGCTGTGGCTGGCGTTCAAGGAAGCGTTCTGGGCGCATATGCTGGTCGTGGCGATGGTGCCGGTCAGCTTCTGGCCGACATGGGAAAGCGTGCAGCAGGACCGGGCACGCGAACGATCGCCTGCCTGGGGGCTTTGGACGATCGGCGACCTTGCGACCGTGCTCGTCGCTGCGCGTGCGGAACAGTTCAGCGCGGGCGGCTTTGCCTATATCTTCGTTGAACTGGCGTGCCATGCCAGTGTGTGGTTCATGATCGGCCTGCTGACGATCAACCCGCTGCGCTCATTCGGGTTTCGCAACGGCCGCTTCTACATTCTCGATCGCATCGCACCCGCGGCTAACCTGTTTGCGGTCGGCGAAACGCATCTCGGGCGCGCGGTGTTCGCAGCGGTGGCGTTCCGCGAAGGGGAGCGCGTGTATAAATTCACCGGTCCCATGGTTCGCGCCGACCGCCTGCCGGCAGACCTGAACGGCGCGCGCGACCATTATGTGCAGGTGACCTCCGACCGGTATCTCGGGCCATCGGGACGGATCGACGACCTTATCAACCATGGCTGCACGCCCAATGCGGGCCTGCGCTTCACCGATCACGGCGTGGTGCTGATTGCGATCAGGGATATCGAGCCCGGTGAAGAAATTACCTGGGATTACTCAACGACCCTGGCCGATTCGAACTGGCATATGATCTGCCAGTGTCGCAGCCCGGAATGTCGTCGGGTGATCGGCAATTTCGCCACGCTGTCGGCTGAAAAACAGGCATGGTATCGCGCCCGAAACCTTGTTGCGCCCTATCTGCGGGATGCAGGCACGCAGCGCGATGCGGTGGGGAAGCCAGCGTCCGCTCAGGCGAATATTGTCTGAGCGTCGGCTTGCGCGCTGGCGTTGGGATGTTCCGCCTGTTTGAGGGTCAGGATCGCCACCGCGCCAAGACCCTTGCCTTCGCTTTCAAGGCGAAGCGACCCTTCCATCGCGTTCATCGAATTGGCGCACCAGTGCAAGCCAAGCCCGCCCGATTTGTGATGGCGTGTCGAATAGCCGCGCTGGAACAGGGTTGGTGCCATTTCGGGTGAAAAGCCGTCGCCATTGTCGCGGATCATCACCACGACTTGACCGTTTGTTTCTTCGATGGCGACGGCGATGATGCCCGAACACATTCCCGTTGCTCCAATCGCGTCGGCGGCATTGCTGAACAGATTGCCGATCACCTGGCTCAGGATCACGCGATTGGCCAATGCCCGGTGCGGTTTCGACGGAAAGCTGAAGGCAATCGAAACATCCCCCGAATAGCGAGCGATGGTTGCGTTCTGAGCGATGATTTCCGTGACGTCACAATCGCTGAGCACCGGGCGTTCATGGGCCTGGGCTTGCTGGTTGCCGATAATGTCGAGGACGTGCTGCATCGCCTCGCGCCCCTGGAGAAGCTGGGTGCGGGCGGTTGCGCGTGCCTCGGCTTCCGCATTGACGGCAGCCGCGACGAATGCGGCGAGTTTTTTGCGGCGGTCGGGCGGGATGCCATCCCGCGCCAGTTCCTCTATGGCGCGGTCCACCATAGCTCGGTCGATGGGCGGCGTATCGGCGATACCGCGCGAGATGATGGTGGTGATGGGGGACAACGCGTTACGGACGTTGTGCATGACCGCCACCGCGCTTTCGCTGCGGCCCAGGGCAAAGCTCTGCACTTCAACCTGTTCGCGCAAGTCCTTCAACTGGAGCAGCATCGAATTGAAGCTGCGGCCGAGCGAACCGATTTCATCGCCCTGTGCGTCATGCTGCAACGGGCTGAGCGATCCGGATGCCGTCACCATGTGCATATGTTGTTCGACCCGATTGAGCGGCCGCAGCACAAGGCGTGTAATCAGCCGTCGCAACATGAACAGCACCAGCGTCAACAACAGGCTGGTGCCGATGACCGCGAGGAGCAGCATCCGCTGGCCCAGCAGTGATGTGTCGCGCGGGACGGCGAAGTGAATAGCGCCGACCCCGCGCCCATCGACGCCGGGAATGGGCACCGAAATACCCAATTGGCGGTGCATCGGCGTAATCACCGGGGCGTCGATGGCAGAACCTTCCAGCGTTGCCTTGATCTGCAGCAGGTTGGACAATTGTTGCGAGGTCGTCCGGCGCACCATCAACACATATCCGCGCGGGTCGCCCGTGCCGTCGCTGCGACGGACTTGCGCCACGCCCATCGCCGCGACCACCGGTCCGAGCCGGGTGTAGAACGCGGTCGAGCTGTGCCGGTGCAGCGCGCTTGATAGGTCGAGGGTACGGATGCGATCGATCAAGGCCTGGCGCATGGCGGGCTGGTCCGCCGGCCGTTCCTGGTCCATCCAGCGCGCAATGACGATATGGCCGTCATTGCCGACATAGGCCATGCCGTTGACGTCCAGATTGGCCATGGCCAGCGTCGAAAAGGATTCGCGCTCAAACGCCGAATTGGGATGTGCCATATAGTCGTAGCTGGAATTCCAGTCGCCATAATCGCGCACGGAATTTTCGACCTTGGCGATATATTCGTTGAGCGCGGCCCGCGTGCGATCGACATGCGCGTTGATCGCGGTGGTTTCGAGCTGGTTGAAACTGGGTGTGATGACCGCGGCGAGCAGCAGGGTAATGCCGACGGTGCTGGCCAGCCCGATTGCGGTCAGCACCAGAACCAGCTTTGCGCCCAGCGACGTCGGCGGCCACCATCTGGGCCGAAGGTGCATCAGCCGTGCGTTCCGTTGGCTGCGGGTGGCAGGGCCTGACCGACCGTCGGCGCGAGGGTCGGTGCGTCGCCGGGATCGTCCTTGCCCTCGATGAAGCGGGCTTCGGCCAGCGCGTAGGCCTTTTCGGCGTCGACTGGCCGGGAGAAGAAATATCCCTGCATATGGCTGGCGCCGGCCATGCGGAGCGCCTGCAACTGCGCGGTGGTTTCGACGCCTTCTGCCACCACCCCCAGGCCAAGCGCCCGGCCAAGATGGACGATCGATTGGACGATGGCGGCCGATTCCCGCTCACGACCCATGCCGTCGATAAAGCTCTTGTCGATCTTCAGGCAGTCGAGCGCGAACTTGCGGATGTTGTAGAGGCTGGAATAGCCGGTGCCGAAATCGTCGAGCGCGATGCGGAAGCCCATCTGGCGCAGCCGGTACAGCGTTTCAGCCGCGCGGTCGGCATCGTCGAAAATCGCGGTTTCGGTGATCTCGATCTGGACGCGCGCTGGTTCAACACCGGCGTGCTGGACCTGTTCAAGCAGGCGAGCGACGAAATTCTGGCGGCGAAACTGGCGCGGCGAGAAATTCACCGACACATATTGCCCCGGCCAGCGATGCAGTTCCTTCAACGCTTCGCCCAGAACCCAGTCGCCCAGTTCGTGGATCAGGACCGATTCTTCGGCGATCGGAATGAACATTGCGGGCGAAATCGGGCCGAATTCAACCGTGTTCCAGCGCAACAACGCCTCGAAACCTGTGATTTCCAGCGTGTTGCCAGTGACGATCGGTTGATAGGCAAGACTGAGTTCGCCTGCCGCAATCGCCTGGCCCAGGCCCCCCTCGATGCGCCGGCGGAAACGGATACTCTCATCCATGCTGTCGTCGAACAGGCGGACGAGCGAGCGCCCCTGCCGCTTGGCTTCGTTGAGTGCCAGGTCGGCGCGGCGCATGACATCGGTCGGATCACGCACCGGCTCGGCGTCGGCGGTGACAACGCCGATAGAGGCGGCGACCTGTATCGAGTGGCCGGCAACCTTGAACGTGCCGGAACAGGCGCGCTGCATGGTTTCGCAAGCCAGTACCGCGGCTTCGTCGCCGACTGTATCGAACAGCACGCCGAATTCGTCGCCGCCAAGGCGAGCAACCATCCCGTTTTCGGGCATCGAGCGGCTGAGCACGCCGTAAACCTGCCGCAGCAATTCGTCCCCGGCGAGATGACCCAACGTGTCGTTGACGATCTTGAAGCGATCCAGATCAACCATCGCCACGGCGAAGCGGCCCGTCCCGCGGGCTCGATCGGTCAGCGCGCGCTGGAAGGCCAATCGGTTGGGCGCTTCCGTCAACGAATCGTGGTTCGCCATGTGCAGCGCATGGCTTTCATTGGCGGCGAGTTCGGCGCTTTTTTCCTCGAGCATCACGACCTGTTCCGCCAGCTTGGCACGGGCGGCGGCGAGTTCACGATCAAGCGACCAGCGTTTGCCCAACGCGGTCGCGGTCTGGACGATTTCGGCGATCTCGAAAGGCTTGGCGATATAGAAGATCTTGTCGGCTGGCCCCGCCTCTCGCGAGATTTCAAGCGGCGAGAAGTCGGAAAATCCCGTCACGATGGCCAGGTTGATGTCCTGGTCGATTGCGCGGATGCGCTTGGCGGTTTCCTTGCCGTCGATACCCGGCGGCATCCGCACGTCGATAAAGGCAACGGCAAAGGGCTGGCCCGCGTCGATCGCGGATTTGACCTCCGCGACGGCGTCCATGCCCTGGGTGACGTAAGTGCAGTCGAATTCTTCGGCCGCGTCCAAGGTCGTCGTATCGCCCTCGTCACCGAATAGGTCGGCGGCCATCGACGACAGCATTGCCTGTTCGCTGCCGCTGCGGGGCGCGAAGCAACGGCGATAGGAGTCGCGGATGGCGGGTTCGTCATCAACGATCAGAATGCGCATGGCACAGCTCCGTTCATGGTCGACACCTTCATCGCGGGATGGGCACCGGTGCCCAGCATCATGGGTATTGGTGCGTTGTAGTCGCCATCCATCGGAAATTCCGGCATCGGAAATTCCGGCATCGGAAATCCGGGCGCCCAGGGTGGCGTTCGGCGGGTTGGGTAGCGGCGTACAGCGGGGTTCGCCGCGCCCGACGGACCAGCGCCCAACCGCTTACGGTCAAGAAATGCCGCATGGAACATTATGTTGCCAATTCCTCACTCGTTACGGTTTCGGTGAGGTAAGCCGACGAGGTTAATGCGTCGTAAACGATACAAGCGCGTCGCGGCGTGGCGGCCAGGTAACGAACCGTTGTGAATCGGCATGTTAGGTAGTGCCCACAGTGGCAGTTTAAATCGTTTTCAGCTTTGTTACATTAGACGCAGGATCATGTTTCAGGTGGCATTCCGGCAACTGCTGACTTTCCCTTCCCGGCTGTCCGTCGCCATGATGATGGCGGCGGTATTGGTGCTTGGGCTGATTCCTGCCCTGGCTTTTGAGCGCCTGTTCGTCATCCAGAGCGGCAAGGATGTTCATCTTACACAGGCGGAACTGGACGGGTTGGCCCATCTGCGCGGCGTCTGGCGCGTTCAATCCCATGCCGCGAGAGGCATGATCGATCCTGCCGAAGCGCGAACATTGGCCGTTGAAATAGCCCGGCTTGGCACCCGCTATGATGACCAGCATGATAGTCGCGCCGAAAGTCAGCAATTGATTGCCCTGCTCCGGCAGGAAGCGCAGGGCCGGGTCGAGTTCCCCCGCATGTTTGATAGTGCCAATCGATTGGCGCGGCGGATTGGCGACGATTCAAACCTGATCCTCGATCCCGAACTGACCAGCTATTATCTGATGGATATCGTCCTGTTGAAGTTGCCGATGATGGCCGAAACCGTATTGGACCTGCGAATCGCCGATGCGCAGAAGGATGCCAATCGTCGCCAGGCAGCTCGTGAAATCATCGCCGGTGATCTGATGCGCGGATCGAGCGGCGCGGCGCAGGCATTGGCAAGTGCGGTCCGCGGCGACGTCGGTGGCGTGTTGGCCAACGGCGCTTCGGCGCGCGACGTCCGAGCGCTCGTCGAGCGCAGCGACCACGTCACTCGTCATTTGGCGCGGGGCGAGAATGTGGAAACATCGGCGCTTCAGGCGATGGCCGTCGCACGCAATCGGGTATGGCAATCAGCGGCGATGGACCTGGAGCGGGTATTGCAAGCCAGGATCGCGCGCCTCAATTTCGTCGAGCGTGAGCGCCTGGCCGTTACCAGCGCGGTACAGCTATTTTCGTTGCTGCTCGGCATTGTAATGGCCGCCAGGCTGGCCAGGTCGCTGCGCGCGGTCAGCCAGCGGGTATCGTCGATGGCGACAGGTGATTTCGAAAGCCCCGTGCCCGGCACCGAAGCCCATAACGAGGTTGGCGTCATCGCACGCGCACTCGAAGAATTTCGCCATCTGGCCGATGCCCGCAAGCGCGCGGAAGAAATGTTGGCGGCCGAACGCATTGAGGCAAGCATCAGACTGACCGAAACCGTCGATCGCGTGACCCAGGAAAACGCAGCCCTGATACGACGAGCGGCAGCGCAGGAGCAGCGCCGCCGCGAAGCGGAGCGTGAAACCATCATGTGGCTGGCTGGCGACCTTGACGTTCGGCTGGCAGAATTGGTTCCCGCCTTGCACGATGCGATGGCGCAGATGGAGCAATTTGCCGGTCGATCCCAGAAAATGAGCGAAGAGGCCCGCCGCCGTGCAGGTGCCTTGTCGGGCACCACCGCGAATGTCAGCGACGTCATCAACGAGACCTGCATCAAGGCAAGTTCGGCTACCTCCACCCTGAGCGCGTTGCGCGAACGGCTGGAGGCGACTCAGATGTTGGGCGAGCTTGCCACGTCGCAGGTCGACCGCGGCAGTTCCAAAATGACGGAATTTACAGCCGTCACCCGGCATATCGGCGACATGTTGTCGCGCATCGGGATGATCGCGCGCCAGACCAATGTGCTGGCGCTGAACGCGGCCATCGAAGCTTCGCGCGCGGGCAAGGCTGGCGAAGGGTTCGCCGTCGTCGCGCAGGAAGTGAAGACATTGGCCGAAGACACGCGCAACCTGACCAAGCAGATCGAAGGCGAAATCACCAAGCTCGGCTTGTCGAGCGCTGATCTGGAAGTGGCGTTTGGCGCGATGGGTATGGCAATTGCCGAACAGACAATCGAAACCCGGTCCATCGCGGCATCGATTGCCGATCAAAGCCGGATGATCGCAGAGGTCGACCAGTCGATCGCCGGAACCGCCAGGGTCATTGTCGAAATGTCAGGCGGCGTAGTCGCGGCGGATCGCGCCGCGATAGAGGCGCAATCGACTGCCGTTGAACTGGTCGATGCGGCACACAAGGCAGCAGAACGGATTGCAACGCTGGAAGAGTCGATGAAGATATTCCTCGATGGTATCCGCGGCTCGGATGCGGATTCAGGCGATGACGAGCAATCTGAACAATCGGCGCGGCGTTATACCGCCGCCTAAACCTGCCGCAGGATCAAAAAACCACCTCAATCCATTCCGGCGATGGCGCGCAAGCGATAGGCGATCATCGGCGCGCTTTGTTCGGCCTATTCTGCCGAGCGTCCGTCGAGAGTGGCGAACGCACGCTGAGTTGGTTGCGACGCCGTCAGTCGACCGGCGCCCTAAACGGCCGGTTTCCAATCCCAGCCCAGCGGATCGCCGTCCATCACGTCCACGCCTTGCGCCGCCAGTTGATCGCGGATCGCGTCGGATCGGGCGAAATCCTTGTCGACGCGGGCCTGTTTGCGGCTGGCAAGGCTGGCGTCGATCGCTTCCTCGCTCAGTTCGGCGTCAGCCGGGCGGACACGCAAGGTTTTGCGATCGATCTGGCCAAGATCCAGCCCGAGCACGGCGTCGAACGCGGCGAGTGCTTCCAGCCGCACCGCGGGCGACAGTTTCTTGTCGGCGAGCAGTTCGTCGAGCACTGGCAATGCCCTGGGCGTGTTGAGATCGTCGGACACTGCGGCGTCGAGCCGGTCGAGATAGGATTGCGCGTCGCCCCTTGCGCTGCCGTCGTTGCGGGCGCGCAGGCCCTCAACGGTCATTACCAGACGCTTCAGCCGTGTTGATGCCGCCGCCAGATTCTCCCAACTGAATTCCAGTTCGCCGCGATAATGCGCCTGCAGGCACATCAGGCGATAGGCAAGTGGGTGAAACCCGGCGTCGACCAGCGTCTGCAAGCGCAGGAAATCACCTGTGGATTTCGACATCTTGCCGCCGCGCCCTTCCGAGTCTCTGGCGACGAGGAAGTTGTTGTGCAGCCACATCCGCGCACCGCTATCGTCGCACGAACAGAATGCCTGGTTCTGCGCAATCTCGTTGGGGTGGTGGATTTCGCGGTGGTCGATGCCGCCGGTATGAATGTCGAACGGATGGCCCAGATGTTTCAGGCTCATCACCGAACATTCGAGGTGCCAGCCCGGCGCACCTTTACCCCAGGGCGATTCCCATTCCATCTGCCGTTGCTCGCCGGGCGGAGAGGCACGCCAGATGGCAAAGTCCTGCGGGTGGCGCTTGCCATCCACCGGGTCGATGCGGCTTTCGCCGATATCCTCGTTGCCCGCGCGCGCCAGGCGACCGTAATCGGGTACGCTGGTCGAATCGAAATACAGGCCCGATTCGAGCTGATAGCAATGTTCGGCCGCGATTTTCGCGGCAAAGTCGATCATCTCGCCGATGTGATCGGTGGCGACCGACCAGACATAAGGCGGGGTGATGTTCAACCGTTCGACGTCGAGCTTGAATGCTTCGGTATAATGGGCGGCGATTTCCCAGATCGATTTCGCCTGGGCGCGCGCGGCCTTTTCCATCTTGTCGTCGCCAGCGTCGGCATCTGACGTCAGGTGGCCGACATCGGTGATGTTGATGACGTGGCGCAACGGCCCCCAGCCGGCATCCTTGGCTTTCCACCGGATCACGCGGCCCAGCGTATCTGCGAACAGGAACGCGCGCATATTGCCGACATGCTGGTAATTATAGACCGTCGGCCCGCAGGTATAAACGCGCACCAGAGAAGGGTCGATCGGCCGGAAAACTTCCAGCGATCGGGTCATGCTGTTGAACAAGGTGAGGGGGGCGCCATGGGTCATGCGCCATGCTCATAGCAACGCGAACGGCGCACGCAATGCCGACGCATCCGCGCTTTGTGCCCAATTCGCTTGAAAATTCGTCCGGTCACTGATAGTGGCGCGCCCATATCGGCGTGGATCGTGTCCGCGACGAACCATTTTCTATTGTTCGGAGACTGACGGCTTTATGCAAATCATCGTGCGCGACAATAACGTCGATCAGGCGCTGCGGGCCCTGAAGAAGAAGCTGCAGCGTGAAGGCGTTTATCGTGAGATGAAGCTTCGTCGGCATTACGAAAAGCCGTCGGAAAAGCGCGCTCGTGAGCGTGCTGCCGCTGTTCGCCGCGCTCGCAAGCTTGAGCGCAAGCGGATGGAACGCGACGGCGCCCGGTAAGAATTGACGGCAGGCATCACGCTTGCCGTTGCGGGACGCGCGTCGTCCCGCTAATTCCCCGCCGACCCGTTTTCATTACCGAAAGCCCCAAACATGTCTGTGACCGCGGTTCCGATTCCTCCAACCCGGCGCGGCGTGCTGGGGCTTTTGTGGTTCGGCATCGCCGCCGCAGTGGCGGTGGCGACTTGGCTGGCGTTTGCCGGCGCGGCGCCGATTGTCGCTCTGAAGGGCTCCAGCGAGCAGTTCATGGCGTATAACCGCACACTGCCAGGTGTTGCGGAAACGCCATCGGGCACCCAGTACCAGGTGTTGAAAAAGGGCGACGACGACAAGACACCGGCAGAAACCGATGTCGTTCGCGCGATGTTGGTCGCTCGTCTGCGCGATGGTTCGGTGGTGGAAGCATCGCAGCGGCCGGTCATCCTGCCGCTCGGCCGCGGTACGCCAAAGGGCCTGGCCGAAGGGCTGCGGATGATGTCAAAGGGTGCGCGCTATCGCTTCTGGATGACGTCCGACCAGGTGTTCGGTCCGCAGTCGCCCGACCCCACCAAAATTCCGCCGGGTTCCGTGCTGGTGATCGATGCGGAGATGATTGGTTTCATCTCCGAACCGGATTTCCAGCGGTTCCAGATGCAACAGCAGATGCAGCAGATGCAGCAGATGCCACAGGGCGCCCCCGGCGCTGCTCCGACAGGTCACTGATTAATGGCAACCTCTCCCAATCCTGCGCCGAAACCGGCGAAGACCCAGCCGGTATGGCTGATCGCCTTGATCGGCTTGCTGGCAGGCGTGATCCTGACCATCGGCGCCCAACAGGCGGCGGCGGCATGGGCGGCATATCAGGCCAAGCCCGAAACCTTCCTCGCCAGCAACAAGTCGCATGACAAGGATATCAAGGAAACGCCGTCGGGCCTGCAGTACAAGGTGCTGAAGCCCGGCACCGGCGTAAGCCCGACCGACAGCGACATCGCGCTGGTGACGTATGAGGGCAAGCTGACCGACGGCACGACCTTCGACAAGTCACAGCAGCCGACGCCGATGCCGGTCGCGGGTGTGGTTCCCGGCTTCTCCGAAGCGTTGAAGCTGATGAAGCGTGGCGGCAAGTACCGCCTGTGGATCAAGCCGGCGCTGGGTTATGGCGACAAGGCGACTGGTCCCATTCCCGCCAATTCGATTCTGGTGTTCGATGTCGACCTGCTCGACTTCAAGTCGGAAGCGGAGATTCGCGCGTTGCAGCAATTGCAGCAACAGGCCGCAGGCGCGCACGGCGCGGCGGGCTTGCCCGGCAGTGTGCCGGTTCCGGTTGGCGGCGACACGGCCAAATAAAGTCGGGTTACGGTCAGGCCGCTGTTCGGTTGCCTGGCCGGTGTCCGCCGAATTGAAGCGGAGATTGGCGTGTTGTCGGGAATCGATTGATCGCCGGTAACCAATTGATGACGACCGCGCGCTAGAGCGTCCGCCATGTGCCCGGCATTCGCCTGGCAGGGGAAGTTGGGCGATGGCTGCGCGTATCCTGATCATTTTCGGCACCCGACCCGAAGCGATCAAGCTGTTCCCGTTAATCCACGTCCTGCGCGCGATGCCCGGTGTGGAAACCCGCGTTTGCGTGACGGCACAGCATCGCGGCATGCTGGACCAGGTGTTGCAAATCGCGGGAATTACGCCCGATATCGATCTGGACCTGATGCGCGACGGGCAGACGCTCGACGCGCTGACCGCACGACTGCTCACCGAACTTGGGCAAGTGATCGACCGCGAACGACCCGATCGGGTGGTGGTGCAAGGCGATACGGCGACGGCGATGGCAGGGGCGCTTGCCGCATATTACCACAAGGTGCCAGTGGCGCATGTCGAAGCGGGCCTGCGCAGCCACAATATCTATCAACCATGGCCCGAAGAGGTGAACCGCAAGATCATCGGCACCATTGCCGATCTGCACTTTGCGCCCACCGAAACCGCGGCGGCAGCGCTGCGGGCGGAAAATGTTGTGCCGGATCGCATTTTCGTGACCGGCAACACCGTGATCGACGCCCTGCACGCAGCCGAGGCGCGGATTGACGCCGACCCGAAATTGACCAGCGCGATCGACCCGATCATCGCGCGTTTCGCCGACCGCCGGATCATCGCGGTAACGACGCACCGGCGGGAAAATTTCGGCGACGGGATGCAAGGTATCGCGCGGGCGGTGAATGCGATTGCGCAGCGCGATGACGTGGCGGTGATCTTTCCCGTCCACCCCAACCCCAACGTCCGTGGCCCGATGCAGGCGCTGCTCGCCGCGCGCGCGAATGTCGCCATTATCGACCCGCTCGATTATCCGCAGTTCGTTCGCCTGCTGGGCAAATGCCATCTGGTGCTGACCGACAGCGGCGGGGTGCAGGAGGAAGCGCCCGCCTTTGGCAAGCCGGTCCTGGTCATGCGCGATACGACCGAACGCCCGGAAGGCGTCGTGGCGGGCACGGCAAAGCTGGTCGGCACCGACGAGAAACGAATCGTTACCGAATTGGCGCTACTCCTCGATGATCAAGCCGCTTACGCGGCCATGTCGCGCGCCCACAATCCCTTTGGCGACGGCAAGGCTGGCGAGCGGATCGCAAGGATCATGGTTGATGGCGTCGCTGCCGGTTGAGTTAGTCGTCCCCGCTTCCCGCCCGCGTGTCGCGGTCATCGGCCTGGGTTATATCGGCCTGCCGACCGCGGCGGTCGCGGCGCGCGCGGGTGCCGACGTCGTTGGCATCGATATCAGCCAGCGCATTGTCGATACCGTGACGTCAGGCGCCATCCATATCGAGGAGAATGATCTGGCGGGTGTCGTGCAGGCAGCGGTCGCCGATGGATCGTTGCGCGCAACGACGGTTCCCGAACCCGCCGACTTCTTCGTGATCGCGGTGCCGACGCCGTTCAAGGCCGACCATGCACCTGACATCGATTTCGTACTTGCCGCCGCACGCAGCATCGCACCAGTCATCAAGCCGGGCGATACGGTTATCCTCGAATCGACCTCGCCCGTTGGCACGACGGAACAGATCCGTGACCTGCTGGCCACCGCGCGGCCCGATCTGCGTTTACCCGGCATGGGTGAGGCGGAGGGAGAGGCCGATATCGCCATCGCTTATTGCCCCGAACGCGTCCTGCCCGGCAAAATCCTGAAGGAACTGGTCAGCAATGACCGTTGCATTGGCGGCATCACGCCCGGTTGCGCCGAACGCGCGCTGAAATTCTATGCGCCCTTCGTTGTCGGCGAATGCCTGCTGACCGCTGCGCGCACGGCGGAAATGGTGAAGCTGGTCGAAAATTCGTTCCGCGACGTCAACATCGCCTTCGCCAACGAATTATCGGTGATTTCCGACACTCTGGAACTGGATGTGTGGGAAGTCATCCGCCTGGCCAATCGCCATCCGCGTGTGAATATCCTGCAGCCCGGCCCTGGCGTCGGCGGGCACTGCATCGCGGTCGACCCGTGGTTCATCGTGCACAGCGATCCCGCCAACGCCCGGCTGATCCGCAGTGCGCGAATCGTGAATGACGACAAGGTGCACTTCACCATCGATCGCGCTTGTCGCCTGATCGACAGCGTGGGCGATGCGCCGGTTGCGTGCCTGGGGCTGGCGTTCAAGGCGAACATCGACGATCTGCGCGAAAGCCCGGCGGTGGAAGTCGCGCTGGCACTCGCCGAGCGTTATGGCAGCCGCATTCGCATCGTCGAGCCTTATATCGACGCCCTGCCGCCAGCGTTCGACGGCACGGGTGCGGTGCTGGTTCCACTGGAACAGGCGATGGCGACGTGCCCGGCGGCAGTGCTGCTGGTCGACCATGAACAATTCCGGTCGATGGACCCGGCGCGGCGCGCGCATCTGCGATTTTACGATACGCGCGGCATCTGGCGCCAACCGCGCGCCGCCTGATCTTCAGTTTTGGGCGCCGGTTGAAAGATACCAGCGATCGCTGCCTTCCAGCCCGATTGCGGTCAGCCGGCTGGTGTAATAAGCGCCGGTATCAATACCGATGCGGTTGGCGCGCTCATCGATATGCTCGGTAATGCTGTGTCCGTGGATGATGATACGTTCCAGCGGCTCACGGTGGGCCAGGAATGGTTCCCTGATCCAGTGCAAGTCCGCCGCTTGTTGATCGGCAAGCGCAACCCCCGGGCGAATGCCCGCATGGACCATCGCATAGTCGCCGACGACGACGATATCCTCGAACGACCTGATGAACTCTATGTGTTCGAGCGGGACTTGCGCCTGAAGGACGCGGAGCAACTCTTCGTCGTCCATTGACTGAATTTGCTCTTCGCTGATCCCATAGCTGAGCATCGTTTCATGCCCGCCGATCTTGTTGAAGAAATTGAACAGTTCGGCGTCGCCATCCAGCAGGCGAAGAAAGACTTCTTCATGGTTGCCCATAAGGAATCGAGTCGATTTCAGGTTGCTTGCGATGCCCATCGCCAGCCTGATGACGTCTGCCGATGCCGGGCCGCGATCGATCAAGTCGCCCAGAAAAATCAACTGAACATCGGTTTCGAGGCGGGCGACATTGTCCTCGCCGATCATCACCAACAACTCGCGGAGCAGATCGACACGGCCATGCACGTCGCCGATTGCATAGATTCGCACGCCTGACGGCACGGCGCCGCTGGGGGGGGAAGGTTGTCGCCGTAATCGCTTCAGCAAATTCAGCATGGTGCGCGCGTTCTCATCTCCGCATTGGATCGACTGGCGATCGGGTCGCCCATTCGGTCATGGGCCGGGCGACAATGCCATACCGGTCAACCGGCCCCAAAGTCATATCACCACCAACCGGTCGTCATTCAGGGTGCTGAGCAGGCTTATCAGCCCGCCCGCTTCCACACCCGTGGCAAAATCGGCCATGGTCAACTCCTCCAGTGCCATTCCCGTCTGGCAGGCGATCATGGCGACACTGGTATCATCGGCCATGGCGCGCAATTGCGGCAGGTCAGGCAGCCCGGTTGCGGCGAGCGTGGCGGCATCGCCATCGGGCAGATCGGCAAAATGCCGCACAGCGCGTTCATGTGCAAACAGCCGCGCCGACCCGCCGGTCGCGGCATGAGCAATCGCCAAAGTCAGCGCCGCGCGCGCGCGGACTGGATCGGTGGCGATCAGCATGATGGTCAGGCCGGTCATGTGACGTTGCACGCCGGGCAGGCCGGGTCTTTGGGCAGCGACAACGTCCTGATGCGAAATTCCAGCGCGTCGATCAGCATCAGACGCCCGGCGGGATCAATGCCAAAGGGGATGATCGCGCGGATTGCCTCCAACGCGGCCAGGCTGCCGACCATGCCGGTCATCGGGCCGAGCACGCCTTGATCGGCGCAGCTTGCCTGTTCGCGTTCGGGGTCGTGGCCAACCAGGCAGCGATAGCAGGGCAAATCATCCATCCAGCCGCGAAACACCGCCAATTGGCCGTCAAACTGCCCGACTGCCGCCGAAACGAGCGGGATGTGGGCTGCAAGTGCAGCATCCGCCACGGCCAGGCGCGTGGCGAAATTGTCGCTGCCGTCGATCACGACATCGGCACCGGCAATCAACGCGGCAACATTGTCCCGCGTGACTCGCGCGGTAACGCCGGTGACCGCAACGCCGGGGTTCAACCGGCCAATCGCCGCCGTTGCCGCGGCCACCTTGGTCGTGCCGATATCGGCGAGCGAATAGATGGTCTGGCGTTGCAGGTTCGACAGATCGACATGATCGTCGTCGATAATGGTCAGGCGGCCAATCCCGGCGCCAGCGAGATATTGCAGCACCGGCGAGCCAATGCCGCCGGCGCCGATGACGACCACATGAGCCCTGGTCAGCGCGACTTGCCCGCTGCCGCCAATCTCCTTCAGGATGATGTGGCGCGCATATCGGTCTAGTTCAGGATCGGAAAGGCTCATCGCATCCAGTCGAATATTGGTGGGATGGGACTAGCACAGATGGGGATCGTCGGCCCGCCGCGCTAGATTCCCGCGCATGGCCGCGCTCAAATTCCTGTCGAGCCGAACCCGCCCATGCCGCGCCCCGACGTCGCGCTGAATTCCTCGACAATCGCAAAACTCGGGCGGAAGATCGGCAGGAAGACAAGCTGCGCGATCCGTTCGCCGGGCTGGATGGTCAGCGGCTCACTGCCCGGCGGGGTGCGTAGCCAGGCGCTGATGAAGATCTGATTGGCGTAATCGGCGTCGATGGTGCCTACCGCCTGGCCCAGTACCAGCCCCTTCTTATGGCCCAAGCCAGACCGGGCGAGCAGGAATGCGACCATGTTGGGGTGGTTCATCAACACCGCGATTCCCGACGGAATCAGCACTGCCGCGGCCTGTGGCTGCAACGTCAGCGGCGCATCGATACAGGCATGGAGGTCGATCCCGGCGGAAAGATCGGTCTGGTATCTGGGCAATCCCCATTCGTGCAGCCGGGCGTCGAGCACTTTCAGTTCCAGCGTCGGGGCAAGGTCGGTCATCGGGCAATCCTGTGTTTGTATCGTTGGCCTATCGGAAGGCGCCAGGCAGTGTCGAGTGTTGAGTGTCGAGTGGTGAAGAAGGGGAGCGTCGCGGGTTTAGCCGCTGAGCGTTTCGGCGATGCGTTGCGCCAGCCGCTGCGCCACCGCGTCCTTGGGCAGTTTTTCCCAGCTTTCGACGCCATCTGCCGAAACGACATGCACGGTGTTGGTCGCGCCACCCATGACGTCGCCGGACACATCGTTGGCGACGATCCAGTCGGCGTGCTTGCGTTCCCGCTTGGCGATGGCGTGTTCGATAACGCGTTCGGTTTCGGCTGCGAAGCCGATGACCAGGCGCGGGCGACGGGCGCCGCTGGCCAGGGTTGCCAGAATATCAGGGTTTTCGATCAGGGTCAGCGCGGGTGGGTTGCCGCCGCCGGTTTTCTTGATTTTCTGGCCGCTGCGATCAACGCGCCAGTCCGCGACCGCCGCCACCATCACCGCGGCATCGGCGGGCAAGGCATTGTCCACCGTGGCCGCCATTTCCAGCGCGGTTTCGACGTCGATGCGCGTGACGCCGGATGGGGTGGGCAGCATCACTGGCCCGGCGATCAGCGTTACCCGCGCACCCAGTGCCGCAAGCGCCCCGGCAATGGCAAATCCCTGTTTACCCGACGACCGGTTGGCGATGTAGCGCACCGGATCGATCGGTTCGTGCGTCGGTCCGGCGGTGACGATCACATGCTTGCCGTTGAGCATCGCGCCGTCAGCCAAGGGCGTTCTCGATCGCGCGGAGGATAACGTCGGGCTCGGGCAGGCGTCCCGGCCCGAACTCGCCACAGGCCATCGGCCCTTCGTCGGGTTCCATCACCGTCACGCCGTCGCCGCGCAGCGTCGCCACGTTGCGCCGGGTGGCGGGGTGCATCCACATGCGCACGTTCATCGCAGGTGCCGCCAGCACCGGCTTGTCGGTGGCGAGCAGCAGGGTGGTGGCCAGGTCGTCGGCAATGCCCGCCGCCATCTTCGCCATCAGATCGGCGGTTGCCGGGCAGATAACGACCAGATCAGCCTCTCGGCTCAACTGGATATGGCCCATCTCCGCCTCATCCTTCAGATCCCACAGGCTGGTATGGACGGGTTGTTCGGACAATGCCGCCAGCGTCATCGGCGTCACGAAATGCTGGCCGCCCGCCGTCAGCACGCACCGCACACCGATCCCCGCCTTGCGTACCAGGCGGACCAGTTCGCAGGCCTTGTAAGCGGCAATGCCGCCGCCGACGATCAGCAGGATGCGCTTCATCGTCCGTCCCCAGCTCTGTTGTCGCCCAGTGCGCTGCGAGTCACGACGATGCGTCGTTGCGGCCGCAGGCTGCCGATCAGGTCGCGCAGGCCATCGGGGGCAAAGGCAAGGCCGATCAGGGTCACGGGGGCAACCATCAGCCCCCAATAATAGGTATCGGCCCGGCAGAACAGGCTGATGAGCAGCGCATAGGCCGCCAGCACCAGCAACACGCGCTGCGCCAGCGGATCGCGCCAGCTCGCCCAGCCGAAGATCGCCAGCCCGACCAGCGTCACGCCGACCAGTTCAGGCAAGATCGCCAGCGCCGTCAGCAATGTGATCGCCTTGGTGAAAAAGCCGAAACCGAGCATTCCAGACCAGCCCGGACCCACCGGATCATCGGGCCGGACAACCTGCGACCAGCCATAGGCATGTGCCATCACCATCAGCGCGAGCAAGCCGAGTGCCGCCGCCCAGCCATAAGCCTCGCGCCGATCGCCCGACATCCACGCCGCCATCGCCATCACCATGGCATAAAGCGCGGCGGTTTCGCGGATCAGCATTGCGCACGCAGCGATGCCCACTGCCAGCACCCAATCGCCCGGGCGCCATACCGCGAGCGACAAGGCGACAAGCAAGCCCGCCCAGACTTCATGGAACGCCATCAGATCGGGCCGGATGCAGATCATCCCCCCCAAGGCGAGCAAGGCCAGCCCGATCAGCCGGGGCGTGCGTCGCGCCAGCGCCTCGCTCAGCCGCAGATACCAGGCGAACAGCGTGGCGGCAGCAAGCGCGCAGATCAGCCCGAAGACGATGGCAGCGGGTAGGCGGGCCTGGATCAGCGCCAGCGTCGGCAAGCGCATCGTTACGAACGGGCGGACGGGATAGCCGTTCTGGCGTTGGGCCTGGACCGCAACCGCATAGTAATTTCCGCCACCGCGCACGCCTGCCGCGATCTGCTGGTATAGCAGCACATCGGCGCGGTCGGATGCGGCAGAGGCAGGGTCGTGGCTGGCCGCCGGAGGGCCGGGGGTGAAAACCGCGCTGGCCGACGCCAGCAGCAGAACGACAAGCCCAGCGAGCCAGAACTGCGCCTGCCGCCGGGATATCCGTGCGAACCGGCTTGGTCGGGCCAACCAGATCGTCGCAGGAGGCCGGCTCGCCACGGCGTCAGAACCCCGTTGCGGCCCAGGTGACCAGCGCGCCCGCCGCCGCGGCCAGCACGGCGACAATCAGGTAACGCCCGCCCGGGCCGATGCCGAGTTTTTCCACCTCCTTCAGCGGCGGGGCAGGGCGCGCGCCACCGGGGTTGGGGAAATGCCGTTCGATGTTGCGAATGAGCTGCGGCAACCGGGCCAGCGTGCGGATGTCGCGGATCAGCCCGTCGGCGATCTTGGCTTCCGGCCCCAGTTCGGTGCGGATCCATTCGCTGACGAAGGGCGCCGCAGTCTCCCACATGTTCATGTCGGGGTCGAGCCCGGTAGCCACGCCTTCCACCATCACCATCGTCTTCTGGAGCAGCAGCAGGTGAGGCTGCGTCTTCATGTCGAAATCGCGCGTGATGTTGAACAATCCGTCGAGCATGTCGCCGACCGACATGTCCTTGACCGCCATGCCGCGCATCGGTTCGCCCACCGCGCGCAGGGCAGTGGCGAATTCATCGACGCTGTGATGTGGCGGCACATAGCCCGCCTCGAAATGAATTTCCGCGACCCGGCGGTAATTGCCGGTAATCAGCCCATAGAGGATTTCGGCCAGCCAGACGCGCGCGCGCCGGTCGATCCGCCCCATGATGCCGAAATCGATCGCCGCGATCTTGTCACCGGGCAGCGCGAACAGATTGCCCTGATGCAGGTCGGCATGGAAAAACCCCTCGGCGATCGCCTGACGCAGAAAGGCGTGAACCAGCGTGTGCGCCAGCCGCTTGGGATCATGCCCGGCATCGATCAACGCCTGTCGGCTGGACAATTTGATGCCATCGACCCATTCCAGCGTCATCACCCGGCCGGTGGTGCGTTGCCAGTCGATGCCCGGCACGATGAAATCGGGCTCCGCAGCCATGCCTTCGGCCAGTTCCGACGCCGATGCCGCTTCGCGCCGCAAGTCGAGTTCGCGCGCCGTCCAGCGCTTGAAGGTTTCGATGACGAGGCGCGGTTGCAGGCGCGCGAACTCGCCGCCCATCTTCTCGACGTGCGCCGCTGCCCATTCATAGGTTTCGATGGCGCGCGCGAATTCCTCTTCGACGCCCGGCCGCAGCACCTTCACCGCGACCAGGCGGCCATCGGTGGTGATGGCCTGGTGAACCTGCGCAATCGACGCCGCGCCGACGGGCACGGGATCGATGGACTGGAACAGATCGGTAAAGGGCCGCCCGAAGCTGCGTTCGATCTCAGGCAGGATGATGTCGAAGGAAACCGGCGGCAAGGCGTCCTGCAGGCGCAGCAGATCACGCGCGGCGGCATCGCCGATCAGGTCGGGCCGTGTCGCCAGCGTCTGGCCCAGCTTGATCGCGGGCGGGCCAATCGCCTCCAGCGCGTCGGCATAGGCGGGTTGCTTCGGCACCCGCGCGCCGAACCGGGCGATGCGCGCCAGCCGGCGAACCGCGGGCGGGGTGTTGCGATCGCGTTCGATACCGCCCAGCGCGCCGTGCCGCGCCAGCGTGCGGCCCCATTTGAGGAGCCGCCAGAGATGTACGCTCGAGGATGTCACCTGGTAAGCCACTCCCCCGCAGGGGACGGGAGCATCCCCACAGGGGACATGAGCATCCCCACAGGGGACATCAGCATCGCCATCAAATCTTCCAGCCGCTATGGATGGCGACCAGCCCGCCCAGCATCGGTTCGACCCGTGTGTTCACGAAACCGGCGTCGCGGATCATGCCTTCAAAAGTCGGCATGTCGGGAAAACGGCGGATCGATTCGATCAGGTAACGATAGCTTTCTTCGTCCTTGGCGATCCATTTGCCGATCTGCGGGACCAGCTTGTGCGAATAGGCGTCGTACACTTCGCCAAATCCCGGCCAAACGGTCGTCGAGAATTCCAGGCAGTAAAACCGCCCGCCGCGCTTCAACACGCGGTGTGCCTCGCGCAGGGCCTTGGGAATGTCGGTTACGTTGCGGATGCCGAACGCGATCGTATAGGCGTCGAAGAACCTGTCGGGGAATTGCAGGGTCTCGGCATTCGCCTCGGTCCATACCAACCCGTCGATACCGCGCTTGGCCGCGCGTTCCATGCCGACTTCCAGCATGGCGGGGTTGATGTCGGCGACGGTGATGGCGGCGCCCGAGGGCTCCATGCGAAAGGCGATGTCGCCGGTGCCGCCTGCCATATCCAGCACCGCCTCGCCCTCGCGCGGCTTTACCCGGCGGACGAAAACATCCTTCCAGATGCGGTGGACGCCCATCGACATCGCATCGTTCATCAGGTCGTAGGATGAGGCGACGCTGGCGAAGACGCCACGCACACGCTCGGTCTTTTCGGTTGGGCTTACGTCTTCGTAGCCGAACGATACGGTCTCGGTCATGGATGTGCGTCTAGCTTGGCCCAGAGGCGGGAGCAAACGGACTTTGGTGCGGCCGGAACAAACCCAAGTTGGTGCACGCGGGCGCCGACCAAACGAGAGGGGCATTGCGACGGCGCGCGTTCGACCCTAGCTCCTTTCGGGTCATGCCTGAACTTCCCGAAGTAGAAACGACCGTCCGGGGCCTTGAGCCCGTGCTGCTTGGCCAGCGCATCGCGCATATCGAGACGCGGCGTGCCGATCTGCGTCATCCGTTTCCGGTCGATCTTGCCCAGCGGCTGATCGGCGCAAACGTGGTCGGGCTGGGGCGTCGCGCCAAATATGGCCTGATCCACACCGATCGCGGCGACACCATGATCTTCCACCTTGGCATGTCGGGTCGCTGGCGAGTCGACCCCAGCGAAATCCTGACCCACGATCATTTGCTGTGGGAAACTGGTGCAGGGCGGCGGCTGGCGCTGCACGACCCGCGGCGTTTCGGCTTTGTTGATCTGGTCGATGAAGCCGGGATGGCGGCTTATGCTCCGTTTCAGGCAATGGGGCCCGAACCGCTGGGCGTGGATTTTTCGGCGTCTTCCCTGGCGGGCGCGGTTGCGGGGCGAAGCGCGCCGATCAAGGCGATGCTGCTCGATCAGCGAGTCGTCGCCGGTCTGGGCAACATCTATGTGTGCGAAGCGCTGCACATGGCGGGGATCGATCCTGCCCAGCCAGCGGGGCGAATCGCGCAGGTTCGGCTGGAACGGCTGGTTGTCGCGGTGCGCGACGTTTTGGCGGCGGCAATCGCGGCAGGGGGGTCGTCGTTGCGCGATTATGCCCGGCCCGACGGCGAGCTTGGTTATTTTTCCAAGCAATGGCGCGTTTATGGCCGGGAAGGGGAAAACTGCCATTGCGGCGCGGTAATCGGCCGCCGAACCGACAACGGACGATCGACTTTCTGGTGTTCGAATTGCCAGCATTGATGCCGTCAGCAGTTGACCAGCGGAATATTGACGAGTAAGGGCCTGCGCTTCCAAGAGCAGCCGGGAAATACACTTCCAGCGTTCTTCTTCTTTTCAAGGGTTTCGAGGACGGCATGGCGAACACGCCACAGGCGAAAAAGCGTATTCGGCGGAATGACCGCCGTGCGGAAATCAATGGCAACCGGGTGAGCCGCATCCGCACTTTCGTAAAGAAGGTCGAATCGGCGCTCGCTTCGGGCGACAAGGCTGCTGCGACTGCGGCTCTGGCTGAAGTGCAGCCCGAGCTGGCGCGCGGCGTTGCAAAGGGCGTTCTGCACAAGAACACCGCTGCCCGCAAATTCTCGCGTTTGACGAAGCGCCTCACCTCGCTCGCCTGAGGATTAATTCTCGGCAAATCATCAGGCCCACCGGGATGCGTTCCGGTGGGTTTTTTGCCGTGTCGTATCCATACAACGGCAAAACGACGGGCTGGCGCGCCGCGTGCGCAAAAGCCAAGGATTCCCCGCGATTCGCTGAGGTTTCAGTTCGATTACAGTAATGTTATTCTGTAAATTCAGTTAGTTGTGAGATTTTTTAACGCAATTCTGGCGCTCACTCCGTGTCAATGGTGATTATTTCAAATTCTTGACATGGCGGGGTCTTGATCGACTCGGCGCGCTGCTCATAATGGTCACTCACCGCGGCGAAATCCTCGCCCGGTTTCAAGAGAACGCTTCATCATCGGGCGGATGCGATTCCGGCTGTGGGGGGATTTTTTCGATAAAAAATGGCGCGATCCGGTCGAAACGGGGGGCGTTTTGGAGAGGGCGGCGTGCGGGCAGGGGCGGACAAAACGGAACGGACCAGCGATCGCCAGCGGGCATGGGTGCGGGTGCGCGCTCATCTGCGCGATTCCGCCGGTGCCCGCCTGTTCGACCAATGGCTGAAGCCGCTGGCGCTGGATGATGACGACAGCGACGACGAGACGATTCGCCTGACCCTGCCGTCGGCGTTCATGACCAACTGGGTCCGCAACAACTACGCCGACCGGCTGATGCAGGAATTCCGCGCCATGTTGCCTGACGTGCGGCAGGTGGTGATTGATACCGCAGCGACCGGGCCGGTGCTGGCCACGCTTTCCGCCGAAACGCTGGCGGCGACAAGTGCTCCCGTTGCGATCGCACGTCCCGACACCACTTCGCCGCGTCCGGCGTTCGACCCGCGTTTCACCTTCGGCCATTTTGTCGTCGATCAGAGCAACAAGGTCGCGTTCAATGCCGCGCGGGCGCTGGCCGAACCGGGTGTTCCCCGTTTCAGCCCGCTATACCTGCACAGCGGCACCGGCATGGGCAAGACGCACCTGATGCACGCTATCGGCAGCGCTTATCTGGACGCCTGCCCCGGCGCGACGGCGATCTATATGTCGGCCGAACGGTTCATGTTTGAATTCGTCACGGCATTGCGCGCGCGCGACACGCACAGTTTCAAATCGCGGCTGCGCTCGGTCGATCTGCTGATGATCGACGATCTGCAGTTCATTGCGGGCAAGGATTCGACGCAGGAGGAGTTCTTCCACACCGTCAACGAGGTTATGGGCGCGGGCAAGCGGCTGGTCATCAGTGCGGACCGCTGCCCGCAGGCGTTGGACGGTATCGAGGCGCGGATCGTGGCCCGGCTGGCATCGGGGCTGGTGGCGGACATCCGCCCGGCCGACCTGACGCTGCGTCGCGCGATCCTCGACCGCAAGCTGGCGGAGATGCCGGGTATATCGGTGCCCGACGACGTAATGGAATTGATGGCCGCGCGGATCACGTCGAGCGTCCGCGAACTGGAAGGCGCGTTGAACCGCGTGGTCGCCTATGCCGAACTGACGGGCGAAGCGATTGACATGGGCTTTGCGATGACGACGCTGGGTGACACGCTGCGCGGCGCGCAGAAGCGCGTGACGATCGACGATATCCAGCGCGCGGTTTCGGCCTATTTCGACATCAAGCCGATCGATCTGGTGTCAGCGCGCCGCGCACGTGCGGTTGCCCGCCCGCGCCAGATTGCGATGTACCTCGCCAAGCGGCTGACGACACGCTCGTTGCCGGAAATCGGCCGTAAATTCGGCGGGCGCGATCACTCAACGGTAATCCACGCCGTGCGTCGGATCGAGGAGTTGCGCGGCACCGATTCTGAAATCGACAGCGCAGTCCGGGTGTTGCAGCGCGACCTGCAGGGTTGAATGGCTGATTGACAGGGCGGGCGGCGAAGGCGTTGGCTGGATGAAATTGAGGGCGCGGTGACCATGTTCGGTCATCGCGCCCTTTTTCAATGGCATCTTTTTCAATGGCGTCGAAAGCCCGCCTCCCGATCAGTTCCTGGATTTGGGCGGCGGCGCGATGGTGATCTTGACGGTCTCGCCCGAATTGCCGGGGAAGCCGGTGAACATCGCGTTGATGAGGTTGGGCACCAGATGCGTCAGTTCATCGTCGCTCGATACCGCCTTGGCCGTGCCTTCGAACACATGCTTGCCGCTGTCCGCCTGCGCGATGCTCAGGTCGAGTTCGCTGGTATAGACAGTATAGCTGCGCACGTCATTATAGCCGCCAAACAGGAATGGGTCATAAAAGCCGTAAATGAACGGGCTGTAGCCAAAGCGGCCGTAATAGCCGCCGAACCCGCCATATCCGCCGTAACCGCCATAGAAGCGGCCATAAGACGGGCTGGGGAACGACTGGACCTTTTCACGGCCATGATCGACCGAATAGTTCATCGTCACGACCAGGTCGGGCTTCGCGTCGTTCGCGGCGGGTTGATAGCCTTTTTCGACCAGTTTTGCGGAAACGAGCTGGGCGTATTGCGCAAATTCCAATCCGCCCTTCAACCGCATATCCGATGGTTCGACGGCAAAGGTCTGCCCGTTCGGGGCGGGTAAGGACTGGAAGCGGGACACCTTCGCATTGAAGGATTCGGCGCAGCCGGAAAGCGCCAGGGACGCGGCCGCTGCCATCAGGATCGTTAACTTACGCATGACTATTGCCTTCCGACGCTTGGAACAGGGTGTAACCCACGGAATCATTATGCGTTAGATCGGATGAACCGTGCTTGAACCAAGATGGCGACAAGCGATCAAACCTGCAAGCCGATTGCCTGTTGCGCCGCGTACAAAACCGGTCGCGCCAGCGCCTGCGCGCGGGCTGCGCCGTCGATCAGGGCCTTGCCGACGGCATCCCGGTCCCCCAGCAATTCGTTGAGGCGAGTGCGGATGGGCGACAGCGTTGCCACCGCCAAGTCGGCGAGTGCAGGCTTGAACGCGCCAAAGCCCTTGCCGGCAAACTCGCCAAGGACCGCATCTGCGCCAACCCGGGCGAGCGCGGCATAGATGGTCACCAGATTGGCCGCCTCCGTCCGGTCCTTCAGTTCCGCCATCGTCGCGGGCAGCGGTTCGGCGTCGGTCTTGGCTTTGCGCACCTTTTGCGCGACCAGATCCTCGTCATCGGTCAGGTTGATGCGGCTCATGTCCGATGGATCGGACTTGGACATCTTCGCGCTGCCGTCGCGCAAGCTCATGATGCGCGGCGCAGCGGCGGAGATCAGCGGTTCCGGCAACGGGAACAGATCGACCTGGAAATCGGCATTGAACTTGGTGGCGATGTCGCGCGCCAGTTCCAGATGCTGTTTCTGGTCATCGCCCACCGGGACGTGCGTCGCCTGATAGACCAGCACGTCGGCGGCTTGCAGCACGGGATAAGTGAACAGGCCGACGCTGGCGCCTTCGCGGTTCTTGCCTGCCTTGTCCTTCCACTGCGTCATCCGGTTGAGCCAGCCCATCCGCGCGGTGCCGCCCAGCAACCAGGCAAGTTCGCTGTGCGCGGGCACGCGGGCCTGGTTGAACAGAATGGATTTCGCCGGGTCGATGCCCGCTGCCATCAGCGTCGCGGCCATTTCGATGGTGCTGGCGGCAAGTTGGGCTGGGACCACCGGCTGGGTCAGCGCATGCAGATCGGCCAGGAAGAACAGGCATTCGCCGCCTTGTGCCGCCACATCGTTCTGCATGGCGACCCATTGACGGATCGCCCCCAGATAATTGCCGAGGTGGAGATTGCCGGTGGGCTGGATCCCGGAGACGACACGCATCTTATTCAAGCCTTTCAAACCAGATCAGGCGCCGGGCGGGCGGCGCATTCGTTCAGCCAGCGCGCGGTCGGCGAGCCAGGGCCGCCTTCAGGTCCGACGGCAGATAGGCGCGCAGCGCGAAGCAGGCCGCCGCATAGACCAAGCCGCCTGTGGCCACCAGCACCAGCATCGCCAGCCAGCGCGTGAGCGTCGTGCCCGTGGTGTAGGGCGTGAACTGATCGTCGAGGAAATACATCGCCACCCCCATCAGCAACGCCGCGCCCGCGAGCCGGATCGCCCGCCGCCGCAGCCGCAAGTCGGGCACGAAATGCCCACGCTTCCTGAGCGTTGCGTAAAGCAGCCAGACATTGACGCTGCTCGATAATGCCGTGGCCAGCGGCGGACCCAGATGCTTGAGCGGCAGGATGAAGAGGAGGTTGAGCACCAGGTTGATCCCGATCGACATGGTGGCGAACCGAACCGGTGTGCTGGTGTCATGCCGCGCATAGAAACCCGGCGTCAGCACCTTGACCAGAATATAGCTGGGCAGGCCGATGGAGAAGGCGGCCAGCGCCTGCGCGGTCGCCAGACTGTCGATCGCGTTGAATTTGCCATGCTGGAACAGGGCTGCAACGATCGGCACGCCGCAGACCATCAGTGCGACGGTGGCGGGCAGGGTGAAGAACAGCGCGAGTTCCAGTCCGCGGTTCTGGGTTTCCATCGCCTCAACCTCCCGGCCTGCGCCCAGCAGCTTGGAGATTGTTGGCAACAATACCGTGCCAAGACCAATGCCGATCAGCCCCAGCGGCAGCTGGTTCAGCCGGTCGGCATAATAAATATACGACACCGATCCCGCAGGCAGCAGGCGAGCGGCAAGCGCGGTGGAGACCACCAGATTGATCTGCACCGCCCCGGCGCCCGCAGCGGCAGGCCAGATGAGCGTCAGCAGCCGTTTGACATCGGGGGTAAGGCGTGGGCGCTTCAGGCGCAGTGCGACACCGTTTTGCCGACACGCCAGCCACAGCCAGCCGAGCTGCAACAGCCCCGACACGCTGACGGCGATCGCCTGGTTCCGCGCGGTCAGCAACGGGTCATGCGTGTGGAAGAACAGCAACGCGGCAATCAGCGTCAGGTTGAGCAGGATCGGCGCGGCGGCATTCACCCAGAATTTCTGCACCGAATTCAGGATGCCACCGAGCAGCGACACCAGCGAAATCAGCAGCAGATAGGGGAAAGTCAGGCGGGAGAGGGTGACCGCAAAGGCGAACTGATCGTGGGTGATGCCGTTGAAACCACCCGACAGCACCAGCGTGACTGGCCAGGCGGCGATTTCCATGATGATCGTCATCACGATCAGCACCGGTAGCAGCACCGATTGCGCGTCTTCGGCAAAGTCCAGCCCGTCCCTCAGGCCGCCACCTTCCCGGGCCACCTTCTTGTTGAACATCGGGATGAAGGCGGCGGAAAATGCACCTTCCGCGAACAGCGCGCGAAACATGTTGGGCAGGCGGAAGGCGATCAGGAACGCATCCGACGCGAAACTTGCGCCGATGAAGCGCGCGAACAGCGCGTCGCGCACCAACCCCAGGACGCGGCTGGCGAGCGTCAACCCGCCAACCGATCCCAGGGCTTTGGTCAGGTTCATGGCTTTGCCAGGTTCATGAAAACCCTTTTGGCGTCTCGGTCAGGCGTGGCCGACTTCGCTGGTCTGGCCAGCTTCCACTTGTGCCTGGATCTGCTGGGCATAAAGCGCGTTGAAGTCGATGGGGTCAAGCATCAACGGCGCAAAGCCGCCGTCCCGCACGGCATCGGCCAGCACGCGGCGGGCGAACGGGAACAACAGGCGCGGCGCCTCACCCAGCGTGAATGCCTGAATCGTCTCGACCGGCAGGTTGCGAACACCGAACAGCCCCGCATAGGAAAGGTCGACGACGAAGGCGACGACACCGTCGATGGTCGACTTCACGTCGATCTTCAGCACCACTTCGTGCAGGTCATCACCAACCTGGCCAGCGCCGATGTTGAACTGAACCTCCACCGCTGGAGCGGCCTGGCTTTGATAGATGCCGGGCGCATTGGGGTTTTCGAACGACAGATCCTTCACATATTGAGAGATCATGCCGATCGCGGGCTGGGTGTCACTACCGTTGGCCATCGTGTCGGCGCCCATGTCGGCAATGTCCTGTTCATCCATCGAAGCTATTCCCTATTCGGTCGTTGATAGACGCACGCAGGCGCCAATGTGCGCTCGCGCCTAGCAGGGGCTTCGCGGTAGTTCAACGCTGCCGGATGATGAGGCTGGCGCAGATCATTTGAATAGGCGTCAGTCTGTGCCTATGTTAACAGTCCTGCGGATTGTGTTGGAGGTATGGTGGTTTACGTCGTTCTCTTGGCCATGGTTGCGGCTTTTATGGCATTGATGTTGTTCCGTGTTCTCGGGAAACGGACGGGCCATGAACAGCCGATTGCCAAGCCTGCCGAAGATCGGCCGATGCCGTTGCCATTGTCGCGTCCGGTGGATGCGGTGATCGAACAGCGCGAACCCAACCAGAAAATGATCGAAGGCGGTGCCGAAATCGGCCTGCGCGCGATCGCCGCGGCTGAAAGCGGTTTTGATCTCGCCCAGTTTCTGGGAGGTGCGCGCAGTGCGTACAAGATGATTCTCGAAGCATTCTGGGCTGGCGATGAAGCGCAGCTTGAATGGCTGGTCGGCGACGATGTTCGCCGCGCTTTTGGTGAGGCGATTGCCGAACGCACCGCCGCTGGGCATGTGCTTGAAAATCGCCTGGTTTCCATCGAGCGCGCGCTGATCGTCGGCGCCGCGCTCAATGGCCGGGACGCGCGTATTTCGGTACGTTTCGATGCCGATATCTCAGCGGTTACGCGCGATGCCGATGGCCGTGTCGTGGCGGGTTCGTTGACCGATGCCGTGCCGGTGCAGGAAATCTGGACCTTCGCCCGGACGATGCGCAGCGCCGATACGAATTGGAAGCTTGTCGAGACCGACGAGGTTTGACCGGATGCGGTTGCGGCGTTGGACTGCGGTTGGCCTGATCGCGGGCCTGTTATCGGCATGTAGCAGCCAGCTTGTGCCGCCATCGCGCGCACCATCGCCGCATTCCCGCCCATCGACCATCCGCCCGGCAACCCCCATCGCCCCCGTGCCGGCGCCGACGAATGACACCGCGACCGCGACTGCCGCAACGGCGGGCGTGGTGGCGGGGCCATCCCTGGCTTCCCTGCCGATTTCCCGCGATCAGGCGGCCAATGCGCTGGCGGCGTTTCGTATCAGTTGCCCGTCATTGATCCGGCGACCGGATTCTTCAGGCCTGACGCGCGGCAGCGACTGGCAGGAGGCTTGTACGGCGGCGGCATCTACGCCCGTTTCCGCTGCCCAGGATTTTTTCCGCCGCTATTTTGAAACCGTGCAGGTTGGCGACGGGCGGGCGTTTGCCACTGGTTATTACGTCCCCGAAATTAGGGGCGCGCGCCGCCATGAGCGTGGCTATGACGTGCCGATCTATGGCCGTCCCAAGGACTTGATCGACGTCGATCTGGGGCAGTTTTCCGATGCGTTGAAGGGCAAGAAAATCCGAGGCCGCGTGGATGGCCAATCGTTCGTGCCATATCCGGACCGTGCCGCGATCGAAGCCGGCGCGATTGACAGCGTGGCGCCGGTCATTGCCTGGGCCGCAGACCCCGCAGAGGTGTTTTTTCTCCAGGTGCAGGGGTCGGGGCTGGTCCGCCTGCCTGACGGCTCGATCATGCGGATCGGTTATGACACGCAGAACGGGCGTGATTACACCGGCATCGGTGCGTTGATGCGCCAACGCGGCCTGCTGAAATCGGGCCAGGCATCGATGCAGGGCATTGTCGACTGGATTCACAGCCACCCCGACGAAGGGCGGGCGCTGATGCAGGAAAACCGCAGTTTCGTGTTCTTCCGCGAACTTTCCGGGCCGCCGCTTGGCGCGTTGGGCTTGCCGGTGACCAGTGGCGCGACCGTGGCAGCCGATCCAAAATTCATACCGCTGGGCGCACCGGTCTTTCTGTCGATGGACCGCGCCGATGCGACGCGATTGTGGGTCGCACAGGACACCGGCGGCGCGATTCGCGGCAGCAATCGCTTCGACACATTCTGGGGTGCCGGTGCCGACGCCGCGCTCATCGCGGGCGGCATGTCGGCGCATGGCACCGCGTTCCTGCTGCTGCCGGTCGGCACGGTTGCGCGATTGAATGCGGAGGCGCCCGGTGACGGGGCGTCGATTATCCCCTGACGAGGCGGCGCTCTGGCGCCGGGTGGTAACGACGGTCAGCCCGCTCGATCCGACGCGGATTGCGCCGACGATCGCTGTTGAAAAGGCACTTCCCGTTGCGCCGACGCGCCCGCGTGCCGCAGCCGGACTGACGCCCCGGCCAATCACAAAACCACCCGTCAAACCGGGAAAACCTGCGCCCGGCGTAACGCTGGACGGTAGCTGGGACCGTAAACTGGCGAGTGGTACGGTGCAGGCCGATAGTGTCATCGATTTGCACGACCATACGCTCGACAGTGCGTATCGGGTGCTCGACGAAGGACTGGCACGCGCAATCGCGCGCGGCGACCGGCTGCTGCTGCTGGTAACGGGGCGTCCGCCGCGGCCCGAGAGCGAGCGCCCCCATGCCCGTGGACGAATTCGTGCCGCAGTTGGCGATTGGCTGGCCGCATCGCGCCACGCCCGCAACATCGCCGCGGTGCGTAATGCCCACCCGCGTCATGGTGGCGCGGGTGCGCTTTACATCGTCATTCGGCGCGCGCGTGAAACGAAATAATTAACCTCTTGGTGGCATGGATCGGGATTACCGGTGCAGCGGCCAAGAGGGAACCGATTCAGCGATGGAAGGAGCTTCGCTAAAAAGTCGCGCCATCGCTTTTGCCATGGCTGCGGGAGCGGTTGCCTTCATCCTCGCCTTGTTTGCGACCTCCAACGGGCGGATCGACGGTGCGAGCGTGTCGCGGGCGTTGATTCCCGCCATTGTCTGCGCCGTGATGTGCTGGGCTTCCACCGAGCGTACCATTGCCTCCACCGCTGCTGCGATCGATGCCGCCATCGCGCGCCTCGCGCAGGCGGCGCATGGCGATCTGGATGGTGAAATCCCGCGCGAAATTGCTGAAAACGTTCCTCAACTCGCTCGTGCGATGGAAGGGCTGTTCGAGCAGTTCGTCACTAATCTGGACAGTGTTCACCGCCTGGCCATGTACGATCCTGTGACGGGGTTGCCCAACCGCACCCATTTCCGACGAAGTTGCGAGCGGATGCTTGCCGACATGACGGTCGGCGGGGAGGCCGCGCTATTCTTCATCGATCTTGACCGGTTCAAGATGGTCAACGACACGATCGGTCACGCGATGGGCGACATGCTGCTTGGCATGGTCGCCAATCGCTTGCGTACGGTCGCTGATCGCGTGACGCTGGAGCTGGAAACGCCGCAGCCGCTGATCGGGCGACTGGCTGGCGATGAATTCACGATGTTCTTTCCCGATGTCGGCGACCCGGAAATCGCCGCCCGCGTCGGGCGTGGCATTCTCTTTGCCCTGAGCGAAACCTTCGATCTTCACGGTAATGACGTGGAAATTGGTGCGTCGATCGGCATCGCACTGCGGCCCGAACACGGCACCACGCTGACCGACCTGATGCGCGCGGCGGACGCGGCGATGTACCATGCAAAGGCATTGGGCCGCGGGCGCGCCGAGCATTTCAACGACAAGCTGGCCGCCCAGATTGCCGACCGTGCCCAGCTTGAAAGCGACCTGCGCGAAGCGATTGTCGGCAATCAGTTCGCGTTGGTGTTCCAGCCCCAGGTCAGCGTCAAGGAAGGCCGCATCGTCGCGGCTGAGGCGTTGTTGCGCTGGCGGCGACCCAATGGCGAGGTGAAGCTGCCGGGCACCTTTATCAAGCGTGCCGAGGAAACCGGCATGATCGTCGAAATCGGCGAATGGGTGATTGCCAATGTAGCGGAAACCATTGCCCGCTGGAGCCGGATGGGCATCGAACAGCGACTGGCGATCAACATCAGCCAGCGACAATTGAGCCACGCGGATTTCTTCCGTCGCCTGCGCGAGGCAATGAAGGCGGCAAATGCGCCTGCGCACCTGCTGGAACTGGAAATCACCGAAACGCTGGCGATGCATTGCAATGACGAAGTAATCGAGGCGATCGCCGCGTTGCGCGCCGATGGTGCGACCATCGCCATTGACGATTTTGGCACCGGCTATTCCAACCTTGCCCGGCTGCGCGACCTGCCGGTCGACCGGGTAAAGCTCGATCGCAGCCTGATCGAGCATATTGCAACCCGCTCCCAGGCTCGCTCGATCGTCCACGCGGTGATCGGGCTGATCCATGGCCTGGGTTGCGAGGCGGTGGCCGAGGGGATTGAAAGCGATGCCCAGGCCGAAGTTCTCCGCATCATCGGATGCGACGTGGTTCAGGGCTATGCGATCGCCATGCCCATGGACGAAAATACCTTCATCGCCTGGTCGCGCGAGGAAGGGCGTCAGGCGCTGGCGAGCTGAAGCGCCTGCGCCGCGATGTCGGCGTAGATAACGACAAGCTGGCGCAAATCCTCCACCGCAACCGCTTCGTCCAGCTTGTGCATTGTCGCGTTGCACAGGCCGAATTCCACGACCGGGCATAGTTGCGACAGGAAGCGCGCATCCGACGTGCCACCCGTGGTGGACAGATCGGGCCGGATGCCGAGATGCGTTTCGATCGCGTTGGCGATCAAGGTCGACAGGTGACCGGGCTCCGTCAGAAACGCCTCGCCCGAAACCCGGGCGATCACGGTCGCGCCGGGGGCGTGGCGCAGGACGATGTCCTCGATCCTGCGGGCAAGGTCATCGCCGCGGTGCAGGTCGTTGAACCGAACGCTCAACCGTGCGCTGGCGTGCGCCGGAATGACATTGGTCGCCGGGTTGCCGACGGTAATGTCAGTCAATTCGATGTTCGACGGCTGGAACCAATCCGTGCCTTCATCCAGCACGACCGCGTTGATTTCGGCCAGGGCGCCGACCAGGCGGGGAATCGGGTTGTCGGCCAGATGGGGGTAGGCAACATGGCCTTGCTTGCCGGGCACATCGATCCAGATATTGACCGAACCGCGCCTGCCGATCTTTATCATGTCACCCAGCCGGTTGACCGATGTCGGTTCACCCACCAGGCACATGTCGGGCGTCAGGCCGCGCATGGCCATCCGGTCCATCAGCGCGCGCGTGCCGTAAATGGCAGGCCCTTCCTCATCGCCGGTGATGATGAGGCTGACGATGCCGTGGGGCGGCAGCGATCCGATGGCGGCGACAAAGGCGGCGATCGAGCCTTTCATGTCCACCGCGCCCCGCCCATGGAGCAATCCGCCGCGTTCTTCGGGCACAAATGGATCGCTCGTCCAGCCTGAGCCGGGGGGGACGACATCCAGATGCCCGGCAAAGGCGAAATGCGGCCCGGTGTCGCCGCGCACCGCCAGCAGATTTTCAACCGGCCCGTCGGGGGCCTCGCCGACAATGAAGCGATCGACCGCAAAACCGAGCGGCACCAGCGCCGCTTCGAGCACGTCGAACACCGCGCCGTGCGCGGGCGTGATGCTTTCGGCAGCGATCAGCGCCTTGGTCAGCGCGACGACATCGGGCATGGTAGCGGGCATATCCATCGGAGGCGGCATTGCCCAAGCTGAACCTAGACTCAATCCCCCAGACCAATTTGACTGGTTATCCAGAACCATTCGACGCACCGGTTCAGGGGCGGTGGTATCGTCGCCTGGCGCCGGTATCGGGCCTTTCGGCGATGGGGGCGAGCCATGTAGTGCTGACGCCGGGCGCGTGGTCGTCACAGCGGCATTGGCACGATGGCGAGGACGAATTCCTGGTGATGCTGGCGGGCGAAGCCGTGCTGATCGACGATTCGGGCGAAACGTTGCTGCGGCCGGGCGACTGCGCCGCCTTCCCGATGGGCGACAACAACGCCCACCACCTCGTCAACCGCAGCGACGCCGATTGCACCTTCATCGCCATCAGCGCGGGTGATCGGAACAGCGGCGGCAGTTATGCCGATATCGACATGGATTTCACCAGCGAGGGCTATTTCCACAAGGACGGCACGCCGTATCCGACAAAGCGGATCCCCTGAACCTGCCAGCAAACCGGCCTCAGGCGTCCGCCGGACCTTCAAGCCGGTCGATCACCCAGTCTTCGTTCTGTGCGTCGGCGATCCACTCCTGCATGAAAGGATGTGCCAGGATCGCGTCGACATAGGCTTCGGCAAAGCGCGGCACCGGCAGCGAATGGGTGACGATGCGCGTGCAGATTGGCGCGTACATGATGTCCGCCGCGCCGAAATCGCCGAACAGAAACGGCCCATCACCACCAAAACGCGCCCGAGCCTGCGCCCAGAGTTCGTAGATGCGTTCCAGATCGGTCAACACTTCGGGCGATAGCTGGCGTGCGGGGAAACGGCGGCGGGTGTTCATCCCATAGTCGCGGCGCAGCGATGGAAAGCCCGAGTGCATTTCCGCCGCCAGCGATCGCGCCATCGCGCATGCAGGTAGATCCTGTGGCCAGAAATGCTGGTTGCCGGTCAATTCGTTCAGATAATCGACGATTGCCAGACTATCCCACACCACGCTGTCGCCGTGCCACAGGGTCGGCACCTTGCCAGCGGACGGCGCCAGGTCATCCGCGGTCCGCCGCAGCGCCCAATCCGCGTCGTAAAGCGGAACGACGACTTCCTCGAACGCCAGCCCGGACAGCTTGCAAGCGAGCCAGCCGCGCAGCGACCAGGACGAATAGGTCTTGTTGCCAATGATCAGTTTCATCATGCGCCGCCCATAAACCGGCAGCCACGCCGGCGCCAGATCATTGCGGCGGCGTGGCGTGGGGAGTTCGGATTTTCAGTCGGGTTTAGCGGCGATGATCGTGGTGTCCGCCGCCATGCGAATATCCACGGCCCCCGCCATAGCCGCGATAGGGCTGATAATGGCGGTAATACCAGTTGTGGTACGGATAGGGGCGATAGACCCACTCACGGCCGACATAGACCCATGGCCGATACCAACCCGGCGCAGCGTAATAATAATCGGCGCTGTAGGTATATTCGGGGGCTTCACGGCGAATGACATAGCCTGGCGGGCATCCCGGGCTGGTCTCGTTGGCGCTGGTGCTGCCGATTACGGCCCCGCCGACGGCGCCGATGGCCGCGCCAGCCAGGGTGCCGCCGCCGCGGTCATGGTGGCCTGATACCCCCGATCCGATGATCGCGCCGACGATGCTGCCGATCACCGCACCAGTGGCGGTGTTGTCGCGTGCCTTTACACAGTAATCGCGCGCCCATCGCTCCGCACGAGCGGCATAGGCGTCGTCGCGTGCGCGCTGTGCTTCCTCTTCGGCGGTCGGTTCGTAGCCTGGGGGCGGGGGAGGCGGCCTTGTTCCGTCATAGTCGGGCGGTGGCGGCAGATCCTCCACGCGTTCGATTGGCGGGGGAGGCGGTGGGCCATAGCGGCCCTGATCGGCATTCGCCGGATCACCATCATATTGGCCGCGCTGACCCGACTGCTGGTCGGACGGAGGTGGCGGCGGTGGAGGAGGCGGTTGGTCGGGATAGGCTTGCGACTGAGCCGATGCCACCTGTGCCGCCAGGGGGGAAATGACAAGCGCTGCCGCGCTGGCTGCAAGCAATCCACGTTTCACAGAAAGCGCCATGACAATTATCCTAAATTTGCCTGGAAACGACATGGTATGGTCGATGTGAACAGAAGCTGATCATCGTCACGCCTTCACATACACCCATGCAGGCAGGCCCGATGCCAGCGGCACCCGTTCCCGCCGGTAATTCTCGCTTTCGTAAACATCAGCGGCGGCGAGTTCGGCCGCGGTGATGAAGAAGACGCGTCCGTCGATCGCAGGCGCATCGGTGTCGGGAATCAACGCCAGATGGGTTTCGATGCCACTGGCGCCAAGCACATCGGGATCGTTGATCTGAACCGAGGTAATGGCGAACCCGTGCAGCGCATCATCGCCCCCCCGAAGCAAACGACCAAACACCGCCAACTGCACCGAATCGAGTTGCAGCGTCCCGTAGGAGAAAATCGCTTCAGTCGCCATTTTGTCGGTCATCACCGGCGAGAATAACCACAAAAAATGCGGCGACAATCGGGCGTCATGGCGATTATCGGCCTAATTTCAGCAGGGAATTTCGCCCCGGGGGGTGGCGCGCGCGCCTGGTGCTGTCAGTCCAGGCCTTCGACAACCGCGGCGCGCAGTTCGGGGATGCCCATGCCCTTTTCGCTGGAGGTCACCAGAATATCGGGGTGGGCGGCCGGGCGCCTGCGCGCAGCAGCGGCAGTCTGCTCGGTCACATCGGCAAGTTCGCTCGCCTTGATCTTGTCGGCCTTGGTCAGGACGACGCGGTAACTGACGGCAGCCTTGTCGAGCATGTCGAGCATGTCGACATCGACATCCTTGATGCCGTGGCGTGCATCGATAAGCACCAGCGCTCGCTTCAGCACCGGCCGCCCGCGCAGATAGTCGTTGACCAGGAAGCGCCATTTCTTGACCATGTCCTTCGGCGCCTTGGCAAAACCATAGCCTGGCATGTCGACCAGCCGGAACTTGAGCGGCGTACCGACGTCGAAGAAGTTCAGTTCCTGAGTGCGTCCCGGCGTGTTCGACGTGCGTGCCAGGCTGTTGCGGCCGGTCATCGCATTGAGCAACGACGACTTGCCGACATTGGAGCGACCGGCAAAGGCGACTTCGGCGACCGTTGGATCGGGCAGATGGACCAGCGCGGGCGCCGACCGCAGAAACGTTACCGGCCCGGCGAACAATCTGCGCGCCGCCTCAATCGCTTCCGCGTTGATCGCATCAGCATCGAACGCGTTGGCCGCTTCGTCTTCCGGTCCGTTGGGCGTGGTCGTCACTTGGTTGCCGCCGACAAGTCCGGGTGCCGTGCATAGAGCAGTCGTTGTTGCAGGATGGTCAGCACGTTGGACGTGATCCAGTAGATCTGCAGGCCGACGGCGAACGGTGCCATCACGAACATCAGCATCCACGGCATGATGGCGAAGACCTGCTTCTGCGTTTCGTCCATCGCCTGCGGATTGAGCTTGAACTGGAAGTACATCGAAATGCCCAGCAGGATCGGGATGATGCCGATGGCGATCGCGGCAGGTGGGTGGAAAGGCAGCAGGCCGAACAGGTTGAGCGGGGTCAACGGGTCCGGCGCGGCCAGATCCTTGATCCAGAACACGAACGGCTGGTGGCGCATGTCGATGGCGAGCAGCAGCACCTTGTACAGGCCGAACAGGATGGGGATTTGCAGGAATGTCGGCAGGCAGCCGGCCAGCGGGTTTGCCCCTTCGGCCTTGTAGAGCGCCATGATCTCCTGCTGCTGGCGCGGCTTGTCATCCTTGAAGCGTTCCTGAATCGCCTTCATCTTGGGTTGCACCGCGCGCATCTTCGCCATCGAGGCGAACTGGCGCTGCGCGATCGGGAACAGCAGGCCACGGATGGTCAGCGTCAGCAGGATGATCGCCACGCCGAAATTGCCGACCATGCGGAACAGGAAGTCGAGATAATAGAAAATCGGCTTTTCGATGATGCGGAACCAGCCCCAGTCGATCGCCTTGTCGAAATTGGCGATATCATATTTGGCTTCATACTGGTCGATCAGGCGGACTTCCTTGGCGCCAGCGAAGAACATGCTCGGCTGGCTTGCCGCCTTGCCGGGCGCCAGCGTGACAGGCTGAGTGGTGTAGTCGGCCTGATAAACATCGCCTGCCGCTCCCTGGAAACCCGAATGCACCTGGGCATTCTGGGCGGGGATCATCGCGGCGAGCCAATAATGGTCGCCAAAGCCCAGCCACCCGCCCTTGGCATCGAAATAATTGCCGCCCGCCTTGGCCGACGTGCCAAAGGCCCAGGCGAAGAAACTGGGGTCCTTGCCCGCCAGGTTGGGATAGCCGATGTCATAGTTTGCGCCGTTGCCGAACACGCCGACCGGGCCGATATGGTTGGTCCAGGTGTCCAGATCCTTGGGCAAGCCGGTGCGCGACACCAGGCCATAGGGCCGGGCGATGATGGGCGTCGCGCTGGCGTTGCCGATGCTCTGTTCGACCGAGAACATGTAATTGTCATCAACCGAGAATTTCAGGCCGTAGCGAACGCCCTCCGGGCTGGTCCAGGCCAGGGCGACCGGATGTGCCGGGGTCAGCGGCGCCTGATCAGCGGCGGTCCACACGCTGTTCTTGTCGGGCGCGGTCGCGCCGGTCACCGTCCAGCCAAAGGTGCCGAAATAAGCGTTCTGCGTGCCCGATGGCGACAGCAGGCGAACGGGCAGCGAGTTCTTTTCAACCGTTTCGCGGTGACGCAGCAGCACCAGATCGTCGATGCGCGCGCCCTTCAGGTTGATCGAACCCTGCAGCGCGGGGGTGTTGATGATAACGCGCGGCGTTTCCTTCAACACCGCGGCGCGGTCACGCACCGCGCTTGCGGCATCGGCGGCGGGGGCCTGGCCGGATACGGGCGCCGTTGGCGAACTGGCGACAACCGGTGGCTTCTTGGCGGAGGGGAACAGCTTTTGCGCGATAATGGGCCAGCCGAACATCACCAGCGCGGCAAGAACCGCGAAAATCACCAGGTTACGATTGTCTTCTTTCACGAACGGCTACCTCAAGAACAGGTACGGCCCAGGATCGGGGCCCAGGGTCGGTTACGACAATTATCACGGAACAGGGTCATACCCTGATCCTCCCCAGGGATGGCAGCGCCCGATGCGTCGCATCGCGAGCCAGCTTCCCTTGAGCGCGCCATAGCGGCGAAGCGCCTCGATTGCATAGGCCGAACAGGATGGTGAATAACGACAGGTCGGCGGCAAGACGACCGAAGGGCCGATTTGCCAGCCACGCGCAAGCAGGATGAGGAACCGGGCGATCACCGCGCAACCCGCGCCAGAGCTTTCAGCAGGTCGGCGCGCAGATCGGCATAAGGGCGTTCAATGCCACCCATGCGGCCGATCAGCACATGATCCGCCCCGCTGACGCCGCGTTCTTCCAGCACTTCTCGCGCCAATGCACGCAACCGGCGCTTCATCCGGTTGCGCACCACGGCGTTGCCGATTTTCTTGGTAACCGTGTACCCAACCCGCTTTGCCGCGTCCCCGTCATTACGGTCACGAACCAGCAGCACGAAACCCGTTGTGGGTGCGCGCTTACCGGTGTTCGCGGCGAGGAAGTCGCGGCGTTGGGTAAGGGGGGTCAGGCCGACAGCTTCTTGCGGCCACGGGCGCGGCGTGCTGCCAGCACCTTGCGGCCGCCGACCGTCGCCGTCCGGGCGCGGAAGCCGTGGCGGCGTGCACGCACCAGATTGCTCGGCTGAAAAGTCCGCTTCATCACTCATTCCCTGATCAACAGAATGGAAAAAGCCGCCATAAGCGGCGGCCGAATATGGGGCTGCATTAGGCAAAGAGGGCCGTTGAGTCAACATCGCGCAACCAATTCTCCGCTTATCCCGCGCGACCAAGAACGAAATCGCGGCAGATGGCCAGCGCCGCCTTCATGCGCGATGGCGAAGCACCGGCCATTGGTGCGGCCGCCTTTGCTCTTTCCCAGCGGCGCAAGGCGCTCGCCCGGCGCAGCCCCAGATCGGCATAATGGCCCAGGCGCGGCCAGCGGCGCTTGGTCCGGGCATAGGCACGCTTCGCCCAATGGGCGTTTTGCAACATCAGCGCCAGCCCCGCCGCGAACACGAAAATCCCGCCCGGCCCCGGAATGGCCCCAACCAGCGGTGAAATGACGACCAGCACCACGCCCAGCACGGTCAGCGCCGTGCGCACCAGGGGGTTGCGCGATCGGATGGGACGTGTGGCTGCCATGATGTCTAGATGGGTCCAGTGTATTGTTTTGGCAAGACGGTGGGCGGAACGACTTTCCGTGGCGATAAAAACCTGTCTATGAACAGTGGATTGACCGGACGGGGGACAATGGTCGCAATCGTTTCTACATGCGCGTATCTGGGGTTGGAGGCGCGACCAGTCGAGGTGCAGGTGCAGCTTGCCCCAGGCTTGCCTGCGTTCAACATCGTCGGGCTGGCTGACAAGGCGGTCGCGGAAAGCCGGGAACGGGTGCGTGCCGCATTGTCCGCGCTGGGCCTTGCGCTGCCGCCGAAGCGGATCACCGTCAACCTGTCGCCGGCCGATCTGCCCAAGGAGGGGTCGCATTACGACCTGCCCGTGGCGCTTGCCCTGTTGGCCGCGATGGGCGTTGCCGATGCCGAAACGCTGGCAGGCTATGTCGCGGTCGGGGAATTGGGGCTGGATGCGCGCATCGCGCCGTCTGCCGGCGTTCTGCTGGCCGCGCTCCACGCATCGGCGGAAGGCAAGGGCCTGATCTGCCCCGCCGCACAGGGCGCGGAAGCCGCATGGGCTGGCAACATCGAGATTATCGCCGCGCCTGATCTGTTGTCGTTGCTCAACCATCTGAAGGGACTGCAACTGCTGAGCACGCCGCAGCCTGGCGAAGCGGAGGACGGCGCGTCCGGCCCCGATCTTCGCCAGGTCAAAGGGCAGGAAATCGCCAAGCGCGCGCTGGAGATTGCGGCCGCCGGTGGCCATAACCTGTTGATGGTCGGGCCGCCGGGCGCTGGCAAATCGCTGATGGCGGCGTGCTTGCCCGGCATTTTGCCGCCGCTGACTTCGGCGGAGGCGCTGGAAGTCTCCATGGTCGGATCGGTTGCCGGCACCTTGTCCGGCGGGCGGTTGACGCGGGCCAGGCCTTATCGTTCGCCTCACCATTCGGCGTCGATGGCCGCGCTGGTCGGTGGCGGCCTGCGAGTGAAGCCGGGCGAGGTCAGCCTGGCGCATCTGGGGGTGCTGTTCCTGGACGAACTACCCGAGTTCCAGCGCGCGGTTCTCGATTCGCTGCGCCAGCCGCTGGAGACGGGCACGGTCAGCGTCGCGCGCGCCAACGCCCATGTCACCTTTCCCGCGCGCGTGCAGTTGATCGCGGCGATGAACCCGTGCCGTTGCGGGCACCTTGGGGACGCGGCACTGGCCTGTTCACGCGCGCCGCGTTGCGCGGCGGATTATCAGGCCAAGGTGTCGGGGCCGCTGCTCGATCGTATCGACCTGCATGTTGAGGTTCAGGCCGTCAGCGCCGCCGATCTCGTCATGCCGCCGCCAAGCGAGGGCTCCGCCGAAGTGGCTGCCCGCGTGGCCGCGGCGCGTGACGTTCAGTCGAGCCGCTACGCCGATGCCGGCATCCGCACCAACGCCGAGGCTGAGGGTTTGGCGCTGGAGGCAGCGTCGACCCCCGATGAAGCAGGACGCGCGCTGTTGGCGGAAGCGGCGGCCAAGATGCGCTTGTCAGCGCGCGGATACACCCGGGTATTGCGGGTGGCGCGGACGATCGCGGACCTGGATGGGGCAGCGGGAATTGGCCGAATCCACGTCGCCGAAGCGCTCAGTTATCGGCGGCAGGCGCCTCGTGCGTGACCATGCGGTCGGTTGGGCAGTCGGGTTGGCCCAGACCGAAATCGAGCAGGGGCGGCGGGCCGATCAGATAGCAGGAAACCGGATCGTCAAACGGGAACCCGCCTTGCGATAACCGACCAAAGGCGCGCATCGCGCGTGCCGATGCGATCGGACCCGCCGCATTGACCGCGGCAGCGGCAATCTGGGCATCGGTGATGAGAATGCCGCCATGCGCGCGCCGGAGCTGGCCACGATCGATCGATCGATTTACCTCGCGTTGCAGCGTCGAATAGGGGACACGAAGCGCGCGGGCGATATCGGCAACCGCAACCGGTGTACGCAATGATACAGGCGGGATGGTTTCGTTGTTCGCATATCGCCTGGCGAGCACGGGATTGAACGTGACGGGGCGGGCATTTGCGACAAGCACCGCGTTGACGGCGAACATTTCAAGCCAATCGGCATAATATGCGTGAAGATATTCGGCTGCCGCAAGCATCAGGTCCAGCGCCGCCACCACCGTTGCGTTGGGATTATAGGATGTGGAGGCCCGTGCGGCAGGCATGGGCACTTCGTGAGCGACAGCGTAATCGATCAGCCGCACCATCAGGTCGTGGATTTTGCGGATCGCCGCGCACATTTCCGGGCGGCATTGCGATTTGATCTGGAGCGTGATGCCGCGCTTCGTTCGTTTGCAAAGGCCATCGGCCACCATGGCGTTGGCATGCCGCCGCACCGTTTCAAACGGACGCCCCAGCGACGCAGCGATGGCGTTGACGCTGATCGCGGCGTCTGGCGCCTCGTCGTCCGGCAGCAATTCTCCATCGGACGCGGTGCGGTCAAGCTGCAGGCTGGCGCGCATGATGACCATGAGGATGACCGCGCGATCAAGTGACGCCGAACCCGGACGGCTTGCTTCCAACGCGTCGAGAAGCGCAACCAGCGTCGCCAACTGAATCTCGGCAACATAGCGCGCGATCAGTCGGGTTGGCGGACGTTCATATGCCTGCCCCGAAATTGCGGGCAGTGGCCTGTTTTCGCCGGAGGAGTTCAATTTCACGCCACCATCACCATCGGGAGCAGCCTAAGCCATAACCATCGACGGACAATATAGAATCGATTGCTTTAATTTTATCAATGACTCCAACTCCGTAGGAACCCTGAGAGGCAGCGATAAGCTATTCTTGCCAATGGTTATTCACGAACGGCCCGGGCAAGGTCGCAATCGGGGCGTCCGGTCGTCTGCCTACGCGGTTCGGTGGCCGCAACCCGCTTGTGCGGGCGCAGATTCAACAGAACGCCGCTTCATTCCTGTTGCCTCGACAAAATCGGGCGCTATAGGACCGCCATCAGGCGGGCGTGGTGAAACTGGTAGACGCGCTGGACTCAAAATTGGGTTATACCTAAGAAAAGTAGGCAATTACACAGCAAAACCAATGGTTTAGCTAAGGTCGAGACTCCGAAAAAGACTTACACAAGTCTTACACATTTTGGAGTTTTCGAAATGCCCGCTGAAAGCCATGTTTTGATGGATGGGGCGCTCCACGTTTACCGGCGTGAGGGCAGCCGTTTCTGGCAGTGCGCGACCTACCTTGGCAGCCGCAATCACCGGCAGACGACCAAGGAAACCAGCCTCGCCGCGGCCAAGGATTTTGCCCGCGACTGGTACATGGAGCGGTGCGTCGAAGATCGCCAACGCCGACGCGGTGGCGTCCGCTTGGCTGGCGGTCCCGCCCAGCCACAGGATGTCGAACCCGAACCGCCGGTCGAGCGGTCGGCGAGAATCGGGCGACCCCGCACGCCGACCGGCCCAACTTTCGAGGATGCCGCGACTGCCTTCGCCAATGAGTTCGAGGTCATCACCCTCGGCGAGCGCAACGCCGGATATGTAAAATCGAAGTCCGACATCATCCGGGTTCATCTCACGCCGTTCTTTGGCGAAACGGCGCTTGAGGACATCACGGCTGGCAAGGTGCAGGAATATCGGTTGCACCGCCAGTCATCACGGATGGATGTGAAAACCGGCAAGCCCAAGCGGCCTGCCCGAGCGACCCTGCACCACGAAATCGTGACGCTGCGCCAGATTTTGAAGACCGCCAACCGCAAGGGCTGGATCGCGGCAATTCCGGATATGTCCGCGCCCTACAAGACCTCCGGCAAGCTCGAGCATCGCGCCTGGTTTTCGCCTGAGGAATATAAAATGCTTTATGAGGCGACGCGCGAGCGGGCGAAGAACCCGCCCAAGCCGCGCTGGCGCGAGGTTTGCGAGACGTTCCACGATTACGTCCTGTTCATGGGCAACACCGGCCTGCGACCGGATGAGGCGTCGCGGCTTGAGCTGCGCGACGTCAAGATCGTGGACGACGAATCGACGGGCGAGCGCATATTGGAGATCGAAGTGCGCGGCAAGCGCGGGGTTGGCTATTGCAAGTCGATGCCCGGTGCGATCCTGCCGTTCGAGCGGGTTCGCAAGCGCAAACAGCTCAAGCCGACCGACCGCGTGTTTGGGAAGTCACCGCGCGAGTTGATGAATACTGTTCTCGACGAGCTGAATCTGAAATTCGACCGCGATGGGCATATCCGGACCTGCTACAGCTTGCGGCATACCTATATCTGCCTTCGCTTGCTCGAAGGCGCAGACATTTATCAGGTCGCGAAGAACTGCCGAACAAGTGTTGAAATGATCGAGAAATATTATGGACGGCATCTAAAGAACAATATTGACGCATCTGCTGTCAATGTTCGGAAAGCCCGACCCGCGGCAGTTGCCGCAGGGAAGAAGGTCGTGAAACCAACGAAATAGGGAGAGCAGTTCGCTTTTCACATTGCACATTTTGATCGGCTCGCTATAGGCCTTTCGCAGCGCGGGCGTGGTGGAATTGGTAGACGCGCGGGATTCAAAATCCCGTTCCGCAAGGAGTGTGGGTTCGATTCCCACCGCCCGCACCATCCGAGATAGCAGGCTCCGATATGGCCACCGAACGGGGGACAGGAGTCTGCATCAGCGGATCGGATTGGGTCGAACGACCCTCGATCCGCTGCGCGAAATGACAATCGAACGGCATTGTCATGTTGGCTCTTTGCAACCCCATCCGGGGTGCAGCCATCGCCACAAACTGACGCCGCGAAGCGACGCTCTGACTTTGTGATTCTCGGGCCGCAGCCCTATCGATCATCCGATCGTCGTAGCATGATCGATAGAATGGCATTTTATCGATCAGTAACAGGCCGGACCGAGCTTTCAGATCGGCCGGACCAATCGGTGCGTGAGCAACGGGAACGAGGCATCATCAGACGCTTATCCCTCGCTGGATACTATCAAGCGCGGTGACAATCGCCACACCATCCGCTAATCCACTGCGACCCCTGCTCGCAGCGAAGCGCCACTCGGAACTCAATGATCGAAGGCATCCAAAGGGATGTAGGAAAACAGCGTCGAATGAATGCCGTAGAAATTGAAGAAGCCGTATCGGACCTCGCAGGTAAGCCCTTCGACCGGGATGAATTCGCGTATCAATTTCTTTCAGCGTTTGGCCGGAATGAAACGGCGATCAAGCGGCTTCGCTCCGGCAATACCAACCAGTCGGATGTGCCGGGTGGTGTTCTTCAACGCAGTCACATCCACTTGGCGACCTGTGCGAAGGGCGAGGTCGATGCAACGCTGAAGGCTTTGCACGACAGCCCGAAAACGGCTTCGGCCAAGGCTAAGTTCATCCTCGCCACCGATGGCGAGACGTTTCAGGCGGAGGACGTCACCAGCGACGATCCGCCCATCGCGTGTGAGTATTCCAAGTTCCCCGAGCATTTTGGGTTCTTCCTGCCGTTGGCGGGCATCACCACGGTCAAGCAAATCCGTGAAAGTTCGTTCGACATTCGGGCGACGGGGCGGCTCAACAAGCTCTATGTCGAACTGTTGAAAGACAATCCCGAATGGGCGTCCCCAGAGCGCCGCCCGGACATGAACCACTTCATGGCGCGACTGATCTTCTGCTTCTTCGCGGAGGATAGACGCCGCGCAACTGCGAGCGCGACTGGATAACGGGGAGAAGCCTGATTCCGTAGCCCGCAACATAGGAAAAGGCGCTAGCGATGACCGAGGCGCGGCCCAGCCGGGCAAATTCATCGAGAATGACCAACACCGGTACGGCCGAGTTTTCATCGGGCAAGGCGCGCACGTTGAGGTCGATGAGCTGCTGAAACAGCAGATTGTAGAGCGGCGCGATCCGGTCGAGTTCATCGGGCGACCGCCAATGTTACGGCGAAGCATCTGCTCGAAAGCGCGCTCAGGATGCGCCCGGATCGCATCCTGCTCCAGGAACTGCGCGACGGGACGGCGTTCTTCTACCTGCGCAACGTCAATTCGGGCCATCCCGGCTCGATCACCACCATTCACGCCGATCTTCTGCAATTCGATGATTACATCGTCGGGGTCCCTGCGGTCGATGTAGGCAAGCGGATTGTAGCGTGCGGTGCGACCTTCGCGGTCGGTCGGGTTGAACAGATAGACTGCCTGCCCGTAATGCGCGCGGAACCCGGCGCTTGCATCGTAATTCTCGCGCTTGACGTCGAGAACCACGACAGACCCGGCCCAGGTCAGCAGATTGGGGATGACGATCCCCACGCCCTTGCCCGAGCGTGTCGGGGCTTCGACCATCACATGCTCGCTGCCGCTAAAGGTCAGGAACCGCCCACGCCTGCGGCCAAGCACGATGCCGTAGCGCGCGCGAAAACCGTGGCGCTTGATTTCGCGCTCAGTGGCGAAGCGCGCGGCCCCGTGCAGCGGCGCAGCGCGCGCCAATAGGGCATAGATCAGGCCACCGAGGAGCAGGCCACCGCCGATCAGCCCGCCTGCCATCGCGCGGATGACCTGAGGGTCGCCGCGATAATACCAGACGAAGGCTGGCATTTTGATCGGGTCATAGGCCGCGACGGGCAGGCCGAGGATCAGCCATCCGATCATGCTGGCAATGGCGAGCGCGATCATAGCCCCGAGCGGAATGCCGATCAGCAATCTTGCCGCGCCGCCCTCAGACGGCGTGCCTGCCCTCTGGGTCATAATGGATCTCCGTTACGCGAAATTCGCCGCCCTCTTTCTTCGTTTGCACCACCACATCGACCAGCATCTTTAGGAGTGCGCGAATGTCGTCGCGCGCCAGGTCGGAACCGCCTTCGCTTTCCTTCACCAGCAAGGTCAGTTGCTCGAACGCTAGTTCGGCAGAGTCGCGACGATGTTGTTTGTCGCGCCCGACCACGGCGAAGCCTTCTGGGCCAATGGTGCGCGCACCGGCTTTGCCGGTGTGGGGGCTTGGCTCGCCGAAACCACCGACGAACCACTGACAATGGGGGCGATCTATCGGTATCTGACCGACGGTGATGCACGGGCGTTCTTCAAGAAGGAACTCGCCAATACTCGCCTGAAACTCTCGCCCCCGTGCCGGACTGCGCTCGCCGACTTTGCCGGTGGGTCCGAAAACAGTTTTGCCGACATCAAGAAGACGATCACCAACGTGCTCGGGCTATGGCTCAATCCGCTGGTCGATGCCGCGACGGCAACCAGCGACTTCGATCTTCGCCAGCTTCGATCGCGTCCTATGTCGATCTATCTCGGCGTGTGCCTTGCCCGTCCTTGGCATAGAGCATGTGAACGACGTTCTTCTGACCGACGACCAGTTCGCGCGTGTCCTCGATCGTCAGCAGTCGTTCTTCGGGCGGGATGAGCTGGATCAAGCCCTTCGAGAATGTGGTCTTGCCTGAGCCTGTTGCACCGGAAATCAGGATGTTAAGCCGCGCCTTGACCGCGCGGTCGAAGAATTCGACGTGGCGACCGGCGCGGAGCAGTGCGAGCAGTTCAAGCTCTTGCGGGCTGACCTGTTTTTGAGCGATCCTTGTGTCGCGGAATAAGCCCGCCGCCTCGAAATCGGCGAGCGTCATCGTTACCGACGACGGCTTGCGCACGGTAATCGAAACGGTTTCATCAGGCACGACCGGCGGCACGACAATCTGCACGCGTTCGCCGGTTGGGAAGATCGTCGAGACGATGGGGTTTTCGCGGGTGATGTCCTGGCTGGTGTATGCGGCCGCGGCGGTCGCCAGCGCCATCAGCGTTTTGAAATCGAGCGACGGCTCGCTTTCCCATGTCCAGCATCCACGCCGCTCGATACCGACCTCTTGCGGCACGTTGATGACCAGTTCAGTGACGGTCGCGTCATCGAGATATTTGCGCAGCGGTGCCGTCACGCTGTCGAGAACCGCCGTGTTCTTGCCCGGCGCGACCATTATTTCAGCTCAAGGCCATAGACGGTCGAGAAGTCGAAATCCTGCGCGACGGTGATGCCGACATCCTCTCCCTGATTCTTTCGCAGCACCGGCCTGATCTGCGCATTCTGCTGCAAGATCGTCGAAGCGGCATCCGACGGGACGCGGGTGGTGTTGGGGGCATTGTTCCCGATCGCTTGCGCGCCGACCGTTGCCGCATCTTCGACAAGGCTGAACAACAGCGCCGTGCCGAACCGTTGCCAGAAGAAATTATCGACTCGTCCATCCACACCGCTGCGCCCGAGTGCGTCAGTTGCCGGCGATCCGACATCGATGGCGATCCCGCGCGGCGTGACCGCGCGGGTCCACAGCACAAACAGCCGGTATTGGCCGCGATTGAGGCCGCCCTGATATTCGCCGACAATCTTGGTGCCTTTCTCCATCAGGACGACGCGGCCATTGTCCGAATAGACGTTGCGCGGGACGATGCAGCTCACATAGCCGGGCTGGCTTGAGTCCATTGCCGATTGCAGCACGCACGGGATGAAGCTGCCTGCCGTGATCAGGAAATTGCGGTCGGGCAGCGGGCGCGCCTGCGTCTGCCCGATCACCGAACCGCGCCGCAGGGTGTCGAGCGTAGTCGGCTCGCGCGTGGCAGGTGTTACTGCGCGGACTGCGTCGCCCGCATCGCCATACAGCGGACTGGCGATGCTACTCCCGCGCTCGCCGCCATAGGCGATCAGCGACGACCGGCGCGCCGCTTCGCGCAGCACTTCGGCTTGTGAGGGTTGGCGGGGCTGGGTTGCGCCCGGAGACGGCGGCGACGCTGCGCCTTGCGGGCCGATGGCGGGAACCGTTGGTCCACCCAGCGGTATCGGCGCATCGGGATCGGTCGCGGCACCCGCGAGCGTCGGTGCGATCACGGTGTTCGGATCATATTTCGCGGGTTCGAGCGCGGGCTTAGGCTTAACCGGCGGTAGGTCCGCATTGCCAGTCAGGCCGGTTCCGAGCGCGAGCACCGTGAACATCACCGCGCCAGCGGCGGCGGCAAAGCCGATCATCTTTTTGGGGTCCATCGTTGTGCCGGGCATAGACGGCATCCTGCTGGCGCGTTCGGTGGCGGGGGCGCGGTCGATTTCGTCGGGATCGGGCGTCTGATCGACGGCTGCACGCGGTGGTGTGACGGGCTCGGACATCATTTTCTCTCGCCGTCAGCAGGACTCTCGGTGCGTTCGACGATGCTCGACGCGGTGCCGGTCTTGGGATCACGCCCGTAGAAATCCCTGGCTTCGTTGAAGACGCACAGCACTTCCTTGCCGCGTCGCAGGCGGAGCTGGGCGAACACGCCGTGGATCACGACGAATTCATCGCGGACATCGAACGGGACGATGCTCTCGCTGCCATCGGGATTGATCGCGAAGAATGCGGGTAGTTCGCGCTGGTTGGGGAAGCGCAACGCGGTGAACTGGCCGTTGTCGGTGATTTCGGAAGGCTGGATCGCTGATGAGCCCTGCACACTGTAGGCGAGGTTTCGCTTGCCTTCGAGCACGGCCAGATCGAGCGCCGAGCGGATTGCGCCCGATTGCAGCGCAACCGCCTGGGCATATGCTCGGGCTGGACAGCCCGATCTGCGTTGCCAGCTCGCGCACGGTCATGCGGCCGTTTTCGTTCAAAGCGGCGATGATGGCTCGATCGGTAGAGTCGAGACGCCGTGTGACATAATGGCTTCGATTCATTGGCCCTCCGGTATGTCAGAAAGTTCTGCTCGCCCCGGCAACGTCGCCGGGCTCAGGTTGCCCGTTGAAACCGAACCATTGAACCGGATCACGAGTGATCCAGCGCAGCCTTCGCCCGCCAATGGCGTGCTCGCTAGCATGTGCTCGGCGGAATTGAGCATCGGCTAGCATTGCTAATGAAACGAGGCGATTTCACGTGCACTGTAGTTTACGAGGCCGGGCTAGGGGCGCGTCGCGCGAGCCTCTAAACAGCACAATACCGGCTTCCAGCCTGTCCAGTATGAAATGGTCTTTGCTGGCTTTGGCTGATTTTATGTCGGCCTTGGAGAACACTGACAAGGATACCGCACAACGATTTCCTAGCTCACAAGCAATGATCTCCTTCGCTCGGTACCATCGCGTTTCATCGGCGTAGAGCGTATGGTTGACGACGACCCAGAACTCGTAGTCCGAAAAATAGAGTGACGCCTTGTCTTCATACCAAGTGCGTCGGGCATACGGCCCAATCAAGACGATCTTGGTGATAATGCCCGGCACGGGAGCGGCTACTCCCTCGAATGAAGCTGTCAGGCGCAGGATGCGCGCAATGCGTTCGATCTCTTGTTGCTTCCTACGGATGGTGAAGAACTCTGACCGGTGACAAAAGCCATAATCGAACCCCAGATCGCGCGGCCGGCGAGGGGCCGCGGCTATTCCTTCGGAGTAAGAATGTTCTCGGCAGTCGGCACAATCCCGCCAAACAGAGGGATTGGAGGCCGACCTTACAGTCGGCCGAATGGCCAGAGAGCGGGCAATGTAGCTAGAAAGAGGCCGGGCATGGATGCGCCCGACATTGAGCTGGCCGCTTTGTGCTTCTTGCTTCGACCGACACTGCCCCCACCCAGTACACCCCGGTCGTGCGGCGGCTTCTCAAACTGTGGAGCAGGCCTTCAGAGCTGCGAGCTCGTGACCGAGGGTGCTGGTTCTAAACGAATGGTCGGGCCGATGGCTTGGACGGAACGATCCAGCTAATTTGGATATTTATGGGTCTATTTGCGGGTATTGTTGCGCTTATGGATACTTATGGGTATGAATGTGGATATGCCCATCAATACCGCCTCGCTGACGATCACGCCGCAGATGCTTTCGCTTATTGCCGAGATCGACGAATTCAAAGGGGCATGGCGCGCCTTGGGAACGCTCGCGCCTGATCGACTTTCAGCGTTGCGGCGAGTGGCGACGATCGAAAGCATTGGCTCCTCGACGCGTATTGAGGGCAGCAAGCTATCGGACAGCGATGTCGAGCGGCTGCTGTCCAACATCGAAATCCAGCACTTCGCCACCCGCGACGAGCAGGAAGTGGCGGGCTACGCCGAGGTGATGGGAACCCTCTTCGCTTCGTTCGATGCGATTGCGCCAACCGAGAACCACATCAAGCAATTGCACCGCGACTTGCTTGTTCACAGTAGCAAAGATGAACGGCATCGCGGCAGCTACAAGACCAACACCAACCACGTCACCGCCTTCGATGCGGATGGTAAAGAAATCGGCGTGGTGTTCGAGACGGCGACGCCGTTCGATACGCCGCGATTGATGAGCGAGCTCGTCGAGTGGGTGAACGAGACGCTTGATCAGAAGCAGCTTCATCCGCTTCTCGTCACGGCGATATTTATCGTCGTCTTTCTTGAAATCCATCCGTTTCAGGATGGCAATGGCCGTCTGTCGCGAGTGCTGACTACCTTGCTGCTGCTGCGCAGTGGCTATGCCTATGTGCCGTATTCGTCTCTCGAAAGCGTGATCGAGGCGACCAAGGACGGCTATTACCTGGCGCTCCGGCGGACGCAGGGCACGATCCGCAGCGACACGCCAGCGTGGGAGCCCTGGATCGCCTATTTCCTGACTTCGCTCCAGCGCCAGAAGGCGCGCCTCGAAGCGAAGATCGTACGCGAACGGCTGATGGTCGAGCGGTTGCCCGAACTGGCAGTTCGGATTCTCGAGCTAGCGAAAGCGCACGGACGGATCACCAACGGTCAGATTGTCGATCTGACGGGTGCGAACCGCAACACTGTGAAGAAGCATTTGCAGATGCTCGTGTCGGCTCGTCACCTCATCCAGCACGGCAGCGGAAAGGCAACCTGGTATGGCCGAAGCTAGTGGATTGATTCCAACGTTTGGTGCCCGCGTCTGACGGCGGCGATAATCTGATCAGGATCGGCCTTCCAGACGAACGGCCTCGGTTCCTTATTGTGCTCCTTGATGAAGCGGTTGATGGCGG
>JBAZYJ010000004.1:0-219981 GCA_041659385.1 Sphingomonas sp.
CGCTCGGCTTGCCCAAGCAATGCGGCTCCATCTTCGCCCATTGGGCGTCCGTCAAAACAAGTCTGTCCATCCGCAGCTTGAATCAGAAATCACACCCAATGTGAATCCTGAATCTCAACAGACCTTAAAGCGTCGCGCCGATCGCCCGTGCGGCCTGGTCTGGATCCACCGCCTGGGTGATCGGGCGACCGACGACGATGATCGATGCGCCCGCGTCGACAGCAGCGCGAGGGGTGACCACTCGCTTCTGGTCGCCCGTCGTGCCATCGGCAGGGCGCACGCCGGGCACAACGAAAAATCCCTTGGGCCAGATCTTGTGGGCAGCGGCGACTTCGGCGCCCGAACAGACAATGCCGTCGACGCCAGCCGATTGCGCCAGTTCGGCCAGGCGAAGCACCTGCGCGTGCGGATCGGGCGCCAAGCCAATCGACGCCATGTCCTGGCCGTCCAGGCTGGTCAGCATCGTCACGGCGACGACCTTCGTCCCCTTGGGAGCCGCCGCCTTGGCATCTTCCAGCATCGACCGCCCACCGGCGGCGTGAACCGTCAGGACGGCCGGATCAAGCCCGTGCAGTGCCTGTATCGCCTTGCCGACGGTATTGGGAATGTCGTGGAGTTTCAGGTCTAGGAATATCGGCAGCCCCAGTTCGTGCATTTCCATCACGCCGTGGCGGCCATTGGCCATGAAGAACTCCAGCCCCAGCTTGATGCCGCCGACATGGTGGCGAACGCGCATGGCAATTGCCTTGGCCCGCTCCATATCAGGCGTGTCGAGCGCGACGAAAACGCGGTTGCTCATGGTTGTCCCATCGGTGCCGCAGGCGTTTCCGGCGCAACGGTCGCCCCGGTATCGTCGGAAAGGCCAGCGGTCGCCAGCTTTTCGGCCTGACGCGCCGCCTCGCTTGCGGCCGTGCGCAGGTCGCCGATCGTGCGTTCGGCAGTCGACAGTCGCGCCTTCAGTCGCCAGCGCACCGCGTGATGATACAGCAATACCGGGAACATCCCGGCCAGAAAGGTCAGCAGCAGCAGCAGCGGCAGGTTTACGTCGGCGACCAGTCCGCCCCACAGCTTGATCGGCACCGTCGTCCAGTTGCCGATCGCGAACACCGTCACGATCACCACCAGCAAGGCCCAAAACAGGGTCTTCAAGAATTGCATCGCGGGTTCTCCATCTCGCAGGCGCGAATGTTAGCCTAATGGCCAGCTTTTGCCAGCCTTCAGCCGATTTCGCGCCTCAACGCGGCAAAAAGCGGTGCGATCCGTGGCAGGCGCGGTTCCTCCTCGTCAAGGATGGCGCGGAAGGCGTCACGCTTGATTTCGGCGATGCGCTGCGGCCGCATTTCCATTGACACGGGCAGGGTGGAAACGACGATGTCGATCAATCGGTCGGCGCCATGCAACCGGCCCCACAGATAATCATTCTCTCGATAAGCCCGGCTAAAAAATGCTCCGAAACTGTTGAATTGAATGCCTTTCAACGTCGCCTCCGCACCGCCGGAGCGGATCGCCGTCGCATCGTCGGGCGCAATGCGATCAACCTTGATCGGGTCGAATTCGTCCAGTCCCTCACCCTGGAGCAACGGCAAGGTCGCAACGTCGAAATATGGAAAGCCGAGATAAGTGAACAGCATCGTTTTCCGCACGTCTTTGGACAGGCTCGCCAGTCCATCGGACAGCAGGATTTCGGTTTGGTCGTCCAGGATCTTCAGGTTGAGTGATGCTTCCAGCTTGCCGAGCAATTCGGTCGCGTCGCCGCGCAATCCCAATATGTCGCGGGCAAGATGGGCATGGGTTTCGGTGCGTTTGCTGTCGAGATAAAGCGCGAGCGCGCCATAGATCGCCCGCCGCATCGGGCCCAGTTCGTCTTCGCTGAAATCGCCTTCGATCTCGGTCAGGCGGCGCGCCATCAATCGCAGGCGGCGCAGGCGAAACCCCAGGTCGAACGAGCGGAGGAAGGAGATTGTTTCCGGTTTCGCGCCCCCCGAAAAGGTCGGCAACCGATCATCGGCGCCGCCTGCGCGCACGGCGTCGGTAATATGCTGGCGGATACGCGCCCATTCGGCAGGATCGGGCGTATTGCAGATGTGCTGGCACAGATCGGTCACCGTCTCGATCACGCCAGCCAGTTTCAGATGGCCATAGGCGGCATAGCCATATCCCGCTTTCGCCGCGGCTGCCTGCTGCGCCCGTCGTCGCCAGTTGGCCAGGCGCGCGACGGTGGGCCGGTCGAGGAAGAAGGTATAGCCGAACAGCGATTCGACCTGTTTTTCGACTTCGGGCCGGATACCAGCGATCACCGCGCGCATCCGTTCGATACGCGCGGACCGTTCAGCGATTGCGACCAGATTGTCGCTGATCGGCTGCTGGCGAGGCAATTCGGATATCGCGCCGAGAATGGTCTGGAAAAAGCCTGGCTGGCCGTCCCCGCTGGCGCCGGGGCGGTAATGCGCGCCGGGAAAGGGATCGATATAGATGAAGCGTCGATCGACTTGCCGCCGGGCAGGGCGTTCGCGCAGTGCATCCATGGCCGGGCGAAATGGCGCGTTGGCGAGTACCGATCCGTCGATCAGTGTCGCTTTCTCCGCCGTGCCGCGCGCCGAGTGACGCGGCAGAACCCGGCGCAGGAACGCCCCTCGTTCGGGCCAGGCAACATCGCGCTCGGCCATTACCTGGTCCATCTCAGCGACGGACAACGGCGGAAATGCACCGGGAAAGCTGGAGGTGGCACGTGCAGCAAAAGTCAGCTCGCCGGTATGGGCCAGCGTGTCCAGGCGCTGACCATGATCGCTGAAGGGAAAAATCAGGCGGTGTTCGGTCTCGATCACTTCGGCAGGCGTATTGAGCGCCAGTCGTTCGGGATAGCCGTTGAAATCGGTGACCGTGACGAACAGGTCGAGCGGCTGGCCAGGGGGCAACAGGCGAGGGCCGCGTTCGGCCTTGGCCATCGCGTCGAAGGCATCGAGCATCATGTGCGAAAAGCGTTTGCCGCCAAATGGAGGCTCGAACCAGCGCGAGCGGACGAAATGCGACAGCTTTTGACGTACTTCGGCGCGGATGGCGTCTTCGGGAATGTCGGTCACGCGGGCATCCGCGCGCATCGCGGCGCCCCAGGCAATCGGCAGCGCCCATAATTTGTTGAAACGGTTGGGCGCCTGCCCGGGATCGATCAGCGCTTCGACATCTGCACCGTTCAGCCACAGGTCGGTCAGCGGCTCCAGCGATTGGCCGGTTGAAATTGCCTGCGCCAGGAATACGCCGTTGATGCCGCCCGCACTGGCCCCGGCGATAATGTCGATCAGGATGCGAAGGCGCAGACCCTGCGTGTCCTCTATTTCCTGCAGCAAGGCGCGATAAACGCCCTGGCTACCACCGACGGGGGTCACGCCCTGATGGAACGCCTGACTGGCGCGGGCGAGCCGCCAGATTTCCTTGGTGATGCCGTGCATGTAGACGGCCAGACTGATACCGCCATAGCAGACAAGCGCGAGCCGAAGCTCCTTCTCGCGGATCATCTCAGCCCCTCTCTACCTCCGCCCATATTGGCAGATGGTCCGACGCAACACGCGCCGCGGCACTGTGATGGACCCCGCATCCCGCGATGCGCAAGCCCGGTGACACCATGATACGGTCCAGCCGTGCAATTGGCCGGGATGCGTGGAAGCTGGGGCCGGTATCCGCGACGGTGAAGTGGCGAGCCAGGTGCTTCACGCAGCCGAGCGTTGCGTTCCATTCATTCAAGTCGCCCATCAGTATCGTCGGATAGTCCCTGCTGCTCGCGGCGAGGTGCGCCAGGATCGCCTGCACCTGCCGCCGCCGCCAAAGACCGGACAAATCCAGGTGAACGCCGATCACTCGGACGATACCTTCGTTAGCGCGGACGTCGGCCATTACGGCGCCGCGTGGTTCGAGTGCGGGCAGTTCGATCACTTCGCAATCGACGATTTGGGCGGTCTTGCGGACCAGCAGCGCATTGCCGTGCCAGCCCATGCTCATGGGCTTTATCCCCAGTGGCACTGTCTGCCAGTCGCTATGCCGGTCAAGCAGATGCGCCGAAATTATCCGCGTGCGCGCGCCAAAGCGTCGATCGGCTTCCTGCAGGGCGATGATATCGGCATCGACTTCGCGCAGCACTTCCAGCGTGCGTTCGGGCAGGCGACGGCGGTCGGTGCCGATCCCCTTGCGCATGTTGTAGCTGGCAACCTTGATCATCGCGCCCAGCTATCGGTCGCACCGGTGCATTGGGCAAGGGGGCGACGGCACTTTGCATGCCTGACCTAAGTTCGAGCCAGGTTGGGGACAGCGAGACGTAACGGCGCAATTTGAACGAAAGGCGGCAAACCTGTGGTTATTACGTAGTTCTCGGTTAAGCGAACTGGGACCGAAATGATTTAGATCGCCATCTGTATTGGTACGGATTCCTGAGGTCAAAAATGTCGATCATGAAAGATAGCAAGATTGCTGTTAAGTTATCCGCTTCTTTTTCGGTGCTTTTCCTGGCGTTGTTGATGATCGGCATTCCCAGCATTTTTCAGCTGAATGCGCTTGGTTCCGCTGCTCGTGATATTGGCGTTGTTCGCCGCGAGAAGCTGGAAGCAGCGGCCACGATCAATACTGCGATGTCCGATTACAGAATTGCCGAGGCAAGTCATATTCTGTCGACCGACGCGGGTAATATGGATAAAGCGACCAAACAGATCGAGGCACAGCGTAAATTAATAGCGGATACCCTCAATTGGCTCAATCCAAAGATCGATCAACCACAGGTTCGCGCGGCCTTTAATTCGTTCAACGAAAAATGGGCGGAATATCAGCGCGGTTCCGCTCAAATGATCGCCAATTCGACGCAAAACAATAATGCTCTGGCAACAGAGCAGTTCCGTGCCGACAAGGTAAAATTCAATGAAGTAAACCGTTATGCGTCTGAGTTGCAGGACGCTCAGTCAAAGGTCATTCAGCAAGTCGCCGTTGGTGCGGAGAGCGCTTATGTTTTCAGCCGTAATCTGATTATTGCCATGATTGTCGCAGCCGGTGGGCTGGTGTTGGCGTTGTTGATGGGGTTGGTCCGCGGCATAGCTAATCCGATTTCTGCAATGACCACCGCGCTGACCGAACTTGGCCAAGGCAACATGAACGTGGTCATTCCCATCGACGAGCGCGGCGACGAAATCGGCGGCCTTGCCAAAGCCATGACCAACCTGCGCAACCAGCTCGCAGCGGCGGAACAGGCCAAGCAGCAGCAGGCGCGGCTTATCGTTGATAGCATCGGCAGCGGCCTTGGCGCGTTGGCGGAGGGTAACCTGATGGTACAGATCGATGCTGAACTTACCGGGCCGTTTGCAGGGCTGAAGGGTGATTTCAACAACGCGGTCACCCAATTGCGCAACACGGTTCAGACGGTGGCGGAAGCTGCCGCGTCAATCCACAGCGGATCGTCCGAAATCCGCGCTGCATCCGATGATCTGTCGGCGCGCACCGAGCAACAGGCGGCGTCGCTGGAAGAATCATCGGCTGCAATGCAGCAGGTAACATCGATGGTCCAGGAAACCGCGCGCGGTGCAGCGCAGGTCAGCGCGTCGATCAGTGTCGCCGAGAAGCAGGCGAACGAAGGCGGTCGGGTGGTCGACGATGCCGTGGTCGCCATGACGGCAATCGAAAAGTCGAGCCAGGAAATCACCCAGATCATCAACGTGATCGATGGCATCGCCTTCCAGACCAATTTGCTGGCGCTTAACGCAGGCGTCGAGGCGGCACGAGCAGGCGATGCGGGCAGGGGTTTTGCCGTCGTCGCCACCGAAGTACGAGCCCTTGCCCAGCGTTCGGCGGACGCCGCGAGGGAAATCAGGGAACTGATTACCAAAAGCACCACGCAAGTCAGTCAGGGCGTGGCGATGGTTGGTGAAACCGGCAAGGTTCTGCGCGAGATTGTCGAGCAGGTCGGTACGGTCGGTCGTCTGGTGACGGAAATTTCGGAGTCTGCCCAATCTCAGGCTGTGTCGATCCAACAGGTCAACGGCGCGGTCAGCGACATGGACAAGATGACGCAGCAGAACGCAGCAATGGTGGAAGAATCGACCGCCGCCGCGCGCAGCCTGGCCACTGAGGCGGATGAGCTTTCATCGCTGGTGGCACGTTTTCAGACCGGCCATTCGGCGAACGCACAGCCATCACCTGCGGCGCATCGCTCTGCGACCCCGCGTGCCAAGCCGCGAACGAAAATCGCGGCGATGCCGATGGTCCATGGCAACCTCGCGCTCAAATCGACAACTACCGACGACGACGATTGGACGGAATTCTGAATCCGCGCCTGGCAATGCGTCGTTTTCGGCGCATTGGAAGGACGTTTACGGGCCAAGCGGTCCTTGGGGAACCTTGGCGTTTGAGATGGTGCCGGTTGCAGGAATCGAACCCGCGACCTTCGGTTTACAAAACCGCTGCTCTACCAGCTGAGCTAAACCGGCGCGCCAGTGGCGTGTCGCCCCCATGCGTCAGATGCAGCCGAAGGTCCAGCCCTCTGTTTGGGCAAGGCGGCGATTATCTTGCAGCGCGAGAGGAGACCACAGGGTCTGCTGGTCGGCAACCGCGCGCAGCCAGGCGCTGGTCAACAGGGCGTCGGTGCGGTGGTCGTCGACACGATCCAGCATGGTCACGGGTTCGCTGGCAATGGTGGGGCTGACCAACGCGTCGTTAAGCGCAGCGATGCTGGTCATCTTGGTTCGTCCCTTGGTTCGCCCGGCAGCAAGCGCGGCAATGCTGGTATAGATTTCGACGATCAGCGATCCGTAGCTCGGTCGCGCGTCAAACGGCCAGATAGGTAAGCGATGTTGAGCGCGGTTCAGCACGCGCATTCCGGTCAGGCTGGATTTGCCAACTTGCGCCGCGCCGACCAGGTTCAGGTTGCTGTATGGATTGAGACCCTGTTCGCGTTGCGCCCTTTCGGTTTCGCGCAGGCGCCCGCCGCCGGTGCCATACAGATCGCCCTTGCGATTGCCGTGGCGGCGGAAATGGCTGGCTGCATCGGGATGATCGACAAAACTGCTCGCCGCCAGATGCGCGTCCTGGGCGCAAAGCTCGTCAACCAGCGCCCATAACCCGCGCGCATCGGGCGGACTGCGATCCCATTCGGGGAAGAACGCACCCCTGTCTGCAAATGGCAGCGACGGGCCAAGGTCAAGCCCGACCAGCGTGTCGTCCGGCATGTCGTGCAACAGCCAGTCGAGCACCGTGGTGCGTGACCAACGCTGGTCGGCACGCACGAGGTGGGGAGCAGCGGTACCGCGCGCGCAAATTGCCACTGCAATGCCACGCTGCCATTCGCCCACTGCGCCAGACCAGTCGATCGCGGCGAAGTGCCTGAAATACGTCATCCGCCTTCGGTCCGCTTGGTGCGCCGTTCATCCCACCAGGCCAGCCGCTCGGCGATCTTGCGTTCAAAGCCGCGATCGACGGGGCGATAAAAGGTTTCGGCTGGCATCCCCTCCGGCCAATAATCGGCACCGGAAAATCCCTCTGCCGTATCGTGGTCATAAGCATAGCCCTTGCCATAGCCGATGTCCTTCATCAGCCGGGTCGGCGCGTTAAGGATATGCGCGGGCGGCATGAGTGATCCGGTGTCGCGCGCCGATTTCCACGCCGCCTTTTGCGCAACATAAGCGGCATTCGATTTGGGCGCGGTGGCGCAATAGAGGCAGGCCTGCGCAATTGCCACTTCACCTTCGGGCGAACCGAGAAATTCATAGGCGTCCTTGGCGGCAAGGCACTGAACCAGCGCTTGTGGATCGGCAAGGCCGATATCCTCGCTGGCGAAGCGAACGATGCGGCGCAGGACATAAAGCGGGTTTTCCCCGGCCACCAGCATCCGCGCCAGATAATAGAGCGCCGCCTGGGGATCGCTGCCGCGCAACGATTTGTGGAGCGCGGAGATCAGGTTGTAATGCCCCTCCCGATCCTTGTCGTACACCGCCATGCGGCGTTGCAGGAATTGCGAAAGCCCCGCTGGATCGAGCGGCGTTTCAAAAGTAACCGAAAACAGCGTTTCCGCCTGGTTGAGCAAAAAGCGCCCATCGCCGTCCGCACTTGCGATCATGGCATCGCGCGCGTCAGCGGTCAGGGGCAGGGCGCGCGCCATCTCGGCTTCGGCGCGATCCAGCAACAGGTTCAGCGCAGCAGCGTCGAGCCGATGCAGGATCATCACCTGAGCGCGCGAAAGCAGTGCGGCGTTCAGTTCGAAGGAGGGATTTTCGGTCGTCGCGCCGACCAGGGTTACGGTGCCATCCTCGACATAAGGCAGGAAACCATCCTGCTGAGCGCGATTGAACCGGTGGATTTCGTCGACGAACAACAAGGTGCGTTTGCCCAGTCGTGCGTGGTCGCGCGCTTCGGCGAAAGATTTTTTCAGGTCGGCAACGCCCGAGAATACCGCCGAAATCGACGCGAACCGCAGGTTTACCGCATCCGCCAGCAGGCGCGCGATCGTCGTCTTGCCGGTTCCAGGCGGTCCCCACAGAATCATCGACGACAACCGGCCTGCCGCGACCATGCGCCCGATCGGGCCTTCCGGGCCGGTCAGATGATCCTGCCCCACGACATCGGCCAATCGCGCCGGACGCAACCGATCGGCCAGCGGCGCGCCGTCCGGCAGCGGCGTGTCGGCGGGGTTGGGGGAGTCGTCTGCGGCAAAAAGGTCGACCATCGGCGCGACGATAGGCCGTGCGGAATATTTTTTCAGCCCATCTTGTCAGAACTGCATTAAGATATATCTTGACCGCATCATGATATCTGGAGAATCGTTCATGTTTCGCTTTCATCATCGCCATGGCGGCGATCATCATTCTGGCCCGCGCGGCGGCTCCGGCGGGCGCCACGGTGGAGGCCATCATCGTCGGGGAGGATTTGAATTCAGTTGGGATTTTGGCGGCGATGGCCCCGAAGGGCGCGGTCGCCGGGGGCGGATGTTCGACGGAACCGAACTGCGGCTGATCCTGCTCAAACTGATCGCCGACAAGCCGCGCCATGGATATGATCTGATCCGCGAGATCGAGGAACTGACCAACGGCGCCTATGCGCCCAGCCCGGGCGTGGTCTATCCCACGCTCACCATGCTGGACGACATGGACCTGATCGCGGAACACAAGGCCGAAGGCGCGAAAAAGCAGTTCGCAGCCACCGATGCCGGGCGCGCGCATCTTGAAGAACGCGCAGAAGAAGTCGCGGCCCTGTTCGCTCGCCTTGGCGCGCTGGCGGAAGCGCGGGCCAGAACGGATGCAAGTTCGGTGCGGCGTGCGCTGGTCAACCTGCGCGCGGTGCTGGCCAACAAACTCGGCGGCCACCGGCTGGAGCCCGACGAACTTGATGAGGAAGTGATCCACCACATCGTCGCCCTGATCGACGAGGTTGCGCAGAAGATCGAAAGGCTCGGCTGATGGCGTCTGCTTCCACCCGGGTGCCGACCGCGTCGGCCGGCCGCTATCTCCAGCAGCTTGCCAAACATTGGAGCCACAAATTGGCCGTAAGCTATACACCCGAAGCAGGGACGATCGATTTTCCCAACGGCGCGCATGTCGAATTACGCGCCGATCCGGCAACGCTGGCTGTGGTCGTTACGGTTCCGGACGGCGTCGATCTGGCCGGCATGTGCGGCGTCGTGGCCGAACATCTCGATCGTTTTGCGTTCCGTGAAGCGCCGCTGCCGTTCAACTGGGCGTAGCGCGACAAAACCCCCGCCGTTCGCCGATGCGGGCGCGACCCTATCTGCGGTGTGCTTCCATCAGCTTGAGGTACGCGTCGAGCACCGCGTCGTTGACCCGGTCCCAGACAAAGGGCTGGGCCGCGATCTGCCCTGCTTTGCCTGCCGATTTACGCAAAACGGCGTCCTCGGCCAGTCGCTGGATTGCATCGGCATAGGCGTGCACGTCGGTGGGGGGCACCAGGAAGCCCGTCACCCCATCCTCCACCAGATCGATCGCGCCGGTTGCCCGCGCGGCGACAACGGGGACGCCCGCGGCCATCGCTTCGGTCGTCACGTTGCCGAAAGTTTCGGTGACGCTGGGCATGAAGAACACATCCATGCACGCGACGGCTCGCCCCAGATCGTTGCCAGCCAGGAAGCCGGTGAACACCGCGTCGGGCACCTGATCCGTGAACCATTGGCGCGCTGGACCTTCACCGATGACCAGCACGCGATGCGGCACGCCCCGGCGCTTCAACTCGGTAATGACCTCGGCAAAGATGCCCAGCCCCTTTTCGAGCACCAGTCGGCCCAGAAAACTGACCACCACTTCGTCATCGCCAATGCCTAGCGATCGTCGCCAGGCCAGGTCACGCCGCGTGGGGTTGAACCGATCATGGTCGATGCCGCGCGACCAGATGCTGATTGGCGTCGTCACACCCCATTCGCGCAACAGCGTTCCCATGCTCGGGCTGGGCACCAGCACCTGATCGACCCGGTTGTAGAAGCGGCGCATGATGCCGATCGCGGGCTTTTCCAGAAAACCCAGGCCATAAAAGCCCGGATAAGTCTCAAACCGGGTGTGGAACGAAGCGATCGTCGGGATGCTGTTCTTCTTTGCCCATTTGATCGCGCTGTGGCCCAGAATGTCTGGTGCGGTCAGGTGGACGATATCGGGCGCATAGTCCGCTACATCGCGGCGGGGGCGCTTTGGCAACCCCAATGCCAGTCGATATTCGGGCCGGCCAGGCACAGCCATTGCGGGCACGTCCACCAGATCGCCGGTGGGCGCAAAGGCAGGCCGCGCGGTCGTCGGCGAATAGACGCGCATCGTCAATCCGCGTGAAAGCAGGTGGCCCACAAGCAGGTTCAGCGCCTGATTTGCGCCATCGCGCACGTAGTTATAGTTGCCGCTGAACATCGCGACACGAAGATCGGACGGTTTCATTGCGCCGCCCCATAGCGACAGATGCGGCCCGTGCCTATCTCTTGGCGGCAACGCATTTTGCCCACCCCGTGATCTGGAGCATCAACAATGTCGGATATCGCCGCCTTTCCGATTGCCGAACGCTGGCCCGCCGCGCACCCCAACCTGCTGCAACTATATTCGGCCCCGACGCCCAACGGGGTGAAAGTGTCGATCATGCTGGAAGAGACCGGCCTGCCTTACGAAGCGCATTATGTGAACATCATGACGAATGAGAGCCATGAACCGGCGTTCACGTCGCTGAATCCCAACGGAAAGATTCCGGCGATCCTCGATCCGGAAGGTCCGGATGGCAAGCCGCTGGCGTTGTTCGAATCGGGGGCGATCCTCATTTACCTTGCGGAAAAGACCGGCCAGTTCATTCCCGCCAATGCCGCCGACCGTTATCGCGCGATCCAGTGGGTGATGTTCCAGATGGGTGGCGTTGGCCCGATGTTCGGTCAGCTTGGTTTTTTCCATAAATTTGCGGGGAAGGATTATGAGGACAAGCGCCCGCGTGACCGATACGTTGCGGAGGTGAAGCGGCTGCTGGGTGTCATGGACCGCGTGCTTGCCGACCGCGACTGGTTCATGGGGGGTGATTATACCATTGCCGACATCGCATCGCTTGGCTGGGTTCGTGGACTGGTCGACTTTTACGGTGCGGGCGAACTGGTCGGTTTCGATGATTTCGCGCATGTTCGGGCGTGGCTCGATCGCGGTCTCGCCCGCCCGGCCGTACAGCGTGGATTGTTGATCCCGGCAAAGGGTTGAGGTTTCCGGTGCCTTAACCCGCAACTTATTTGTTCCCCTCCCGTTCTCGCTCTGCTAACCAGTTTTCATGGCCAAACCCCAGAAACGCTATGTCTGCCAGTCCTGCGGTTCCGTCTCGCATCGGTGGGCGGGGCAGTGCGCCGATTGCCTGGAATGGAACACGCTGGTTGAGGAAACCGGCGCGGTGGTGACACCTTTTGCCGCCAAGCATAATCTGCAGGGCGGTGGACGGGCGATCGCGCTTGTCGGGCTGGATGAACAGGTGACGCTGCCAGATCGATTGGCGACGGGGGTTGCCGAACTCGATCGCGCGCTGGGGGGCGGCTTTGTCGAGGCGTCCGCGACGCTGATCGGCGGCGATCCTGGGATTGGCAAGTCGACCTTGCTGCTCCAGGCGGCTGCGCGGATGGCGATGGCCGGGCACAGCGTGGCTTATGTCTCGGGTGAGGAAGCGGCGGACCAGGTGCGGTTGCGGGCGCAACGCCTGGGGCTTGGCAATGCGCCGGTGCGGCTGGCCGCCGCAACGTCGGTCCGCGATATTCTGACGACGCTCAGCACTGGCGCCGCGCCGCGCCTGCTGGTGATCGATTCGATCCAGACGATGCACTCGGACCTGATCGAAGGTGCGCCGGGCACGGTGAGCCAGGTTCGCGCTTCCGCCCAGGAACTGATCCGTTTTGCCAAGGAGCGGGGCACGGCGGTGGTGCTTGTCGGGCACGTTACCAAAGACGGCACCATCGCCGGGCCGCGCGTGCTGGAACATATGGTCGATACTGTGCTCGCCTTTGAAGGGGAGCGCAGCCACCAATATCGCATCCTGCGTGCGATCAAGAACCGTTTTGGCGGTACTGACGAGATTGGCGTGTTCGCCATGGAAACCGGCGGCCTGGCCGAAGTTGCCAACCCTTCGGCGTTGTTCCTGACCCAGCGCGACGAAGGCGTTACGGGCGCAACGGTGTTTCCCGCATTGGAGGGAACCCGGCCGGTGCTGGTCGAAATTCAAGCGCTGGTGGTGCGGTTGGCGAGCGGGGCGACGCCGCGCCGGGCGGTGGTCGGCTGGGATTCGGGGCGGCTTGCGATGATCCTGGCCGTGCTGGAGGCGCGCTGCGGCCTCAGTTTTTCAAGTTGCGAAGTCTATCTGAACATCGCCGGCGGTTACCGGGTGCAGGACCCGGCCGCCGACCTGGCGGTGGCGGCTGCACTGGTCTCCGCGCTTAGCGAGCGGCCCGTGCCAGCGGATGCGGTTGCGTTTGGCGAAGTGGCGTTGTCGGGCGAAATCCGCCCGGTCGCGCACGCGCCATTACGCTTGAAAGAGGCGGCGAAGCTGGGGTTTGAACGGGCGCTGGTGCCGGCATCATCAAGCGCGGAAAAAGGGTCGATGCGGCTCCAGGGTTTTCGCACGCTTGGCGCATTCGTTGACCATATGCTCGGGCGTGGCTAGCGATGCGGCTGAGGGTCGGGGGTGGCCCAAACGGTTGAGCAGGATTTTCAAATGGGACTGACCGCACTCGATATTGTCGTCTTGCTGCTGGTGGGCGGCGGCGCGGTGATGGGGCTGATGCGCGGCTTTGTGACCGAAGTCTTGTCGCTCATCGCGTGGATATTCATCATTTTCGCGCTCAAGCTGCTCCACGCGCCGGTTACCCATTTCCTCAGCGGATGGGTGGGTACGGTTGCCGGATCAGCCGTGCTGGCCTTCGCCATCATCGCGGGGGGCACTTATTTCGGGGGGCGGTTGGTCGCCAATGGCATCGGCTCGCGCACGCGGACGTCGATTTTGGGGCCACTCGACCGGGCGCTGGGGTTCGGCTTTGGCGGGCTGAAAGGGTTGATCTTCGCCAGCCTGTTGTTCCTGTTGATCGTGCTGGTGACCGACACGGTTTCGGGCGGGCCGTCGCGGCGGCCGACCTGGATTACCAAGTCGCGCACCTATCCGCTGCTGAATGCGACCAGTGCCAGCGTGGCGGACATCGTCGAACGTCGCCGGCGGGGTGAAGCGATGTTCGATAGTGGTGGCAATGCAACCGCCGCCGCCAATAGCACCGCGCCGTGAACGAAGCCGTAGATCGAGATTTTGCCGGGCGTTGTCTGTGCGGAGAAGTACGCTTTACCGCGCACGGCGCGCCCGATCTGGTGGCGATCTGCTATTGCGATGCTTGTCGCCGCCACACCGGCAGCGCCTTTGCGATTTACGCGGATTACCAGCGTGAGCGGGTAAAGCTCGACGGCGCATTCACCGAATTCGCGTCCTCATCCGGCGTCTTGCGTGGTTTTTGCGCGCGGTGCGGATCGACGATCAGCTATCGCGGCGCCAATTTGGCGGAGATGATCCATCTGCACATCGGTGTGTTCGATCGGGCCGACCTGCTGGTGCCGACGCGGGAGGAGTGCGTTGGTGCCCGGCTCGGCTGGCTGGCAGAACCGCTGATTGCGACCAAAGCCCCCTCGCACTCGCCGTCGATCGCCCCTAGATGAGGGACGATGAACGCACCGCTGTATAACACCGAGATTCTTCGCCTTGCTGCCAGCACGCCTTCGCAACGGCTGGCCGATCCGATGGCAAGCGTGGAAAAGCGCTCGCCGATTTGTGGCAGCCGAGTGACGGTGGATATCGATCTCGATGCGGCCGGTTGCGTCACTGGCGTCGGCATTCTGGCGCGGGCCTGCGCGCTTGGCCAGGCATCGTCGTCGCTGTTCGCCGCACAGGCCGTTGGTCGATCGGTCGCGGATCTGGCGATGGCGCGCGACCAGCTTGCCCGGTGGCTGGCCGGTGAAGGGCCGGTGCCGGATTGGCCGGGAATAGACGTGTTCACGCCTGCCATTGCCCACAATGCGCGCCATCCGTCGATCAGGCTGGCGTTTGAGGCCGGGGCCGAAGCGGCCGCTACCGCGCTGGCACGCCAGCAGGCCGCCGCATGAGCGGGCTCGCGCTCCGCGACGGCGTGCTGTTGCTTGGTTTTGCGCTGGTTTTCGTCCTGCTGTTCCGCAAGCTGGGACTGGGTGCAACGCTGGGTTATCTGGTTGCAGGTATCGTCATCGGCCCGGAAGTGCTGGGGCTGGTCGGCGATGCCGAGCACAAGATGGGCATCGCCGAACTGGGCATAACCCTGTTGTTGTTCCTGGTCGGGCTGGAACTGAGTCCGTCGCGGCTATGGCAGTTGAAAGAGGATATTTTTGGCCTTGGCTTGTTGCAGGTCATGGCGTGCGGGGCAGCGATTACGCTGTTGATGCTCCCGGCCGGGTTTTCACCAGCCGCAGCGCTTGCCATCGGCCTGCCGCTGGCGCTTTCTTCGACCGCGCAGGTGCTGCCGCTGTTGCAATCCGCCGGCCGCCTGCGGACGCCCTTTGGCGAACGCGCTTTCTCGATCCTGCTGTTCCAGGATCTGTCGATCGTGCCGATGATTACAATCGTCGCGGCCCTGTCGCGCGCGCCTGCGCCCGCGGGGGCGCTGCCGGGCTGGCAGCTTGGGCTCTCCACCGTGCTGGCAGTCGCTGGTCTCGTGCTTGCAGGGCGCTTTCTCATCCGGCCGCTGTTTCGCCTGATCGGCAATCTTGGCGAGCGCGAGATGTTTGTTTTTGCGGGATTGTTCACCGTGATTGCGGCGGCGGCGATCATGCAGGCACTTGGCCTTTCCACCGCGCTCGGCGCGTTCGTTGCGGGCGTCATGCTGGCGGACAGCCCATATCGCCATGAGCTGGAAGCCGATGTTGATCCGTTCCGGTCGATCCTGCTCGGCCTGTTTTTCCTGGCGGTTGGCATGAAGCTCGATCTGCACGCGATCGCCGACCGCCCCTTTTTCGTCGTCGGCATCGCGTTGGCGCTGATCGTCGCCAAGACCGGCGTGGTGATGGTGATCGGCCTGGTTTTTCGAATGCCGTGGCGCGGGGCGCTGGCGCTGGGCTTGCTGCTCAGTCAAGGCGGTGAGTTCGGCTTTGTCCTGTTCGCTCAGGCCCAACAGGCGCAATTGATTGCGCCCGAAGCGGCCAGCCTGTTCGGCGCCGTGATCACGTTGTCGATGGCGACGACGCCGTTCCTGATGCGCTTCACTCGCAAGTTCCGGGCCGAACCATTGCCCAGCGTCGAGGGGCTGGCCACGCCCAACGCCGATGGCGCCAGCGCGCTGGTCGTAGGCTATGGCCGCTTTGGCCAGACGGTCGCGCAGATGCTGATTGGCCAGCGCATTACCGTAACGCTGATCGATCGTGACCCGGAGATGATCCAGAGAGCCGGCAATTTCGGGGCGAAAGTCTATTATGGCGATGGCCTTCGCCTCGACCTGCTTCGTCAGGCGGGAGCAGCGGACGCGCAGTTGCTGTTGTTCTGCATCGATGGCGATCAGCTTGACGCTGCCAATCTGACGGCAGTGCATGAAGCATTTCCAAGTGCGACGATCTTTGTGCGAGCCTATGACCGGCGCAGCGTGCTCAAGATGCATGGTGCGCCAATCCAGGGCATGGTCCGCGAAGTGCATGAAAGCGCGATCACCATGGCCCGGCGCGCCATGAACGCGGTTGGGGTTGATGAGACCGAGATCGTCAAGACCGAAGCGACCTTCCGCAAGCACGATATTGAACGGCTGAATTTGCAGAAGGAAGCGGGTGACCTTTACGCTGGCAGGGACATGCTGACTAGGCTCTACGCAGGCCAGGTCGGTGATATCGAAGAGGAAGCGCAACCATGAACATGCTGGTGCTGCTCGCGGCATTGTCGGGCGCGTTGGCGGTGGGCGCGGGGGCGTTTGGCGCACATGGTGTCAGCGGTCAGGCGGCGGAGTGGTTGAAAACCGGCGGGCATTATCAGCTCGTCCATGCGCTCGCTACCCTGGTTGCGGTCCAGATGCAGGCGCGTGGCGCGGGCTGGTGCTTCGTGCTCGGCGGTGGCGTGTTCGCGGGGACATTGTATCTGATGGCGCTGGGGCTGCCCAAGTGGCTGGGCGCCATTACGCCGATCGGTGGCGTGTTATTGATCGCGGGCTGGCTGTGGCTGGCGTGGCACGCGGTGCGCCGTATCTGACTGGCGCCCTGCGTCGATGGCCAATTTGTCATTTGCGCCTGGCGCTTGCCTTCGCCATTTGCCTTGCCGGATCGGTGGCTGCCGGTCAGATCCGTATCCCAAGAGGGACCATGTCTGGCAACGATCTGAGTCGATCGCCCATGAACGGGGCCAAGTCGCAGCGCCGCTGACCGTTTCGGCGCGCGCGACCGGACTATGAACCAACCTGCGTGCCGAGGTGCAGGTCGAAAGTCGTCATGTCAGGACCGACGCATTGGTCGAGCAGGTCGAACAACTCTCCGCTCAGCGCGGTTGATCGTCCAGAAACGCCGCAACGTCGGCGAGATCGACCGACTTGTCGAGAAATGTCTGGCCGATGCCATGGGCGAGGAGGAAGGGCAGGGCGCCGGCATCCATTTTCTTGTCGTGGCGCATGTGATCGACCAGCGTCGTGCCGTCAGCCCCAACGCCTGAGGTTTTCGGCCCGTCGGGCAGACCGACCGCGCGCAGATGGGCGGCAACGCGCTGCGCATCGCCTGGCGGGCACAGGCCGCGCCGTGCTGAATAGGCAAAGGCCAGCGCCATTCCGGCGGCGACGCCCTCCCCGTGGAGCAGGGCGCTGGAAAATCCGGTTTCGGCTTCCAGCGCGTGGCCGAATGTGTGCCCCAGGTTCAGCAGCGCGCGGCGGCCGGTCGTTTCGCGCTCATCCTCGGCAACGATCCGTGCCTTGGCGGCAACCGAGTGGCTGATCGCCTTTACCTGCGCCTGCGCATCGCCAGCCAGCAGCTTGTCGCCGTTCGCTTCGCACCAGGCGAAGAATTCGGGGTCGTCGATCAGGCCATATTTGACGACCTCGGCATAGCCTGCCCGCAATTCGCGTGGGGGCAAGGTGTCGAGCGTGGCGGGGTCGATCAGCACCATCGCGGGCTGGTGAAACGCGCCGACCAGGTTTTTGCCTGCGCGCGTGTTGATTGCGGTCTTGCCGCCGACCGAACTGTCCACCTGCGCCAGCAGCGTGGTCGGCACCTGCACGAAGCCGCAGCCGCGTTTCAGGATCGAGCACGCAAACCCCACCAGGTCGCCGATCACTCCGCCGCCCAGCGCGATGACATGGTCGCCGCGCTCGATGCCCATGTCGAGCAATCGATCCGTCAGCATTTCCAGTGTCGCCCAGCTTTTGCTGCTTTCGCCCGGCGGCAGGATGATCGCGCTGCTGACGATACCCGCGGCTTCAAGCGCGGCCTGCAAGGTCACCAGGTGTGGGCGGACATTCTCGTCCGTTACGATTGCCATCGTCCGACCACGCGCCAGCGGAGCAAGGTGCTTGCCTGCATCGGCGAGCAGGCCATGTTCGATGATGATGGGATAGCTGCGCTCACCCAGCGCAACGTCGATTATCATGGTCTCAGCGCTTTCAGGATGGCGTTGACGGTGGTTTCGTGCGGCGCCTGCTGGCTCGTCACGTGGATCGGTGCCAGCGCGTAGAGCGGGTTGCGGGCCTCGGCAAGTTCGCGCAGCACTTGTTGCGGATCGCGGCCACGCAGCAGGGGGCGGGTGTCGCGGCGGCGCACGCGTTCGGCCAGCACGTCAGTCGACGCGTTCAGCCAGATGGCAATCGCCTGGTCCAGAATCAGGTGGCGAGTCTCTTCGTTGATGAACGCGCCGCCGCCGGTCGCAACCACTTTCGGGGTGCCGTCGATAAGCCGGCCAATGACTCGCCGTTCACCGTCACGGAAATGTGCCTCGCCAAAACGCGCGAAGATTTCCGCGATCGTCATGCCCGCCGCGGTTTCGATTTCGGTATCCGCATCGACAAATGGCAGGTTGAGTCGCGTTGCGAGGCGGCGGCCAATGGTGGATTTTCCTACGCCCATCAGTCCGACAAGCACGATCGGCTTGCCGTCCCAGCGTTGTTCGGGACCGTGTTTCTGAAACATGACGGCAGGGGCTATACATGGAGGGGCACGCTCGGGCAAAAGGCCCCGGATCGCGTTGTTCCGATTCAGTCTGTTGCAGGGTTTGCCATGTCCCGTTCGATGATCGTCCTAGCCGTTGTCCTGATCGCCCTGGTCGGCGGCGTCGTCACCCTGGGCACGCGCACGGGGGAACGCCCGCTCACGCATATCGAAAAGGTCGTGCAGCTTGGCGATCTCAAAAAATAAGGTCGCACTGGCAGCGTTGGCGTCCGGATTGCTGGCAGCGGGTCTGCCAGCGCTCGGCCAGCAGCAGCAGTCGCCCGAATCGATCCTGCCGCCGGGCTTCAGCGAAGCGCCGCCACCCGCGCCACCTCCGGTTGCACCGGTAAACGCGCAGCCCGTGCCACCCAAGGGCGCGCCCGCTGAGCCGTTGAATGGCAGCATTCTGGGCAATGGCAGCGATCTGCTGGGCAATGAAATCAGCGACCAGACCGACCAGACGGTTGATCCAGCGGCGCTGGCGGCTGCCGAAATGCCGGTATTCGCGCGGCGTTCGCTGGCGATTACCGGGGTGATCGGGCCGGATCATGGGGGCGTCGGGTTGCTCGCCTTTGGCCGTGCCAATGGCCATTTCATCGAGACCCTGATGGCGCGGCTTGATGCGCCCATTGCTTCGCGCTGGCTGTCGATCGGGCTGCGGCGGACGCTCGCCTCGCGGTTGCTGACGCCCGCGGGAGTCAATGGCGCGGATTTCGCGGCGGAACGCGCGTGGTTGCTGGTGCGGATGGGCGAGCCGGTTGTCGGCCGTGCGGTTGCGCAGAGCGTCGATACGGCCAATTTCACGCCCAAGCTGTACGAAGCGACGATGCAGGCCGCGCTTGCTTCGTCGGACCCCGGGGCGCTGTGCCCGGTTGCAACGGTGGCGCGGAACGTTTCGTCCGATCGCGGCTGGGTGCTGGCCGACGCATTTTGTGCAGGGTTGTCGGGCAATCCCGATAGCGGCAACCAGAAGATCGACGCGGCACGGCGGAGCAGCGTTGCATCGGGTATCGATCTGCTGCTCGCGCAGAAAGTGCTGGGTGCAGGGGTGCAGGGCCGTCAGGCGATCACCATCGAATGGGATGGTGTCGATCAATTGACGGCGTGGCGCTATGGATTGGCCAACGCGACCAGTGTGGCCATCCCCGACGGCCTGTTCGGCACCGTCAACCGTCGCGTCGGGCTGTGGCAAGCGCAGGCGCCATGGCTGATCGCCAGCGCTCGCGCGCCCTTTGGCGAATATGCTGCGGCGCAAGGTGTATTTTCCAGCGCGGCGCTGGTCGATCTGTACAGCGCCGTCGATGCGGAGGACGACCAGAACACACCGGCTGCGGGCGTTGCGCGTGATCTGCGCATCGCATTTGTGGATAGCGACGAAACGGCGCGGCTGGACGCGATGCGGCGCTTGTGGGACGCGCCGACGACGCGCGCGGGCCGTTATGCGCGCCTGATCCTGACCGCGCGAGCCGCGGCGGCGATTCCGGTGGCCAGCGGCAATGCCGATGCCGACCGGTTGGTCGCGTCGATGCTCAGTACCGGGATGGAAGGCGCCGCCTTGCGCTGGTCAGGAGTGGTTGGGCGGGGCAGCGATGGTTGGGCAATGCTGACCATCGCCAATCCCGCACGGCCAATGCTCGATCGGGGCGACGTGCTTGCTTATCGGGGCAAGGACGTTTCAACGCGAAAAAGCGCGTTGTTCCTCGCGGCGCTTGCCGGGTTGGGTCGGGTCAATGCGGGCAGTATTCCAGGCCTGGCCAAGACGCTGGACGTTAATCTGTCGCTCGACAACGCCTGGACGCGTGCGATCGATCGTGCGGCCGCCGCCAATGAACCCGGCACGGTGATGCTGCTTGCCGGCGTGGGCATGCAGACGTCCGACTGGCGCGGTGTATCGCCTGCCGGTTTCTATCGCACCATTCTTGCCCTGCATCGCGTCGGGCTGGACGAGACGGCGCGGATGATGGCGATTGAGGCGTTGACCCGGCTTTGAGCACATCCGGTGATCGTGCGCTGATCGAGCGCTTTCTGGAGATGATGACGGCACAGGGTGGAGCGGCGGCGAACACGGTCGCGGCCTATCGTTCCGACCTGGCGCTGGCTTCGGATTTCCTGGCAGGGCGACTGACGGCAGCGGACGAGGCCGCGATTGCGCTTGTCGCCGAAAGCTGGGCGGACTTTGCCAATGCGACGGTCGCGCGCAAGGCGGCCGCATTACGGCGCTTTTTCCATTTTCTGGTCGAGGAAGGGTTTCGCGCTGATGATCCGTCGCGTGCATTGCCGCGACCCGGTGCCGGGCGGCGGTTGCCGAAAACGCTGTCGCACGCCGATGTCGACCGGCTGTTCGCGGCGATTGCCGATCGACTGAAGCGTGATCCGGCCGATCCCAACGACTTGCGGTTGGCGGCGTTCGTTGAACTGCTCTATGGTTCGGGCCTGCGCGCGACGGAACTGGTCTCGTTGCCACGCAACGCCATTCACCCCGATCGCCCTTTCCTGATCCTGCGCGGCAAGGGCGGGCGCGAACGGCTGGTGCCGATATCGGATCGTGCGCGCGCTGCCGTCGCTGCCTGGCGCGACCATGTGCTGCGCGAGTCGTTATGGCTGTTCCCCGGCGGGAAGCGGCATTTGTCCCGAATCAGGCTGTATCAACTTTTGAAAGCGCTGGCCGGGGAAGCGGGGATTCCGCCCGACCGGGTCAGCCCGCACGTCCTGCGCCACGCTTTTGCCACGCATCTGTTGGCTGGAGGCGCGGATTTACGTGCCTTGCAGTCGATGCTGGGCCATGCCGACATCGCCACGACCGAGATTTACACCCATGTCGATGCCAGTCGATTGGTCGAACTGGTCAATGCGCGGCATCCGCTCGTTGACGCGAAGCGCAGGGGGGCTTAACCGCGCAGCCCAATGGCTAGTTTCCTGGATTTTGAAAAACCGATTGCCGAGCTGCAGGCGCGCGTTGACGAACTGCGCGACACAGCCGCTGGCGGTACGGTAAATATCGATGCCGAAGTGGCAAAGCTGCAGGCGAAATCGGACAAGCTGCTACGCGATACCTATGCGCGGCTGACGCCCTGGCAAAAGACGCAAGTCGCGCGCCACGCCGATCGGCCGCATTTCAAACATTATGTCGAAGGGTTGTTCGACGATTTCATGCCGCTGGCCGGGGATCGGGCTTTTTCGGATGATCTGGCGATCATGGGCGGTCTGGCGCGGTTTCGGGGGCGCCGGGTCATGGTAATCGGTCATGAAAAGGGCGACGATACCGCCACCCGGCTCAAACATAATTTTGGCATGGGAAAGCCTGAAGGATATCGCAAAGCGATTCGCCTGATGCAGTTGGCCGACCGTTTCGGCCTGCCGGTGGTGACATTGGTCGATACGTCGGGTGCTTTTCCCGGGGTTCAGGCAGAGGAACGCGGCCAGGCGGAGGCGATCGCGCGCTCGACCGAGCAGTGCCTGGCGCTTGGCGTGCCGATGGTGGCTGCCGTGGTGGGTGAAGGCGGATCGGGCGGCGCGATTGCGTTGGCCGCGGGCAACCGCGTGCTGATGTTTGAACACGCCGTCTATTCGGTGATTTCGCCGGAAGGATGCGCATCCATTCTATGGCGAACCGCCGACAAGGCGGCAGATGCCGCAGAGGCGATGAAAGTGACGGCCCAGGATTTGAAGGCGTTGGGCGTCATCGATACGATCGTGCCGGAACCGGTTGGTGGCGCACACCGCGATGCGCAGGCGGCAATTACCGCGCTTGGCGATGCGATTGATCGCTCACTTGCCGAGCTGGTCAAATTGTCACCGGCAAAAATCAAGGCTGAACGTCGGGCCAAGTTCCTGTCGATCGGCCGGATTTAGGCGTTGGCTGTCGTCGCTGCGCGGTAATTCTTGAACATTGCCGCAAAACGGCCGCTCTTATTTTTTCTTCTGCAAAAAATAGGGGCGGCAACCTCGTGGTCGCCGCCCCCGTTTTTCTCAATAAGCGCGAAGCTTACGAAGCCTTCATGTTCGTCGTAACGTTCGAGAAGGTCGTCTTGAGCTGGTTGCCCAGGCCCTGCATCGCTGCAATCGCGGCAACCGCGATCAGCGCTGCGATCAGGCCGTATTCAATGGCAGTCGCGCCCTTGTTGTTCTTCATGAACTTGCGAATGGTCTTCATGTCCGGTCTCCAAAATTCTATCTTCAGTCACCCGGCCGAGCCGGATTACCGGATCAGCACAACAGGAATAACGCGGGCGTGGTTGAGAAAAGTTTAAAGTGGAAGCGAGTTTTTTGTTGCGTTCGCTTTAACCATAACGCGAATTCATTGACGGAAATTCCGTATCTTAACCGCCAGCGGCGCTCACTACTTTGGAGCTGACATTGTTCCACATCGATGATGTGGTGGAGCCAAGGTCGACAAGTGCCGTAACCATGACAATGACGATCAAGGAGACAATCAGCCCATATTCAACGGCTGTCGCGGCCCGCGTGCTGGCGAGGAGTGTCCGCAGGAACGCCGTCATGTTGGTTTTGCTCCGCCAGCCTAATAGTCTGTCCTTTCGATAACGGTGCAGGGTTAATCAATGACGAACATGCCGACTGGCCAAACGAACATTTCATTGTTGCATGTCGTTGCGGTCGCGTTGATCGATGCGGATGGCCGCGTGCTGGTACAGCAACGCCCGCCGGGCAAGGTGATGGCGGGTCTGTGGGAATTTCCCGGCGGCAAGATCGAACCCGGCGAAACGCCCGAGGTCGCGCTTGTGCGCGAGCTTCAGGAGGAACTGGGGATTACGGTGCCGATCGCTTGCCTTGCCCCGGCGACGTTCGCCAGCGAAAGACTGGGAGAACGGCACCTGCTGTTGCTTCTCTACATCGCGCGCAAATGGCAGGGAACGCCCCGACCGCTGGACGCAACCGCGTTCAAATGGCTGCGCCCGGTTGAACTCCACGGACTGGATATGCCGCCCGCCGATCGGCCGCTGGTCGGCCTGCTGGAAGCGTTGGTCTAGGCGTCGGTCGCTTTGGGCGGCGTGAGTGCGGCGGCCAACGAAGCCGTCGCGCTGCCGCGCTTCGCCGGTTTGGGTTGCGAGGGCGCAGGTGCCCAGCCGGTCAGATAGATGATGTCGAACTGCTCGCGCGTCTTGCCATCGGGGTCGGCAGCGGCGGCGAATATCTCCGCCGCGCGTGCGAGCGTCGCGCGCGTCAATGGCCGCCGTCCGGGCATGATGTTGCTGGCCGCCATACCGCGCAGGTCGGCCAGCAGGGTGAACAGGCTGGAATAGCGCACGGTGATCGTCTCGCTGACCGCGACGGGCAACGCGAAGCCGGCACGGACCAGAAGGTCGCCAGCCGAACGAACGTCGACCATCGGATGGATTCGGGCGGCGGGCGAGGGGCTTTCCGCCTCGATCAGGGTGCGACGCAGAGTTGCCAGGCTGTTGCCGCCGACAAATGCGGCAAGGAATAGTCCATCGGGCCTCAACGCCCGGCGGGCGAGCGTCATCGCGCCGGGAAGATCCCCTACCGAATCGAGCGTGCCGGCCGACACCACAAGATCGAAGCTGTCGCTGGCAAAGGGCAGGCGATCTTCGTCGATCTGCACACCGCCTTGCATTGCGGCGAAACATTGCCCGGCATCGCTGCGGGTAATGTTGATAACGGAGGGCAGGGGAATGCCCTGGCTGAAGCAGCCGAGTTCCAGCGCATCCTTGAACGACCGCGTTACGGTGTCGAACCGGTCGAGCAGCCCGTCGACCATCGCCTGGCGCAGATAGTCATGGTCCGCGAAGTGCAAGGCAGCACGGTCGCGGCGCAGGCGACGGGCATTGCGGTCAAAGATATCGGGGCTGTCCACGCGCGCGCTTGTGCCGATGCTTGGCTGCGGCGACAAGGGGGCGTGTGTGCGCTGATGGCTCCCTTGCGATGGATAACCGATCTGGCCCTGCCGCCGCGTTGCCCGGGCTGCGGCGAGGTGACGGTCGTGGAGCATTGTTTCTGCGCGTCATGCTGGGCGCAGCTCCATTTTCTGGGGCCGCCCTGGTGCGCGGGTTGTGCCTTGCCTTTCGACCATGATCGCGGCGAGGACGCGCTGTGTGCCAGTTGCCAGCGGCAACGGCCATCCCATGCCGGCGTTCGAGCAGCGGTGGCTTATGGTGATATCGCGCGCCGGATCGCCCTCAGGCTGAAATATGGCCGACGCCTGGTCTATGCCGAAACGATGGCACGACAGATGGCGCGATTGTTGCCCCATGATGCGGATCTGATGGTGCCGGTGCCGTTGCATCGCTGGCGGATCTGGTCGCGTGGCTTCAACCAATCGTTGCTGATCACACGCGCGCTTGAACGGAACAGCGGTGTACCGGTTGCGCGTGATCTCTTGTTGCGCACCCGTGCGACAGCGCCCTTGCGCGGGCTCGGACGTCGGCAGCGCGCGAAGACGGTCAAGGGGGTGTTTGCGATCCGCCAGGGGAGTGCGGGTCAGCTTGACGGTAAATCGGTGGTTCTGGTCGACGACGTACACACCAGTGGCGCGACCGCCGATGCCTGCGCCCGCGCCTTGCTGGCAGCAGGGGCTGATCGCGTGACAGTGGTGTGCTGGGCGCGCGTCCTTGAAGACTATACGTCGCTTTGATCGGGGGGCGAAGCGGTGAAAGGGGTGTGACAGAAGATTGACAATCGGCGCTGTCGATCACACCTGTTGGGCATGGCAAAGGTAGAAATCTATACAAAGGCGTTCTGCCCCTATTGCACCCGGGCCATGCGATTGCTGGCGAGCAAGGGCGTCGAGGCGGAAGAACACGACATTACCATGGGCGGCCCCGGTCGCGCCCAGATGATCGAACGCTCCGGCGGCCGGATGACGGTGCCGCAGGTGTTCATCGACGGCCAGCATATTGGCGGATCGGACGATCTGGCCGCGCTGGAGGATACAGGCAGGCTCGACGCGCTGCTCTCCGGATGAAGATCGCGCTGCTCCAGATGACGAGCGGGGTGGACCCCGCCGCCAATGCCAAGACGCTGGCCGAAGCTGTGGCGGCGGCGGCAGGCGGCGCCGTGATGCTGTTCACACCCGAAATGTCTGGCCTTGTCGATCGAGATCGTGCCCGCGCGTCCGCCAACATCCGCTCTGAACAGGAGGACATTTGCCTGGCCGCGGTACGCGAAGCGGCGGCGAAGGCTGGCATCTGGGTTCATCTGGGATCGCTGGCGCTCAAGCGGCCCGATGGTCGTTTCAACAATCGCGGCTTCGTGATTGACGCGGCCGGAGAAATCCGCGCGCGTTATGACAAGCTGCATTTGTTCGACGTCGATTTGCCGACTGGCGAAAGCTGGCGCGAAAGTGCGGTCTATGCGCCGGGGGAAGGGGCGACGGTGGTCGAAACGCCCGCCGGGATGTTGGGCCCTACAATCTGTTATGACCTGCGGTTTGCTGATCTGTACCGTGCGTTGAGTGACGCGGGGGCGACGGTGCTGGCGGTGCCGGCGGCGTTCACCCGACCGACTGGCGCGGCGCATTGGCACACCCTTTTGCGCGCGCGAGCGATCGAGGCCGGGGCTTATGTGGTCGCGGCGGCGCAAACCGGCGAGCATGAGGATGGTCGGGCAACCTATGGCCACTCGCTGGTGATCGATCCGTGGGGCGAGGTGCTGCTCGATATGGGGGGCAAGGCAGGGCTTGGCTTTGCTGACATCGACCCCGCGCGCGTTGCGGATGTGCGGTCGCGCATTCCGGTGCTGAGCCATCGCCGCTCCATCCCGGAGGTGCAGGTCGCACGATGCCCGGAGGCGGAAGCCGCGCGATGCCGGGAGGCGGAAGCCGCGCGATGATCGTATTCGATCTGCGGTGCAGTCACGGCCATGTCTTTGAAGCCTGGTTCCGGTCTTCATCGGACTATGAAAACCAGCGCGCGCGCGGCTTGATCGGCTGCCCCCTCTGCAACGACTCCGTGATCGACAAGGCAGTAATGGCGCCCAATGTTGGCGCCAAGAGCAACCGGCGTGCAAGTACGTCGCCATCGCCGAAGCAACAGACCGGGCAAAAGCTGACCGAAGAGGCTGCGGCGCCCGCCGCGTCGACCAACTTGCCTGCTCCACCGATGCGGGAGGGCAGCCCCTCGGTCGAAGAGGCGAAGCGTGTTTTGGCACATGTCGCTGCGTTGCAGGCGCGGATGCTGGAAAAGTCGCAATGGGTCGGCAAGGCGTTCGTCGATCGTGCGCGAGCGATGCATCAGGGCGACGAGCCGACGCAGTTGATCCACGGCCAGGCAACGCCCCAGGAAGCGCGCGAATTGGCAGAAGAAGGAGTGGCGGTCGCGCCGCTGCTCGTCCCCATCGTTCCGCCCGAAGCTCGCAATTGACCGACTGCTCCGCGCGCGATACTCCGGCGCCCGCGTGCCCCCGTAGCTCAGCAGGATAGAGCGACGGTTTCCTAAACCGCAGGCCGGAGGTTCGAATCCTCTCGGGGGCGCCATTTCAGTACAGAACCGCGAACGCCGTTCTCCGCCGATTCCACGCTAGAAGCGGCGATGAGGGCGTGGAGCAGTTCGGATTTCGATCCCATGATGCGAACCTCTTTGTCGGCGACCTCGATGCGCTGGGCAAAGGCGCGCAGGTGATCCCGCCGATAGCCGCCGCCTTCCGAACCTATTTTTTCCCGCGCAGCGCTGGCGAGCGTGCCGATCATGGCCGGTGTGATCGCGTGGCTGCCTGAGTTGTCGAGCGTGGCCCGAGTGCGCTCGGCGTCGGCCGCAGCCTGATCCCGAAGCGCCTTCAGGTTCGCAATTCGCTCCTTGAGGCCTGCGTCGTTAAGATCGGCCACACCCGATTCGATCGCGTCATAGAGTCGGTTGAGCCGTTGGTCGGTTTCCGTGATGCGCCTGTTCAGCTCCGCCAGATGCTCGCGCCGGCGCTCGCTGCGCTCCTGCCGGCGATCAAGAAGGCTGGACAGAATGCTTCCCAGTCGTTCAGGCTGAAGCAGGCGATCTTCGATGTGGTTCGCGACCAGATTGTCGAGCTTATCCATCGGAATCGAGCGCCCCTTGCAACCCGTCGCTCCCTGCCGCGCCTTCGTCGAGCAGGTATAGTAGCGATACATGCCGCCCGCACTTCCCTTGCCGGTGCGCAGCGTCATCGCACCGCCGCACTTGTCGCAAAAGCAGATACCGGTCAGCAGCGTTGGGCCACTAGTGACACGGGCTGGCGTCACCATAGGATTGCGCGATTTGAGGCGGGCCTGAACCGCGTCAAACGTACTGCGGTCGATCAGCGGCGGCACGGCCATGATCGCGACCTCGGCCTCAGGCTTCTTCTCCCGTCCCTTGTGCGAACGGGTGTTGAACCTGTGCTCGCCGATATAGGTCGTGCGGGTCAGGATAGCGTGGATTTGCGCGAGGCCCCAGCGTCCGCCGTCGCGGGTGAAGTGGCGATGTTCGTTCAGATGGGTCGCGATGGCCTTAACGCCCATCGGGCCTCTCGAGCCGTCTCCTTCGAGGAACAACCGATAGATCATACGCACGGTGTCGGCGTGCAGCGGATCGATCTCCAGTTTCTTCTTGGTCTTGGAGCCCCGCTGCTCGGCCGCGACGATTCGATAGCCGATCGGCGGCAAGGCGCCGTTCCAAAAACCCTGACGGGCGTTCTCGTTCATGGCGCGCAGAACATGCTTGGCGTTCTCTTTCGACTGATACTCGTCGAACAACGCCATGATCTGGCGCATCATGACGTGCATCGGATCGTCGCCCATCTCTTGGGTGATCGAGATCAGCTTGACGCCGTTCTTCGCCAGCTTGCGGACGTAGAATTCCAGTTCGAAGTGATCGCGGAAGAAGCGGCTGAACGAGTGTACGACGACGACATCAAAGCGCGCTGGTTTGTCCGTGCCGGCTTCGATCATGCGCTGGAACTCCGGGCGCCGATCATTGGTGGCGGTAGCACCGGCTTCGACGAAGGTCTCGACGAGCTGATAGCCCCGCGCCGCGCACCACGCTTCGCCCTGTTGGCGCTGGTCGGGAATGGAGATGTCGTGCTCGGCCTGCCGTGCCGTCGAGACACGCAGATAGAGTGCGGCTCGAATAGCCGGCATAGGAGATTGCTTATTCATCGATGGTCTCCTTCGGACCTGGCGACTTACGGCGGGGGTTGGCAAGCGCCAGTTCCAGCACGATGCGATCGTGGACGAGTTTGGGTGCGAGCTTCTTTCCGCTGCGCTCCATGCGGACGAGGCCGTAGCCGGTCATTGCTTTCAGCGTGCGGGAGAGGTTGGACTTCGCGCGGCCGGTCAACTCGGCCAAGGCGTCGAGCGAGTCCGGTTCCTTCTCGACGATGAGGCGCAGCATCTCGCGATTGGGCGCGGACAGAACCTTGGAGAAGGATTCCGTCGAGATGAACCAGACTTTCGGATCGTCGGGCGACGGCTTTTCTTCTCCGCGGGCGATGCGCAGCGAGCGGGCCTTCATCTCATCGGTATCGGCGATGCCGATCTTCAGCGTGGACATGCGCACAGCTTTCGTCGTGGGGCTCGCCGAACGAAAGCGTCAAGCGGCAAAGCTGATATTCGCAGAATTAGTTATCACAGTAGCATAACTAAATCAAGCGCAATCTGTTGGCGCCCGGGACAGGGGATCAGTCGGGCTTGGCGAAGATTCTGTCGAGAACATTGCCAAAGTAGGCCTCGAAGAGGTCGATCTCGGCCTCCGTCACCGGCACGCGCTCGGGCCAGTCATCGATGACGATCCAGGTCTCGACGTTATGCTTTGGCGGTCGGCCGATGCGCGGGGCCGTCGTCTCGCTCTCGTCCTGCGGGATATAGTCGTAGAGGTCTTCGGGCAGGATGCCGGACACGACGCGGAGCCGGCGTTGCGGGCGATTAGCGCTGCGCCGGGACATGGGACTCGCAGTCTGTGAGATGACCAACCGTAACGACACTCGATCCTTCGCCCTGACGCAGCGTAATTTTCCAAGCATCGGCGGATCGTGACGATTGTGAAGATGGCATCATGCGAAACCTCGATCGGGCTTCGCGATCGATCCGGCGAAGATTGGCAGGCGTCGGCGTCATGATTGCCCGCCCCCATTCCCCGGCGCGGTCCGCCGCGCCTTTGCAAACGCCCGATCGGTGGCGATGAACCGCTCCAGCATCGGCACGATCAGGCGGACGGGATCGGTCGGGGGATGGCCGTTCTCACGCCCCAGAACCTCCGCATAGGCGGTGAGATCCCTATGCAAGTCGGCGGGTAGTTCCACCGCGACCTTCACCGGTTTGTCGTCAGTGATCGGGCCGAGCTTCAGCTTGGTCATGGCGTGGCTCCATACGGTTCGAGCACGAGATCTCTCGTAACAACAACGCGGACGGGGAAACCTGGCCGGATGGTGAGCGTCGGTGCGATGTTGAGCTGGCGCTGGACGATCTGCCGGCCGGTCTGACCGATGCTGTCGGATGCGCCATCGCGGATGGCGCTGAGCAGATCGCTCTCGTCGCTGGAGGATCCCGTGTTGGCGCCGATGCTGAGCAGCGTCGAGAGCGCTGCGGCCTTGAACAGTTCGCCCCAGTGGTAATCGACGCCATCCTCAAGGCCCGCATAACCTTCGGCATCCGCGCCGGGCTGCCGTTCCAGCACGATCGAGCGGCCGTTGGGCAGGATGAGCCGGTTCCAGACCAGCAGGACGCGGCGCTGGCCGAAGCCGACGCCATTGTCGTACTGGCCGATCAGCCGGGTGCCCTGTGGTACGAGCAGGATGCGGCCGGTCGGGCTGTCGTAGACGTTCTCCGTGACCTGGGCGGTGATCTGGCCGGGCAGATCGGAACGGATGCCGGTGATGAGCGCGGCCGGGATGACCGCACCGGCCTGAAGGATATTCGGCGATGCCGGTGCGACGACGCGATCCGGAGCGACCGTGCGCCGGTCGGCGGCCTGATTGAGGAAGGCGAGTTGTCGGTCCTGCGCCGAAGGTGTCGCTGGCTGTGGCGCGAGGCCGAGGCTGGTCAGGTCCGGCATGGGTGCGGTGGCATTGGCGGCCGTAGCTGTTGGCGGCGCTGCGTTCCGCGTCTCGGTCGAAGCGAACAATCGCGCGGTTCGGGCCGCCTCCAATTCCTGAAGCCGGCGCTGTTCCTCGGCGCTGAGACCCGGAGTGGGTGTCGCCACGCCCGTCGCGGGCACGGGCTGGCCACGATTCTGAGCGTCGAGAATCGGACGACCCAGATCGCCCGGCAAAGCTGGTCCGAGGACCGGGCCGGTATAATCCCTCGGCAGGCCGTTGAGACCATCGGCGGTCGAGCGGTTCTCGGTCGAATAGAGTTCGCTGTTTCCCCCGCCGCCATCGCGGGTCTGGAGCGCATAGATCAGCGCGCCGCCAATACTGAGGCTGCCGACCAGGCCGAGACCGGCCAGAACCTTGCGCGACAACCGGGTGACGCGCGGCGGTTCGGCGCGAAGGCGCATCGGTGCAACCGGTTCGCCGGTCAGCGGCCGGGCATCGTCATCCGGCCCTGGCTTCGCGTTCTTATCGGGATCGATCTCGCTCACGATGCCGGCCTCCCGTCGGTACGGGTGATGCGGACACGCTTCTGGTTGTCGCCCGTACCGAAGCGCAGTTCGGCGGCGGCGAACAGCCGATCGACGATCATATGCCGGCCGCGCACCCGGTAGTTCACCAGCTCGGAAGTGTTGCCCTCGGGACCGACGACGAACAGCGGCGGCATCTCGCCTTGGGCGATGCCGCGCGGGAACTCGATGAACACCTGACGGCCGTCGTCGAAGGCGCGAAGCGGCCGCCACGGCGCGCGGTCGCCCTCGATCGCATAGCGGAAGTTGACGTTGGCGAGATCGACGCCGCTGGCAATGGGCTGCGCGGCCTCGGCCTGGCTGTTCTGACGACGCAGGGCGATAAGCTGGTCCTGCGGATACTGCCAGGAGACGGACGCCATATAGGTCCGTTCGGTCGAGCGCAGTTCCATGTGATAGGTGCGCAGATTGGTGTTGATGACGAGATTGGTCATGAGCTCGGCCCGGGTCGGCTTCACCAGGATATGGACCTGCTGCGTCGCGCCGGAGCCGCTCAGCGTGTCGCCGATGATCCACCGCACCGTGTCGCCGGCCGCGACGGGACCGGAGCCGACGAGTGTTTCGCCGGGCTGGAGCGCGATGTCGGTGATCTGCCCGACGGCGGTGTAGACCTGATAGAGCGCCCCGCCCGTATAGGGATAGACCTGCATGGCGTTGATGAAGCCGTCGCGGACAGGCTGGATGCGCGCGGCTGCGTTGGCCTGATTGACGCGCGCGGCCGGATCGGTCGGCTCGGGCGCACGGCGGGATTCGTCCACCGGCTTCATCTGGCCGGGCAACGGCAATGGCCGGGGAAGCTCGACAACGGTGACGGGCGCCGGCGGATCGAGGGTCTGCACGGCGGGCGCGGCATCGTCATAGGCGATCTCGGGCGGCTTCTGCGTCGTGGCGCAGCCGGCGAGCGCCGACGTGCAAAGCAGGAGAGCCGCAAATGCGGTTGTGCGGGAAGCCGGCTTCCCGGCGTTACGGAAAGACGGGCTCATTGACCCAACTCCTTCGACCAGTTGATGGCGTTGACGTAGATTCCGAGCGGATTGGCCCGGAGCTTTTCGGCGTCGCGGGGTGGTGCGACAGCGATGGTGAGGATGGCGGTCCAGCGTTCGGTAGAAGCCAGACTGCCGTCCTGATAGCGGCGCTCGACCCAGGCGACGCGAAAACTGTCGGGGGATGCCCGAATGACCGACGACACCTCGACGGCGATCTGCTGCTTGCCGACCTTGGTGAAGGGGTCGTTGACACGGGCATAGTCGTTGAGCGCCATCGCGCCGCGATCCGTGGTGAACTCATAGGCGCGAAGCCAGTTCTGGCGGACGATGATGGCGTCGGCCGGAATACTGCGGACCTGCTCGATGAAGCGCGCGAGGTGCCAGGCGATCTGCGGATCGGTCGGGCGATAATCGGCGACAGCGGGCGCGACGGCCTGTGCTGCCCCAAGCTTATCGACCTGCACCACCCACGGCACGATCGAGCCATTGGCGGACTGCCAGACCAGCGCGCCGGACAACCCCGCCGACAGAATCAGCGACCCGAAGGCCATCAGCCGCCAGTTCCTGGCCTGGACGCGGGCCGAGCCGATGCGGTCGTCCCAGACCTGGGAGGCGCGTTGGTATGGCGTCTCGGGTTGCGGTGTCTTGCCGTAATGGGTGGAGGGTCGTTTGAACATCAGCGGTCGCTTTCGGAGAGGTTGACGGAAGAGCCGCCGCCATGGCTGTCGCCAGACTTCACGGCATGGGCGGCGGCCTGAATGCCGTGGGAGGCTTGCTGGCCGCGCTTCATGCGCTTGGCCCATGCGGGCGGGCCGTTGCTGGCGGCGGAAGACGAAGAGGCGGATGGCGATCCGGCGGCATCATCCGGCGCGGCTTCACCTGTGACGGAGCGTTCGCCGGCCTGAAAGCTGTCCTTCATCGACACGGCGGCGCGTTTGAACGGGCTGGCGATGGTGGCTCCGGCCTTGGATGCGCCCGTGCTGGCGACACCTGCTGCGCCGCCGGCGCGATATGCTTGGCGTGTCCGTGACGACTGCCGTCGCGCGGCACCGACTGCACGGCGAAGAACGGGAGCCATCCTTCCTTGCGCAGCCCCTCCACGATTTCGATGGTGGGAACGTAAACATAGCGGTCCGACCGGCTGTCATGCGCCTCGCGGGCGAAGACGGACGGGACGTGTCGGTACAGGGCTTCGTTGTCGAGGGCTTCGCGCCCGCTGATCTGGTGGCTGTTGCGGCCGAACCGGGTGGCGAGTTGATGATACATTTTCTGTCTCCGTGGGCTTGGGTTGGAGCGCAGCGCTGCGCTGCAACCCTGGCCGTCGCCGAGACCGGGGTAGCAAGGTGCAAGGGCGGCCGGGCCGGAGGGGGATCACCCGGCCTGCACGGAACGGAGGAACGACGTGGAGGAAGGCCGGGGACACCGGCCCGGACGAGCGGCAGCGATCCCTTGGGCCGCGCGGGGGTGGAACCCCTAGCAATCGTTCTATGAGACGAACCAACTCGATAGCCCGCGGTAACAGCATGAAATTCGAGCGAAATAGGGACAAATAATCAGTCTTCATCCGCCCTTGCGCGCGAATGGCTTCATAGCTCGGACCAGTCTGTCCGCCACGAGCCTGACGCGGCGGGATCGGCGCACATCTGGATGCATGACGAGGAACATCGGCCGGACCGGCGGCGGCGTTCTCGGGTTGAGCATTACCAACTCTGAATGCGTATGCGCGAGAAAATCAGGAAGGAGAGCAATACCAAACCCGTCGAGTGCCGCGTGCAGCATCGTCGCCATATCGTTCGAGCGCAGGCCGAAGCAACCACTGCCAACCTCGGCATCCAGCCACTGCTTCTGCGGAAGACCGGGCATACTGTCATCGAAGCCGATGTAAACCAGATCAGATGGTGATCGCGTAACTTCTGTCTTCAGCCCATAAAGGCCGTACGCAATTTCCCCAAGCGGCTGCGTCACGAGGTCAGGCTCGGTCGGCTGCCCAAGCCTGATCGCAATGTCGGCCTCGGCACGAATGAGGTCGACCTCGCGCCGCTCGCCGATCAAGTCCAGCGTCAAACCAGGATGCTCCGCCCGCAACGTTTTCAGGCCTGGCAACAGAAGATGTGCAAGGATCATGGGGGGCGCTGATATGCGCACCCTGCCGGCTAGTGCGTCGATCCCTGCTGACGCTCGCCGCAGTGCAAACACCTCCTGTTCGACTGCCTCCGCCCTTTGGCACAGGCCCACGCCATCCGCTGTCAGCGTCCACCCCCGAGCAAGTCGGTCAAAGAGACGAACCGACAAGGCGGCTTCCAACTGTCCGACACGGCGCGCAACGGTCGAGTGCTCGACTGCAAGTTGGCGCGACGCCGCAGACAAGGTGCCGGTGCGGGCGAGTGCGAGAAAATAGCGAACATCGTCCCAGATCAGCGCCTGATCGGTCTGGCTATTCATGCACATATCCTGCCAAATAATTCCATCTTCCGATAATTTATGCACGATTTAAGGTGTTCCGACAACAGTTTGAGGACGCTCGGAAACCATGATGAAAGCCGTCGGAACATTCCGCTCCCTGCCAATCAACGATCTGGAAGCTCTGCTTGAACGGGAGCTGCCCGAACCCCAGGCAGGCGAGATGGACCTCCTTGTTCGCGTCGAGGCTATTTCCGTCAATCCCGCCGACTATCGGGTCCGTCAGCGTAAGGCCGACGACGGCGTATTCACGGTGCTTGGCTGGGACGTCGCCGGTGAGGTTGTTGGCATCGGGTCCGCGGTTACCGGCTTTTCGATCGGCGATGCGGTTTTCTATGCTGGAGACCTCACACGCCCCGGCGGAAACAGCGAGTTTCATGCGGTCGATGCACGGATCGTCGGCCACAGGCCGAGATCGGTTTCAGCCGCTGCCGCGGCTGCCTTGCCTCTGACCGCGCTGACGGCCTGGGAGGCCTTGTTCGAACGATTGGGTCTGTCGATCGAGGTGGATTCGACTGACCGGACGCTTCTGATCGTCGGCGGCGCCGGTGGGGTCGGATCGATCGCCATCCAGCTCGCGAGGCTTGTTCCCGGCTTGACGGTGGTGGCCACCGCCTCACGCCCGCAATCACGCGCCTGGTGCCAACGGCTCGGCGCACACGCCGTTATCGACCATTTCGCCGATATGGGCGCGCAGATTTCGGCGTTTGGGTTTCCTGCGCCCGATGTGATCCTTCTACTGAACGATCCCGACCGACATTATCCCGCCCTTGCGGAGATGCTGGCCCCGCAGGGCGTCATTTGCAGCATCGTTCCCTTCGATCAGCCTCCCGACATGAATCTCCTCATGCGCAAGAGCGCGGGCTTTGTCTGGGAATTTATGTTTACCCGGCCGATGTTCCAAACGCCCGACATGGATGCGCAAGGAATCATCTTGAACCGCATCGCCTCGCTGATCGAAAACGGTCAGCTCGTCTCGACCGAGGCTGAGAACCTCGGCCCGATCAATGCCGCCAATCTCCAGGCCGCCCACACCCGTCTCGAAGCCGGGCGCACCATCGGCAAGCTCGTACTTGCTGGATTTTAGCTGACCCCCTCAACATCGACACCATTGGAACCGACATGACCGCGACTTCGACTGTTCAGACCTTCCTCAATCACATCTTCGCCGGAGCGATGGATCAAGCTCTCGTCATGATCGACCCTGGAGCGCGGCTCATCTCCGCCAATCCGGAAGCCAACCCCGCCAATCCGCTGCACGGCACCTTCGTGGGCATCGACGGGGCCAAGCAGTTTTTCGGTGGCTTCGGTGATCTGCTGGAGCCGGGCGATTTTCAGGTAACGGCCTCTTTCGGCGACGCCGAACATGCCGCGTTCTATGGGACGCTTCGTCACAAGGTCCGCAAGACCGGAAAGGACTTCGCGAGCGACTGGGCTTTGATCTGCCGCGTGAAGGACGACCGGATCACCCTTTATCATTTCTACGAGGACACAGAGGCTCTCCTTCGCGCCATGCAGTAACGTTGGGGCGTGTTATCTATTGACCAGCTCCGATTGCCATGTAGCCGGCACGCCACATTCCTGCGCTGCCGCCATCACACATGAATCGACATTATTGGACCGGGTCGGGTTCGCCGATGGCCATATGCTCCGCCAGGAAATCGACGAAGGCCCGGATACGCGCCGCAAGATGGTCGTGCCCGACATAGACGGCGCTCATGACGTCGGTGTCTCCCGGATTGAAGGCCTCCAGCACGGGCACCAATCGCCCGGCCTCGATGTCGGGCTGGACGTGGAACCGGGCCATGCGGGCAAGCCCCATGCCGGCGATGGCAAGCTGGCGGACCGTTTCCCCATTGTTGACGCGGATGCGGCCCTTCGGTGCGGCATAGGTCATCATGCCATCATCGGAATGCCGGAACGGCCATTCGTCCATCGCCCGGCGGAAGTTGAAGGCGATGCAGCGGTGCGATGGCAGATCGACCGGCGTTTCCAGCGGAGGGCTTTCCGCGAGATAGGCCGGGGCTGCGACCACGACGTTTCGACTTTCGAGCAGCTTGCGCGCCTTCAGGCTCGAATCCTGCATTGGCCCGACCCGGATCGCGACATCGGTCTTGTTCTCGATCAGATCGACCATTCCGTCGCTGAGCGACAGGTCGATCTCGATCTCGGGATACCGGGCGAGAAACGCCGGCAGCAGCGGCGTCACCGCGCAATGGGCGATCGGGATCGAGGCATTGATCCGCAGCAGGCCGCGCGGGGTCGAGCAGGCCCCGGACGCGATCGTCCGTTCGGTGTCGTCGATCTCGGCCAACACGTTGCGGGCGCGGCGCAGATAGATCTCGCCTTCCTGGGTGAGGTGGAGCGAGCGGGTCGAGCGGATCAGCAGGCCCGTCCCCAGACGCGCCTCGATGCGTCCGATGACCTTGCTGACGGCCGAGGGCGACAGGCCGAGGACGCGGCTGGCAGCGGCGAAGCTGCCCCGGTCCACCGCCTCGACGAAGACCTCCATCTCTCCGGCCCGATTGTTCACACGCCTCGTCTCCACTCACGAACTGAATTCACCACTGTCGATCCCTTATAGCAGATTATCATCATAATGCGAGGGAGTTACAGTTCTGCCGAACCTGTTGGAAGCCTGTCGCCAGCATCGAACCAGCAGAGACAAGCACTCTCCGATGTCGGGACAGACACGGATGGCGATGCGATTGATGAAGGAGCTTCTTTTTGGAAACGAGCACCACCCGGCTACCCGCCTTGCTATCGATGATGGTCGGCGCCTTCGCCATCGGCACCACGGAATATGCCAGCGTCGGCGTTCTCCCTGACATCGCCGATGATTTCGGGATCAATCTGGCGCGGGCGGGGCTGGTGGTCAGCGGTTACGCGCTTGGGGTCAGCTTCGGATCGCCGGTCCTCGCGGCATTGACGGGGCGCCTGTCGCGCAAGACGCTGATGCTGGCGATCATGGTTTTGTTCGTCGTCGCCAATGCGGCAGCGGCCCTGAGCACCAGCTATGAGGTGCTGATCCTCGCGCGCATCGTCTCCGCCTTGCCGCATGGCATCTTCTTCGGCGTCGGGGCAGCGATCGCCGCGAGCTTCGTCGCAGAGGATCGGCGGGCGTCGGCGGTGGCGATCGTGTTCGCCGGCCTGACGATCGCCGTCGCGGCCGGGGTGCCGCTCGCGACCTTCATCGGTCAGCGTCTGGGCTGGCCGATGTCCTACTGGTTCGTCGCTGGCGTAGGCCTCGTGTCGCTGGTCGCGATGGCGGCAACCTTACCCCACAAGATCGACATCGCGCCGGCCGGAGGCCTCGTCGACCAGGTGAAGGTGCTGGGCAGCGGACGGCTGATGATCGCGTTCGGCATGAACTTCTGTGCCTGGGGTGGCACCTTCGTCGCCTTCGCCTACCTCCCCAGCATTCTGGGGCAGATCACTGGTTTCACGCCGAACGGCGTGGCCTGGATGCTGGCGCTCTATGGGGTGTCGGTGATCGTCGGCAACTTCCTCGGCGGACGGGTGTCCGACAAGGCCGTAGTGCCGACGCTGGCCGTGATGTTCGCGGCGCAGGCGGCCGTGCTCCTGATCTTCACCTTCACCGCCACGTCCATGCCCGGCACGATCGTGACGCTGGCGGCCCTCGGGGCGCTGATGTTCTGCAATGTCCCCGGTCTGGCGCTCTACGTCGTGCAACTCGCCATGCGCCATCGGCCCGGAAGCGTCGATATCGCCTCCACCATCAATGTATCGGCGGCCAACGCAGGGATCGCGCTCGGCGCGTTTATCGGCGGAGCGGTCGCCGATTCCAGCCTCGGGCTGGGTGCGACGCCGTGGGTCGGCGCGATCATGGTCGGCGTCGGCCTGCTGCTGACCCTCTGGAGCAGCCATCTCGACAAGCGTGAGGTCCGGCGCAGCGCGATCCCCAAATCAGCGCCATCGTGCCCGTCGTAGCGGGACCGGTCGCGAATGCGAAAGAGCCGGCATGTCTCGCAGGACGTTGGGATCGCAGCGGGACGCATTCCCATGATCGCGCTTCGTCAGGTGCTGGCGGTTGCCGAGTATCTTAACTTCCGCCACGCAGCGAATTCGCTCGGCGTCAGTCAGTCGTGTGTCAGCGCGCGGATCAAGGCGCTGGAAGAGACACTGGGCATCCTTCTCTTCGAGCGCCGGCATCGCGGCGTCCGATTGACCGAAGCCGGGCAGCGTTTCGTCGCCGAGGTGGCGACCGGTATCGGCCATATCGATCTGGCCGTGCAAACGGCTGGCGCGATCTCCAGCGGCACGGAAGGCCGACTGGCCATCGGCCTGCATTCCTCGATTGCGGGCGGCTTCCTCGCCGATCTCCGTCGGCGATATCGCTCGGTCTATCCCGCTATCGAGCAGAGCGTCGTCGAGGGCCGGTCGTCGGAAACGATCGCGATGGTCCGCGACGGCAAACTCGACGTGGCCTTCGTGCTCGGCGTGGTCGATCCGCGGGATTGTCGTGCCCGGCGGCTATGGGAGGAGCCGTTCATGCTCGCCTTGCCGCTGGACCATCTGCTCGCGTCTGGCCAAGCGGTCAGATGGGTGGATATCGCGGCGGAAATCTTCCTCGTCCGTCATGATGGCGCGGGGCCGCAGCTTCAGAATCATGTCGTTCGCCGCGTCTCCGGGTTGGGACAGGCGGCGCGCATCCGCCGCTGCGATGTCGGGCGGGACACGTTGATGCACATGGTCGCCATCGGCGAAGGGGTAACGCTTACGACCGCCGCGGCCAGCCACTTGCCCTTTCCGGGAGTCGTCTTCCGGACGCTCGCCGACGAACCGGAACCGGCCAAGTTCAGCGCGGTGTGGTCGCCCCACAATCGCAGTCCCGCGCTCAAGAACCTGCTGGACCTCGCCGACACGATAAATCGGTCGGCCTGTCCGCCTGAAAACCGTAGATCCTGAATGCCGTATTGCCTGACAGGCGGTGACGGCCATGACCATGACGAAGCCCCGCTCGGGTGAGCGGGACTTCGGGAGATGTCCGGCCTCAGTCACCGTTGCGGCGCGACCAGATGAGGTTGTGGCTTTCGCCGTCCTCGCCCTCGACCAGGCTGGCGTAGATCGGTGCGGGGAAGCTCGGATCGTCCAGCTTGACGGAGAGATACTCGCGCTGTGTCTCGCGGGCCGTCTTCTTCCAGGCCGCACCAAATTCGGCCCCGGCGAAGATGCGGAAGTCGGGGCCGCGCTCGCTGTCGCCCTCGGTGGCGACGAACTTGGCCTTGACGTTGAGGGTCAGGGTCTTGACCGCGCCGGTGAAGCCCGCGCCGTTTTCGTTCTTGGTGAAGGTGCCGATGGTCGCCATTGTCGTGTTCCTTTTCGCATCCGGCCGCGCCTATCGCGGCCTCGATGGTGGTCGTGCGACCGGGGACGATCGGCCCCGCACCCGAAGGGCGGGAATGCAATGGACGGCGGACGGCGACGGCTTTTTTGCTTCGCGGTGCAAAGCGCGCTCGCGCGCGGCGGAAAAAAGCTGGCGACGTACGTTGCGGGAAGACGAGCGAAGCGCAGCCGGTCCTCGGTCAGACCCAATCCATTCGAGGACGCCGTGGATGTGGCGGACAGGGAAAGTCTAGGAACACGGCAGTGGTGGCGGTCGGCCCCGGACCAGACGTGGAAGCGGCGGTGAACCTCCGGCCGCGCCAAACATACCCCTGATCTTCGACGGCAGGCCCCGCTCATCGTCCACGGGCGGACGCGGCCGATCCCCGATCGCCTTTCTTCGCAGCGCCGGCGTTGGCAGGCCGGAGATGACACCCGCCGCAGCAACGTGACTGTTCTCGCCAGCGGACGATCCAAGATTCCGCACCGTAACCTGGCCGAAGGTATCGAGGCCGAGAACGGAGAGACCGCTGTCTTGGCCTTGCCGCCATCGCTGTGAGCAGACATCTCATGCCCTTGCTCACCCGAGTTGGGCTTCACCAGCCGAATGGCGGAAACGCGCCCTTGGCGTGGTTCCGGCGCAGCCGATAGCGCGGCCCGCAGGGCAACGACCACGATCGCATCTCCGGAACGCCTCTTGTGCTCGATGGGTGTCGCTTTCTGGGAACGCGCCGATCGACCTCGCCAGAAAATTCTTGACCTTGCGGCTACCGGGCAATTGAAAATCAGGTATTCTTCTCTCCCGGAAGCAATCATAGCTGTCGGGGGTTTCATGGATTTCTCAACCTTACTTGCGTTTGCAGCGGCCTTCTTTGTGTTCGCCGCCAGTCCTGGCCCAGACAACATGACGATCGTCGCTCGCACGATCTCCAATGGTGCGGCGTCCGGTATCGCCTACGGCGCTGGAACCGTTGTCGGCATCCTGATTTTCCTCACGCTAGCCGCCTTCGGTCTCTCGATCCTTGCCGCCGAGATGGGCGTCGTGATGACGATCCTTCGCTACGCAGGCGCGGCCTACCTGATCTGGATGGGGATCAAGCTCTGGACGGCGGAGCCGGTCGTGCCCGAACTCCAGCCGGTCAACGGGCGGGGTGGACTGCTATCCGTCTTCGCGACCGGCATCGCCCTCAACCTCGGCAATCCGAAAATGCCGCTGTTCTACATTGCCCTGCTGCCGAACATGGTCGGGGCGTCTCTTACCCTCGGCCATGTTGGTGTGCTGGCAGCGGTCATTCTGGCCGTCGAGGTTGTGGTCATCGGTGGCCATGTGATTCTCGCCAGCCGCGCTCGCAAGCTCCTGCGCAGTCCCCGGATTGTTCGCCGGGTCAATCGCACGGCAGGCGGGGTCATGGTCGGCGCAGGGATGACCGTAGTAGCAGCGCGGTGATGCCCCTCGGTAGCCGTGTTCGGAGAGCCCTATGTTCGCCTATGCCATGTTGGGAACCAACGATCTGGAGCGCGCGATCCGCTTCTATGACCCGTTGATGGAGCGCCTCGGTCAGCCGCGATGCTGGACCGGCGAGGACAGCGTGTCGTGGGGATCGCTGGAGGACTATGCCGTTCCGGGTCTTTGCGTCGGCAGGCCGTTCAATGGCGCGGCGGCGACGATCGGCAATGGCGGGATGCTGGCGCTGCGCGCCCCGAATGTCGAACTGGTCAACGATCTGTACGCCAAGGCGATGGCCTCTGGTGGATCGGATGAAGGCCGGCCCGGTTTGCGGCCGCAATATGGACCGGGTTTCTACGCGGCCTATGTGCGCGATCCGGACGGCAACAAGCTCGGCTTCGTCTGCTACCACGCGAATAAGGGCGAGCAGACGATCGATCCGATATGAAAAAAGGCGGGTCGCGTTGGACGACAATTTCGTTTTGATCTCCGGCTGCTCGGGAGGCGGAAAGTCAACGCTGCTGGCCGAGCTCCGCGCGCGCGGGCATCATGTCGTAGAGGAGCCCGGCCGCCGCATCGTGAGCGAGGAACTGGCGGGCGACCGAAAGGCGCTCCCATGGGTCGATCCTGTGGCCTTCGCCCGTCGTGCGATCGAGATGGCGCTGGCCGACCGGCAGTCCGCACGCGCGCTTTCGGGCTGGGTCTTTTTCGACCGTGGGCTGATCGATGCGGCGTCGGCTCTCGATGCTTTGACGGGCGATACAGTTCTGGAAACGCTTTGCGCGGCGCATCGGTATCATCTGCGTGTTTTCATGGCCCCGCCATGGCCGGAGATTTACGAAGCCGACGGCGAGCGCCAACACGGCTTCGAGACGGGGCTGGCCGAGTATCGACGGCTCGCGATGGTCATACCGGCCTTGGGATACGAGGTCGTCACCCTGCCGAAAACTTCGGTGTCGGCTCGCGCCGATTTCGTTCTGGCGTCTCTTTCGTCCGGTATCAGGTCGGCGGTCCGTTCATAGGTGGCGCCAACCGCAACAGCGCCGACACGCCGACGACACCGCCGCCTATGATACAGAAGATCTGCCGCCACACCTCGGACAGCACGGCCTCGCCGGTGACACCATGGACGAGGGCGTAGCCCGCGACGGCGGCGGGCGCGGCGAAGATCAGCGCCACGATCATGCGCAGTACCGGCGAGCGTAGCGACGCGAAGGCGAACACCAGCAGGCCATAGGCTGCGGCCCCGGCGACGAGGCCGACGAGGCCCGCGCCGATCAGACCGGAGCCGGTGGCGTAGGCGAAGCGCGCCGCTTCGACGGCTAGCATGAAGGGCAGCGCATAGACGGCAAGCGTATAGGCCAGGACGCATAGTCCCGCGATCAAGGCCACGCTCATCAACATCACGGCGATCATGATGGTCTCCATAGCGCCGATGACGGTGTCGTTCATCGGACAGTCGAGGTCAGCCGGTCGCGCGGTGAACACCGCGCGACCGGAATTTTGGGGGTGTCGGACGAAAGGAAGGCCGGGACCGCTGTGCGATGCCGGCCCGATCCTCACTCGGCGGCGATCTGGAACACTTCGTCCGCCTGCGGCTCGTCCAGCCAAGCGGGCCGCGCCGTGCGCAGGGCGGCGGGAAGCCATCCGGTTCCGGCCAGAAGCTGTTCGGCAGCCTCCGCCATGTCCGTCTTCTTTAAGCCCGCGATCCGCTCGGCTGCCTCGTCACTGACGGCTTCGCGCACGGCGGCGAGGATGTGCGCCTTGGTGACGCGACCGAGATAGGTCCGCACCGTGGGCGTCCAGTGCGCCGTCATGTCGAGGGCCACCGCCGTCGCCAGCTTGTCGGCCGTGGCATGGGCGTGGGGCTTACGCTCCCAAGGCTGCTTGACCGCATTGACGGTGAGCGAAGCGCAGTGGGCGAACAGCGCCATGACGCTGGCTTGGTCCAGACCGGCGACGAAGCCCCACAGGTCCGCCACATCACGCGGCATATCTGCCGCCCATCCGGCATGACGATCCGACAGCGCCTTGCCCGCCGCCGTGTCCTCGATCCCGTCCGCGTGAGACGCGAGATTGCTGTTGGTCGGGCGGATTTCGAGGCAGGCGGCATCCACCCCGCGATAGAAGGTCTGCGCCGCCAGCGCGTGGGTGACGGCGATCAGCGCCATGTCCGGCTGCTCGCCCAAGGCAAGGCGAAGGCCCAGCGTCCGGTGTGAGGTCAAATCTCGGATGAGAAGGTCCGACAGCGGCTTGCCCGCATCCCCGGCATCCTCGTCCTCCGTCTCGAGCGCGGAAACGGCATTGCCGTCTTCGTCCCGCTCGCCGTCTTCGATGATCTCACCATCGCCGTTGACGCGAACGCCGTCGATCACGCCTTCGCTGTCCGCATCCTGTTCGGGTTCCGGCTTCTCATCTTCGGCCCGGATGAAGCCGCGTTCGATGCGGGCTTCCCCGTCGTGGGAGAGAATGACGAACACACCGCCGCGCGCGATCTCGTCCGCATCATAGGCGTGACGCGTGGCGTCGATACGCTCGATCTCGGCTTCAAGCTCCCCGAACCGCTGGTCCACATCCTCGGGCAATTCCTCGGCGCTGCCATACTGCTCGGTCAGCGCGTCATATTCGCCCTGCGCGGCGGTATAGGCGGCCTCGTCTTCCTCCGACAGCGCTACGGGATGCGGGTAGGTGCGGCGAAGGCCGTTGCCGTGCGGATAGTCGATATGGACCGAAGCCCACTTCCAGCCTTCCCCGCTCTTCACGCTCTCCGCGATCCCGTCCAGCTTCTCGATGACAAGCCGGTCCAGCAAGGCGGCATCTTCATAGAAACCGCCGCGATCCTCCGTGAACAGGTCGCGCAGGATCATGCCGCCCGCTTCGGTATAGGCTTCCGCGCCGACGAAGACCGCCCGCCGATCCGTCGCCGCGATGTGCATCCGGGTCAGGTCGCGGCGAATGGTCGAGGGGTCCTTGTTCCACAACAGGTTCTCATAGACCTGCTCTTGCCGGGTCGGATCGTCCACGATGGCAAAGGCCATCAACTGCTCCAAGGTCAGTCCACCGTCGCGATAGACCTGCATCAACTTGGGGCTGACAGCGCCCAGACGCATCCGCTGGCGCACGACATGGGCGCTCACGCCGAACCGGGCCGCGATTTCCTCCGCGCCCCAACCACGCGTTTCGGCAAGCTCGCGGAAGCGCTCGAACTGGTCGGCGGGCGAGAGGTCTTCGCGGGTGACGTTCTCGTCCAGACTGATTTCGCTGGCGTCGTTCACGGTGTCGATGACGCAGCGGATCGGTTCGGCTTTCTTGATCTGCTTGCGCTTCACGCGCAGCAACTGCGCCAGCCTGCGGCCTTCACCGATGCTGACCAGATAGAAGCCGGTCGCGGCTCCCTCGGTGTCAAGCTCCGGCTCCACCACAAGGTTCTGCAGGATGCCCTTGGCGTGGATGCTCGCCGCCTTGGCTTCAATGGACGCCTCGCTGTGCGGCGTCTTACGGGCGTTGTTCGGATGCTTCTTGAGCTTGTTGAGCGGGATGAGCACCTCCGCGCCGGTCACGGCGGCAGAGGTAGCAGTGGTTTCTGTGGCAATAGTCGTCATGGTCTTTGCTCCTATGGGCTTGGGTTTCGCGCAGCGAAGCGCCGCGCTGAAACCCTGCCCGTCGGCGAGACCGGGGGGTGCAAGGGCCAGGGCGGCCGGGGTGGAGGGGGATCACCCGACCTGCACAAGCGGATGTCCGTCATGACGGATGTGCTGAATATCGTATCCGCGCGGAAGGTCGGGGAGACCACCCCGGCCGGCGCCGGCTCGCCGGCGCTTTACCCTTGACCGCGCTAGGGGGCGGCGCCCCCAAGCAACCCGTCCGGCGTGAGCGTCAGCGGGAGCCGGGAGAAAAACCGGATCAGGGTGTGCAAAGCCGAGAAACTGGGAAACCTTGCATCCTGATCGCCGCCGCACGGCGGGGCCGACTAACGAAAACTCGCCTGCACTCAGGTGCGGTAGAGCCTTCAGACCACGCCGACTCAGCACCTTGTCTCAGTGGAAAACTCGATTTCTTGCTCTCCACCTTTCTGGCTTTCTGTATTGCAAGAAAGGCGGAAACGTTGAGGGTCATGGTCTTGACCGCGCGGGACGGCGTGGCTTCCCGTGTTTCATCCTTGACCGCGCCATGGGGGTAGCGCCCCCAAACAACCCGCCCAGCGTGAGCGTCAAGCTGCCATAGCGTTCATTACACTCGCATCGTCGCCTACCACCCACGATACCAACATGCGCAACAACGCTCGCCATGTGACCACCTAACCTTGCTGAATTATGCTGACTTGTGCTGATTTGGGCGTATGTTATGAGTGTGGTGGCAGCCGCGTGTCGGAGGGGGTGGCCGCATGAGCGGGACGATAATGAGTAAAATTAAGAGCTTGCGCCTGGAGGCGAAGCTGTCACTGAATCAGTTCGCGAGGCTGGCCGACTTGGATCGGGCGACCGTTTCTAAGGCTGAAAAGGGCGGCGCGGTGTCAGAACTGACACTTCACAAAATCGCAGCAGCGCTTGGTCGACAGTTGGATCGGAGCCTAGATGCAGACGAGTTGGTGTCTAAATGAGACTCGATCCTGCAACCACCAGCAAGACATCTCAAAGCCCGAACACTTTTATCGATTTGTTTTCCGGCTGCGGCGGTCTCTCGTTGGGGCTGCTCATGGCGGGCTGGAATGGATTATTCTGTATCGAAAAATCAGAGGATGCCTTTTCCACATTCAAGACAAATCTTTGTGAAGCGGGCGGGCGCTACGAGTTTTCATGGCCGAAATGGCTTCCATGCGAAGCCATGACAACATCTCACCTCCTCGAAAATTATCGGTCTCAACTCGAATCGCTCAAGGGGGGCGTCGATCTCATCGCAGGCGGGCCGCCTTGCCAGGGCTTTTCTATGGCAGGTCTGCGAAGCAATGATGATCCCCGCAATCGCCTCACGGAGGAATATATCGAGATCGTCCGACTGATAGAGCCGAAGTACCTTCTGCTCGAGAATGTTAGAGGCTTTCAGCTTCCTTTTGCTGAGGACGAAATGCCGTATTCTCAGCGGGTCGCTCTGCAGCTAGCTTCACTAGGGGAGTTCGGATACGAGGTGTATTCAGAGGTTATCGATACCTCGAAATTTGGCGTTCCGCAGATGCGAAAGCGCTTCATCATGTTGTGCATTCGCAAAGATCAAGATTCTTGCGGAGGTAACCCACTCAAGATTCTGACAGAGAACATCCGCTCATTCCGTGACCGTCGATCAATCAACGGGCACAAGATCGGCGTGCGCGAGGCGATCGGGGATTTGGAAACCTTCGGTGGAACACTGATCGACTATCCTGATGATCAGCGGTTCAAGCAAATTCTCTACGACGGCAGCGGGCCGCTGACGGCGTTTCAGCAGCTCATGCGGGCTGGGGTAACGCAGAAGTTTGGACCTGACAGCCTGCGCCTTCCTAATCACACGCCCGAAATTGTTGCGCGGTTCTCGCGAATTTTGGAGGAATGCCCTCGAGGTCGGTCGCTTTCACCAGAGAACAGGGAGAAATTCAGCACCAAGAAGCAGTGCTTGACGCCCCTGCATCCGGACATGCTTGCGCGGACGGTTACAACGCTACCGGATGATATGATCCACTACGGAGAGCCGAGGATTCTGACGGTACGTGAGAATGCTCGTCTTCAAACCTTCCCGGACTGGTTTAGCTTTAAGGGGAAGTACACGACGGGGGGCCATCGCCGGAAAAAGGAGTGTCCACGGTATACGCAGGTTGGAAACGCCGTGCCGCCGCTTCTCGCCGAAGCTATCGGCGAAACGCTTCTGGAGATAGCATCATATGACTGATCTCCCGCCTTTAAAGTTCAGCGCTCACGCAAGGCTTAAAGATATTGTCGGCCGCGGCCTTATCATCAGCGACGACATTGCAATTATCGAACTTATCAAAAACTCAAAAGACGCTGGCGCTTCCGGCGTCTGGATCGAATTCCGGCAGTCCGGCTCAAGCGAGGCGAGCGAGTTGGTAATATCCGACAATGGGCACGGAATGACGCTCGATGACATTGAGCATAAGTGGCTGAATATCGCGTACTCAGAAAAGAAGAATTCTGCTCCGCCCGTGGGCGCATACGCCGGGAGCAAAGGAATTGGTCGCTTCTCCTGCGACCGCCTAGGCACCAATCTGTGCATCATTACGAGAAAAGACGGCAAGAAGCCGGTCAAGCTGGACGTTGATTGGACGAAATTCGAGGTTGATGGGCGAGACCAAGAAATCGGCAGTATCGACCTGTTCGCAAGTGAGCCCACCCTTGACGAATTCCAAAAGGCGATGGGCGCTAAACGCGGGCGCCATGGGACGGTCCTGACGATCAAAGGCCTGCGCAACGAGTGGGATGCCGATCGTCTACGGTCACTCCGTAAAGAGCTTGAACGCTTTATCATCGATCCAGAAAACGAGTTTTCTGTCAATTTCTCCCACTGGCGATATAGTGAAAAGCACCCGATAAACGGGGCAATCGAGAACAAAATATTCGAAGAACTCGATTTCAGGGCATCGTCGATTCAAGCCGATATCGATGCCGACGGAAAGTTTATAACTTTCGAGCTTCGACATGACGGTGATTTTCTTTTCAAGAGCATCGAGAAGAATCCTTATTCGCAGCTACGAAACATCAAGCTGACGCTGTTTTATCTCAACCAACCCGCGAAGGCTTTCTTCAAGAGGCGAACCGGGTATCGATCGGTAGAATACGGTTCCGTATTCTTGTTTCTCAACAGTTTCCGTGTTTTCCCCTACGGCTCTATCGGAGACGATTGGCTTGGCATCGATAAGCGGAAAGCTCAGGGGCAGCGGCGCTTTTTCGGATTGCGTGAACTCGTTGGGTTTATCCAGATAACAGACACCGACGAGAAGTTTGAACCGGTGTCGAGCCGAGAGGGCCTTAAGCGAAACACGGCGTTTAGAGAGCTTGCCACGGATAGCCAATCGATCGCTAGCTCATTCGATGATGAACTGGTCTATGGCTTCTTCCACAAGTCTATGAGGAAGCTCGAGAAGTTCGTAGTTGATGGTTTGGACTGGGATAGGATCGATCGCACGATTGGTGAGGACAACGACGAGGAGCTTCTGGCCGGCAACTATCAGTATCTTCAAGGCGAAAAACCCGTTCTCGAGACGATAGACTCGGTAGTAACGATCAGATCTCCGCAAAGCCATATCATCGATATCGATATCAATCTGAAGTATCTGTCGTCACTCGCGGATCAGGAAACTCAGGACTATGACGATCTGGTCGAGACGCTTGAAGAGCGGTTCGATGGGACGCCGATTGACAAGCTGCGCCCGTCAGAAAAGCGTGACCTTTCGCGCTTCATAAGCCGCCAAGCCAAGGAATTGGCGCAGAAGAACCGGACCAACCGCGGTCTGGAACTAAAGGTTGGCGAGGTCAGAAAGGAACTGCAGTCTGAGCAGCGGAAAAGAATCTTTGCGCAATTCGAAATTACGGCGGATCAAACTCGGATCATTCAGCTCCATCATCAGATAGGACTGGTCGCTGGAGCTCTTTTGAAGAGGATGGATCGAGTCGTTCGTCGTTATCGCGCGGATGAGGCAAACTATTCAAAAGCAGACCTTTTCGATGTTATCGAGGCCAGTCTATTCGAGATCGAGAAAATCCAAAACGTATCGAAGTTGGCGTCGAAAGCTGATTTTGACATTTCTACAAATCGTGTTCGAGAAGACATGCTTCAGTTCGTCGATGAGTATCTAGAGAATTTCAAAGACATCGGTTTGGGCTGGAATCTCCGAACTACATACGAGAACCCCGAGCGCTGCAAACTGGTACGCTCATTCCGACCGATTGAATTGACCATGCTCGTGGACAATTTGGTCGATAATGCGGGCAAGGCCGGTGCCAAACAGCTAGTTATCAGGGCGTTCAAAAGTAATAAGAACGTAATTTTGGAATTTGCCGACAATGGAAGCGGCCTTACCGATCGCTTTTCTCCGGAAGAGCTCTTCGAAAAAGGGATAACGAACACGTCTGGGTCGGGCATTGGATTAAGTCACGCCAAGCAGATTGTCGATGATCTTCAGGGTACAATATCTATATCGAGCGGCGTTGATGGCGCTGGCGCTACAGTCCGAATGGAATTCAAGGCATGAAAACTGCTTACCACATCCTTTGGATCGATGATGAACCAAAGAGCACCGACACTGATCAGGAAGACGTGAAAGACTTTCTCGAGGAAGTTGGCATTCGTGCTGATATAAGTTTCGTCGAGGCACCTGAGGATGGCTCGATTAGGGAGCGGTTGGAACACCACTTGAAGGACCCAGATTTAGATTTGCTAATGGTGGACTACCATATGGTAGGCCTGCAAGGCGATCAGCTCGTTCGCCTAATCAGGGAGACCGACCACATTTACCTACCGGTCATTTTTTATTCGTCCAGCAGTGTGAGCGATCTTCTCGACGCAGTTCGAGCTGCAGAGCTTGACGGCGTGTATATTGCGAATAGGACGGCTCTGATTCAAAAGGTTCGGAGCGTTGTTGGCAGTTTGCTAGTCCGCGAGCAGACGGTCAAGCAAGTGCGCGGCTTACTGATGGAAGGAGTGTCCGAAATCGATGCTCAGTTCTATGAGATATTCTTGAGAATTTGGCCCAAGTTGGATGCGGATCAGCAGGCCCAGGTAGGCAAGTATGTTAAAATGATCGTCGATGAAAGAGCGAAATCAGCCGCAAAAAAGGCGGAGAGTTTTCCGTTGGATGCGGAAACCTTGGGGGGACATTTGACAGAAAAACTCCTGACCGCTGCGTATGATACCCACACGCGCTGGCGGCTTACTCGCAAAATTCTCGACATATCTGGCCATGCCGAAGACTATATCGGCGAGCTCAAAAAATTTGCCGAGGTGGAGGATGGCGAGGTTCCGTTAAACACCTTGCGCAACGACTACGCTCATAAAAGTCGGAAGCTATTGTCCGAAAGCCACGACCTCGATCGCTGCATAAAGATTAGAAAGTCTCTAAGGACTCAGTCGGCAAACATAGATGCAATTCTGGGATCGGAATGACCGATTGAATTGGTGCGCCTACGAGTCGCTTCAGTCCATCGAGAATACGTCGATAAACTGTTTGATGACCACTCTCGATCTGCACTATACAAACAGACAGAAAGGGTTCTGAAGCGATGACGCGGAAAGAGGTATACTTCAAAATCTTGTCCTTAATGGACAAAGCTCTTGTTCGCGGAGCGAATTATTTCACGAATGAAAACGCCGTTGCTCTCCAAGGCGAACAAAAGCGCTGGATTGAGATGGGCGGTTCGAGCGATGAGAAAGTGATCATAGATCAATTCCTCTCTGTTACCAACATGGCCCGCGGAGAATTGGACGATCGCGTTCGAAGCCATACTGATCGAGCTATGGAGCTTAAGGGTGCTTGGCGAAATGTTGGTGCGCCTGAGTAGAGGCTGTATCTAATTGGAGATGTCAGGCCGTTGTATCCCTTGGTCTCCACCACGTTCAAACAGATTTTGGTGAAGGTGAGATAGTGTGCTCAGGTCGAGCAACCGACCTCCAAATGCCTCAGTCGGTTTCTATGTCGGCTACGTCGGTGGTTTGCGCGTGGGGAGGTGCGGTTTATACGCGATGTGTTCGATTTGAGTTGCCGATTTCATCGGCGAAAATCGACCAGCTTGCGAGCTGCGTCCAACTGAGCAGCTGCTCGCGCATAGAGCTTTGAGTCGCCTGCGGTCATCACTTCCAATATCCGCAATTTCTCACGCAGATAAACCTTCGCGAAATCAGGATCATGCTCGATAATGGACACGCTGTTGCTGATGAGGTCTGCCAGTTTCACAGTTTGCGCTTCCGCTGATATCGTGCGTAGGCGCTCAGCCTCGGCAGCTTTTCGCTCTGCTCGGTTTCCCACTGTGCATTGGTCAGTCAGCTCCATCACCATGCCTGCGACAGCGGGCCCAAACTCGCGCTCGACATCATCTCGTGTTACAGCGGTGTCCTCAATCGTGTCATGAAGTAACGCGGCAGCTAACATCACATCTGTGTAGTGCGACGCAGTCTTGACGATGTTCATCACTTCTATTGGATGGTTGATATACGGCTCTCCAGTATATTTGCGCACTTGCCCAATACGGCCATGGGCGTCAGTGGCAAAAGCAAATGCTCTTTCAACGAGGTTTGGAAAGTTCGACATCTTTCAATTTAAGCACATTATCGGCGCCGCCGCCAACCAACTGGATGCCATTTGAAAAGTTTTGCCAGGGGCGCAGCTGCACGGATTTTTCCGAGATTTGCGAAAAAAGAGAGAGCGGGTATCGCGCTAGTGTCCGAACGGGACACCTGTCGGCTGCTGCAGTCGTAGGAAACAACACGTCGGAGACGGGAGCGGTGGGTCAAGAGCCGACCGTTGCCCCGAGTCCTGCGAAGGGCGGCAATACCCCATCTGCGGTGTTTCGTGGCGTAACACCGAGTGTCGATAAAAAAACATGCGGCATTAGAGTGCTATAGCGTAGACGTAGTGCTCATCATCGTCGGGCGCGGCCCGCCACGCCAGCCGATTGCACGCTACACCCGACTTTGCCGCCGATCGCCGCACGGCACCAAGCGGCATAGCAAACCGCCGGTTCTACGCCATCACCCGATATCCGCAGCGTATCGTGCGTCGCATGAGAGTGGTGAGAGGCGGTCGCGCGGCTATTCGATACCGGAAAGGCCGAGCAACGTCCCCTCGACATGCGTGCGGGTTTGGCCGCCGATCCAGACCTGGCCCGTACCGTCGCGCCCCGCATAGACACGCCCCTTGCGGCCGAGACAGGTGCCCTGCGCAGCTATGTAGTCGGTATCCGACACGTGGGTCGCGAACAGCCATTGGGCCAGCGAGGCGTTGAGGCTGCCGGTAACCGGATCTTCCACTATCGTTCCCAGATGGTCGCTGAAGAAGGCGCGAACCTCGAAGGCGGCATCGCCGCCGGGAGCATGGGGACCGACCACGCCGATATCGAGCCGCCGCGGCCAACTTCGTGCCGGCTTGAGTGACAGAACGTTCTCGGCAGATGCCAGTCGGATGCCAAGCCACCCCGGACCGTTGTCGATCCACGCGGCATCGACAATCTCATGCCCGTCGATCCCAAGGAACTGCTGTGCTTCCATCCGTTCGTCGAGCGATGGCACACCGGAGCGGATGAGCGGCGGTGCCGCGAAGGAGAGCCGGTCCCGATCACGCAGGATTCTGACCAGACCCGCCCCGCATTCCTGGACGATATCTGCTCCGCTTTTCGGCACGCCGCCGCTCTGCAGCCAGACGTGACAGGTGCCGAGCGTCGGATGCCCGGCGAACGGCATCTCCCGATCCAGCGTGAATATCCTGACGCGATAGTCGGCGACCGGGTTTGTCGGCGGCAGCAGGAAGCTCGTCTCCGACAGGTTGAACCAGCGCGTGAGGCGCTGCATCTCCTCCGAGGCAAGAGTTTCCGCAGCGACGATGACAGCCAGAGGATTGCCGGAGATCGCATCCGAGCCGAAGACGTCGACCATGTGAACCGAAACGCTCATGTACTTGTCACCTCCCGGATGCGAGCAACTTTAGACCCGCCACGGCGAACAAGGCGCACAGGCCGCCCTCGATCCAGCGCCGCAGCCGCCCGTAAAGGGCGATCATTGGCGCGGTAGAGAACAGCACCGCATAGCCACCAAAGACAAAAATGCCCAGCAAAGCGCAACCGACGATAATCGCCGGCAGTACTCCAGCGGGTGCGTCATGCTGAAGGCCCAGCGACATGATGGCGATCCATGCGAGTACCGCCTTTGGATTGCCGATATGCATGAGGATGCCCTGGCGATAGAGTCGATAATAGCGAGGTGTCGGTTGACTGGTCTGCGTCCTTAGCGCGTCGGAAGCCTCTCCCATGGCTGATCGACCCGCGCGAAACGCGAGGTAGAGCAGATAAACACCTCCCAAAATCTTGATGACGAAGAGCGCGTCCGCATAGGCCGCCAGCACTGCGAAAATGCCCGTTGCGGCAAGGATCGCCCAGAAGAGTGATCCCGAGATGACGCCGGCAGCCAGTGCCAGGGCGGGACCGCGGCCGTCGCGCATCGCCGTTGCCATGATCGCCATATTGCTCGGCCCCGGACTGGCCGTCGCGAGGAGATAGGTGGCATAGACGAGTGCGATCTGGCTGGCGATCATCGACCGTTCTCCCGAAGCAGCCGCTGCTCCTCGAGCGGGTCAAGGTCGCCGCGATAGACGATGTGGACCTTGTTTCCGTCGGGATCGCGCAGATAGGCGCCAAAATAGCCCTGGCCATAATGTGGGCGCTCGCCCGGTGCGCCCTCATCCATTCCGCCGTTCGCCAGCCCTAAGGTCCATGACGCTCGTACCGCCTCGGCCGTGGGCGCGAGGAAAGCGGTCATGCTGCCGTTGCCAACCGTTGCAGGCAGCCCGTCGTGCGGGCTGTACACGTAGAAACGCGGGAGTAACGCGTCTCCGGATACCCAGCAGAGTGCCGGGGGACCATCATCGGGCGTGACAACACGTTGCCGCAACCCGATCGGGACGAGTAGTGCCTCGTAAAAGCGGCCCGCCCGCTCAAGATCCCGGGTTCCGACAGTGACATGGCTGAACATTCGACCTCCACGCGCGCGTCGGGGCGGACGTGCGCTTGCGAATTAACTTGATGAAGTCGTCATCCTACCCGATGGTACACTTACGTACTATGTTAATAGTGTCATGCGACACTTTTGAGGAATCAGTCATGCGTTTGCAGTCCCCGTGGACGCCGCGCCTTGCCGACATCGAGGCCAGCACCACTGACAGGCTGGTCCTGGCACTTGCGGATGACATCATCGAAGGGCGACTGAAGGGCGGAGACCGGCTTCCAGCCCATCGCGATCTCGCATGGAAACTTGGCATCGGTCTCGGCACCGTCACCAAAGCCTATGGCATCGTTGACAGGCGCGGCCTGACACGGAGCGTCAAGGGGCGAGGAACCTTTGTGACGATCCATCAGGCCCATGAAGGGCGGCAGATCGACCTGTCGTCCAACACGCCACCGGCCATGCTCACCGAACGCCTCCTGGCGCGCACGCTGGCCGGGATAGCCAGGAGGATCGACGCAGATCAGCTCAATCTCTATGCGCCGCCCACCGGGCATCTTGAACATCGCCGTCTCATGGCGCGCTGGCTCGAAACATTAGGCGTACCGGCCGATCCGTCGTGCCTGGTCCTGACCGGCAATGCCCGTCAGGCTATCGCATTGGCGTTCGATCTTGCCTGCGGTAGCCAAGGGGTCATCCTGACCGAGAGGATAACCTACCCAGGTGCGATTTCACTTGCCCGGCGCAGAGGGCACCGGATGCGCGGTGTCGAAATCGACGCGGAAGGTATGATCCCGGAAGCACTCGCGATCGCGCTCGCCGGTGAGCGCACTGCCAGCAAGGCGGTCTATCTCACGCCGACGCTGCACAACCCGTCCACTGCGACCATGGGAACGGCACGGCGACAGTCGATTGTTGATATCTGCCGCCGTGCCGGTGCCCGGATCATCGAAGACGGCGTTTATGCCTTCGCCGCGTCGGATGTGTCGCCGCTGGCGGCCTTGGCGCCGGACATGACGTTGCACGTCAATGGGTTGTCGAAGTCACTCGGGCCAGGATTGCGGATCGGGGTGTTGGCGCTCCCACCCGGTATGATGGATATGGCGGAGGACATCGTGCGGGACACTCCGATGCAGCCGGCACCTCTCTCCTGCGCACTGGTGGAGGCGTGGCTGGCGAGTGGGGTCATAACATCGGTTCAAAAGGATCTCGGCCATGAAGCTGCGCGCAGATCGCGTCTGGCCACCTCACTGCTCGGCACCGCCGGTCTTATTACCGATCCGGCAGCGTGCCACGCTTGGCTGCCGGCATCGCGCGATGTCGCCGATGCCCTCGTTGCTGCGGCCGCCGCGATCGGCATCAGAGTCACGCCCCCTGCATCGCTGATGGTGGAAAGCGAGGATCAGGCGACCGGCATTCGCCTTTGCCTCGGCGGGCCATCGTTCGACGAATTGACGGAGGCCCTAGGCGCGTTCTCAGGACTATTGAAGAATGTACAATATGTCGCTGCCGGTCGTCACCGCTCGCTATGACCTAATGCGACGGATCGGCGTATCTGAACACCCGGAGGCGTCCGGCCCTGGCCGAACTTGGCAATCACGACTGCCTCGCCTTCCCAGAGCCGCGGTCATCGAGCGCGTTCATGCCAAGGCACCTGAGCGCCTTGTGAAGGGGCGGCATTAGAGTGCTTAGCGTAGACGTAGTGCTCATAATAGCCGGGCGTAGCCTATGTGCCGCCGATTACACAACGTCCGCTGACGCGGTTACCAGTCTCTGATTTCATGCCCAGAACAAACATCCTGATTGCCGCTATCCCCTTGTAGATACTCGGGATGCAAACAAAGTATCGTTGTACGAAACGCCGGCCATATCAGGAACTTCCATCCTTCAACTCTTACTGAACGCGTCGACCAACATGTCGGCCACAGCGCGGACAGCAGGGGCGTGTTTCAGATCGGCATGGATGACCATCCAAACCGGCCGTGCTTCGGGCTGCTGAACGGCGACGCGCACCAGTTCCCGGCAAGGCTGCGCCATCACACAAGGCAACAGCGCGACGCCAAGGCCCACTCTGGCCGCGGCGAACTGGCTGTGAAAATCTCCTGTCAGCAGATCAAGCGGGCGATCCCGGGCAAACTCTTCCAGCCAGCGTTGTTGGGGCACATGGGCCAGCGTTTCGTCGAAAGCAATAAAGCGCCATTGCTGCTGTGGCAGTCTTGCAATGTCCGGTGTCGCATAGAGCGCGAATTCGACCGCACCGATGCGCCGGACGATGTTCTGCTTGCCCTGCGGCTCCACCATGCGCACCGCCAAATCGGCCTGGCCGCTGTCGAGCGAGGCGATATGCGAATTGGCAGAAAGCACGATCTGCAAATCGGGATGATCGGCGCGCAGATCGCGCATGGCCGGGATGATGACTTCGCTGACCAGCACGGGGGGCGCGGTCAGCCGCACGCGCCCGGTCAACGTGCCCTGCGCGACATGGGTCAGACGTTCAATCCGCTGCGCGCCTTGCTCCATGTCGCGTGCAATTGCAGCGACCTCCTTGCCCTTCTCGGTCAGGGGTGTCGACCGCGCCAAGCGGCGCACGAGCGGTTGCCCCAACGTCTCTTCCAGCGCGGAAATACGCCGCGACACCGTCGCATGGTTGACGCCTAACGCCCGCGCCGCGCCGGCCAGCGAGCCTTCGCGCTCAAGCACCGCGAGCACATGCAGGTCATCCCAGTTCATCTGATAGATGTTGCACAGATGGAGTGCATAGTCATGCAGTTTTCATGGGAATGTATGCCTGCGAGAAAGGGCCGGATGAACAACAGGAGCCTACGCGATGATCCCCACACTTCCGCTTGGAACCGATGGTCCGAACCTGCCCGCTCTTGGCCTTGGCTGCATGGGCATGTCCGAGTTCTATGGCGAAACCGACGATGCCCAGTCGCTCGCCGTGCTGTCCCGCGCCTATGAACTTGGCGTGCGGCTGTTCGACACCGCCGATATGTATGGCAATGGCCATAATGAGGAACTGCTGGCGCATTTCCTGAAAAACGGTCAGGCGGACGCATTCATCGCCACAAAGTTCGGCATCCGCAAGGCATCGGGCGTATACGCCCGCACCATCGACAACAGCCCGGACTATGTCCGGCAGGCGTGCGACGCCTCGCTGCGGCGTCTGGGGGTCGAGCAGATCGGCCTCTACTATGTCCACCGCGCCGAGGCCGGGCGGCCCATCGAAGAAACGATGCAGGCGCTCGCCGAGCTGGTGCAGGCAGGCAAGATCGCGCACATCGGTCTCAGCGAAGTCTCCGCCGATACGCTGCGCCGCGCCCATGCGGTGCATCCCGTGGCGGCCGTGCAGAGCGAATATTCGCTGACCACGCGCGATATGGAAGCCGAGATGCTGCCTGCCTGCCGAGAGCTGGGCATCGCCTTCGTCGCCTACAGCCCGCTCGGGCGCGGCCTTCTGTCTGGTACGATTGATCGCGACAGCCTTGCCGAGAACGATTTTCGCCGCAATGCCCCGCGCTTTGGCGATGAGGCGCTGAAGGCGAACACTGCGCGGCTCGACACCCTGCGCGCCATTGCAGACCAACGCGAGGCAGCGCCATCGCAGGTGGCTCTCGCCTGGGTGCTGGCCAAGAGTGCGTTCACGATCCCCGGCACCAAGCGGCTCGGCTATCTGGAACAAAACATCGCGGCCGCCAGCCTGCGCCTGTCCGCCGATGACATCACCAAACTTGACAGCGCCTATGCACCGGGCAGCTTCACCGGCGAACGCTATACCGCCGAGGGCATGAAAGGGGTGAATGTATGAGCGCCCGCACCATGTCCCACGCGCAGACCGGCTTGATCGGCGATCACGCGATGAAGCGGCTTACCGGCCAGGCGCAGGAAACGATCCTCGCTTCGGTCGGCGCCCGGTCCCCGGGATTGGCGGACAGTCTGGTGAACCATGCTTTCGGCAGGATCATTGCCCAGACCACGCTGGGCTGTGAAGAGCGTGAACTCGAAACCATCGCCATGCTCGGGGCCATGGGGGGATGCGAAAACCAGCTATGCGCGCATCTTGGCTTTGCGTTGGATTGCGGCCTTGCGCCGGAAGAGATCGTGGCCAGCATCGAGCAAGTCTCCGTCTATGCAGGCTATCCGCGCGCACTGACCATGCTGCGCATCGCGAGCGACGTGATGCGGGACAGAGGTGAGGAATTGCTCGCCGCGAAGCGGTTTCCGTTGCGCGACCACGACACATGCCTGTTCGACAGTGGCGGCGACAAGCCGCCCCTGATGCTGCTCCATGCCCTCGGGCTGGATTGGCGGATGTGGTCGCGCGTCATTCCGCTGCTGACGCCGCATTTCCGTGTCATCGCCTATGATCTGCGCGGGTTTGGCGGGGCCGCCTTCGCGCCGGGAATCCGCGATCTGGCTCATTGCGTACAGGATGTGGCGGATGTAATGGAGCGGTTGGCGCTGTCGCAGGCCCAAATTGTCGGGCTGTCTCTTGGCGGATCGATTGCCTTGGAGCTTGCGTTGCAACAGCCCGGGCGCGTGCAGGAGCTGACCGTGATTGCCGCCACCGCATGGTCATTTCCCGTCTTCGAGGAACGTGCTCAATTCGCGGAGGCTCAGGGAATGGAAGCGCAAATCATTCCGAGCCTGACCCGGTGGTTCCGCGCCAGTGATCTGGCGACAAATGGCTGGCCGGTGCGTTATGCTCGAAACTGTGTCCGGCGGGCATCTGTCGCTGACTGGAGCGGAGCATGGCGGACGTTGGCCGGAATCTCACTCGAAGGCAGGCTGGACGGGATTACGGCCCCGATGCGTATCATCGCCGGCGAATGCGACCAATCCACGCCGCCTGAACTCATGAAGCGCCTTCCCGAGGGAGCGCGCCGAAGCTTCGAGGTCATCGAGGATGCCCCTCATATGATCGCTCTCACACATCCCAAGGAACTCGCTACAGCAATCCTGAAACCGCTTTCGTAATATAACCTATTGGCTATCGCCGAGACTGCGATGGCAACAAGCGAGGTCGGCCGTGGGTCAAGGGAAAATACCCGGCCGGCATGAACCCTCGGGGCGGCGGTTTCGTCCACCCTTCGGCGCGAGGGCAAAGGCCCTAGAAATCCAGTGATTGGCTCACGAGGTGAGCTGCACATATTCAACCCCGGCACTGGAACGCCAGGGCTGCATTGGTTCAATCGTTTTAGAGGGCTATAGCGTATGTGGAGCTCCCGGCTTCGCCGTCTGCGGCCCACCGATGCTGTCTTGGGCCTGACAGGGCGGCTTGCGGATGACAAGGCCTATCCTCCGCATCAATGCCGGAACGCGAGGGATTCGAACACTGCTTAAAGGAGGGCTATGGAGTATACATAGTTCTCATCTTCACCCGGCGCGGCGCACCAACTCTTGTTTGTCCACACGCGGCCTTGCGCGTCGGCGACAATGTTTGGGCTTCGGTGCGGATTGTTTAGGTTTGGGGGGCTCCCGGCGAATCGAACGCTGCGCGCCAACTTTTCCGGTCAGTATCCCGGCGGTACGCCCGAAACTTTCGGTGTTGGTCCTTCGGGGACGCGGAAACAGGTTCGGCGTCCCCGAAGGGGTAGAATTATGCCTTCAGGTGAGCGGCGATGTACTTGTTCATTTCGAACATCGTCACCGACTTTTTGCCAAACACCTTTTCAAGCGCTGCATCGGCCAGAATCTCGCGCTTGTTGGCGGGGTTCTGGAGATTGTGCTTCTTGATATATTCCCACACTTTGCTGATGACTTCGCTGCGCGGCAGCTTGTCATTGCCGACGATAGCTCCAAGCTCTGCTGACGGCTGTACGGGCGCGTGAATACCGCCGGTCTTGGTTGCTGCTTCCGCCATAGTTCCTCCCACTTCTTGCCGGGTCCACCGGCCGATTCAAATCGACTCTCGCTCCTGACACGGAGCAAAGTCGCTTCTGCGCCGCCTGTGCGCCATTGTCACGCGCAAGAATACGAATGATGGCAACAGGATCGCTCGATTGTGGGGGTAATAGGCTGGTTGGCGGTGGTGTTCGGCCTCCAGAGCCGGGAACACCAAAAGAAAACCCCCGCCCGAAGGCGGAGGTTCAATAGTCGGGGCAGGTGAGTGACTTGCCCGGTTCGATCGTCAGAAGGTGAAGCGTAGCGTTCCACCCCAGGTGCGCGGCTCGTTGGGATAGCCGCTGTAGCTGCCGGTCTGGACCACGGTCGGGAATGCCGACAGCAGGTAATTATCCTGTGTCAGGTTGCGGACCCAGAACATCAGTTCGGTATGCTTGAAGATATTGGCGAACGACAGGCTGGCGTTGACTTGGCTGACTTTGCTGGTGCTATATTGCGGCGGCACCGTTTCGGTCAGTTGCGTCGGGCTGCTATAATCCCACTCGCCGCGTAGGAAGGCAGCCACCCCGTTGCCGAAGGTGTGGTTCAGCGTTCCCGAAATCGTGGCGCTCCATTCAGGAATACCGGCTGGGCGTCGGCCGGTCAGATCACGGAAGTTCGGGCGTAACCCGGTCGCCGGATTGATCGGGCATTGCACCGTATCGTAATCCACGCACGCGGCGCCGACGAACGAGTCATATTTCGGATCGAGATACGTGAACGCGCCAGTGACGGAGAACCACGGCGTCACCCGATAGGCCGAGTCCAGTTCGATGCCGCGAACCGATTCCTGGCCCGCGTTGAGCAGGTTGAAGCCAAGGCCGGTAAAGGCGTTGGTCTGGAAGCCCTTGATGGTCTGTTTGAACACCGCGATGTTGACATAGCCGCCGCGGAATTTCGACTTGATGCCGAATTCAAACACTTCGACGCTTTCCGGGCGGGCGGTACGGCCAACGCCGTTGGCATCGGGCGGGCGACTGTCTGACGACAGGTTGAACGCGCCTGCCTTCCAGCCGGTCGAATAGCTGAAATAGGTGTTCACCGGCCCAAAATCATAAGCGATGCGGCCAGCATAGGTAACCTTGTCGCCATCGAGAATGCCCGATTCATTGGCATTCGGATAATTGACCGGCCCGTGGTTCGGGTCATTGCCGTAGAAGAATTGCAGCGCGTTGAGCGCGAACGGATTGCTGCCTGCCGCCGACGTGGGGCAGGGAGCCGACCCTGGTCCGGGCAGCTGAGCGCCGAGCGTCGAGCCGAATAGATTGGTCGGCGTCGTCGCACCAGGAACAAACCCCTTTTGCAGCAGGCAACCCGATAGCGACGCAGGCAGTGCCGCAAACGGAATGAAGCCGAGCGTCGGAATGTTTTCGAGATTCAACTGCGAGAATTTGTCGTTGAGAACGACGAACGATTCCGCCTGCTTGTGGTCGTTGAGATAGGCGAGGCCGCCGGTCAGGGTCAGGCGTTCGGTGACCTTGAAATCGGCCTGACCGAAGAGTGAGAAGGACCGCTGGCTCAGATGGTAATTATCGGCAATGCCCTGGCCCTTCTGGAAATAAGTCTGGCCGACGACGATCGACGGATCAACGGCGTGCTGAAGCGATTCAAGGCCGGTAATCAGGCCGGCAGGTCCACCGGTCAGCGCATTGGCGAAGGCACGGGCATCGTTGCCAAAACGGATGTCACGTCCAGTTCGGAGCTTTTCATCCTGATAGAACCCGCCAAGCAGCCAGGTGACGCGATTGCCGACTTCTCCTGCCAGGCGGAATTCCTGGGTGAAAGTTTTGATGTCGTTGGCGCTGCTCAGATTCGAAATGTCGGCGCCGGTGAAATCGACGTCCAGCGTCGTCTGGTTGATCTGGTTGCGATACGCCGTGATCGACGTCAGCTTCCCAAAGCCGAGGTTCCAGTCGATCTGCGCCGAAATGCCCTTGCCCACCAGCCGGTTCGACGGATCGGTGTTGTAAACAAGGTTGCGATCGTAGGTTCTGGCCGTGTCGTTGATCGGTTTGCCAAGGCCGCCGACCGAAGTGGGCGCGCCGATGACCTGGGTCACCGGGCCATTGAACACGGTGACGGCACCGCAGCACACTTCCTTGATGACGTTATAATCGGCGAGGATGCGCAAGGAGAAGTCGGCCGAAGGTTGATACAGCAAATCACCACGAACCGACCAACGGTGCTTGTCGTTCACGTTGTTCTTGGTGGTCAGGTTGGTGAAATAGCCGTCACGCTCGTTGACGCTGCCCGACAGGCGGAACGCCAGCGTATCGCTGATCGGGCCAGTGATCGTCGCCTTGGGGTTGATAAGCCCGTAATTGCCCAGCGAAACCTCCGCCTTGCCGCCCCATTCGAATGACGGGCGTTTGGTCACAATGCTGATCGCGCCTGCCGACACGTTCTTGCCGAAAAGGGTCGATTGCGGGCCGCGCAACACTTCAATGCGTTCGATCTCGGGAAGGTCGTCGAGCGCGGCTGCCGAGCGCGAGCGATAAACGCCGTCGATGAACACGCCCACCGAACTTTCGATGCCGTCATTGCCGTTGCCGTTGCCGAAACCGCGGATGGTGAAGTTGGTCTGGCCCGCGCTCTGGAACTGCGTCACTTTCAGCGAAGGGACCACCGACTGAAGATCCTTCAGGTCGACGATGCGCGCCTTCTCGACCGTATCGGCACCGGTGACCGCGACCGAAATCGGCACATTTTGCAATGTCTGCTCGCGTTTCGTTGCCGTCACGACGATATCGTCGCTCTGATCGGATGATTGACCGGCGGCTGGTTGTTCGGCTGGTTGTTCGACTGTCGCCTTCGCAAGCGCGGGATTTGCCATCATCAGCGCGAACGCAGACGCAGCATACAACTCAACTTTCTTCATCGGCTATACCCCTCCTAATCCGCCGCCGGTCTGTTGCCGGATACATGCGGTTTTATTTTCTCTGCTTTGAGGGTAGCGCCTGAGTGAATCAGCCGTCAATGGGAGACGCACGGACCCGGCCGTGAATTGTTCCTGCCTCCGGTGCCGGCCGGTTCTGAAATGGAATAAACGGTATGCCGGATGGCGGCTTCCGTAGCGTTATGACCGGGGGACGCGTAGAGGAATGGGTATGACTGCCGACGAAAATACCACCAGCCTGAGTAGCGCCGAGCCAGCATCCGGCAAGGTTGAGGTGCCCGAACACGTCAGGGAAGCGGTTCGCACGCTGATTCGATGGGCGGGAGACGACCCCGAGCGCGAAGGGCTGATCGACACGCCAAAGCGCGTCGCGCGGGCATGGAAGGAGTATTGTCAGGGCTATTCAGACGATCCCGCACTGCACCTATCGCGCACCTTTGAAGAGGTTGGCGGCTATGACGAAATCGTGCTGCTGAAAGATATTCCGTTCCAGTCGCACTGCGAACATCACATGGCGCCGATCATTGGCAAGGCGCACATTGCCTATCTGCCGGCCAATCTGGTGGTGGGTATTTCCAAGCTGGCGCGCGTGCTCCACGCATATGCTCGCCGCTTGCAGGTTCAGGAGCGGCTGACGGCGGAAGTCGCCAATTGCATCTGGGACAATTTGAAGCCGCAGGGAGTGGCGGTGGTGATCGAGGCAAGCCATGCCTGCATGACTGCTCGCGGTGTACGGACGCCGGGCGTGGGCATGACGACCAGTCGGATGATGGGCGTGTTTCGAGACGATGAGCGTAGCCGCAAGGAAGTGCTTGCGCTGATGGAGCTTTGATGGCGCGAACGGTATTGGTCACCGGCGCCGCGCGACGGATCGGTGCGGCGATCGGCGGACGCCTGGCCGATGCCGGGCACCATGTCCTGCTCCACTATCACCATGACCGCGCCGAAGCGGAGAAGACCGCGCAAATCTGGCGGGCGCGTGGTGGTCGCGTCGATTTGATTGAGGGTGATCTTGCCGGGGAAGACGGCGCCAATGCGGTTTTCGTCGCCGCCCGGCAGGCAGTGGGTGGAACTGTGGATTGGCTGGTCAACTGCGCGTCGCTGTTCGATTTCGACCGCCCGCCCGCGGTGGAGCGCCCGATGCTCGACCTGATGATGCGCACCAATCTGGCTGCACCGATCGCGCTGGCAACCGCACTTGCGGGGCAAACGGGGCTGATGGATGGTGCGATCGTCAACGTGCTCGACCAGAAAGTTGCCAATCTGAATCCGGATTTCTTCTCTTACACGCTGAGCAAGACGGCACTGGAAAGCGCGACGGTTATGCTCGCCCAGGCGCTTGCGCCGCGCGTGCGGGTGAATGCCGTTTCGCCGGGATTGACGATGATCAGCCATGACCAGACCGATGCAGAATTCGCCGCGGTTGCCAGTGACAACCTGCTGAACCGGCCCGTATCGGCGAATGATATTGCCGCCAGCGTGGAATGGTTGCTGGGTTGCGAAAGCATCACTGGCCAGAATGTGTTTGTCGATTGCGGCCAGCGTTTCATAACGCGGGACAGCGACGTGATGTTTGCGACGAGAGACCGGACGAATGGCTGATTTCCGAGATCTGGATGATCCGGCGGCAAGCCGTGCGACTTACGCGATGCGGCTGGAAGGGCTGGAACTGAACGCTCGGCTGGGTATCCATCCACAGGAACGGGAAGGGCCGCAGCGCGTGGACGTGTCGGTCACGCTCTATTGCGATTACGGTGTCACGTGCCCTGACGACCGAATCGACGCGGTGGTCGATTATGATTTCCTGCGCGATCAGATTGTTACGCTTGCCGCTTCACGCCATTTTGAGCTTCAGGAAAGCTTGTGCGATGCGATTGCGGCGTTGGCGCTTTCCGATCCGCGCGTCGTTGGGGTGAAGGTCAGCTCAATGAAGCTCGACATCTATCCCGATGCGCGGATCGGTTGCGAGATTTTGCGGCGGCGGCCCTTCTAGCTGCGCTTGGCGGTGGCGATCGGCGGTCAGGCGTGGTTCGCCGCTGACAGCACGGCGCGAACCGAAGCGGTCGCCACGTCCGCGTCGATACCCACGCCGAACACGGTGCGCCCGTCCGCCAGCTTGCATTCGACATAGGCGGCGGCTTGCACGTCGGTGCCCACGCCAATCGCGTGTTCCGAATAATCGACGATGCTGAGCGTCGGGCCGGTCGATTCTGCCAATGCAGCGATCACGCCCGAGATCAGGCCGTTGCCGCGACCGGAAAGCGAACGGATTTCGCCATCGATGGTCACCTTGCCAACGAACACGCGGTTGCCCACCGTGCCGCTCTCTTCGTAATCGACCAGTACGAAACGATCGGCGGGGGCAGGGAGGTAGCTATCCTCGAACTTGCCCCAGATGTCGTCGGCGTTCAGTTCGCGGCTCGTCTCATCGGCGAGTTGCTGAACATGACGGCTGAAATCGGCCTGCAACCGCTTTGGCAATTTCAGACCCTTGTCTTGTTCGATCACCCAGGCGACGCCGCCCTTGCCCGATTGGGAGTTGACCCGGATCACCGCTTCATAGCTGCGGCCAAGGTCGGCTGGATCGATAGGCAGGTAGGGTACTTCCCACAAACCGTCGTTGCGAACTTCCTGCGCGGCAAAGCCCTTCTTGATCGCGTCCTGGTGGCTACCCGAAAACGCCGTGAACACCAGATCGCCTGCATAAGGGTGCCGAGGATGGACGGGAAGCTGGTTGCAGTAGGTCACGGTATTGATGACTGCATCAATGTCAGAGAAATCCAGCCCCGGATTAATGCCTTGCGTGTACATGTTGAGTGCCAGCGTCACCAGATCGACATTGCCGGTGCGCTCGCCATTGCCGAACAGGCAACCCTCGACGCGATCAGCGCCTGCCAGCAGGCCGAGTTCGGAGGCGGCAACGCCCGTACCCCGGTCGTTGTGGGTGTGCAGGCTGATGAGGCAACGGTCGCGATTGGGAATATGGCGGCCGAAATATTCGATCTGGTCGGCATAGATGTTGGGCATCGCCGCTTCGACCGTGGCGGGCAGGTTGAAGATCAGCGGTTTTTCAACCGTCGGCTGCAACACCTCCATCACCGCAGCGCAGACCTCGATCGAAAAGTCGAGTTCGGCGGTCGAGAATGTCTCGGGCGAATATTCAAAGCGCCAGTCGGTGTTCGGCTGTGCCGCCGCCTGATCGCGCAGGATCTTTGCGCCTTCGATCGCGATCTGACGGACTTCGTCCCGGCTCATGCCGAACACGATCTTGCGCCATGCCGGGCTGACGGCGTTGTAAAGGTGGACAATCGCCGTTTTCGCGCCGCGTAATGAGTCAAAGCTGGTTTCGATCAAGTCGCGGCGGGATTGCGTCAAGACCTGCACGGTGACGTCATCGGGAATGCGGCCGGTTTTGACCAGGCCGGAAATAAAGTCGAATTCGGTCGCGCCCGCACTTGGAAAACCGACTTCGATTTCCTTGAGGCCCACCTTGACCAGCAGGTCGAAGAAGCGGGTTTTCTTCTCGCCGTCCATCGGGTCGATCAACGCCTGATTGCCGTCGCGCATGTCGGTCGACAGCCAGCGTGGCGGCTTGGTGATCGATTTTGACGGCCATTGCCGGTCGGGCAGGTCGATGGTCGGGAATGGGCGGTATTTGGTCGATGGATCAGTGAGCATCACATGTCTCTCGCGGAAATTTGCGGTCAGCGGTTCGGGTCGGTCGGGCCCTTAGGCGAGTCGCCGCGCCAAAACGGGCGCAAGCGAGTGTGGCGCCTAAGGGCGCGTAAGTCGCAGCGAGAGGAGTAGCATCAACCCTGACATAGGCCGCTTCCTAGTCTGTCAGCCCCTCCGCTGTCCAGTCCTTGCAAGCCCATCGAACATCAGATCGATCGAGCTGGTGGGCAGGAACCACAATACGGCAACGATGCCCGCGCACCCGGCGCCCAGCCAGGGGCTGACGAAGCTCAACGGAAAGCCACTGAGATAGATGAGCGCCGCCGCCCGCGTCTTGCGCAGGGTGCGGCGGTGATAGGCCCTGGCCCGGGTGCCTTGCGCGCCGGTTTTGCGGATGGTCGATTGCAGCCAGCCATAAGCCAGTGCTGGCAACAGCATCGTCATCAGATAGACCAGCATCGCGTCGCGGCTGAAATGCTGTTCGCCCAGATACGATGTTGCAAAAGGCACCAGGCTCAATGCGAACAGCAGCAGGATGTTCGACCATACCAGCGCGTTGGTCACTGCCGTCGCGTGGCTGAACAGCCGGTGATGGTTGACCCAGTATATCGAGACATAGGCGTAGGACAGAACATAGGCGAGAAACACCGGCCACAGCCCCAGGATGTGATGGAGGCCGGCTGTGGCCGGTGCGTGGAGTTCCAGCACCATGATGGTGACGATGATGGCGATCACGCCATCCGAATACGCTTCGACGCGACCAACGGCGGGCTGGTCTTCGGTGTCGTCGCTGCGTGAATCGTTCACCCTGGTGTCCGTTATTGCCCTTGGTTATTGCGCATCGAACGACGCATTGATGGTCAGGTCAACCCGGTCCGTGACGAGCGGGATGCCGTAGGACACGCCAAAGTCGCTACGGGTGACGGAAGTCGTGGCCGCAAAGCCGATCGTGGGCTTTTTGGTGAACGGGTTGATGCCGCTGCCGACCAGATGGGCGTGCAGGACAACCGGCTTCGTTACACCTTTGATCGTCAGGTTACCGGTGATGACTGCGGTGCTGCCCTTGGCGACGACGCTGGTGGAGTCGAACTGTACGGTCGGAAATTTCTCCGCGTCGAAGAATTCAGGTTTTTGCAGGTGCGCATCGAGCGCGGCGACCGTGGTGGCCACCTTGGCGACCTGGAACGTCACCGAAACCTTGGAGTTGGCCGGGTTCTTGGTGTCGAGCACCAGCGATCCCGTTGGTTCGCGGAACTGGCCGATATAGTTGGTGAAACCGAAATGAGTGACCTGGAACACGACCTGGCTATGCGCCGGATCGAGATTGTAGGTGCCTGCCACCGCCTTGGCGGGGTCTGCCGAACCAGGAACGGCCGGCGCCTGCTGAGCAAGCACGGGGGCGGCGACAAGAGCGAGGAGAATGGGAGCAACAAAGCGCATTTTGGGGGACCTTCCCTGATTTTTATCAAGAAGGCCGAGTTCGGGTGTGCGGGGCGTCAGGTCAAATGCCTTAACGGCAACTCATCGTTTCCGATTTGAGCGTCTTCGCTGATGTTGGTTTCCAAATCATCGCCTGTCGGGCAGTGGGGCAGAGGTGGGGCCGCCGCTGTTCAGGAGTGATCGACAAGACGGCGGGTGGAATCCGTTCCCACCCGCCGCGATGTGATCGGTTCCGCGCGCTTAGTTCTTGGCTTTGTCGACCAGCTTGTTGGCGCTGATCCACGGCATCATCGCGCGCAGTTCCGAACCGACTTTCTCGATCGGGTGGGCAGCGGCGGCCTTGCGCGCGGCTTTCAATTCCGGCTGGCCGGCGCGGTTGTCGAGCACGAAGTTCTTGACGAAGCGACCCGACTGAATGTCGGCCAGCACGCGCTTCATTTCCGCCTTGGTCTCATCGGTGATGATGCGCGGGCCGGTGGTGATGTCGCCATATTCGGCGGTGTTGCTGATCGAATAACGCATGTTGGCGATGCCGCCTTCATACAGCAGGTCGACGATCAGCTTGGTTTCGTGCAGGCATTCGAAATACGCCATTTCAGGGGCATAGCCTGCCTCGACCAGCGTTTCGAAGCCCGCCTGGATCAAGTGGGTGATGCCGCCGCACAACACGGCCTGTTCGCCGAACAGATCGGTTTCGCACTCTTCGCGGAAATTGGTTTCGATGATGCCTGACCGGCCGCCGCCAACGCCCGAGGCATATGCAAGCGCCACGTCATGCGCGTTGCCCGACGCATCCTGATGGACGGCGATAAGGCAGGGCACGCCGCCGCCCTTCACATATTCGCTGCGCACCGTGTGGCCGGGGCCCTTGGGGGCGATCATGATGACATCGATGTCTGCGGGCGGTTCGATCAAGCCGAAATGGACGTTGAGTCCATGCGCAAACGCAATCGCGGCGCCGGGCTTCATATTGCCGTTGAGGTCGGTGTCCCAGATCGCGGCCTGGTGTTCGTCGGGGGCGAGCATCATCAGGATATCGGCCCAGCCAGCCGCTTCCTTGTTGGTCATCACCTTGAAACCGGCTGCTTCGGCCTTGGCGGCGGTTGCCGATCCGGGGCGCAGCGCGATGGCAATTTCCGCCACGCCGGAATCGCGCAGGTTCTGCGCATGGGCATGGCCCTGGCTGCCATAGCCGATGATCGCGATCTTCTTGCCTGTGACCAGCTTCAGATCGGCGTCGCGATCGTAATAGACACGCATGATAAGTTCCTCTTGTCTCGCGCCCCCTGATAAGCCTGGGACGAACGGTGGTTTGAATTTGATGACTCCGTTCGTGTCGAGCGAAGTCGCGGACGATATTCCTGCTGTTATCCCGCGTCCTTGCCGCGAGCGATGGCGACGATGCCGCCGCGGGCCACTTCGATCAGGCCGACTTCGCGCATCAGGGCGACAAAGGTATCGATCTTGTCGGGTCCGCCAGTCACCTCGAACACGAAACTGCTGGTGGTCGCGTCGACGACGCGCGCGCGATACACATCGGCCAGGCGCAGCGCCTCGATCCGGTGGTCGCCCGTGCCGCGCACTTTTACCAGCGCCAGTTCGCGTTCGACATGCGCGCCCGCTGCCGTCAGGTCGGTCACCTTGTGAACGGGCACCAGCCTGTCGAGTTGCGCGACGATCTGTTCCAGCACCGACGGGCTGGCAGAAGTGACGATGGTGATGCGGCTGACCAGATCGTCTTCGCTGATCTCGCTCACCGTCAGGCTTTCGATATTGTAGCCGCGTGCGGTGAACAGCCCGGCGATCCGCGCCAGGATACCGGGTTCGTTATCGACGATGACGGCAAGCGTATGCCGCTCGGTTGCTTCTTCCTTGATGTGCATCTGATGCGTCATCCCGGCAAATGCCGGAATCTCCCTGAAAATGAATGCACGCCGATGGCGCGAAAACCCGGTGCTTTGCGGGGCGATGGCAGCACAACAGTCATCACACCAGCGCCTTGGCGGCATCGTCCATTTCGCCGGACACCTGCGTGCCAGACAGGATCATGGCGGTGTGAGCAGCGCCCGACGGGATCATCGGGAAGCAGTTGGCGAGCTTTGCGACACGGCAGTCGACGATGACGGGCCCATCATAGGCGAGCATGTCCGCAATGCCGCTTTCCAGCTGGTCCGGCCCTTCGATAAGAATGCCCTTCCAGCCATAGGCTTCCGCCAGCTTCACGAAATCGGGCAGGGCGTCGGAATAGCTTTCCGAATAACGGCTGGAATAGGTCAGTTCCTGCCATTGGCGGACCATGCCCATATATTCGTTGTTGAGGATGAAAATCTTCACCGGCAGGCGATATTGGGTCGCGGTGCCGAGTTCCTGGATGTTCATCTGGATCGACGCTTCGCCGGCAATATCGATGACCAGTGCCTTGGGATTGCCAAGCTGCGCGCCGATTGCTGCCGGCAGGCCATAACCCATCGTGCCCAGGCCGCCGCTGGTCAGCCACTTGTTCGGCCCCTCAAAGTCGAAATGCTGCGCGGCCCACATCTGGTGCTGGCCGACTTCGGTGGTGATGATCGGGTTGAGCTTGTGCGTCGCTTCCCACAGCGCGCGGATCGCGCGTTGCGGCATGATTTCATTCGGAAGGTCGTCAAAGGCCAGGCTGCGCCGCGCGCGCCAGCCCTCGATCCGGTGCCACCAGTCCTTCAGATCGGGTTTGGGATGATGGCGGGCTTTCCAGATGCGGATCATGTCCTCGATCGCGTGGCCGACATCAGCGACGATGGCGAGGTCGGCGCGCACGGTCTTGTTGATGCTCGACCGATCGATATCGACGTGAATCTTGCGCGCATGGGGGGCGAACGCGTCAAGCCGCCCGGTCACCCGGTCATCAAAGCGCGCGCCCAGGCAGACGATCAGATCAGCCTTGTTCATCGCATAATTGGCTTCATAGGTGCCGTGCATCCCCAGCATTCCCAGCCATTGCGGATCGGAAGCAGGGAAGGCGCCCAGGCCCATCAACGTCGAGGTAACAGGCGCCCCGGTGATCCGCGCCAGTTCGCGCAGCAACTGGCTGGCACCAGGGCCGGAATTGATGATACCGCCGCCAGTGTAGAAGATCGGCCGTTCGGCCGCGGCGAGCATGTCGACCGCTGTTTCGACCAGCGCCTGATCGGCCTTCACTTGTGGGCGATAGGTCTTGTGCTTGATCGCGCCCGGCTTGGCATAGCGAGCGGTTGCGACCTGAACGTCCTTGGGAATATCGACAACGACCGGGCCGGGACGTCCCGCCGTGGCGATATAGAATGCCTCGTGCAGGATGGGGCCGACCTGTGCCGGATTTTTGATGAGGTAATTATGCTTGGTGCAGTGGCGTGTGATGCCGACGGTGTCCGCTTCCTGAAAAGCATCGGTGCCGATCAGGTGGGTGGCGACCTGGCCGGTGATGACGACCATCGGGATCGAATCCATCAGCGCATCGGTAATGCCAGTGACGGCGTTGGTCGCGCCAGGGCCAGAAGTGACAAGCACGACGCCCGGCTTGCCGGTGGAGCGGGCATAGCCTTCTGCCGCATGCGTTGCGGCCTGTTCGTGGCGAACCAGAATATGCTTGATGCGGCCAGATCGGAAAAGCGCGTCATAAATGGGTAGAACGGCACCGCCAGGATAGCCGAACACGACTTCCACGCCGAGATCGCACAGCGCCTCGACCAGGATATCGGCTCCACTCTTCTCGGTCATCGTTCATACTCCCGTTTCGGCAGCGCATAGCATTGCCGGAGCCGCGCTGCTAATCGTATGATTTGTACGCGTCAATCGCTAATTGCGCAATCTTATTTCAATTTCGTCGATAATATCATCCGAATCAGTCGAAATGTGCCGAATCCACTCGGCCGGAGGCTGGTTTCTGAACCAAGTGTACTGGCGTTTGGCATATTGGCGAGTGGCCAGGGTGATCCGGTTGGCGGCCTCTGCCAGGGAATAATCGCCCGCCATTGCGCCCGTCATTTCGGCAACGCCGATCGCGCGACGAACCGAGGCATTGGGCATGATGTCGCAGCGAGCGAGCAATGCGCGCACTTCGCTGGCGGCATCGTTTTCGATCATTGCGGCCGCGCGATCGCGGATACGCTGGTCCAGCCAGTCGCGTGGCGGCAGCAGGATGGCGGCGATCAACCGGATACGATGGCCGATGCCACCGACATGGATGGCGCGCCAGTCTGCAATCGGGCGGCCGGTCGAGCGGATGACCTCCAGCGCGCGGGCGATGCGCGTGGTATCAGCGGGGTTCAGCGCCGCCGCCGCCTGCGGATCAAGCTCGCCAAGCCGGGCATAGGTGTCGGTGACGGGGAGGGCGCGGACCTCGGCGCGGATTGCGGGGTCGATTTCGGGTATGGGGGAAATGCCATCGATGAGGGTGCGCAAATACAGGCCGGTGCCGCCGACCAGAATCGGCAGGCGACCCTGCGCCACGCTGTCGTCGATCGCGGCGCGCGCTTCGGCTGCCCAGCGTGCGGCGGAATAATCGGTTTCCGCGCCATCGACATGGCCGAACAGCCGGTGCGGCGCTCGCGCCTCCTCCGTGGGGTTGGGCCGCGCGGATAGGATGCGCAGATCGGCATAGACCTGCGACGCATCGGCGTTGATGATCGTGCCGTTCGCGCGCTGGGCGAGCGAAAGCGCGATCGCGGACTTGCCGCTGGCCGTCGGGCCTGCAATGAGCGCCACCGTCGGCGGATCGGAGGAAACACGCATGTTCATTGCGACGCTCATAGCAGCGAATGGGCTTGAGGCAGGGCAAATATCCGAAGCGATGGATCGCCTGGCGTCGGCTGGTTGCTCGCCTGTCGAAAGCGGTTGGCTGGATGAGGGCATTGCCGCCGACCTTTTATTCGGGCTTGATCCGGCCGCCGCGCGCACGGCGCTGGAAGGCGCCTTTACCGCGACCGATATCGCGGTCCAGTCGCATTTCACCCGGCCAAAATCGCTGCTGATAGCGGACATGGATTCGACGATGATTACTGTCGAGTGCATTGATGAACTGGCGGATTATGCCGGCATAAAGCCGCAGATTTCTGCGGTGACCGAAGCGGCGATGCGCGGCGAACTGGATTTTGCCGAAGCGCTCGATGCGCGTGTTGCGTTGCTGAAAGGTCTCGACGAAGCCGTTATCGAACGCTGCCTGGCGGAGCGCGTGAAACTGATGGCAGGCGCGGTTACGCTGGTGCAGACGATGCGCGCGCGCGGCGCACAGACCATCCTCGTATCGGGCGGCTTTACCCGCTTTGCCGATCCGGTAGCGGCAAAAATCGGGTTTGAGCGTGCAATTGCCAATCGCTTGAATATTGTCGACGCCAAGCTGGACGGAACCGTCGCTAAGCCAATCGTCGATTCAGCGACCAAGGAGGCGACATTGCTCGCCGCCATCGATGCCGCACCCATGCCCCGCGAAGCGACACTGGCCGTTGGTGATGGCGCGAACGACTTGCCGATGATCCGCCGAGCCGGGCTGGGTGTGGCCTATCATGCCAAGCCCATTGTTGCCGCCGCCGCCGATGTGCGGATCGACCATAATGATCTTACGGCGTTGCTTTATGCACAGGGTATTGCGCGCAAGGATTGGGTTTCGCCGGAATAAACCGGGCGAGGCCAAGGATCAGGGCGCGATTGGGACGCAGGGCGTACTTGGCATCCTGGCGCGCACCACGCCGCAAATGCTGGTCGCCTCAGCCTTCGTGGCAAACGGCCCGACCTGCAACCGGGTGAACCCGGCAGCCGCGATATAATAGGACCGGGCAGTCGAAAGCGCGCTTACCCGCGTCTGCAACTGCTTCCAAAGAGCATGGGCATTGCCTTCATCACGGAATGCCCCGACCTGGAAGCGCCAACCTTTGCCAATGATTGCCGGTTCAGGCGCGGCATGATGCACGGCCTGCGGTGTGACGGCGCGGGGTGGATGTTGCGCCGGGCGTGGGGCGGCGGTGTTGGTGGCAATAATGGGTGTAGTCGCCGCATCGCCCGCAACCGACGACGGTGGCAGGTCGGCCCTGCGCATCCCGCCTGCGGGTTGTTCCGCTTCCAGGTCGAGCGCCGTTTGGGTTTGCGAGCTGCTGGTATATTGGCCGACAAGCAAAACGCCCTGCTGGCGGACATTCGCCGGGATATAATTGTCCATTTGCGACAGCGCCTTGGTGGCGGGCGCCGCACCTGACGCTGCGGCACGCGTGACGAGCGCGTAAGCGCGGGGCCAGTCCTTTTCCACGACCTCGCCGTTGAACAGCATCGTGCCCAGCACAAGCTGGCTGCGCCAATCGCCGCGTTCCACGCCCTTGCGCAACCAGGGCAGAGCTTCATCGCGCTTGCCATTTTGAAAGAGTGCCAGGCCAAAATTGATTTCCGCCTGCGAATGGCCCTGCCGTGCGGCCTTGCCGAACCATTCCTCAGCCAGCCCGAAGTCCACCGGAACGCCGCGCCCCAGCTTATAGGCTTCGGCAAGATCGAATTGCGCGTCGGCGTCGCCGGCGATGGCGGCGGGCCGCCATATCTCGACGGCCTTGTGGTAGTCGCCGTTTTTCCAGGCATCGATTCCGGCCTTCGCGTCGGCCAACGCGGGTCCAGCGCCCAGCGTGGCTGTCGCCAATGCCAAAAGGCCGATACCAATTCTTGCCAACGCACGCGCCATTTCAAATCTCCGGCCCGACCCCGAAGGGGTGGTTCCACCATTCGCGCGCGATTTTTCGTCCAGTTTGGAAAATAATTCGTTAACCATGGTTTATGCGTGACCAAGCGCGCGTAGTTGGCCCCGAATTCGGCTCGCGGCGCCAGATACGTTAACTACTTATTATCCCACCGCATGGCATTTCCACATCTGGACAGAGCTTTATTCAGGGGTTGGCATGCGCGTTCTCGCGTTGGCATCGCAAAAGGGAGGGTCTGGCAAGACCACCTTGTCAGGACATCTCGCCGTGCAGGCGCAGCGTTCTGGCGCGGGTCCCGTTGTTCTTATCGATATCGATCCGCAAGGGTCGCTATCGGATTGGTGGAACGAGCGCGAGGATGAATATCCTGCGTTTGCCCAGACGACGGTGGCGCGGCTTTCCGCCGATCTGGAAGTGCTGCGCCAGCAGGGTTTCCGACTTGCGGTGATCGACACGCCACCCGCTATCACCATGGCGATTCAAAGCGTTATTGCGGTCGCGGAACTGATTGTAGTGCCAACGCGGCCCAGCCCGCACGACCTGCGCGCAGTCGGGGCTACCGTCGATCTGTGCGACCGGGCAGGCAAGCCGCTGATTTTCGTGGTCAACGGCGCGACGCCCAAGGCCAAGATCACGTCGGAAGCCGCGGTTGCGTTGTCGCAGCATGGCACCGTGGCGCCGGTTACCGTCCATCATCGCACCGATTTCGCCGCCTCGATGATCGACGGCCGCACGGTGATGGAAGTTGATCCCAAAAGTCGTTCGGCTCGTGAGGTAGAGGAGCTGTGGACGTATATTTCGGACCGGCTGGAAAAGAATTTCCGCCGAACTGTGTTCGCCGCGCCGACCTCGACACCGGGCATGGGCTTTGTTCCCAATCGCCAGGCCGGTGGCTTCGGCCGCCGCGTGGTGAGCTGAGGGGCGGCGCGATGATCGGCTCTTCCAAACCACTCGCATCGCTGTCCTCCGGCCTGCTTGCTCGCAAGGGCCAGGCGCGACCGGCCATGCGCCCGCACGGCTTCACCGGTTTCGGTTCGATGACCGAAGCCATGGACGATCTTGGCTGGAACGACATGGGACCGAACGCTGGTCCCGTCGAGCCAATGACGCCTGCTCCCGTCCCACTGCCGACACCGGCGCCGGTGTTGCCGATGACGCCGGTCTTTGAAGACCTTCCGCACCTTGACGAGGATGTGCTGCCGGCGGTGTTGCGCGATCGCGCGGCGTTGCAGGATGAATTCACCGTCAACGCGGCGCTTGTATCCGTGCCCGAACCCGCGCCGGTTATCGAACAACTGGCGCGTCGCAAGCGGCCCAGGTCGGTTGCGGTCAAGGCGCCGGTGTCGGCTCCGGTCACCATCGAGACTGTAAAGAGCGTCGCCGGGAACAAAGCCGCATTCACGCTTCGCCTGGATGAGGACCGTCATTTGCGGCTGCGGCTGGCAAGTGCGCTGAAACGCCAGTCGGCGCAGCAACTGGTAACGGCAGCGCTCGACGCGTTGCTCGCGGCGATGCCGGAGGTGGAGGCGCTTGCCCAGCGCTCACCGCGGCAAGGCAAGACTCAGGGCTGAGGCTGGGGAACTGACGCGATGACCAAGCGCACTGCAATGACGCTGACCATTTCGGCACTGCTGCTGGGTGGATCGATGGTTGGTTGTACCGCGCAACGCGGTGGACTGGCAGCCGTCAGCGAAATCGCGACCGGCCGTGCCGTCGCCATGGCTGCAAATTCGGCGGATGAGGCCAGGAAGGCGATGGCCAAACACAAAATGCCCGTCGCGGTGGCGGCGGCGGAAAATGCCGTTCGCCTGCAACCGCAGAATGCCGAATATCGTGTCCTGCTTGGGCAGACCTATTTGAAATCAGGGCGTTTCACCTCGGCCCGTGATGCGTTTTCGGACGCTCTTGTGCTCAACCCCGGCGATGGCCGTGCCGCGCTGAACCTGGCGCTGGCGCAGACCGCTTCCGGCGCGTGGGATGCTGCCCGCCAGACGCTTGACGCGCATGCAACCCAGATCCAGGATTCGGATCGTGGCCTGGCCATTGCACTGGCGGGCGATCCGGCAACTGGTGTCGAGGTGTTGAACAATGCCGCGCGCCAGCCGGGCGCCGATGCCAAGACTCGTCAGAACCTGGCGCTGGCGCTCGCGCTCAGCGGTCGCTGGACCGAAGCGCGCGCGGTTGCCGCATTCGATCTTGGCGCGGATCGGGTCGATCAGCGTATCGAGCAATGGGCAGCATTCGCCTATCCAAAATCGGCATCGGACCAGGTTGCGTCGTTGCTGGGCGTAACGCCGGTTGCGGACGGCGGCCAGCCTGCGGCATTGGCGCTCAATGCGCCATCGCCAACCAGCGCGCCGGTCGCAGTCGCTGCCGTTGAGCCATCAGCCACTACGCCATCAGCCCTTGCGCCGACTGCCGAACCGGCGGCCATCGCACCGCAAGCCGTTGCGCCTCAGGCAGTGGCTTCGCTCGACGCTGCAAAAGTTCAGATCAGCCCTGCGCTGGCAGAAGCCCGCCCGACGGTAACCTTCGCGGCGCGCCATGAAGTTGTTCAGCCCATCCCCAGCTTGCCGGTACGCCAGGTTGCCGATCGCAGCATAAGGCCCACGCGCAACCAGCAGGTCGCCGTTCAATCTCCCGCGGCGGCAAAGGGCAATTTCTACGTGCAGATTGGCGCGTATGATAACGCCGCCGTCGCGCATGACGGTTGGGCTCGCGCAACCCGCCGCTTTGCGGCCTTTGGCGACAAGACGCCGCAGGGTATGACCGTGACGAGCAACGGCGCCACCTTCTATCGTTTGTCGGTTGGCGGATTTACCCGCAGCGACGCTGACGCGACGTGCCGTACTTACCGCAAGCACGGCGGCGCTTGCTTCGTTCGCGCGGGTGCTGGCGATCAGGTTGCGCAATGGATCTCTGGCGACAAGCATCAGCAGGTCGCGTCGCGCTGAACCCTGGCTAACGGGGGGGGGGGGGCGATTATAACAATCTGGCACCGCCCTTGAACAATTGGCGGACTCGTCCCTGAACCGGCAATCCGTCGAATGGTGTGTTGCCGGCGCGTGCGCGCATCTGGTCGCCTTCGATTTGCCAGGGTGTGTCGGGGTCAAAAACCACCAGATCGGCGGGCGCGCCCGCGACCAGCGTTCCGGTGTCGATACCCAGTACGCGCGCGGGGTTTGTCGCCACCAGGTCGAAAAGCCGGTTGAGGGTGATCCGTTCGTCCCGAACCAGGCCCAACCCCAGCGCCAGCAAGGTTTCCGCACCCGACATGCCGGGCGTCGAGTCGGCAAAAGGCAGGCGCTTTTCCTCCGGCCCCCGCGGATCATGCCCCGACGACAGCACGTCGATCGTCCCGTCGCCGAGTGCGGCAAGACAGGCCTGCCGGTCGCTTTCCGCACGCAGAGCGGGGGAGAGGTGCGCAAAGGTCCGGAAATCGGTCATCGCGATGTCCGACAGGAACAGATGCGCGGGGGTGATGCCGCATGTCACCCGAACGCCGCGCCGTTTGGCGGCACGGACCAGGTCGAAGCCGGCGGCGGTCGTCACTTGACGGATATGGAGTCGGGAACCGGTTTCTTCCGCCAGCATCAGGTCGCGGGCAATCGCCAGCGCTTCGGCAATGGCGGGTGCGGCGGGCAGGCCCATGCGGGTCGCGGCCTCGCCTTCGGTTGCCACTGCGTCACCCACCAGATTTGCGTCTTCGGCATGGGTAATGACGGCTTGGTCCAGGTCGCGGGCATAGGCCAGCACCTTGCGCATGACACTGGCGTCGCCAATCCAGCCTCGGCCTGTACCGGTAGCCAGCGCCCCGGCTTCGCGGTTTATTGCCATTTCGCCAAGGTCATGCCCGGCGAGGCCACGTGTCGCTGCTGAAATCGGATGAATCCACAGATGCGGCCGACCGATCAGTGCGGATCGCTGCACGATGCCGGGGTCGTCAAGCACCGGCGATTGGTCGGGCATCAGGCCGATGCGTACGATACCGCCCGCGTGGCAGGCTGCGACATCGACCGAGAATACGCCCAGATCGACCAACGCGGGCGCAAGCGTCAACCCGGCGAGATCGACCGCCTCAACATCGGCAGGCAGGTCGATCGTTCCCGTCGCCGTGATTTCGCCGTCGCGGATCAGGACGCAGCCAGGGCGAACGCCATCGGGCAGCACCAGCCGGGCGTTGGTGAAGGCAAGCGAAGGAGAGGCGGGTTTCGTCATGCCCAACCCTCCACGCCGCGCGCCCGGCGAGTCAGCACGTCCAGGCAGGCCATGCGAACCGCCACGCCCATTTCAACCTGCTCGGTGATCGCGGAGCGTTCCGGGTGGTCAGCAACGGCAGAGGTGATTTCGACGCCGCGGTTCATCGGGCCGGGGTGCATCACCAGCGCGTCAGGCTTGGCCAGCGCCAGGCGCTGCATCGTCAGGCCGTATCGCAGGTGAAATTCGCGGGTTGATGGGATGAAGGCGCCCGACATGCGTTCGTTCTGCAACCGCAGCATCATCACCACGTCCGCCCCATCGAGTGCCGCATCGAAATCAGTGAAGGCAGTGACGCCCATCCGTTCGATTTCGGCGGGCATCAGCGTCGATGGCGCACACACGCGGACATCGGCGGCAAGCGCGGTCAACGCCAGAATGTTGGAGCGCGCGACGCGGCTGTGCAGGATGTCGCCACAGATCACCACGCGTTGCCCGGCGATGCTGCCGCGCCGCCGCCGGATCGTCAGCGCGTCGAGCAGGGCCTGGGTGGGGTGTTCGTGGCGTCCGTCGCCGGCGTTCAGCACGGGGCAGTCGACCTTGCCTGCGATCAATTGCACCGCGCCCGAACTCATGTGGCGGATGACGATGACATCGGCGCGCATCGCGTTCAGCGTCATCGCAGTGTCGATCAGCGTTTCGCCCTTCTTCACGCTCGATTGCGCGGCGTGCATGTTGACGACATCGGCACCCAGCCTTTTGCCCGCAATCTCGAACGACAGCAGCGTTCTAGTCGAATTTTCAAAAAAGGCGTTTATCAGGGTCAGGCCGTCCAGCCGCTTGTCGCTTTTGGCATGGGCGCGGTTGGCACCGATCCAGGTTTCTGCCTCGTCGAGCAGAAACATGATCTCGTGCGGCAGAAGGCCCGCAATGCCCGTCAGGTGCTTGTGCGGGAATACGGCGCCACCCTCTATCTGGGAAGCGGGGCGATGATCGGCGGTTTGCATTAAAAGCCTCGCCTAGACATGGCGGGCCGCCTGCGCAAGCGAAGGATTTCGGATGCGATCGATTGCAGATCGACGTTACCGACCTAGTCGCCGATCGTAACGAATCTTCAACGAAAAATCAGCATGGCCTCAATCACTTAAATGCGATGTTTCGCGGAGGTCTGCATGGTGCCACTGGTTACGGTTGAACGGCTCTCCGAAGAACATGCACAGATCGACACAATCCTGACCGAAATACTGACGATCGTTTCCCGCCAAAGCGCGCCGGTGGAAGGGTTGCCCAGTTTGCGCTGGCGGTTGCGCCATATGTTGACCGTTCACCTCGCCAAGGAAGATCGCCACCTATATCCTGAACTCAAGCGGTCATCGGACCGGCATCTTGCGGCTTTGGCGAGCGAAATGGAACGCGAAGTCGGCCATCTGGCGGATGAGTTCCATCGTTATTGCCAGGAATGGGACGCGGGCGCCATTGCGGCGGATTGGCCAGGTTTTTGCCTGGAAACACAGCGCATGTTGACGGCGTTGCGGCAACGCATCCGCCGCGAGGAGCGTGAACTCTATCCGCGGGCCTTTCTCGCTCGCCCACGGGACGGTATTTCCTGACGATCCGCTGAGCGCGTCGTCAACCGACGAGCGCGTCGATCGCGCCTTGCAGGATGTGCGCAGCGGCCAGCTTGTCGACGCGTTCTGCGCGCTTGGCCCGGCTCAGATCCTGTTCGATCATCGTGCGCTCAACCGCGACTGTCGACCAGCGTTCGTCCCACAGCAGGATCGGCAGCGCGATATCCTCCAGATTGCGGGCAAAGGCGCGCGTTGATTGGGTGCGCGGGCTGTCGGTTCCATCCATGTTGAGCGGCAGGCCGATAACGATACCCTTCACCGCCTGCGCGCCGATCAGCGCGATCAGTGCGGCCTTGTCGGCAGTAAATTTCGTGCGGCGGATCAACTCGGCGGGGCTGGCGAAGCTCCACCCGGCGTCGCATAACGCGGTGCCAATCGTCTTGGTGCCGACGTCCAACCCGATCAGGCGGCCCCCATCGGGCAGCGCGGTGCGGAACACATCGCGGTCGGTCGTTATCATCGGGTCGCCATCATTTTTTCGCGCGAGCCGCCTGAAATGCTGACAAGCGCCGGGCAACATCGGCGCGGACATTGGCCCAGAACAGGCTGTAGTCGAACACGTGATAGTTGTTGCCGGGAAGGACATAGCGGCCAATATCGCCCGGCGGCGGCCCGATCAGCAGGAAGCCGTCCGGACTGCACCGTGCCGCGATCATCCCCGGCACCAGCGTTGCACCAGACATGTCGCCGGTAGGGACCAAGGTGCCCAGATTGGCGCTGGCGGGCGCGTCGCTATCGGGTTTGCCCGTGACCGGATTGGTGCAAATCATCGGCGTGCCCTTGCGCGGCTTGCCATTGAAGCCGACCGACTCATCGTAAATCCCAGCGACCATTGCCGGATCGGCAGGCTCGGCGAAGCTCTGCCATGACAGGATGCAGCCAATGTCATCCGGCCCCGCGCATTCATGGAGGCCCATCAACGGCAGGTCGGTGGTGCGCGAAATTGGCCAGCCGACAGCATAAGCCGCGACGATTCGCCCGACGAGGGGCGTTCCCGCGACTCGCTCACGCAGCAGCCGTGCGAGGTGCAGCGCGCCCTGGCTGTGCCCGACCAGAATGATCGGGCGGGCTGGGCCGACGTCGGCCAGAAAGGCATCGAACGCCGCGGCGACGTCCCGATAGGCAAAATCCAGTGCTTCGTTCGCCTTGTCGGCGCTGGTCAGGAAAGCGCCGAATGTCGCTTGCCGGTAATGCGGTGCCCATATGTCGCCAATGGCGTTGAACGCCGTTGCCTGACCGCGCAGGAACAGCGTTGCGTAGCGGTTGGCGTCAACATCATCGAGCGGGGCGTTCCACGCGCTGCGGTTGATATAGGAGGTTGGGTGGATGTAGAAAACCGCCGCCGCGTGTTCGCCTGATACCGGCGCTTCGCCAGGCGGCACCCACAGCGCCGGGTTTTCGGGAATATCGGGTCGGGCGATCCACAATTTGGCGCTGCGGTAATCAGCGGCGCTCAGCGCGCTTCCTTCGGCAAATTGGGCGCTGGGCACCAGGGCCATGCGCATCATCTGCACGCCGAACAGGCGGTAGTTGAACAAGGCGGCAATCGTCAGCACAATGATAATCGCTATCAAATAGAGGAATTTGCGGGCCAACCGGCACTCTCCCACATGCTTTTGGGGCGGCCTTTGACCCGATATGTGTGAGTAGCGCCCGCAAAACCTGTGCCCGATGAAGAGGCCGCTTGCAACGTGCGATGCCTGGCATTCGGCTGCACGCCATATTCAAATAGCGACGAACAGGTTGCGCCGCGCCCCCGCGCGATGCTAGCCGCACGGCCATGTCAGTCGATATCCCCACCGTGAAGAAGATCGCGAGCCTTGCCCGCATCGCGATCACCGAGGACGAGGCGGCGCGCATCGCCCCCGAACTCGACAATATCCTTGGCTGGATCGAGCAGTTGGGGGAGGTTGATACCTCCGCCGTACAGCCGATGACCGCCGTTATTCCCAACCATCTGCGCCTGCGCGACGATGTGGTGACCGATGGCGGCATCCGCGACGCGGTGCTGGCCAACGCGCCGCAGGGCGAACACGGTTTCTTCACCGTGCCGAAGGTGATCGAATGACCGACATTACCGATCTGGGCATCGCGGCGATCCGCGATGGGGTGCGTGCGGGCACGTTTTCGGCACGCGAAGTGGCGGAGGCGTTCAACGCCAACGTTGCCGGGGCCAGGGCGCTGAACGCCTTTGTGGTGGAAACCCCCGATCACGCACTCGCCGCGGCTGATGCTGCCGATGCGGCGCGCGCGGCGGGTGAGGTGCCGAAGCCGTTGGCCGGTGTGCCGATCGGCATGAAGGACCTGTTCTGCACCAAGGGCGTGCAGACCACCGCCGCCAGCCACATATTGGAAGGCTTCAAGCCCGAATATGAATCGACCGTTTCGCAGAATCTGTGGAACGCGGGCGCAGGCATGTTGGGCAAGCTCAACATGGATCAGTTCGCCATGGGCTCGTCCAACGAGACCAGCTTTTTCGGCAACGTCATTTCACCGTGGAAGCGGGGCGGGGGCGACAATGCGTCGCTGGCGCCCGGCGGTTCGTCCGGCGGTTCTTCGGCCGCCATTGCCGCTCGGCTGTGCCCGGGCGCAACGGGCACCGACACTGGCGGTTCGATCCGTCAGCCGGCGGCTTTCACTGGCATTTCCGGTATCAAGCCAACATATGGCCGCTGTTCACGCTGGGGGGTAATCGCGTTCGCCTCGTCGCTCGATCAGGCTGGCCCCATGGCGCGCGACGTCCGCGATTGCGCGATTTTGCTCGAAAACATGGTGGGTTTCGATCCCAAGGACGCGACGTCGCTCGATCTGCCGGTGCCCGATTGGGAAGCGGGACTGTCGGGCGATCTGAAGGGCAAGCGCGTCGGCATTCCCCGCGAATACCGCGTCGACAACATGCCACCCGAAATCGAGGCGCTGTGGCAGCAGGGCATCGACTGGGTGAAGGATGCCGGCGCAGAGGTGGTCGAGGTGTCGTTGCCGCACACCAAATATGCGCTGCCCGCCTATTACATCATCGCTCCTGCCGAAGCGTCGTCCAACCTCGCGCGTTATGACGGCGTGCGCTATGGCCTGCGCGACCTGCCCGAGGGCGCGAACCTGCAGGACATGTACGCGGCAACGCGCGCAGCGGGCTTTGGCGACGAAGTGAAACGCCGCATCATGATCGGCACTTATGTGCTGTCGGCGGGTTTTTACGACGCGTATTTCACGCAGGCGTCAAAGGTCCGCACGCTGATTGCGCAGGATTTCGACCGAGCCTGGGAAAGCTGCGACTTGCTGCTGACCCCGACTGCGCCAAGCGCGGCGTTTGCGCTGGGCGAGAAATCGGCCGATCCGATCGCTATGTATTTGAACGACGTCTTCACGGTGCCATCGTCGCTGGCGGGCCTGCCTGCGATGAGCGTGCCGGGCGGCCTGGACTCTGGCGGCCTGCCGTTGGGCCTGCAGATCATCGGCAAGTCCCTGGACGAACAAGGCGTGCTGAACGCGGGGTTGGCGATTGAAGAACGAGCCGGGTTTACAGCACGGCCGGGGGCTTGGTGGTAAATGGCGCTCAAGTCCGCCGTTGACTGGCTAACTTGGGCGGCGGTGGTCCTGCCTCTAGTGGCTATTGCCTGGTCGGCTGTTCAATACGTGCGCACCCAACGGCGAGAGCAAGAATATCGAGAGTTTGAGAAATTTCACCGGATCATGTCCGAGTTGGGGACTCAAAATACGACCGTGATGGGAAATATGGCTCTTGCATATGAACTTAGGAAATTTCCTCAGTATCGAGAGGTCATTGTCCGAGCATTGGAAGATATAGACGTCAGAGGTTCGCGAGCTGATTTGCTTAAGCGGGAGTTCTCACTGACAATCGAATTGATGAAAAGGCAGTAAGGTGAGCGAATTTTACCGCATCCATGGCGAAACCGGTGAATGGGAGGTCGTTATCGGCCTCGAAGTTCATGCGCAGGTAACCTCCAACGCCAAGCTGTTTTCCGGCGCGGCCACGACCTTCGGCGCTGAACCGAACACGCAGGTGTCGTTGGTCGACGCGGCGATGCCAGGCATGTTGCCGGTGCCCAATCGTGAGTGCATTCGCCAGGCGGTGCGCACCGGCATGGCGATCAATGCGCAGATCAACAAATGGTCGCGGTTCGACCGCAAAAACTATTTCTACGCCGATCTGCCGCAGGGCTATCAGATCAGCCAGCTTTACCATCCGCTGGTGGGTGAGGGGCAGCTTGAGATCAGCCTGGATGACAAAAATCCCGATGCCGAAACCAAGGTGATCGGCATCGAGCGCATCCATGTCGAACAGGATGCGGGCAAGCTGATGCATGACCAGCACCCGACGCGTTCCTATGTCGATCTCAATCGTTCGGGCGTGGCGCTGATGGAAATCGTGTCGAAGCCGGACATGCGGTCGCCGGTCGAGGCGGGGGCTTACCTAAGCAAGCTCCGCGCGATCCTGCGCTATGTCGGCTCGTGCGACGGCAATATGGACCAGGGTTCGATGCGCGCCGACGTCAACGTCTCGGTACGGAAGCCCGGCGACGAATTCGGCACGCGCACCGAGACGAAGAATGTCAATTCTGTCCGTTTTGTCATGGCGGTGGTTGAACAGGAAGCGCGCCGTCAGGTCGAGGTGCTGGAGGCGGGCGGCCGCATCGTCCAGGAAACCCGGCTTTACGATCCTGATCGCAACGAAACGCGGTCGATGCGGTCGAAGGAAGACGCGCATGATTATCGCTACTTCCCCGACCCCGATCTGTTGCCGCTGGAGCTTGACGAGGCGTTTCTGGCGGAATGCCGCGCCAGCTTGCCCGAACTGCCCGATGCCAAGCGCCAGCGATACGAGGCGTTGGGCATCACCCCTTATGCGGCATCAGTGCTGACTGCGGAGGTTGAGGCTGCACGCTGGTTCGACGCGCTGCTGGATGCGGGCGCAAAGCCGGTCGCTGCGGCGAATTGGGTGACGTCGGAACTGTTCGGCGCGCTCAACCGGCTTGGCACCGATATCGAAAACTCGCCGGTCAGCCCGATGCAGGCGGCTGAGTTGCTGGGGCTGGTTGCCGATGGCACCTTGTCGGGCAGCCTGGCCAAGCAGGTGTTCGAAATCATGCTGGAAACCGGGCACGGCGCGGGGGCGATCGTCGAGGAACGCGGGTTGAAACAGACCAGCGACACCGGTGCGATCGAAGCGGTGATCGGCCAGATCCTGGCTAGCAACGAAGACAAGGTGGCACAGTATCGCGGCGGCAAGGACGCGCTGTTCGGCTTCTTCGTGGGGCAAACGATGAAGGCCATGCAAGGCAAGGCCAATCCGCAGGTGGTGAATGAATTGCTCAGGAAGGCGCTGGGAGCATAGTGCTTTGGTGCGCACGCACCTTATGTTCGGCTTCAGTAAACAAGGCAAAAACAGCTTCCCTGCTCGCCACGCCAATGCCTCGCGCCAGGCTGCCGCAAAAACCGCCCACCGACGCTGCACGTTCGGCTTCGGCGGCAATGGGCACATCTTGCCCTTGGCTGCGTACTGTTCCGGCCAATTTGACTTTTGTGATGCAGCGAAGGTTCAATTCCGAGATTTCGACGCAGCGGCGATAGGATGAAGCTGACGATACGTTGATAATGAGCGCTGGCAACTCAGTGGTATTTGCTGAAACCAGTCGAAGCGCTGCCGCATTCCATTCGTTTTTTGTCTGTTTAATCAAGTTTGAGATTGGGTTTTGCACTTTGGAGGCAGAACATGCGAGGCCCAAGGCTAAGGTCGTGTGATCGACCGCCGCGCCAGTTGAAACCGATGTGATGGTTGATTGTACGTCTGGATCGATCGTTAACGGGGTGATTTTCAATTCGCGCCCAGCCGCAATGATCGCGGCAGGGTTGTCGGGGTAGTCGACTACGCGAGGCCAACAGTTCGTCGGCATCACGATGCCAGCGGACGCCAAAGCAAATGCTGTGATATGGCGCATCAGGATGCGCGCTTCTTGGATTTGTGCCCAGTGAGAATGCGTGAGCTTTCCAGTGCGAATTCCTCGGCCAGTTTTTCACGAATTCCAGATCCCCGGATAGCAAGGCCGAGAAGGCCAGCATGCGCATTCACTACGTCGACGTAGAAGCTACCAAGTTTTTCGCCCGTTTCATAATCCGCGACCTCTACAAGGGCAGCGAGTTCATCATTGCTGCTGATTAGCCAGGCCGCAGCGGCATTTGCTGTCTTTAGGGTATCGAGTGTCACCGTCAATTTGATAGGTCGACCAGAAGTCAACCCCCATTCCTTGGTGACATCTTCCATCACTAACGGAAGCATTTGTGCGAAAGGTAGGGCATCATATGTACTTTTGTCAGGCCTCGCGTCAGTGGTTACTGTAGAAACACCTGCATCGGTGACATGCTTTTGTGCCGCTTTTGCATCGAAATGCGCAAGCGCATCCTTGGCTTTTCCTTCTGCGACGATATCAACGGCCGCAATATGTACATTGCCGATGATGGAGGAGGGTAATGGATCGACGATTTTAGCCTGTTTTGCAGCAACCGGCGTCGCAATTGCAATTGCGACAACGGAAATAGGCATTAACGCTCGCATTATATTTCCCCCATTGATAGCAAGCCGCCCAGACTCGCGCCAATGAGTTTATTATTGCGGACAATCGGATTGTCCAGGATGAATAGCATTAAAACTCATAAGTTTGCTTGCGAACAGATGCTGCGCGGCAATGATCCATCCAAGATAGCGGCCGTCCGGTCGCGGGTGGTGGAGGGATTGCCCTTTTTTCCGCCCCTGTTATAGACGCCGCCCAACGGCGGTGTCCCATGCGGGCGTGGCGGAACTGGTAGACGCGCTGGATTTAGGTTCCAGTATCGCAAGATGTGGGGGTTCGAGTCCCTTCGCCCGCACCAGTCTCATTGCGCTGGTGCAGAGGGCGCCGTACGAAAAAGATTTCCCGAAAAGGTTCAGAGCGAACGAAGATGCAGACTGTCGAGACGTTGAACGAGGGCCTGAAGCGCGCTTACACGCTGACCATCACGGCCAAGGAAATTGACACGCGCGTTGACGCTGAGCTGAAGCGCGTGGCTCCGCAAATTCGTATGCCCGGCTTCCGCCCAGGCAAGGTGCCGACCAATCTTGTCCGCAAGATGCACGGTCCGGCGCTGACGCAGGATGCGTTGAACAACGCCATCCAGGAATCGGTGCAACAGCTTGTGACCGAACAGGGCCTGCGTCCCGCGATGCAGCCTTCGGTTGCGCTGGGCGAAGACTATGAGTTGGGCAACGATGCCCAGCTTACCGTCGAGCTGGAAGTGCTCCCCAATGTGCCCGCTCCGGCGATCGAGGGCATCAAGCTCGAACGCCTGACCGTCAAGGCTGACGATGCCGCCGTCGAGGCTCAGCTTCTGCGCTTTGCCGAGCAGCAGAAGCGTTGGGACGATGCACCCGCCAAGCACAAGGCGAAGCAGGGCGACACCGTTGTCATGGATTTTGTCGGCAAGGCCGACGGCGTTGCGTTTGACGGCGGCACTGGCGAGGACATGTCGGTTGAAATCGGTTCGGGACGCCTGATCCCTGGTTTCGAAGACCAGATTGTCGGCGTGAAGGCCGGCGATGAAAAGCAGATCAGCGTCACGTTCCCGGAAGACTATCCGGCTGCCGAGTTGAAGGGCAAGGCCGCGACGTTCGACCTGACGATCAAGGCGGTGAAGATCGCTGGCGAAACCAAGGTCGATGAAGATCTCGCCAAGTCGCTGGGCCTTGAAAGCCTGGAACAGTTCAGCACGCTGATCCGCGGTCAGATCGAGCAGGAACTGAACGGCCTGACCCGCACGCACATGAAGCGCAAGCTGCTCGACAATCTGGCGGCAGGCCATGACTTCCCGGTGCCGCCGACCATGGTCGAAGCGGAGTTCCAGCAGATCTGGGCGCAGCTCGAACACGAAGCGACGCACGAAGCCGATCCCGAAGCCGCGCTGAAAGAAATGGAAGCCGAACGGGGCGATTATCAGGCGATTGCCGAGCGCCGCGTGCGTCTGGGCCTGTTGCTGTCCGAAATCGGCCAGGCCAATGGCGTCGAGGTCTCTACGCAGGAAATGAACCGCCTGATCGCACAGGCCGCTCAGCAATATGGGCCGGAAGATCGCCAGCGCTTTATCCAATATGTCCAGCAGGAGCCGATGGCGGCCGCGCAGCTTCGCGCGCCGCTGTACGAGGACAAGGTCGTCGACTGGCTGTTCTCGCAGGCTGAAATCACCGACCGCGAAGTGACGCGCGAGGAACTGGAAGCCGCGATCGAGAGCGAGGACGGTTTTGCGACCGGCACGCACACCCACGATCACGACAATCACAAGCCCAAGGCTGCCAAGGCCAAGACCACCAAGGCGAAAGCCGCAAAGGCTGAAACGGCCGACGCGGCGTCCGATGCTCCGGTCGAAGACGAAGCGAAGCCCGCCAAGAAGCCGACCGCGAAGAAGGCGAAGGCTGAAGCGGTCGAAACTGTAGTCGAGCCGGTTGCGGAAGAGGCAACACCGGCCAAAAAGCCAGCGGCAAAGAAGCCCGCTGCGAAGAAGAAGGCTGCGGACTGATCAATCCATTTGTGTCATGGTTAGCCGGGCGGCAGCATTGTTGCCCGGCCGACCATGATGGGGAACTGATTTTCGCGTGACCGACTCCGTCAAATCCCTGCGCGTCGCCGTTCTGCTTCCATGCTATAACGAGGAAGCGGCAATTGCCCAGACGGTTGCCAGCTTTCGGGACGCGTTGCCCGGGGTGACCGTTTATGTTTACGACAATAACAGCCGCGATCGCACGATCGAGGTAGCTCGGGCGGCGGGAGCCATCGTGCGTACCGAGCGAACGCAGGGCAAGGGCAACGTCGTGCGCCGCATGTTCGCGGACATCGATGCCGATATCTATGTGCTGTCGGATGGTGACGCGACTTATGACGCGGCCTGCGCGCCGATGATGATCGACCGGTTGCTCGACGAACAACTCGACATGGTGGTGGGGTCGCGGGTGACGCAGGCTGAAGCCGCATATCGGCGTGGGCACCAGTTTGGCAACGCGTTGCTTACGGGGATGCTTGCTCGACTGTTCGGGCGTAGTTTCACTGATATTTTAACGGGCTACCGAGTTTTTTCTCGCCGTTTTGTGAAGAGTTTCCCGGTGCTGTCCGCTGGTTTCGAGATCGAGACTGAAATCAGTGTCCATGCGTTGGAGCTGAAAATGCCCGTCGCGGAGATCGAGACCCTTTATTTTGCCCGACCCGAAGGATCGGTGTCGAAGCTCAATACCTATGGCGATGGCCTGCGTATCCTGCGGACCATCCTGACATTGTACCGGATTGAGCGGCCCGTGCTGTTTTTTGGTGCGATAGGGGCCATGCTGGTGCTGGTCGGTCTGGCGCTCGCGGTGCCATTGGGCATCACCTATGCGCAGACGGGCCTTGTACCGCGCCTGCCGACGGCCGTGTTGATTACCGGCCTGATGATCATGGCGACGCTGAACGGATTTGCCGGATTGATTCTGGATACCGTTGTACGCGGGCGGCTGGAGGTTCGGCGATTGGCCTATCTGGCTTATCCGGCACCGACCCGCGGGGAGCCGACCCAGCCTCGTTGAGGGTGGATCGGCGCCGGCCGGTCAGAATGGTCGGTCGATCAGAATTTGATCTCGCTGACCGAGTTGATGACCGTACCCAGAATGCCATATTCCTTGGCTTCTTCGGTGGTCATCCAATAGTCGCGCTCGATATCATCGCGCACGCGTTCGATGGTCTGGCCAGTCGCGTTTGAGATCACCCGGGCCAGGCGTTCGCGCATCTTGACGATTTCCTTGGCCTGGATCGCGATGTCACCTGCGCGGCCCATCGCGCCACCTGAGGGCTGGTGGATCAGGAAGCGGGTGTTGGGCAGGCAGAAGCGCCGTTCCTTGGCCGCGCCCAGGAAAATATGAGTGCCGGCACTGGCGACCCAGCCCGTGCCGATGACCGCCACAGGTGAGTCGATGAAGTTGATCATGTCGTGCAACGTGTCGCCCGATTCGACGTGCCCGCCCGGCGAGTTGATGAAAATCTTGATCGGATCATGGTTTACGTGATCGAGATAGAGAAGCTGGGACGCAACCGTTTGCGCCAGCTTCTGGTCGATCCCGCCGAAGATGAGGACGGTGCGCGCCTCAAGAAACTTCATCATCAGCGGACCTTGAGCCGCGGGTTTGTCCTGCTCGTCTTCCTCTTCGTCGAGGCGAGGCAGGTGAAAGTCGCGGTCGAGCATGGAAACTCCTCAATGCAAAATTGTCCTGGCTGAGGTAGACATCCCGGTCCCGTGGCGCAAGGCGGGTAACAGGTTGGGCAAGGGGGGACTTGCGCCTTCCGGCTCGACGCCAGATATAGGGCGGACCAATGGACAAGGATTTCGGCTAGATGCACCCCCTGCACGACGCGCTCGTTCCCATCGTTATCGAGCAGTCGAACCGCGGTGAACGCAGTTTTGACATTTATTCGCGGTTGCTGCGCGAACGCATCATTTTCGTGACCGGGCCGGTGGAGGACCATATGGCCTCGCTCATCACCGCCCAGTTGCTGTTCCTGGAATCGGAAAATCCGAAGAAGGACATTTACATGTACATCAACTCGCCGGGCGGTGTCGTCACGGCGGGCATGGCAATCCACGACACGATGCAATATATTCGGCCCGATGTTGGCACGGTTTGCATCGGCCAGGCCGCGTCGATGGGCAGTTTCCTGCTCGCAGCGGGGACGCCGGGCAAGCGCGTCGCGCTGACCAACGCGCGGATCATGGTCCATCAGCCCTCGGGCGGGGCACAAGGCCAGGCGAGCGATATTGAAATTCAGGCTCGTGAAATCCTGCGCATTCGCGCCAGGATGAACGAACTCTACGCCCAATATACCGGCCAGCCGATCGATGTGGTTGAAAACGCGATGGAACGTGACAAGTTCATGTCCGCCGATGAAGCCAAGGCTTTTGGTCTGGTTGACGAAGTGTTCGACAAACGCCCGGGTGCAACCGATGAGAACGGGACGGCTTCTGCCGCATAAACCCGAATTAGGTGATTGTCGGATTGGTAACCGGCGGTCTAGTATGACTGCCCGATGCGGCGTGCGTAGACGCCAAGGATGGATTGAATGCCAAAGATGACCGGTGGCGATTCCAAAAGTACGCTATATTGCTCGTTCTGCGGCAAGTCCCAGCACGAGGTGCGCAAGCTGATCGCGGGGCCGACGGTCTTTATTTGCGATGAATGCGTTGAACTGTGCAACGACATCATCCGCGAGGAGACCAAGTCCAGCCTGGTTTCCAAAAAGGATGGGGGCGTGCCCTCTCCGCAGGAAATCTGCGATGTGCTTGATGATTATGTGATCGGGCAGAAGCGGGCCAAGCGCGTTTTGTCGGTGGCGGTGCATAACCACTACAAGCGCCTGAACCATGGCCAGAAGGGTGCGGACGTCGAGCTTGCCAAGTCGAACATCCTGCTGGTTGGGCCGACTGGCTGCGGCAAGACGCTGCTTGCCCAGACGCTGGCGCGCATCCTGGATGTGCCTTTCACCATGGCTGACGCAACGACGCTGACCGAAGCCGGCTATGTCGGCGAGGATGTCGAGAACATTATCCTGAAGCTGTTGCAGGCAAGCGATTACAACGTCGAACGCGCCCAGCGGGGCATCGTCTATATCGACGAAATCGACAAAATCAGCCGCAAGGCGGAGAATCCGTCGATCACGCGCGACGTGTCGGGCGAGGGCGTTCAGCAGGCGTTGCTGAAGTTGATGGAAGGCACCACCGCCAGCGTGCCGCCGCAAGGCGGGCGCAAGCATCCGCAGCAGGAGTTTCTGCAGGTCGACACGACCAACATCCTGTTCATCTGCGGCGGTGCGTTCTCGGGTCTGGAAAAGATCATCGGTGATCGCCTGCAAGGCAAGTCGATCGGTTTCGGCGCGCATGTCGCCGGACCCGACGAGCGCCGCACCGGCGAGACGCTGAAATCGGTGGAACCCGAAGATCTGTTGAAGTTCGGGCTGATTCCCGAATTCGTCGGCCGCCTGCCGGTTATCGCCACGCTGGAAGACCTGAACATCGAGGCGCTGGTCAAGATTTTGACCGAGCCGAAGAATGCGCTGGTCAAGCAGTATCAGAAACTGTTCGACATGGAGAATGTGAGGCTTGGCTTCACCGACGAAGCGCTGAATACGGTTTCCAAAAAGGCGATCGAACGCAAGACCGGCGCACGCGGCCTGCGCTCGATCCTCGAATCGATCCTGCTGGACACGATGTTCGATCTGCCCGGCATGGACGGGGTCGACGAAGTGATGATCGACAAGGACGTGGTGGAGGGCCGCAAAGAGCCTATCCGCGTCTATGCGAAAAAGGAAAAGGCCGGCGACGCGGCCTGAGCCGGAATAGCTGACCGATGGCCAACGCCCCGCGCGCGCTGTTGCAGGCAGGCGGGGCTGAACGTCGGCGCGTTGCGGACATGCTCGCGCGGGCGTTCGCCGACGATCCGGCGATGTCGTTCATCTTTCCTGATTCATCAGTGCGTGCTCGACGGCTGCCGGCGTTGTTTGCGTTGCTGTTCGATGGCGATGCCGCGCACGGGGTACGCCTGATGACGGCGGGGGCGGAGGCCGCGACATTGTGGCGCGCGCCTGGCCACGCCCGCACCACGGCGAGCGAGATCATCCGCCATGCTCTGCCACTGCTTTCGGCGCTTGGGCCTGCTCTGGGGCGGGCGCTGACGCTTTCCCACGCCGTGGATGCCCACATGCCGCAAGGGGCATTCTGGTATCTTCATATCGCCGGTTGCGATCCCGCTCATCAAGGCAAGGGGCTGGGCGGTGCCGCGATCCGCGATGGGCTGGACCGCGTGGCGAGCGGGCGCCTGCCGGTCTATCTGGAAACCGCGACCCACGCCAATCTGGGCCTGTACCAACGTTACGGTTTCAAGGTGACGGACGAATGGAAAGTGCCGAAGGGCGGGCCGACTTTCTGGTCGATGTTGCGCGAAGCGTAGGGCCAGCCACATGGCTTCCGCACTGTTCGGCCGAATCCCGGGCGCCCCGTCCCGGCTTACAGCAACCGCAGCTTCGCTTCGCCGCGTCCGCCACTGGCCCTGCCAGCGGGCTTTGGCGCGGGCGCGGACGGATCGGCCAGTGAAGGCGCGGTCGTCCAGCCGAGATGCGGCAAACTGATCGAGCGCTTGCCCGACAAATCAGTCCGGCAAACGATCAGGCCCTTTTCCTCGATGAAGCTCAGCATCCGCTTTGCCCGGCCGACTGAGCTGGTGCCGTAAAGGCTGGCCAGTGCCGCATCTGCGGGACACTCCACGCCTTCGCGCGCGGCGCGCGCCAGGCCCAGGAACGGCGCCAGCATCTCCTCCGGGAGGGACGCGGCCAGCCGCATCGCTTCGTCCCAATCATCGCTGTCTTCGATCCCGGCGCGCGCCATCGCCAGCCGGATGCGGAAGCCATCCATGCCCAGTCCCGGTTCGACCCCTCGCATTCGGCAGCGGACCGAAAAATCCTGAAAGAGCGTGGCAGTCGGCAGGCGGCTATCCTCAGTCGCGATTTCCGCCATCACGGCGGCGCGGATTGCAATCTGTTCGCTTTCCTCCAGTTCGGGCATTGCGGGTACGGGCGAAGGCGCGGGCGTTGCCAGGTTGCGCATCAGTTCGCCGATCGGAGTTGCGGGGGGCGGCGCGGGTGCGGGCAGGGGCAACGCTTCCTGCTCGGGTTCGCTGAACAGCATGTCGCGCATGTCGCCGCCCGACGCGGTGGGCAGCGGCGTCAGCTTCGGCCCGGCGTTCTTGGCGGCGGTTTTCACATCGCCAATCCGCACGCTGAGCGGGCGGCGGGTAATCGCCGGGCCAAGCGCGAGAAACTCGCCCCGCGCCAGATCGCGGATGGTGTCCGCCTGCCGCCGCTCCATGCCGAGCAAGTCCGCCGCGCGCTGCATGTCGATGTCGAGGAAAGTGCGGCCCATCAGGAAATTGGACGCCTCTGCCGCGACATTCTTGGCGAGCTTCGCCAGCCGTTGGGTGGCGATGATTCCGGCCAGCCCGCGCTTGCGCCCACGGCACATCAGGTTGGTCATCGCGCCCAGCGATATCCGCCGCGCTTCCTCGCCCACTTCGCCAGCCGCGGCGGGAGCGAACAATTGCGCTTCGTCCACCACCGTCAGCACCGGATACCACAGCTCCCGGGGGGCGTCGAACAGTGCGGACAGGAACGTGGCGGCGCAGCGCATCTGGCCATCCACTTCCAATCCTTCCAGATTGAGCACCACCGACGCGCGATGTTCGCGCACCCGCAGCGCCAGCCGGGAGATTTCGGGCAGGCTGTATTCGGCGGCGTCGATGGCGATATGGCCGAACGCATCGGCCAGCGAGACGAAATCGCCTTCGGGGTCGATCACCACTTGTTGAACCAGCCCGGCGCTCCCCTCCAGCAGGCGGCGCAGCAGGTGCGACTTTCCTGACCCGGAATTGCCCTGCACCAGCAAACGCGTGGCGAGCAGCTCCTCCAGGTCAACGAGCACCGGCTTGCCCGCGCCATCCAGTCCCATATCGATCTTGGCAGTCATTCAGTACGCAGTGGCCCAAGCATGGCCCCAGGGGCAAGAGGCAGCAGGGGGTTATTCGGTGGAAGCCGCAATCAATTCACCCGCGCGTCGCGCCAAGCCGGACCAAACCTATGCGCGCGGATGAGCGTTGCGATAAACGTCGAGCAGGTGCGCGGCATCGACCTGCGTATAAATCTGCGTCGAACTGAGGCTGGCATGGCCGAGCAATTCCTGCAGCGAGCGCAAATCCGCGCCGCGCCCCAGCAGGTGAGTGGCAAAGGAATGGCGAAGGGCGTGGGGCGTCGTCCGTTCTCCCAACCCCAGCCTCGTCCGCGCCGCCTGCACTGATCGGCGGATGATCGCGGGGCTGAGCGGCCCGCCCTTGGCCCCCCGGAACAAGGGCGCATCGCGGCGGACAGGCCAGGGTGTCTGCCGGGCATAATCCTCGATCGCGGCCCGAACGGGGGCAAGCAGTGGCACGATGCGCGTTTTGTCGCGCTTGCCGGTGACGCTCATCGTTTCCCCCAATGGCAGGATCGCGCCGGTCAGCCCCACCGCCTCGCCAATGCGCAAGCCCGCACCATAAAGCAGCAGGAGTACCGCCAGGTCGCGGGCGGCGATCCACGGCTCGGCGGCATTCTCCGACACTTCTTCGGCCAGCGATACCGCCTCATCGGGGGAAATCGGGCGCGGCACGCCTTTCTTGACGCGCGGCCCCTTCATTGGTGGGCCATTGCCGTTGTGGTTGCTGGCAAAAGCCAGGAACGTCCGCACGGCCGAAAGCTCGCGCGCGGCGGACGTGTTGGTCAGCCCTTGGCTCCGCCGGAATGCCAGGAACGCCCGCAAATCCGCAGTGGAGAGCCGGGCAAGCGCCGCGCCGTCGATCGCTTCCCCCCAATGATTGGAGAGGAACGCGATCAACCGCTCCGCACTCGCCTGATACGCGCGCACCGTGTGCACCGACCGCCGCCGGTCACGACGCAGATGGTCAGCAAAGGACTGCGGCAATGGCGGTTGGCCCATGGGCTTATCCTAGGCGAGCCGGATGCGGATGGCGAGGGCGGGGATTTGGGGGCATGCGGGCGATCGGACGGGCGGTTATCGTCCTCTATGCGTTATGGAAACGCTTCATCTGCAACCCGGACAGCGGATCGCCATCGATGCAGGTTGGCGGCGGGTAATTGGCGGATTATCGATGGTACATATAATCCGATGGGGTTGCTGGAGCCATTTATGATCAACGCCGTCGCGCCGATCCTCATGACGCTGATGAGTCCCGTCGCAGGCGACGCGCCTGCCCGACAAGTCGACGAAAAGGCTTCCGATATCTGCGTGACGGCTATCCACACATGGGGCGCGACGCTGGCTGAAACGGTGAATATCCGCGCGAACCCGGTTCCCGACAGCTATCGCCGGGAATATGGCTGGACGGGATGCCAGACCCTCGCAAAGGGGAATCTGATCGACTGGCATCTTGCGTTCGGGGACGAGAACAGCACAGGCCGCGCGCTGCAATTCCTGACGGACACAGCCCTTGGAGATATGCCGACCATCGCTGAGTTTGAACGTGACTTGCCGATCGCCTGGGACAAAGCGCAGGAGGAAAACGGCGAAGGCCCCTCGGCGAAGAAATTGCGCAGATTGATAGAAGCGCACAGCCGCTTCCTGTTCCTTGCAGCCGAGTATCTGCGCGCCGCGGAATTCTTCCAATCCAGCGCCTTGCTCGCAAAAAGCGCAGGCTTTCTCTCGCCAACGCAGCTCGGATTGAAAATCCTGTATGGCGACGGACGCATTGCCTTGGCGGATGAATCGGAAACCCGCGGCGCTGCGGGGTTATTCTCCGGAAATATCAACGTAATTCGTGACCTTGAGATGCGTTACGCCTTAACTCGCGCGAAGATCAGCGGGTTGCCTGCCGACAGCGAAATGGCTGGCGATGCGATCGAGCAGAATTTCGACAAAGTGGTAACGGACGCGATCGTTCCCCTGTTCGAACGTGGTCGTGACTATTGCGAAGCCAGTACGGCATCCGACGACCTGATGGAGGCATGCTCATCCGAAAATGGGTTGTCGGAGCGGTTGCGTTCCGTCTGGAAAAACGTCGCGCTTTTCGAGCTGTTTTCCGGAAGAACCGTCTCATCGAAGCCAGAAGCGGGCTTTGACAGCTTTGACGTTGCGATGAAGGCCATTCAGGCTGCAACGTTGCGGGGCAATGATCCAAAGGCCCTTCGATACGACGAAACGACCGATGATGAAGTTGAACTTTTGCTGGCGCGGGCGGCGGCGAAATTGCACCAATTTCAGGCGTCTTCATCTGGTGGCGGGAAGGCTCAGGCCCTGCAATCGGCGGCTCTTGATGATCTGGCATCGGCGGAGCGGCTGGTCCCGCCTGCCGCCAACCCCAACCGCTTCCGGCAGATCGCTGAATTCTATCTGCGCATCTACGACAATGGCGTTTCGTTCAAATCCCCGATGACCCCGGAAATGTCCCGACAGGCCATTTATTTGCGAGAGGTTCTGGCGCGGCTCGATACCATTACCGCCGGCGCGTCATCGCCTTCGCGTCAAAACTGAACCGGGCGGTGAGGCTCCATACGCCAGATTGAGTGTTTTGGTTGAGGAAGTTGAGGGTTGCCATTGCATTTGGTTGAGGGTCCCTCAACCGGCGCATATTTCGGGCTGGATCAACGATTTGAAAGAACGGCGGGCAGGATAGCGGTCGGCCGATCTGTAGGACAGGCGAACGACAGGCCGCCGTGCGACAAGCCCGGCATTCCCCGCCCCCCGGCCCTATATCACCCCCGGTATGAAGCGCTTCACGCGCGCGGTATAAGCGTCATAGGCGCCGCCGAATTCCGCGCGCAGCAGGCCTTCCTCAAGGCGCACTCGCATCCAGGTTGCATAGCCATAGATGGGTATCGCCAGAAACAGGTTGCGGCCATGGCCATAAGCGACGGCCATGGCGAGCATGAACAGGAACAGCGCGGCGTAAATCGGGTTGCGGATGATGGCGAACGGGCCGGTGGTTACCAGCGTCGCGTCGCTGCGCGTCTGGGCGACGATCGCCCAATTCTTGCCCATCGTCAGCGCCGACCAACTGAACAAGCCGACGGTAGCGAGCACCAGTGCCAATACCACGCCGCCCTGCCACAAGGCTGTGGCCGAATACGGATCGAGCGACGCGTCGATCCGGCCCAAACCGGCAATGCCGATGCCAATACCCTGGCCGATTATCCACACCATCGACTGCGGCGAGCGGCGACCGCCCCTGCTGATGCCATGCCGTCGCACGCGTTGTCGCGCCGCCAGCAGCGAAATGACGAACAACACGCCGCCGAGCCCAAACGCGGCCAAGCCGGTGAGGCCGACCGGGTCGACGGGGAAATGATTCATGTCTTGCTCCCCTTTCAGGGCCTCGGCAGAGTAACAGTGTGACTTATATGCATAACACACATGATATTTGTCAATCGACTATCGCCGCGCGCTCAGCAACCCGGCGGAAAGGCAGTCAGCGGATCGGCGGGTGCTCGCGTTGCCACTGCTGAAACTCCTCAACGGCTTGCGAGCGTTTCAGTATGCGCGCCCAGGGATCGACAACGATATGGGCGCCCGCGGGGACGCTGAGTTTCCCCTGGCCGCCCGGCATTTCAACCCGCTGTATCCTGCCGTCGACCGACACCTCGACTGGCATCGGAAACGGCTTGTCGCCTGGCGTGCGCCACCACAGATGCACGGTATCACCGGCCCAGGCGCTCACCAGTTCGGGCAACGCGGCTTCGTGGAGATAGACGTCGAAGAACCAGCCATAATCCTTGCCCGTCACTTGATCGACCAGCGCGACGAACTCCGTGGTCGAGCCGAAGCGGGGGGTGAAATTGCCGGGCCTGGGATCGGGACGGCCATAGACTTCGCGGCGGACGGCATCGAAGAACGCAGTGTCGCCGATCAGCCAGCGCAGCGTGTGGAGCGTCCACGCGCCCTTGTAATAGATGTCGCCCGCCGGGCCACCCTTGGCGGTTTCGTAAACATCCTCCTCGGTGCGGATTTTACCCGAGACGATCGGTGCCTTGTTCTCGATGCGGTTGCGCTGGCTATCGAGCATCGTGGCGTAGCGAGCCTCGCCCTCTCGCCACCAGCCATATAATGGCTGCATATATTCGCCGAAACCCTCGTGCAGCCAGTAATCGTCCCAATCGGCGGCGGTCAGCTGGTTGCCGAACCATTCATGGCTGAATTCATGCTGGAACAGCCAGTCAAAGCCTTCGGGCGCCTTTTTATAATCATTGCCATACGCGTTGATCGTCTGGTGCTCCATGCCCAGGTGCGGGGTTTCGACCACCCCCAGCTTTTCGTCGCCAAAGGGGTAGGGGCCGATCAGCGTTTCAAAGAAATCGAGTGTCGGCGCGAATTCCGCGAACAACGCCTTTGCCTTGGCTTCCTCGCCCGGCAGATACCAATAGAACATCGGGATCGTGTTGCCGAACCGGCTTTTGTAGCTACCCTCGATCACGTCATAGGGGGCGACGTTGATGGCAATGGCATAAGTATTGGGGCGCTTGATCCGCCAGTTCCAGGTGGTGCGACCGTCGCCAAGCGTATCGACGCCCAGCAGCACGCCGTTGGAAGGCGCCTTCAACCCCATCGGCACGGTGATGTGCAGCGTGACTTGCCCCGGCTCTCCGGTGGGGAAGTCGAGGCATGGCCAGAACAGATCGCAGCCATATCCTTCCGACGTCGATGCAACCCATGGCTTGCCGTCGCGCGTCTTCGACCAGACGAACCCGTCGTCCCATGGCGCACGCACCGCGACATGCGGGGTGCCGCCATAGGTGATGCGGGCAGTGACATGTTCTCCGGCGGCAAGCGGACGGGGCAGGGTGATCGTCAGGCGGCCATCGGGATCGGACCATTGCCCTTTGGCCAGCGCCACATCGCCGATGCTGATCGCGCTGACCGGCAGGTTGCGATCCAGATCGACCAGCAATTGCCCGGCCGGGTTTCTGGCGGTGAAATCGAGAATGGCGACGCCCTTGATCGCCCGCTTGTCGGGGAACAGTTCAAAGCTGAGATCGGCGGCGTCGAATTGCAACGCGGCCTGACGCGGATCAATCGGGCCGCCCGAACGCTGCGTCTGTTCGGAGATTGCCGGCAATCCCTTGCCCGGTACCGGCGCGGCCGCAATCGACGTTAACGCGGTCGCCAGAAGCGCAAGCCGATTGATGCGGCGGCAAAGCTCACCATATAAGGGTCTATTGGTGCCCAACGAGGGCACCGCTGGAGAATTCATGAATCAGTCCTATCCCGTATTGCCGCTGCGCGACATCGTCGTGTTTCCGCATATGATCGTGCCGCTGTTCGTCGGGCGCGACAAGTCGGTAGCTGCGCTCGAATCGGCGATGAACGTCGACAAGGAAATTTTCCTGGTCGCTCAGCTTGATCCTGCGCAGGACGACCCGGAGGCCGACGACCTGTACGACATCGGCGTGACCGCGACGGTGCTGCAGTTGCTGAAGCTGCCGGATGGCACCGTGCGCGTGCTGGTCGAAGGCAAGCGCCGCGCCAAGCTGGAAACGCTCGAATCGCGCGACGGCCATCTCGTCGCGGATGTCACCTTGCTGGACGCCGACGAAGGTGAGGCGGAACTTGAAGAAGCCAATGAGCAGATGACGCGGGAAATCGCCGCGCTGATGCGTTCGGTGGTCGATCAGTTCGAGAATTACGCCAAGCTCAATCGCAAGTTGCCCGCCGAAACCGCGGTGCAGTTGGTCGAAATCGAAGATCCGTCGCGGCTGGCCGATGCGGTTGCCGCCAATATTTCGATCAAGGTTGCCGACAAGCAGACCCTGCTGGTCGAAAGCGATCCCGCCAAGCGGCTGGAAATGGTCTATGCCTTCATGGAAGGCGAACTCGGCGTCCTGCAGGTCGAGAAGAAGATCAAGAGCCGCGTCAAGCGCCAGATGGAAAAGACGCAGCGCGAATATTATCTCAACGAACAGTTGAAGGCGATCCAGCGCGAACTCGGCAACGAGGGCGATGATGGCGATGGCGGCGACGAAATCGCCGAGCTGACCCAGAAGATCGCCACGCTCAAGCTCAGCAAGGAAGCTCGCACCAAGGCGCAGGGCGAATTGAAGAAGCTGAAGACGATGGCGCCGATGTCGGCCGAGGCGACGGTCGTGCGCAATTATCTCGACGTGCTGCTCGGCTTGCCATGGGGCAAGAAGTCCAAGCTCAAAAAGGACATCGCCGCGGCACAGGCGGTGCTCGACGAGGATCATTACGCGCTGGAAAAGGTGAAGGACCGGATCGTCGAATATCTGGCCGTCCAGGCGCGCACCAACAAGCTGAAGGGGCCGATCCTGTGCCTCGTCGGCCCACCGGGTGTCGGCAAGACCTCGCTGGGCAAATCGATTGCCAAGGCGTGCGGGCGTGAATTCATTCGCCAGTCGCTGGGCGGCGTGCGTGATGAAGCCGAAATTCGCGGCCACCGCCGCACCTATATCGGTTCGCTGCCCGGCAAGATCGTGTCGAACCTGCGCAAGGCCGGTACGTCGAACCCGCTGTTCCTGCTCGACGAGATCGACAAGCTCGGCCAGGATTTCCGTGGCGATCCCGCATCGGCGCTGCTCGAAGTGCTCGACCCGGAACAGAACAACAAGTTCCAGGATCATTATCTGGAAATCGACATCGACCTTTCGGATGTGATGTTCGTGTGCACCGCGAACACGCTGAACCTGCCGCAGCCACTGCTCGACCGCATGGAGATCATCCGGCTTGAAGGCTATACCGAAGATGAAAAGGTCGAGATTGCCGAACGGCATCTGGTCGAGAAGCAAGTCGAGGCGCACGGCCTGAAAAAGGGCGAGTTCGAACTGACCCATGCAGGTCTGCGCGACCTGATCCGCTACTATACCCGTGAAGCCGGTGTGCGCACGCTGGAGCGCGAGATTGCCAAGCTCGCGCGCAAGGCGCTGCGTCGCATCCTGGAGAACAAGGCGGAAAGCGTCGTCATCACGCCTGAAAACCTGCATGAATTTGCGGGCGTGCAGAAATACCGCTTCGGCGTGTCCGAAGAGGAGCACCAGATCGGCGCGGTCACTGGCCTGGCCTGGACCGAAGTTGGCGGTGAGTTGCTGACGATCGAATCCGTCACCGTGGCTGGCAAGGGTGGCGTCAAGACCACCGGCAAGCTGGGCGACGTGATGAAGGAATCGGTCGAAGCGGCGATGAGCTTCGTCAAGGCGCGCGCGCCAAGCTATGGCATCAAGCCCAGCCTGTTCGCGCGCAAGGACATCCATATCCACTTGCCCGAAGGCGCCGTGCCCAAGGATGGTCCGTCGGCGGGCATCGGCATCGTCACCTCGATCGTTTCGACGCTGACCGGCGTGTCGGTGCGCCGCGACATTGCGATGACCGGGGAGGTTACGCTGCGCGGCCGGGTGCTGCCGATCGGTGGACTGAAGGAAAAGCTGCTCGCGGCGTTGCGTGGCGGCATCAAAACCGTGCTGATTCCGCAGGAAAACGAGAAGGATCTGGCCGAGATTCCCGCCAACATCCGCGAGGGGTTGACGATCATCCCAGTCCAGCATGTTGATGAAGTCTTGCGGCTGGCGCTGACCGAGCCGTTGACCGCAATCGATTGGACCGATGCCGATGAACTGGCCGCTTACCCGTCACCAGGGGTTGCGGCGACGGGAGAAGTTCATCATTAAGGCCTAATTGTCGTCATTTTACGCGCGTTTCGCGGAAATTGTGACGGATTTGTTTTGACACGAACCGGTGGAGCCGCCTTACTGCGCCACCGGCTTCGGCCGCGAGTCACGCAAGACTCCATCGGAAATTTATATAATCGGGGGTTACCTGGGATGAACAAGCAGGAATTGATCAGCGCAGTTGCTGATGCGTCGGGGCTGGGCAAGGGCGATGCCAGCAAGGCAGTCGAGTCCGTGTTCGACGCGATTTCGGGCGCGCTGAAAAAGGGGGACGAGGTACGTCTGGTGGGCTTCGGCACGTTCTCGGTCAGCAAGCGCAAGGCTTCGACCGGCCGCAACCCGCGCACCGGCGAGCCGATGACGATCAAGGCATCCTCGCAGCCGAAGTTCAAGGCGGGCAAGGGGCTGAAGGACGCAGTCAACTAAACCCCGTCAATTACATGCGCCGATGGCAGGGGCTGGACAAGGGCTGGTCCGCTGCCTAAAGGCGCTTTCGCGGGGCGACGGGCAACCGTCGCCCCGGCATGTTATGGGCGCGTAGCTCAGTGGTAGAGCACTGTGTTCACACCGCAGGGGTCGCTGGTTCAATCCCAGCCGCGCCCACCAGTCAAAGCCCCGGCGATCGCGAATTGAAGCGCTGATCCCGGGGCTTTTTCGTGCGCGATCGGTTTCGGGCAGCCGATGTCGCCTGCCCCTTTGCAAAGGGCAGGACGACTGGGTTTGCCTCATGCCGTTCTGCGGCAGGACTGCCCGGCAAAAAAAAGCCGCCCGACCTATCAGATAGGCCGGGCGGAGATTCTCAGGGGTAAATCGTCGGGCGCGAGCGATCGGAACTGGATCGCGCCGGAAATTGACCGTGTCAGAAATTGACCGTGATCGAGAAGGTGCCGGTCGTGCCCTGGCGATAGAGGTTGTAATAGATGCGGTTGCTGCCTGACTGTTGATACTCACGGTAGTGCGTACCGGTCAGGTTGCGTCCTTCCAGCTTCATCTCGGTGTTGATGCCGAACAGCTTGACGCCCTGGCGCGCAACGAAATCGAGCTGCAGGCCCGGATATTGATAGACATCGGGCTGGCCCGAAGCACCGCGGATCGACGCGCGTCTGCTGGCATAGTTCAGCAACAGCGTCTGCTGCGACAACTTGTCCTTGTCTTCCAGACCGATTTCGAAGTTGGCGATATGGTCCGACTGGCCAGTCAACGGCACGCCGTTGCGGAAATAATCCAGCGCACGCGTCGATGACGAGGCGAATACCGACGTAGTGTCGTTCTCACCGACTTTAATCTTCGAGCTGGTGTAGGTGTAGTTGGCGATCAGCACCAAACGACGCGTGTCGAAGAACGAGCCACCCAGACTGTCGAGATTGAAATATTTCTGCGTCTCAATCTCAGCGCCATAAAGGTCGGCGCTGGGTGCGTTGGCGAAAGTAGTGATGACGTTGTTGTCGCTGAAGCTTGCAAAAGCTTCGATCGGCTTGTCGATTTTTTTGTAAAAGCCCGCCACGCTGATGCGCTGATCGCGGGCGAAATACCATTCCCAGCGACCCTCGGCGTTATAGAGTTGGGTGTCCTGCAGGTTGGGGTTGCCGCGGAACTGACGGTTGCTGTCGGTGTCGTAATAGATTTGGAAGACCAGCTCGCGGAATTGCGGGCGGGCGATCGTCTTGGAACCGCTTGCTCGGAACTGCATGTCAGGACGCACCTGCCAGGTGATCGTTGCCGCAGGCAGCCAGTAATCGCGCGAAATTCGGGTCGAGGCGGGGTTGGCGTTGGGTGTGGTGAATACCTGCACCGGATCGACACGCTGGCGACCGGATTCGTAACGGACGCCGATATTGGCGCTCAGCGTATCGGTGAACTGCGCCTGGATCTGGCCATAGCCGGCATTGGTGCGCAGCCGCGACAGGAACTTGGGATTGCCCTCGTTGGTGTCGATCAGCTGGATGCCGAAATAGCGTACTGCTGCCGGTTCCAGCAGCAGGTCAGGTCGTAACAGCCCGACGCCATAGGGAATGGTGCTGTTGCCCGAAAACTGGAAATCGCGGCGTTCGGTCGTGCGCGCCGTGTCCGTCCACGCATAACCGACCGTGGCGCTGAAATCGGGCGAGATTTTGTAGGTAAGGTCGGCGCCTGCCGAATAGAGGTTTTCGTTGAGGCGAGAGAAGCTGACCGTCGCATTACCACGCTGGCCGTTGTTCAACTGGTTGACGAAATACTGGCCGAACGGATCGGATGCCGAGTTGCTGCGGAAATATTCGAAGCTGAGTTCATAAGGCGCCAGCCGCTTGGAATTGGCATAGCTGCCGCGCAAATCCAGGCTCAACGCATCGCTCAGCTTGAATTCACCCACCAATTGGGTGTTGATCAACTGGCGTTCGAAGAATGCGGTATCCTGTTGCTGCAACGTCGCGGTGGTCGATGTGGTCGCACGCTGGCCGATGCCCAGCCGCGCTTCCTTGATGGTGTCGTGGATGTACAGGTTGGTCCAGCGCAGCTTGTTGCGGCCGAATTCCAGCGTCGCGCCGACCAGGCCGTTCACCACCAGGCGATTGTCGGTAATCACTCGTTCGAAATCGAGTTCCCTGGACGACAGGTCGAGCGTGTTCGCGGTCTGCTGGATCGTGTCGCGCACTTTCCACTTGTTGCTGTACCCTGCCGACGCGATCAGTCCCAGGGTCGATCCGCCCAGATCCCACGACTTGCCGCCGGTGAGCGTGGCCTGGACGTTGGGCGGCAATGCCTTGTTGCGCTGGATGACGGCGTTGCGCCCGGTGATGAGTTGCGCGGCGATTTCGGTGGAATCGATCGTCCCCTGGCTGATGCGCTGGCCGCTGTTGAGAAACGCTCGCAGCGCAGGTGGTTGCTGGCGAGGGCCGCCATCATAGCCGGTCCAGTCGGTTGAGCTGCCGTAATAAGTATAGCCAAGCTGGCCGGTCGCGGTGCTGTCCACGCCGATGCCGCCGGTGATCGACAGAAACGCTTCCTTGGGAACCGATTTGGTCGTCAGGTTGATGACGCCACCGCCGAATTCACCGGGGAAATTGGGCGAATAGCTTTTCTGCACCAGCGACGATGCGATGACGCTGGTGGGGAAAATGTCGAGCGGCACGACGCGCTTCAACGGTTCGGGGCTTGGCAGCGGCGATCCGTTGAGCAGGGCGAGCGAATAGCGGTCGCCCAGCCCGCGCACGTAAACGAAGCCGTTGCCGACGACGCTGAGACCGGTGACGCGGCTCAACGCGCCGGCAATGTCGCCTTCGCCGGTGCGCGCGATGTCGGCGCTCGACAACAGGTTGACGACTTGCGGCGTGCCCTTGACGATGTTCTGCTGCGCCCGGCGGCCCGTCACGATGATGTCACCGCCTGGAACCGACACTTCGGGTTTTTCCTGGACGGGATCGGCGGCCGGTGTGGCGGGCGTGGACTGGTCCTGGATGGACACGGGCTGTTCGTCGGCTGGCGTTGCGGAGCCGGTCTGCGACGACTGGGCCAATGCTGCCGCGGGCGAAACCAGCGCAGACGAAAGGAGCAGGATGCTCGCGAGCTCGAACGGCCTCGACATGGAAAAACCCCCTAAATTCTAATGGCAATAGGGGCGGGGTGGCCTTCTCCAAGGCCGCACCCCGCCCCGCATTACGGAACGCTTACGAGTAAACCGGCAGCGATGTGCAGGCGCCGGTGTTGCTGGTGCCAAGGGCCAGCGTCGAGCTGTTGCAGGTCCAGCCCTGATACCAGGTGTCGGACGCGTCCCTGACCGCGCCGATATAGGTCGTCCGGTCGAAGAAGGGTGCATCGGCCGCCAGCGGAACGTGATTGACCGAGTCATAACCGCGCTGCGTCAGCACCGATGCGTCGAATGGCGTGACCGCCGTTTCGTTTGCGCCGTTGATGAAGGCCGAAGCCAGCGTGTTGGTGAAGCTGTCGTTGTTTCCGTTCGACCCCGAACCAAAGATCGACTGGACATCGGCAGCGGTCGGGCCGTTCGAACCGACATATTTGGTCGTGCTGCCGCACTGCATCTGGACCGAGCGGAACACTGGCGCGCCGAGTTCGTCAATCGAGGCATCGACGGTTGCAGACGCGGTCTGGGCACGGCTGATGCGCAGGCAGGGCGCCAGCGAGGTGACCAGAATGCCGTTGGCCAGTGTGTAATCCGTGCCGCCGCGCAGCAGGATTGCTGCCTGATCGGCGGCCGAATTATCGACGCGGTGCAGGAACACGAAGTTGGAGACGATCGTGTTCTGGCGCGGCGTGTTGGTGTCGACGCCATTGTCGGTGTCTGCTTCGATGATCGAGTCCGTGCCACGACCTTCGCTGCCGGCGCGCTGGGCGACGATCACATACTGGAAATCGGCCTTGGTGCCGGCGTCGGTATCCAGATTATCGTCTTCGGCGCCGACCGAGACGTAATATTTCATCCGGACGTGGCCGCCGAAAAATTCAGCGCCGTCGTCCGAACTGTTGAACGACTGGATATGGTCGATCACCGTGCCGGTGCCGGTGCCTTCGGTGGTCAGCGACTGGAGTTCGCTGTTCGCCGACAGGACATAGCCCGAATAGCGGATCTGAACATAGCTCAGACGGCCGGCATTGTAGGTGTTGTCGGTGCCACCATAAGTGGCGGGGTCGATCGCACCTTCGGTCTGGCGTTCGCAGGCATTGGTGCCCGGCGTGGCTCCACCGGCTGCGCAGTCGGTGATCTGTGCGCGTCCCAACAACACGACGCCGCCCCACTGGCCTGACGAAGTGTCGCTGTTGAGGCCAAGCACGTTGTCGCGGCTGGTGAAGACAATCGGACGGGCAACCGTGCCGACCGCGTTGATGCGGTTGCCGCGATTGACGGCCAGCCACGATACGCCGCTTCCAGCATATAGAATGGCGCCGGGTTCGATACTGAGCGTGACGTTGGTGTCTGCCGTCAGGTTTGCGCACGATCCGGTGCCGACAGTGTAGGGCGATCCGCTGGTCGGCGCGGTGGGGCCGCCATCGCAGCCAACGTCGACGCGGCCGTTCATCTGATAAACGACACCGGGCAGATACGGCAGGTTGGCGCTGCGCGTGAAGCGCGCTGGCAACGTGCAGATGCGGAAAGTGCCGATCGTCGCGTTGGTGATGATGCCGCCATCGGTCAACCCGGCGGGATCGGCGATCGTCGGGCAGCCCGAGGCTGCGGTTACGGTCGGCGTCGGGGTTGGCGTCGGCGTGGGGGTCGGCGTTGGCGTCGGGGCGGGCGTGATGATGATGTTGCCGCCGGTGCCCGGGGAAGCAATGTCGTTGGCGCCGCAACCGCTCAGCGCGGTCATCGAGGCGGTCGCAAACAATATGCGACGGAGGTTCTTGTTCAACATGTCCCTGTCTCCAGCGAGATTATCGTGTCCGACCGGTTGGCCGTTGCTAAATCGGGAAATGCGCGAGTCGGATTGCCCCCCGCGCATCGTCACCGACAGCGGCCTTAGGAACGCTAGATGACGTGGAGATATGATATTGGTGACGGTATGAAGACGGTTGCGTGACCGATTGATTACAGTCGTCCGGGTCGACGCCGCTATTGTTCAACGAACATAGGCTGTTGGGCTCGTCACCGAATATTGCGGTGACGGCGTTATCGCCACGGACGTTCCCGGAACCATTTTGTCAGCACATATTTGGTGCCGACGCGAACTTTCATGCCCGCGTGCAGGGTGGAGGGGTTGGGTGTGCCGTCCGCGCGGCGGTTGTTCCAGGCGAGCAGCTTGCCAGTTTCCGGCTGGATGATCTTGTCAATTGCCTTGAACCGCGTCCCGCCGCCCGCTGCGGGTTCGTTCAGATAAATCATCACGGTCCAGGTGCGCTGGCCATGTTCGCCGCAGAAACGATCATAGTCGATGCCCGACGGCTCGAAATAATCGGTATGCTGCTTGAATTCCTGGCCCACGGCATAGCGCTGGCCCTGCAATGGTTCGCCGTGTCTGCGGTCCAGACCAGTCAGGTCTTCGATCATCGCGTCGATTTCCTGTGACAACGGATCGGCGGCGTCGATGTCGCAGGTTTCGCTGGTCCTGAAAAAATCGTCGCCATTATAGTCCGAGACGGTGGAACGTCGACGTTGCGAATCGATCTTGCCGATGAAGGCGAGGCAAAGCGCGGGCGACAGGAAGTCGCGCATCTGGAACAAGGTCAACCTGGCGGTCGGCGTGCGCAAAATGCCAGGACGGGCGGCGAGGCGCGCGATGACCGGCTCTCCGGGGTGCCCGCAGCCAAGGGATGACGCGAAGGAGGGTTGGGTGGACTCGATCATCGTCTTCATGCTGCCAAAGCGCTGCGAAATTAGCCAGCCCGGCCCGATATTGTGTTACTGCATTGCCGATCCGAATTCGTCGAATGAACGAGAGGCCGTCATAAAACTTTCACGGATACGTCCAATTGGCGTCATGGATCATGCCTAGCAGGGCGCCCATAGGGGGAGTGACGATGCGGCTGGATATTGATGCGCGCCTGCGCAGGCTGCAGCGGCGCACTTCCGCGCTGTCGGTTTCGGCGACGCTTGGCGCCATATTGCTCGCCATTCTGGTCGTTCAGGTCGCGCGGCTCGGCTGGGCAATGGTGACGCCGATTGGCCGATTTGGCGATTGGCAGGCCGTACCGGCGATTTCGCGCGATACGGCCGCAAGCGCGCTGACCAGCTTTGACCCATTCTTTCGGCTCAACAGGCAGGCTGCGTCGGCGACGAGCGTCGTTACCAGTCTGCAACTGACGCTGTTCGGCACCCGGATGGACGATGCGTCGGGGCGCGGATCGGCGATCATTGCGACGTCGGACGGGGTGCAGAACAGCTATTCGGTGGGTGATGAGATTGTCGCGGGCGTGCGCCTGAAGGAAGTGGCGTTCGATCATGTCACGATCGATCGTGGCGGAGCCGCCGAAGACCTGTTCATCGTCCAGCCGTCGGGCAGCGCCGGTGCAACGCCGGTTGCGACAACCGAGAGCAAAGCGCCGGCGCCGCTTGTCACCGATACCGCAGATGGCGCTGGCGTTTCAGTCAGCGATCTGCGTGCCGCCATCGGCTTTATCCCGCGGATCGACGGCGGCCGGGTAACCGGGCTGGCCGTGCGGCCGCAAGGCGCGTCAGGGTTGTTCCAGAAGCTGGGCTTTCGAAACGGCGACGTCATCACCCAGGTTAATGGCCACCCCGTTTCGGGCGGGGACGAAGTGCAAAATGCTGCTGTCGGCCTTGCCAAGGGCGGCAATCTTTCGGTGTCGGTCGAGCGCGGCGCCGAAATCCTCCCGCTCGTGATCAGTGTGAAGGGCCAATGAAGAAAAAGCTGATGACCGCCGCGTTTGCGCTGGCCGTTGCCGCGCCGCTTGCCGCGCAGACCACGCTCAACGTGCGCGATGCCGATATACGGGCCTTTATCGCCGATGCCGCAAAGGTGACGGGCCGTACCTTCATCATCGACAGCCGGGTGCAGGGCAAGGTTACCGTGGTGACGGACCGGCCCTTGTCACGGACCGAATATCTTGAAGTCTTCCTGTCGACATTGCGTGCCAACGGCCTTGTCGCCGTGCCGTCGGCCAATGGCGCTTTTCGTGTCCAGCCGCTCGACAATGCCGCCAGCCAGCCAAGTCGGGTGGGCGGATCGGCAACGGCGCCGCGCAACAGCTATGTGACCGAAATCATCCGGTTGCGTTCGATCGATGCCTCATCCGCGGCCGATACGGTGCGCGCACTGGTCAGCCCGCAAGGCACGGTGAGCGCCAATCGTTCGGGCAACGCGCTGGTGATTGTCGATTTCGCCGACAATGTCCGCCGCATCCGGGAAGTGGTGCGCCGTATCGACGCCGACAATGCGACAACCCGCGTGATCACCCTGAAAAATGCCGGCGCCCGCGAAATCTCAACTGCGCTGCTGGCGTTGGCCGGAACACCGGCGAGCGGCGGCTCGGGGCAGGGAGGGGAAGGCGTTTCGGTGGTGCCGGTCACCAGTTCGAACGCGATTGCGTTGAGCGGGGATCCGGCCACCGTCAATCGCCTCGCCAGCGTTGCGGCCGAACTCGATGCGCGGGCGAAACTCGGCACCGAGATCAAGGTGGTATTCCTGCAGAACGCCGATGCCGACCAGCTTTTGCCGGTGCTTCAGCAACTGGTCGGCCAGACGCCGACGCCCATTCCGGCGCAGCAGACATTGGGCGGCGCGGGGAGCGCGAACGGTGCCGCGATCGTGCCGCCGCAGCAGGCACAGGCGCAGGCCCAGCAGTCGAACGGCAATACCGCCGCCGCCCAGCCCGCGGTGGTCGCCGATGGCGGGCGGACCGCCGCGGTGGTCACGCGTTTCGCCGGAGCCAACGCCATCGTGATCGCCGGGCCAGCCGAGGTGCAGCGCCAGTTGGCCGAAGTGATCCGCCAGCTCGATACGCGCCGCCAGCAGGTGCTTGTCGAGGCGATCGTGGCGGAGGTTTCGGATACCGCCGCCAACCGGCTTGGCGTGCAATGGCTGCTGTCGGGGCTGGGCGGAAGCACCATTCCCTTCGCATCGACCACCTATTCAAACACCGCGCCCAACCTGTTGACGGTGGCAGGCGCCATCGCCGCGCGTCGGCTGAACACGACCACCACGACGGTCAACGGCACCACGACGACGACCCAGACCAACAACACGATCAGCGATACGCTGGCGCAATCGGCGATCCAGTCGATTCTGGGGACGACGGGCGGGTTGTTCGGCCTTGGCGGGACGTTCGGCAAGAATGGCAAGGACGGCGCGTTCGGTGCGATCATCAACGCGGTGAAATCCGACACGACGTCCAACCTGTTGCAGGCACCGCATATCACCACGCTGGACAATCAGGTCGCGCATCTGCTGGTCGGTCAGGAAATCCCGATCACGACCGGGCAGGCGCTGAGCCAGAATTTCGACAATGCGTTTCGCACCGTGCAGCGTGAAAATGTCGGCATCTCGCTCGACGTGCGTCCACAAGTGAATGCAGGCGGCACGGTGAAGCTGTTCCTGCACCAGCAGGTCAGTTCGATCGCGGGCCCGGTGTCCAATGACAACAGCGACCTTATCCTCAACAAACGTGAGTTCGAAACGACGCTGACCGTCGATGACGGCCAGATTGCGGTGATCGGCGGCCTGCTCGATGACAATGAACGCAAGACAGTCGAAAAAATTCCGCTGCTCGGCGATATTCCCGGGCTGGGCCAGTTGTTCCGTTCGCGCGCCAGGACGCGCGACAAGACCAACCTGATCGTGTTCATCCGCCCGACGATCATCCGTGATGCCGACGACGCGCAGGCGATTACCGAGCGGCGCTATGGCTATCTGCGTGCCGAACAGGGGCTGGGCTCGCCAGGCGTTGAGCCGACGATCGATGAACTGGTCCGCGACTATATGGGGGCGGCCTTGCCGCTGCCGCCGTCTCCTGCGCGGGGTAATATCGATGATCCGCGCATCACGGTGCCGACCATGCCGACCCAGGCCAAACCGGCCAAGAAGTAGGAAGAACGCCCATGGCTTTCATTGCTTCCGAAACCAATCCGGCCAGTACGGCGCTTGACGGGCTCCCCGACGGGATCGTCGCCATTCCCTACGGCTTTGCACGCAGGTTCGGCGTTGTGCTGCAAGCCGGGGAGGATGGCCATTTCGCGGCATCGCTGCGTGAAGGGGCCGATCCGGGGGTGCTGCTGGAGTTGCGGCGCTACCTCGCCCGGCCCTTCGGTGTCAGCTTCGCCTCACCCGAGGCATTCGACCGGCTGTTGCAGGACCAATATGCGATGGATGGCCAGGCGGCGGCGGTCGCGGCGGGATCGCTGGGGCTGGGCGATGAGCTTGACTTGCTGGCGGGCAACCTGCCGACCGCGGAGGACTTGCTGGACACCGCCGATGATGCGCCCGCCATCCGCCTGATCAACGGCATCATCGCCGATGCCGCGCGCCACGGCGTGTCGGATATTCATATCGAGCCTTATGAAACCGGGCTGGTCGTGCGGATGCGGATCGACGGCGTCCTGCGCGAAACCCTGCGTATGCCGCCGCATGTCGCGCCGGTGGTGGTCAGCCGCGTAAAAGTGATGGCGCGGCTGGACATCGCCGAACGCCGCGTGCCGCAGGACGGGCGCATGGGACTTTCGCTCGGTGGCAAGCTGCTCGACGTGCGCGTGTCGACCCTGCCAAGCCGGGCTGGCGAGCGGGTGGTGCTGCGTATCCTGGACAAGGCCAATGCCGGCATCGACCTGGACGTGCTGGGCATGAGCCCAACGATGAACGCCATGATGCGCGGCGCCATGGCGGAACCCAATGGCATCATCCTCGTCACCGGTCCCACCGGTTCGGGCAAGACGACGACGCTCTATGCCGCGCTGCGGCTGCTGAACGACGGCACGCGCAACATCCTGACCGTCGAAGACCCGATCGAATATGCGATCGAAGGGGTGGGCCAGACGCAAGTGAACCCCAAGGTAGGGCTGACCTTTGCCGCCGGCTTGCGCGCGATATTGCGCCAGGACCCGGACGTGGTGATGATCGGCGAAATCCGCGACCGTGAAACCGCGGAGATTGCGGTGCAGGCGTCGTTGACCGGGCACCTGGTGCTGTCGACCGTCCACACCAATGACGCGGTCGGCGCGATCACGCGGATGCGCGACATGAAGATCGAGCCGTTCCTGCTTGCCTCCACGCTTCGCGCGGTCGTGGCGCAGCGGCTGGTGCGGCGGCTGTGCCCCGATTGTCGGCGGCCAGTGCAGGCGCAAGGGTCGGTTTCCGCGTTGCTCGGCTTCGATCCCGGTACGATCGTCTATGAACCCGTGGGCTGCGAGCATTGCAGCAACACCGGCTTCAAGGGGCGGATCGGCGTGTTCGAGGCGATCCGTATCGACGACACCATCCGCCGCCTGATCAATGACGGGGGGGACGAAGCGATCATCGCGCGCCACGCCTTCATCAACGCGCCCAACCTGGGGTCGGCGGCGCGTCAACTGGTCCGCGACGGGCTGACCACGCCGGAAGAAGCAGTGCGCATCTCGCGCGGTGAAACGGTCGATGCCTGATTTCGACTATATCGCCATCGACACCCGTGGCCGCGAGAAGCGCGGGCAAGTGGCGGCGGCGACGATGGACCTTGCGCGTGAGACGCTGGACGCGCGCAAACTATATGTCGTGCGGATTGCCCAAGGCTCGCCATCGAGCGAACCGCCCAAGGCAACGCCGCTGCTCGTCCAGCTTCGCGGGCGGCGGATGAGCGGCAAGCAGCTTACCTTGTTCACTCGCCAGCTTGCGACGCTCAACCGCGTCAGCCCGCTGGAGGAATCGCTGCGCACCATCGTCCGCCAGACCGAACAGCCGCATGTGCAGCAGGTGGTGGCCAATGTTCATGCCGGTGTCGTCGAGGGGCGCCGACTGGCGGAATCTATGGCGCGCGAACCGAAAAGTTTTCCCTCGCTTTATTGTGCAATGGTTTCGGCGGGCGAAAGTTCAGGCGCGCTGCCGACGATCCTCGACCGGCTGGCGATCCTGCTTGAACGCCAGGCGGAAATTCGCGGCAAGCTGATTACCGCGCTTGCTTACCCCAGCGTACTGGCGGTGGTGGCGATGGGCGTGGTGTTTTCACTGATGATCTGGGTGGTGCCGCAGGTGGTCGAGCAGTTCGATACGGTGGGCCAGCAATTGCCGCTGCTGACGCGCATCGTCATCGGCATTTCCAATTTCCTGGTCGGCTGGTGGTGGGCGATGCTGATCGGTATCGCGGTGTTCGGCATCGTCGCGGTGCAGGCGCTGCGCCAACCACCGATCCGGCTGGCATTTGACGGCTGGCTGTTGCGAGTGCCACTCATCGGCCGCTTGTTGCGTGACCTCCATGCCGCACGGATGTCGCGCACCTTGTCGACGATGATCGCCAGCCGATTGCCGCTGCTGGAAGGACTGGCGCTGACCACGGGCACCATCCACAATCGCCGATTGCGCCAGGCGACTGACGAGATTGTCGAATCAATCCGGTCGGGCGGCAGCTTGTCGGCGGCGATGCGGCGCGCGAACGTTTTTCCCCCGCTGCTCACTTATCTGGCCGCAAGCGGGGAAGCGGCGGGGCGGCTGGACGAGATGCTGGAACGCGCCGCCGATTACCTCGAACGCGAATTCGATCGCTTTACCGCAACCGCGTTGTCGCTGCTCGAACCCGCGATCATCGTCTTGATGGGCGGCGTCGTCGCGGCCATCGTATTGTCCATCCTGTTGCCGATCCTGCAGCTCAACACGCTGGCGGGGCAGTGAAATGAGGTTTGCCATGTTTGCTTTGCACCGGTTGCGCACGCGCGCAAAATCAGCCCAATCCCGGCGGCGTCGGCGGGGGGAGGATGGCTTCACGCTTGTCGAGTTGATGGTCGTCATCGTCATCGTCGGCTTGTTGGCGACGATTGTGGCCTTCAACGTCATCCCGCTGGGCGATCAGGGCAAGATTACCAAGGCGAAGGCCGACATCGCCACGATCGACGATGCGCTGGAACTCTACAAGCTTCAGAACAACAATTATCCGGGGACATCGGACGGGCTGGCTGCGCTGCTGTCCCCGCCTGCCGACCTGGCAGACCCGTCGCGCTACCAGAAGGGCGGTTATATCAGGAAACTGCCCAAGGATCCGTGGGGTCGCGCCTATCTTTATGCGGCGCCTGGCCAGCATGGCGCGTTCGACGTGTGGACTTACGGCGCCGACGGCAAAGAGGGCGGCGAAGGCCCTGACGCCGATATCGGTAGCTGGCAATAAGGGCCACAAGCAATGCGCGCGATGCCGGATCACAAGCAGCGGGAGGCGGGCTTCACGATCATCGAACTGATGATCGTGGTGACGCTGATCGCGCTTGCGTCCGCGCTGGTGGTGCTGGCCTGGCCGAATGGACGCGGGAAGCTGGATACCGACGCATCGCGTTTTGCCGCGCGCGCGCGCGCCGCGCACGACCTGGCGCTGATCGAGGGACGGTCGGTCAGCGTGTGGGTGTCGAGCGGCGGCTATGGGTTTGACCGTCACGACAAGGATGGCTGGCAACCGATCGCGGAAAAGCCGTTTCGTGTCACGCGCTGGGACGATGGGGTGCGCCCGGTTTTCGTAAGCGAAGATGGCCGGACGCGGGTGATTTTCGATACGACGGGCTTTGCCAATGTTCCGCTGAACCTGGATCTGGTCCGCAACGGCGTTCACTCGCGCGTTTCCATCGGCAGCGACGGCACGGTCCGCGTCGATGGTTGAGAAGCGGTCCTCCGCCGAGAACGGCTCTGCGCCTTTGTCACGTTCCGCCGAGAACGGCTTCACGCCCATGCCTCGTTTCGCCGAACACGGCTTCACGTTTGTGCGCCGTTCCGCCGAACACGGCTTCACGTTTGTGCGCCGTTCCGCCGAACACGGCTTCACGTTGATCGAACTGATGGTGGCGCTTGCCGTGTTCAGCCTCGCGGCGTTGGCGCTTATCCGGTTGGAGGGGCAGACGATCCGCACCACCGCGACGCTGGGGCAGACCATGGTCGCGCAGATGGTCGCCCGGAATGTCGCGATTGAGGCGTTGACGGACACGCGCCCGCCCGTTGCCGGGGTGTCAAATGGGGTCGAGGATAATGGCGGCCAGTCGTGGAACTGGACGCGCGATGTGTCGCCGCTGGGCGATCAGGGGGCATTGCGGGTCGCGGTTGATGTCAGCGATTCCGCAGGCAGCTCGCTTGGCCATATGATCGTCGTGCGCGCGCCGCCGCGGCCTGAGCCGGTCGAGGAGCGTAAGCCATGAGGGCTCGCGTCTGCACTGTCGCCAGTCGGCGTTCTTCCGCCGAACACGGCTTCGAGCATCCACTGCGTTCCGCCGAACACGGCTTCACGCCCGTGCGGCGTTCCGCCGAACACGGCTTCACGCTTGTCGAAATGCTCGTTGCGTTGCTCATCTTCTCGCTGCTCGCGGCGGCCGGGGCAGCGATGTTGTCATTCAGCGTTCGGGCGCAAAGCGCGGCCACCGCGAAGCTGGATGATATCGGTGCGCTCAGCCGCTTGTCGGCGGCGCTGTCTGCCGATCTGGCGCAGGCCGATCCGCGTCCGACGCGCGACCTGGACGGGCATGAATTGCCGCCCTTCACTGGTGAAAGCGGATCGGCATCGGCGCCGATGCTCCAATTGTCCCGCCGCGGCTGGGCCAATCTGGACGGCGCCGCGCGATCTGATCTGCAAAAGGTAGATTATGTGCTGGCAAACGGGCGGCTCGAACGCATCGCCTATCCGATGCTGGATGGCGCGCAGCCATTGCCAGCGTCATCGCTGATCGATCGGGTCGCCGATGTGCGGCTGCGCTATCGCATCGATGGCGGGTGGAGCGACCGGTGGCAGGGCAGCCCCCAGGCCCCGTTGCCGCAAGCAATGGAGATGACCATCACGCGCGTTGATGGCCGCCAATATCGCCAGTTGTTCCTGGTCGGCACCGATTATCGGCCGCGCCCGAACCCGGCAGGAGCGGCGCGTGCTGGCTGATCGGGGCAGGGAAAGCGGTGCGGCGCTGCTGACGGTCCTCTTGATCGTTGCGGTCATCACGGTGATCGCGGCGACCGCGCTTGAACGGCTGCGGCTGGCGACGCGGCTGACCGGCAACGCGCTGTCGATCGATCAGTCGCGGGGCTATGCCATGGCGGCGGAATCGCTGATGCTGACGCGGGTTGACCGCCTGCTGGGCCAGCACCCGACGCGCGTCACGCTGGACGGTGGCTGGAGCGGGCGGCCATATCAGCTTGTCGTGCCCGGTGGGTTGGTCACCGCGACGGTTGCCGATGGCGGCAATTGTTTCAACCTGAATGGCCTTGTGCAAAAGCTGCCCGATGGCAAACTGACCGCCCGACCCGAGGCGATCAAGCAGTTCGCGCGGCTGATGCGCCTTGTCGGCATCAGCGATCAGCTTGCCCGTCCGATTGCCGCTGCCGCCGCCGACTGGATCGACAGCGATAACGATCCGCAGCCGCAAGGGGCGGAGGACAGCCATTATGCCAATGGCGAGCCGGGGTATCGCACGGCGGGCGCGATGATGGCCGATCCAAGCGAATTGCGCGCCGTGGCAGGCGTGACGCCCGCGTTGTACGGCAAGATCGCACCCTGGGTCTGTGCGCTGCCCATCGTCGAGCCATCGAAGATCAACGTCAACACGCTGAGTTCGGAACAAGCACCTTTGTTCGCCATGCTGTTGCCCGATACGCTGGATGTCGCGCGCGCGCAGGCCTTGCTGCTGACGAGGCCGCCACAGGGATTTGCCAGCCCGTTCGAGTTCTGGAAACTGCCTGCGAGTAGCGGGATAACCCCGGATCAGGCGTCGTCGGAACAAGTGGCGGTGACGACGCAGTGGTTTGCGTTGACGGTGAAGGTTGAACTGGGGGAAGCCGAATTGAATGAAATCGCGCTGATCGACGCGACCGAGGCGCCTGCCCGGCTGGCATTCAGGAGTTGGGGCGACCCGTCATGACCGAGCGCTATGTGGTTTTCCTGCCAGCGGATGCGACTGGAACGCTGCGCTGGCTGAAGGTGGCGAATGGCGGCGTGGTGGCGCGCGGCGATGGTGTTCCGGCCCTTGGCGAACATGGCCGAGTCGTCGCGGTGGCGCCCGCCGTCGACGTCGCGCTGCATTGGGCGGTGCTGCCCGATCGATCCGACGCGCAGGCACTGGCGGCGGCGCGGATCATGGCGGCTGACGTCAGCCTGACCCCGATCGACAAGCTCCACATCGCCATCGGTCGGGATGGCCAGCACGCGGCGCGCGCAGATGGTCAGCGCGGCGCTCGTCCGGTGGCGACGGTGTCGGCGGAGCGGATGCGTGGCTGGATGGCGCTGCTCGCCGAACAGGGCATCGATCCGGAGGCAATCGTCCCCGCGCCGATGCTGCTTGCGGAACCCGACCACGGGTTCGTGCGCGCTGACCTGGGCGGCGAAGTGGTGGTGCGCGGGGCGGAGGCGGGTTTTGCCGACGAACCTGGCCTGACCGGTGTGTTGACCGGTGGCGCGGTGCCACAGACGTTGGAGCGCGACGCGCTGGAGGCGGCTGTGGCCGACACGGTGATCGCTCCGTTGCTGGATTTGCGTCAGGGCGTCTTTGGCCACCGTAAACGACCAGCAATCGACTGGCGGCAGATGCGCGGGGTCGCGTGGTTGTTGGCGGCGGTGCTTGTCGTATCGCTGGCGATCGGCATCGTGCGGCTGGTGCGCGAAGAATGGGGCGCTTCCTCGCTGGAAGCGCAGGCCGACATGTTGGCGCGGCAGGGGTTGAAGCCCGGCGAAACCGTCAACGAAGCGAGCCGACAACTTGACGAGCGGTTGCATGGCTTGCGTGGTCCAGGTCTGGGCTTCACGAGGATGGCTGGCGCGGTTTTCGCTGCAGTGCGCGCGGTGCCCGACAGCGAGGTGACGGCGATGATCTTCGATGGAAAGGGCGGGTTGCGCGTTTCGGTCATTACCCAGGGTGAAGGTGCAGCGAATGACCTCAGGCGGCAGATCATCGGCATGGGATTCGACGTTCAACAGGTTGGCAATTTCACCGCGAGCGGCAGCAGGATCAGCGGAGATTTGATGGTGACGCCGCGATGATCGATATGCTTCGCCTCTGGTTTGCCGCGCGTACCCGGCGGGAACAGACCATGGTCGCATCCGCGACGGTCCTTGCGGTCATCACTTTCGCCTGGGGCGTGACAGCGGTCTCGCTCGCTGCGATGCAAAGCGCGCATAGCCGTTATGCCGACGCGGTTCGGGCGCTTGCCGATACCGAAACCCGGGTCGCGGCGGTGCGGGAACTGGTCCGCTCGCCGGTCGCTCCCCCCGCCGGGCCAATGGACGCGGTGTTGCGCGACAAGGCGCAGGCCGCGGGGTTCTCGCTCAGCAGCAACACGCCGCAGGCCGACGGTTCCACCGCCATCGGCATTGCGTCGGCGCGGCCCGCGGCCTTGTTCGCCTGGATCGCGGCGCTCGAACGCGATGGCGTGATCGTCGACCATCTGGCGGCGACCGACAATGGCGACAAGACACTGGCGGTGCAGATGACGCTCAGGAAGCGCGGAGCGTGATGCCGGTGTCACTGGGCGCCCGCCGGGGCTGGTGGCTGGCGATGGGGCTGGTCCTCGTGTTCGTCGTGTTCATGCCGTTGCGCATCGTTCTGGGTATCGCCGGGCTTGGCGAACAGGGCCTGACGGCACGGATGGTCACTGGCACCATCTGGCGGGGCGAACTGGTCGATGCGCGCTTTGGCGATCTGGCGCTGGGGGATATTCGTACCGGGGTGTCGCCGCTGCATTTGTTGGTCGGCCAATTCAGGCTGGGCGTTCGCGGGGCCGCTCCTCACGGAAGGCCCCCGCTTTCGGGGGCGGTGGTGGCTGGGTTGGGCGGCATCGGTATGGCCGACATGAGCGGCGATGTGCCGACTGGACAGATTTTCGCGCCATTGCCGATATCCGCGCTCACCCTGATGGACGTTAGCGTGCGGTTTCGCGGCGGCGTGTGCGACGCGGCTTCGGGTCGGGTTGCGGCGGCGCTGGCGGCTAGTGTCGACGGCGTGCCGGGGCTGGTCCTGCCGCGCATGGTCAGCGGGCAAGTCCGTTGCGACGGTGCCAGGCTGGTGTTGCCCTTGGTCAGCCAATCAGGGACCGAAGCGATCACGCTCAGAATCGGCGGCGACGGAAGTTATCGGGCTGAACTGGCTCTGCAGCCCGAAGACCCCGCCATTGCAGAGCGTTTGCGGCTTGCCGGTTTCGTCCAGGGGCCACGTGGCTATCAGCTTTTGGTCAACGGCCGCTTCTGACAGGCTTGACGCTGGTGCCCTGTGGCCGCTATCGGCGCGTTCTTCGTGGCGACCGTAGTTCAATTGGTTAGAGCGCCGGCTTGTGATGCCGGAAGTTGCGGGTTCAAGTCCCGTCGGTCGCCCCATTCTTGTCTTGAACCATCAGGACCAATCGCGTGAACAGCCGCTGGGGCTTCCCCGATTTCGATGATCATGAGGGCGTACACCTCTTCACCGACCCCAAATCGGGGTTGCAGGCGGTAATTGCCGTTCATTCAACGCATCTTGGGCCAGCGGGCGGCGGCGTCCGTTACTGGCAATATGCGCTGCCGGGCGACGCGATTACCGACGCGCTGCGCTTGTCGCGCGGGATGAGTTACAAGAACGCCATGGCCGGCCTGCCGATGGGTGGCGGCAAGGGCGTGGTTCTGGCCGATCCGAATCGGCCCAAGACGCCGGAATTGCTTAAGGCGTTTGGTCGCGTCGTCGATTCGCTGGGCGGTCGATACGTCACGGCGGAAGATGTCGGCATTTCGGTTGACGACATGGTGGCGATTTCAACCCAGACCAAATTCGTCTCCGGCCTGCCCGTCGCATCGGGCAAGGTTGGCGGCAATCCGGGCCCGCATACCTCGCTGGGCGTCTATCTTGGCGTGAAAGCCGCGGCGAAGCGCGCGTTGGGCGCTGGCGACATGAAGGGCGTGCATGTCGCCATTCAGGGCGTCGGATCGGTCGGTGGCGGGCTTGCCCGCTTGCTGGCGGCGGATGGCGCGCGGCTGACGCTGGCGGACGTGGATGCTGCCCGCGCCGTTGCGCTTGCCGCCGAACTTGGCGCGCAAACCGCCAGCGCGGACGAAATTCTGGCGGTGGAGGCTGATATCGTCAGCCCGAATGCGCTGGGCGCCATCCTGACCGAACAATCCATCGCGGCACTGCGGACGAAAGTCATTGCGGGCGGCGCCAACAACCAGCTTGCCACGCCGGAAGACGGCTGGCGCCTGCATGCGCGCGGCATCGCCTATGCACCCGATTACGTCATCAACGCAGGCGGCATCATCAATGTCTGCCTGGAATATCTGGGGCAGGGTGATCGCGCCGAAGTGGAAGCACGCATCCACAAGATACCCGAGCGGCTGGAGCAGGTGTGGGACGAAAGCGACCGCACCGGGGAGCCATCTGCGGCGGTTGCCGACCGGATTGCCCAGCGCCTGATCGGTCGCGGTTGATCCAGGCCCCGGCCTGACCCAAGCCTCGGCCTGACCTGCCAACGGACATCGATTAATCTGCAAGCGATGCCGCCGATACCCCTGGAGGAGCATCGGCAGCATCAGGGCATCAAGCTCAGTTGAGCGGCAGGTCGAGCGCTTCGGCAACCGCGGCATGGCGGATCTTACCACCCGAGACGTTCAGGCCGTTCGCCAGATGCGCATCGGCGGCCATCGCTGCCTCTGCACCCAGGCTGGCAAGTTTCAGCACGAAAGGCAGCGTGGCGTTGTTGAGCGCAAAAGCAGAGGTGCGCGCAACCGCGCCCGGCATGTTGGCGACGCAATAATGGGTCACGCCGTCCACTTCGAAAACCGGGTCGGCATGAGTCGTCGCGTGGGAGGTTTCAAAGCAGCCGCCCTGATCGATGGCGATATCGACCAGCACCGAGCCGCGCTTCATCGTCTTGAGCATGTCGCGCGTGACCAGCTTGGGGGCGGCTGCCCCCGGCACCAACACCGCGCCGATGACCAGATGGGCGTTCTTTACCGCCGCCGCGATCGCCGCCTTGCTGGCATAGGCGGTCTTGATCTGGCTGGAAAAGAACATGTCCAGTTCGGCCAGCCGCGCATTGCTGATGTCATAGATCGTTACATCGGCGCGCATGCCCACCGCCATCTGCGCCGCGTTCACGCCCGCGACGCCGCCGCCCAGAATGGCGACGCGCGCCGGGGCAACGCCGGGCACGCCGCCCAGCAAGACGCCACGACCGCCTTGTTCCTTTTCCAGATAATGCGCGCCGACCTGTACGGACATGCGTCCGGCAACTTCCGACATCGGCTTCAACAGCGGCAGCGATCCGTCGCGCGCCGTCACCGTTTCATAAGCGATACAGGTCGCGCCCGACTGCATCAGGCCCAGCGCTTGCGGTTTGTCTGCGGCAAGGTGCAGGTAAGTGAACAGCAAGTGGCGACTTTCAAGCAGCGCGATTTCCTGCGGCTGGGGTTCCTTGACCTTCACGATCATGTCGCTGGCGGCGAAAACTTCGGCGGCAGTGGCCATGATGCTGGCACCGACCGCGATGTAGTCGTCATCGGCAAAATCGATGCCTGAGCCCGCCTGTGTTTCGACCACGACCGAATGGCCAGCGGCGATCAGTTCGGCGACCGATGGCGGCGTCAGGCCGACGCGATATTCGTGATTCTTGATTTCCTTGGGAACGCCAATACGCATCTTGCCAACTCCATATCCGGTTGATGGAGCAACATAATCCAAAACCGGCCTTGAATCCTTGCATTCTTGTGGGTGGTATCGCCGTCTCGAGCATGGAAACCACGCATCTGCCATGATAGGCGCGTGAATCATGCAAATCGACCGAATCGATCTCGCCATCCTGCGGCTGCTGTCGAACGACGCACGCATTCAGGTCAGTCAGATGGCGCTGGAGGTGGGGCTTTCCCAATCGGCGTGCAGTCGGCGGTTGCAGGCGCTGGAGGCGGCGGGGGTGATGAGCGGCTATCATGCGCGACTCGACCGCCGGGGCCTTGGTTTTCATGTGATGGCATTGGTCGACATCACGCTGGCCACTCAGGTGGAGGAAGATCTGACCCAGTTTGAACGTGCAGTTGCCCGCATCGACGGGGTGGTCGAATGCATGTTGGTATCGGGCGCGCAGGATTATCGGTTGAAGATCATTTGCCGCGACCTGGACGATTATGAACGGATGCACCGCGAGCATCTGGGCCGTTTGCCGGGTGTCAACACGATCAACAGCAGCTTCGTGCTTCGCCAGGTGGCGACGCGTGGCGAGGCCGATGCCTTATTGGCACGACTGGCGCCGCTTCGCTCTGCGGGGTAATGGCGCGGGCGTGACGGCTGTGATAGGCGAGTCCGGGGTATAACAGGGGCATAGTGCCAGAACGATTATGGCAGCAGTTCACCAGAACCGAATTCGGTCGTGGTTACGGTGACCGGCGCTTCCGCCGCGTTGCCGGCTTCGGCAGGACCAGCAGACGCGCAGGGGGCAGGGCCGCCCGATCATCCGCAAACTCACCAGCAAGGCACAGTGCGGCTTGCCGTGGGGGCGATTGGCGTCGTGTTCGGCGATATCGGCACCAGCCCGCTTTACGCGTTTCGAGAGACCTTCGCCGGGCATCACCCGCTGACGCTTGACCCCGCGCACATCATGGGTGTCGTCAGCCTGATGTTCTGGTCGATGATGATCGTGGTGACGTTGAAATATGTCACGATCATCATGCGTGCCGACAACAAGGGCGAAGGCGGCAGCCTTGCGCTGCTGGCACTGGTTTCCGGACGAACGAAGAACCGGCGCTGGTCGCGGGGCATCATCCTGCTCGGCGTCTTCGCCACGGCGCTGTTCTATGGCGACAGTATGATTACGCCTGCGGTTTCGGTGCTCAGCGCGGTGGAAGGCATCACGGTCGTCTCGCCCGGTTTCGGCCGCCTGGTGCTGCCGATTTCGGTGGGTATCCTGGTGATGCTGTTCGCCATCCAGCGCAGCGGAACGTCGCGCGTTGGCTTGTTGTTCGGGCCGGTGATGATGTTCTACTTCCTGATCATCGCGGTACTGGGCGTCATCAGCGTAATCCAGACCCCCACGGTGCTATGGGCATTTTCGCCGCATTATGCGGTGGCGTTTTTCATGCTCGACCCACTTCGCGCGTTTCTCGCGCTGGGTTCGGTCGTGCTGGCGGTCACCGGCGCAGAGGCGCTTTATGCCGATATGGGCCATTTCGGCCGTAACCCGATCCGCATTTCGTGGTTGTTCTTCGTCCTGCCCGCGCTGATGGCGAATTATATGGGGCAGGCGGCGTTGTTGTTCCGTGACGGCACCGCCGCGCTCGAAAGCCCGTTCTACCTGCTGGCGCCCGACATGTTGCAGTTGCCGCTGGTCATCATCGCAACGGCTGCGGCGATCATCGCCAGCCAGGCGGTGATCTCCGGCGCGTTTTCGGTGACGCAACAGGCCATCCAGCTTGGCTTCATGCCGCGGTTGCGCATCGACCATACCAGCGCGTCGACGGCGGGGCAGATCTATATCCCGCTCATCAACTGGCTGCTGATGACGATGGTCATCATTCTGGTGCTGTCGTTCCGGTCTTCGTCGAACCTGACATCGGCCTATGGCATCGCCGTTACCGGCGCGATGACGATCGATACCTGCCTGCTGGCGGTGGCGCTGTTCCGGCTGTGGCATTGGAAGCCCTATACCGCGATCCCGTTGCTGGCGGTGTTCTTCATTGTCGATGGCGCCTATTTCGCGGCCAACATGACCAAGGTGCCGGCCGGTGGCTGGTTCCCGCTGATGGTTGGCTTCATCATTTTCACTTTCCTCACAACCTGGGCGAAGGGGCGTCAGTTGATGATCGAGCGGATGCGCGAGGCGTCGATGCCGATTTCGATCTTCATCCAGTCGGCGGCGAACGCTGCGACGCGCGTTCCCGGCACGGCAGTGTTCATGACGTCCAGCGCGGTTGGCGTGCCCCATGCGCTGCTCCACAATCTGAAGCACAACAAGGTGCTGCACGAACGCGTCATCCTGCTGACCGTGAAGATCGTCGATCAGCCTTATTGGCCTGCGCTTGAACGGTGCGAACTGGAGAATCTGGGCCAGGGCTTCCACCGGATGGTGCTGCGTTTCGGTTTCATGGAAGACGCGGACGTTCCGGCAGCGCTCGCCAATGTCGATCGTTGCGGTGCTGAATTCCGGATGATGGACACCAGCTTCTTCCTCGCGCGGCAGACGTTGTTGCCCTCGTCGCGGCCGGGCATGATGATCTGGCGGGAAAAATTGTTCGCCTGGATGCTGAGGAACGCGGAAAGCGCAATGGAGTTCTTCCGCTTGCCGACCAACCGCGTAGTTGAGCTGGGCAGCCAGGTGGAAATTTGAGGCAATCGGAGGGGCAGGGGGCTGCACCGACCATGGTGCCGACCCCAGCGCCGACCGCTGCACCGATTATCGTCACCGCGTTGTTCGGCGAGCGTGATTTCCAGTTTTTCGATGGCTTGCGGCGCCAGTATTATCCCCCGGAGCGCAATGTTTTGCCCGCGCACCTGACGCTGTTCCACCACCTGCCGCCTTCGATCGAAGCTGAACTCCGCCAGCGGCTGGCCAGTGAGGTTCGCGCGCCGCGCCCGGATGCTCGGCTCGCCGCGCCGTTTTCATTGGGGCGCGGCGTGGCATTGCGCATCGAATCGCCGCCGCTTGAGGACATTCGCGCTCGGCTCGCCGATGCGTTCGGTGCAATATTGTCACCGCAGGATGCAGCGCCATGGCGGCCGCACGTCACCATCCAGAACAAGGTGGCGCCGCACGAGGCCGCGGCGTTGCTTCGGCAATTTCAGCCCGAATTCATCGCTCGGCCGGTCACGATTACCGGGCTGGCGAGTTGGTGGCACAGGGGCGGGCCGTGGGAGTTGCTTGCCCGCTACAGTTTCCGTGGCTGAACCCGGTTGACCCGTTCGCCCAGCACTTCTATAGGCCCGCCTTCGCCGCACGGCGGCCCTGCATGGGGCGAAGTAGCTCAGCTGGTTAGAGCACGGGAATCATAATCCTGGGGTCGGGGGTTCAAGTCCCTCCTTCGCTACCACCTTTACGATATGACGGCCCGGCGATCCGGGCACTCTCGTGGCCAAGGCCAACCATCATCGTCACAAGAATTCGTCGCGGCGTGCATCCTTTGCGCGCTCCGGTGCGAACACCATGTTGCAACCACGCCCCGTTCGTCCCTAACAGGCGGGATACGCAAGGAAGAGATGATGACGACCACGCACACCACTCGCATGTTGATCCTGGGTTCGGGCCCCGCTGGGCTTTCCGCCGCAATCTATGGCGCGCGCGCCGGCATGAAGCCGATTCTGGTGCAGGGCATCCAGCCCGGCGGCCAGTTGATGACCACCACTGACGTGGAAAATTATCCCGGCTTTCGCAACGTTATCCAGGGCCCGTGGCTGATGGAGGAGATGCAGGCGCAGGCCGAGCATGTCGGGACCACCCTGGTCTATGACACGATTGTCGAGGTTGACCTGTCGCAGCGGCCGTTCCGGCTGACCGGTGACAGCGGCGACGTTTATCTCGGTGACGTGCTGATTATCGCCACCGGTGCGCAGGCCAAATGGCTGGGCATCGAAAGCGAGGAACTGATGAAGGGCAAGGGCGTCAGCGCCTGCGCGACATGCGATGGTTTCTTCTATCGCGGCAAGAAGGTTGCGGTGATCGGCGGCGGCAACACCGCGGTTGAGGAAGCGCTGTACCTGACCAACCATTCCGACGACGTGACGCTGATCCACCGCCGCGATTCGTTCCGCGCGGAGAAAATCCTCCAGGACCGGTTGTTCGCGCACCCGAATATCAAGGTGCTGTGGAACAAGCAGGTGAGCCGCTTCGTCGGGTCCGGCACCATTCCCGAAGTGCTGACGTCGATCGAACTAATCGATACCGATACCGGCGAAACCTCGACGATCGAGGTCGATGGCGGGTTTGTCGCGATTGGCCACCATCCGGCCACCGAGCTGTTCCACGGTCATCTGAAGCTGGACAGCGATGGCTATCTGGAAGTCGAAAAGGGATCGACGCGGACCAGCGTGCCCGGCGTGTTTGCGTGTGGCGACGTGATGGACAAAATCTATCGCCAGGCGATTACGGCGGCGGGTACGGGCTGCATGGCGGCGCTCGACGCCGAACGTTTCCTGGCGGAAGCTGATTTCGAGAAAATCGCCGAGGCTGCCGAATAACCGGCGGCGCGATCAATCGTCGATGGCGTCGCGGATGGCTTGATAAACCGCGTCGCCATCGCCTTCGCGCGCGAAGCTGTGGGAATTCGTCTCGATCAACCTGATGCCATGTTCGTAAGCGCGTCGCCGCGCGGCTGCGAGGAAAGCGATACCGGTTGCGTCGCCGGATGCGATCAGAACCGGGACGTCGGCACGTGAGCGCAAATGCCGGAACACGGCCAATTCGGTCTGTACGTCGCGTTGCGAAGTGGATGAACCAATCTTGCTCAGGCCGCTCAGCAGCTTGCCGAAATTGACCCCGCCTGCCAGCGCGCGTGCCCAGGTGCCGGGATCACGAATCCGGTCTGCATAATGCGCGCGTATCGCGTCGGCAGGCGGCAGGCCATCGCGCGCGCCGCCCAGCCAGGGATTGGCGAGGACCAGCCTGTCCAGTTCGTGGCCGAACTTGAGCAGTGCGGTCGCGGCGTCGCAATTTCCAAAGCCGATCAGTCGTTTTGCCTTGGGCGCCAGATGCCGGAAGGTATTGATGGCGGCGATGATATCGGGACGGGAACCTTCATAACCGAGGTTTGGGCCGCTCGAATCGCCGACGCCGCGCCGGTCGAAGCGAAAGACCGGGATGTCGGCAGCGGCAAGGCGTTCCGCCAGCATCGCCATGCCGCGATGGGCGCCTGCGCGGACCTCGTTGCCGCCGGAAACGATCAGCACGCCGGTGGACCCGTCTGCCGCGTCGAAACTGCCGACCAATTGCTCCCCCGAGCATGGGAATTCGACTAATTTTCGCATTGGCGAACCCAGTGTTCCAGGTCCGCGGCAAGCACCGCGGCCATGATAAGATCATTGCCCGGTTCGCTGCGGCGCCACAGTGGTGGTCCTTCGACCGCCCGGTCCGATGGCATGGTGTCGTCGTATAGCCTGACGGTACGCACCGGGGTTGTCGCCGCCGGTGCAGCCGCGCGCAATTGAGCGATCATCGCGGGCGACACGATGTTGCCCGCCAGTTCCAGCGGTCGATCGATCGTTTCGGGAACGGACCAGCCTGGATTGGCGATTTGCCGGGCGCGCAGCATGTCGCGTACCAGCGCTTCACCCGATACCGGTGCGAAGTGCCAGCGGCTTTTTGCCCGTGCCAGCCGATCGACCAACACGCCGCCTCTTATCGCGGCGATGTGAACGGGGCCGTGGCGGCTTGCCGATATCGCCGCTGCGGCAAATGCCGCCTGCCATTCGTCAAGCGTGGCATCCGCGGTCGGCAACAGGCTTTCGTTGGTTCCGGGAAGGTCGGGCACCATGCTGGCGAGGCTGAGGTCGCCAAGCGCGCGAGCGAGCGTCATCACGAACGCCCGGGTTCGATTCGCTTCCTCGAACAAGGGCGGGGCGATCAGCACCACAGGGCCGACCGGTGGCCCGAAGCGGATGACGGCTTCCTGTTTATTGTTCCACTCGTAGCGAGTGATCAACGCTCGACATGCTCCGCGGCAAACCGCGCCAGGGCTCCGAATGTTTCAAGCATGTCGCCGTCCACCTCATCATCTTCGATCAGAATGCCGAGCCTGTCTTCAAGCTCGGTCAACACACCCGCCACGGCGAGCGAGTCGAGTTCGGGCAGGGCGCCGAACAATGGCGATTCATCCGTGAACGCCGCAACGCGCTCGTCGCTCAGTCCCAGCACATCGCGCAGGACCGCCCGCACCGTCATCTCGACCGCAGGCTTGTTACCGACTGCCAATCGCCACTCCCGTTTAGCGAACCAAGGTTAAGTGACCGTTGCGTTAACGAAGCGATGCGCCGCTGCCAAGAGGGCGCTTCGCACAGCCCCTTGGCAGCGGCGCGCGTGTCGTTATCAAGGCGCGATGATCGTGCTGGACCCGGAACCCAAGCCAATCGATCTGCTGCCCCGATGCGGCAGACCGGATGACATCGCCCTGGAAGACCGCGCGGGCACGTTGAGCTATGCCGAACTGGAACGGGCAGTGGCCAGCGTAGCGGCCTGGCTCACGCGGCAAGGACTGGCGCCTGGCGCGCGCATTGCAAGCTGGCTGCCGAAGACGCGGGCAGCCGCCATCCTGCCACTCGCCGTGCCGCGTGCCGGAATGGTACATGTGCCCGTCAATCCATTGCTCAAGCGCGCGCAGGTGGCGCATATTCTGGCGGATAGCGGCGCGAGCCTGTTGCTGACCCAGCCTGCGCGGGCAACGACGCTGGAACCGGGTGACCTGCCGCCCGGATGCCGGTCGGCGGAGGAGGCGGATCTGCCCTTCGATGGCACGGGGGTTGCCCCGCCGGACATCGATCCGAACGCGAACACGGACCCGAACACGCTGGCGGCGATCCTCTACACTTCAGGGTCGACGGGGCGGCCCAAGGGCGTGATGCTCAGCCATGCCAATTTGTGGCTGGGGGCGATCAGCGTCGCCCATTATCTGGGGCTTGAACCCGATGACCATGTGCTCGGGGTGCTGCCGTTCAGTTTTGATTACGGGCAGAACCAGTTGTTTTCCACCTGGGCGGCTGGCGCGCGGGTGATCCCGCTCGATTATCTGACCCCGCGCGACGTCATCAAGGCGGTGGAGCGATACGGCATCACGACGCTGGCGGGGGTTCCTCCGCTATGGGTGCAGTTACTTGAGGGCGATTGGCCGGAAGGTGCGGTATCTCCACTGAAAAGATTGACCAATTCCGGCGGCGCATTGACGGCGCGGCTGGCGAGCAAGCTGCGAGATCGTTTCCCGGCGGCGGGTCTTTATGCGATGTACGGCCTGACCGAGGCATTCCGTTCGACTTATCTGCCGCCTGCGCTGATCGACGCGCATCCCGATGCGATCGGCAATGCCATTCCGTTCGCGGAAATCATGGTGGTTCGCGCCGACGGTAGCGAAGCAGCGGCGGGGGAGGCGGGCCAACTCGTTCATGCCGGGCCGTTGGTTGCTCAGGGATATTGGCACGATGCCGAACGCACCGCGCAGCGCTTTCGCCCAGCTCCGGCTTTTTCGGCCTTTGGCGGGACTGCGGTGTGGTCTGGCGATACCGTGGTGCGCGGCGTGGACGGTCTGTTGCGTTTCGTCGGGCGCGACGATGAGATGATCAAGAGCGCGGGAAACCGGATCAGCCCAACCGAAGTCGAGGATGCGGTGCTGGCGGGCAGTGAAGTGCTGGAGGCGGTCGCGCTGGGCGTGCCCGATGAACGCCTTGGGCAGGCGGTTCTTGTCGTTGCGCGGGCAACGGGCGATCCGGTTGATGCCGAGCAAGCCTTGCGCGTGCGGCTAAGGCGTGATTTGCCGAATTTCATGCAACCGGCGATTTATCAATGGCGTGATGCCCTGCCGCGCAACGCCAACGGCAAGATCGATCGCGCCGCGCTGAAACATGAGGTCGCGGCGTGAAGGCGATGGGGGCCGTTCCAACCGAGTTTCTCGGTTCCAGCCAATTGGTCGTGGCGGAGCATTCGTTCGATCAGTTGATCGCGGCGGCAGGTGAAACGCCGCTGTTCGTCTATGACTTCGGCATGGTCGCCACCCGGATTGCCCGATTGCGCGCCGCGATGCCGCCGGGATTGGCCATCCATTATGCGGTCAAGGCAAACCCGTTTGCGCCGTTGGTGCGCGCGATTGCGCCGCTGGTCGATGGCATCGACGTGGCATCGGCGGGGGAACTCGCCATGGTTCGGCGTGAAGCCGGAGCGATCGACGTGAGTTTTGCCGGGCCAGGCAAGCGCGACGATGAGCTCGAGGCGGCAATCGCCACAGGGGCGACGATCAATCTTGAATCCGAGGGTGAGGCAGAGCGCGCTCTGGCGATTGCGGCGCGACTGGGCGCGCGCGCGCGGCTGGCGGTGCGGGTCAATCCCGATTTTGAACTGCGCGGCTCGGGAATGCGGATGGGGGGGCGTGCCTCACCATTCGGTGTCGATGTCGGGCGCGTGCCGGCCCTGGTCAGGCGATTGATCGCCCTGGGCGCGGACTGGCGCGGCTTTCACATCTTCGCGGGCTCGCAGGCGCTGGACAGCGATGCGATCATCGAAACCCAGGCGCAGACGGTGGCGCTCGCCGCGCGGCTGGCGAACGACATCGGTGTATCGCCTCCGCTGGTCAATCTGGGCGGCGGGTTCGGCATTCCCTATTTCCCGGGCGACCAGGCAGTCGACGTCGAAGCGGTCGGCGCTGCGCTGGTTGACGTTATGGCGTCACGCCCGGCCATTCTGGCGGAAAGCGGCTTTGCGATCGAACTGGGGCGCTGGCTGGTTGGGGAGGCAGGCGTCTATCTGACGCGCATTGTCGATCGGAAGGAAAGCCGTGGCGAAACTTTCCTGATTACCGATGGCGGCCTGCATCATCAGCTTGCTGCGTCAGGCAATTTTGGCACGGTGGTGCGCCGTAACTACCCGGTTGCCCTCGCCAATCGCCTTGATGCGCCTGCCGAAGAAACGGTGACCGTCGTTGGTTGCCTGTGCACGCCGCTTGATCGGTTGGGTGACCAGATTGGCCTGCCGCGTGCCGATGTCGGCGACGTTATCGCTATCTTCATGGCCGGGGCTTATGGCTTGTCCGCCAGCCCGACGGCGTTCCTCGGGCACCCGCGTCCGGCCGAACTCCTGGCCGGTTTGCCCGGTAATCCTAACGCTATCTTCACCTCTTGAACGCATATCGGACCGTGTAGAAGCGTGTCCGGGGTGATGACGTCACAACCTGGAAGGCGCGACTTGAGCCGGAGGGTTGGTAATGCGCGTGCACGGGATTTTCAGGGTTTTGGCAGTGCCTGCCTTGGCTGGGCTGGTCCTTTCCGGCTGCGCGACGTCCGGTGGCAACCATGAACTTCCGCCTGCGGCTTATGTCGGGACGCAGGAACGCGCGAGCGAGGAATATATCATCGGCCCGCTCGACCAACTCAACATCTTCGTCTGGCGCAACCCGGAGCTGAGTTCGAAAGTGCAGGTGCGCCCCGATGGCCGCATCACCACGCCGCTCGTCAACGACATGCCAGCCGTGGGCAAAACCCCCGCGATGCTGGCCGACGACATGAAGCTGGCGCTGAGCGAATATATCAAGGATCCGATCGTCTCGGTCATCGTCGAGAATTTCTCGGGTACATTCAGCCAGCAGATCCGCATCGTCGGCGCGACCGAAAAGCCGGCCGCCATTCCCTATCGCGCCAATATGACGGTCCTCGACGCGATGATCTCGGTTGGCGGGCTGTCGCAATATGCCGCGGGCAACCGTGCCAAGCTGGTGCGGTATGACCGCAACACCGGCAAGCAGATCGAATATCATCTTCGCCTGGGCAATCTGCTGAAAAACGGCGATTCGCGTGCGAACGTCCGGCTGCAACCGGGTGACGTCATCATCATCCCCGAAAGCTTGTTCTGAGGCTGGATGGCATGAACGGCCTTTTCGAGGAAATCCTGCTCATCGTCCACGGCGTGTGGAATCGCCGCTGGCTTGCGCTGGCGGTGGCGTGGGCGTTGTGCATCGCCGGCTGGTTTGTCGTCGCGCAGATCCCCAACAGCTACACCTCGACCGCGCGGATCAACGTTCAGATCAATTCGTTGTTGCCCGACAAGGTGGGCATCACCTCCGCCGACCAGCAAAAGGCGATCGATCAGGTTCGCCAGACGCTGACGAGCGCCGTCAACCTGGCCAAGGTCGTGCGCGGCACCGATCTTGCCAATACCGTCGCCAATGACCGCGACGTGGCGGATCGGGCGGCCAGCCTGCAGCAATCGATCAAGATCGTGTCGCAGCAGGACAATCTGATCGAGATCACCGCAACGGCCGCGACGCCCAAGCTGGCGCGCGCGATCGTCCAGAAACTGATCGATATCTTCGTCCAGGAAAATCAGACCGGCGATCGCGCGGAAACGACGCAGACGTTGCAATTCCTCGACCAGCAACTCGCGCAGCGTCAGCGTCAGCTCCAGGATTCGGAAGCCAAGCGCGCCGATTTCCAGAACCGCTATCTTGGCTCTTTGCCCGGCACCGGCTCGCTGGCCGATCGGATTGCGGCGGCGCGCAGCCAGATGGCGCAGGTCGATACCGATCTCGCCGCGGCGCAAGGCAGCCTGTCCGCGATCAACGCGCAGATATCGGGCACCGCGTCCACCGTCGGCGCTGGTGGTGGGGCGGTCTATGGCCCTGCTCACGCACGGGTGAATGCCATCGTGGGTCAGTTGGCGGAGGCGCGCGGCCGCGGTTGGACCGATTCCTATCCTGACGTGGTTGCGCTGAAGAGCCAGTTGGCCGCCGCTCAGGCCGCTGCTCGCAACGAGCCGGTTGGGGCGGGAGCGGTGGCGAACGCCAATCCCGCGCTTATTTCCCTGCGATCGATTGCCGCGGACAAGCAGGCGCAAGCAGCGGCGCTTTCTGCCCGTAAAGGCCAGCTTCAGCGCGACATCGATCAGCTCAATGCCAAACTGTCCAGCGATCCCGATGCCGCATCCGAGCAGGCTCAGCTGGAGCGCGATTACCAGGTCTTGAAGGACCAGTACGACAAGTTGCTGGCCGACCGCGAGGATATCCGCCTGCGCGGCCAGGTGCAGAGCCAGACCGATTCGGTGAAGTTCACCATCATTGATCCGCCGACCGCGCCGCGCGCGCCCACCGCGCCCAATCGGCCCTTGCTGCTGACGGCGGTGCTGATCGCCGGGGCGCTTGGCGGCGTAGGGGCCGCATTTCTGCTGGGCCAGCTTCGCACCACATTCTCGACACCGGCGCGGCTGGAAACCCTGTCCGGCCTGCCGGTGATCGGATCGATCGGCGAAGTGGTGACCGAGGCTGACGCGATGCTGCGCCGCCGGCTCCTGATGATCTTTGCAGGCGGTACGGCTGGTCTGGTGGTCGCGTATCTGGGTCTGGTCGGAGTGGAATTCATTCAGCGGGGGATGGCGGCATGACCGAGATGAAGCCTGTCCGTCGCGGGTCGCTGCTTGAGCGTGCGGCGGCGGTTTATGATTTTGGTTCCGCGTTCAACCCCGCCGACACCGGGACGAGCGCGTCAGGGCCGGTCGAGAGTTCAGTCGACCCGATACCCATGCCACTCGAAACACTGGCCGAACCGGAGGCGTTCGCACCGATTGCGCCGATGTACGGCGTCGATCCCGTAGATATCGAACCTGCTGACCGGGTTGCCGCTTCCTGGGAAGCGGATGCGAAGATCACCCGGCCTGTCGATGTTGCGGCACCGCCGGTTGTATCCCCGCGATTGCAGCCGGTTGCCGATGGCGCCGTGATGATCGATCGGGAACGCTTGGCAATGCAGGGCATGTTGGTTCCTGGCGCAGCGGTCAGCACGCTGGCTGAGGAGTTCCGGCTGGTGAAGCGCCAGCTTCTCAACACCGCGCGCGCCATTCGCAGCGAAGCGGGAGACCGGGCGCGCATGATCCTCGTCTCGTCGGCGAGCCCGAATGACGGCAAGACTTTCTGCGCGATCAACCTGGCGCTGTCGCTGGCGGCGGAACGCGACATGGAGGTGTTGCTGGTCGATGCCGATGTCGCCAAGCCCGACGTGTTGAAACAGCTTGGCGTCGCCGAACGGCCGGGGCTGCTGGATGCGCTGGCACTGCCCGGAAGCCGCATCGAGGATTATGTCGTGGCAACCGATGTGCCGCAGCTCAGCCTGCTGCCCGCGGGTGCCCGCAGCAACCAGGACACCGAACTGATCGCCAGCGACAGCGCTCGCGAGTTGCTTGCCGATCTGATCGTTGCCAACCCGCGCCGCCTGATCGTGTTCGATTCGCCGCCGGTCCTGGCGGCGTCGCCTGCTGCGACGCTTGCGCATCAGGTCGGCCAGGTGATGATGGTCGTTCGCGCGGACAAGACGTCGGAAAACGACCTGCGTGACGCCATCGCCCTGCTCGACGGGTGCGAGCATATCCAGTTGATCTTGAATGCCGTTTCCTTCGCGCCTGGCAGTCGGCGGTTCGGCACGTATTACGCACAGGAGAGCCTGACATGAGGGCGTTTGCTCTGGCTATCGCTGCGGTCGGCATTGGGGCGTTTTGCGCAAGCCCTGCCGCTGCCCGCAAGAAAGTCGATATCGCGCCGTATATCGAAGTCGACCAGATCCTGACGGCAGACGTCCAGAATGGCGATCTGTTGACCTATACCACGGTTGCGGCCGGTATCGATGCGTCGGTCCACAGCCGCCGCACCGAAGTGCAGGTGAGCTATCGTTACGAACATCGCTTCGCCGAAAAGGGCAATCTGACCGACAGCGATGTGCACAGCGGCCTGGCGCGCGCCGATTTCCACGTCACCAAATCGCTCAGCCTCGAAGCGGGTGCGCTGGCGACACGCGCACGCTCGGACATTCGTGGCGCCGCGCCAGCTATTCTGGACGGCAGCGGGTCGAACATCTCGCAAGTCTATTCGCTCTATGCCGGGCCTGCGCTTGCCACCAATCTGGGCGTGTTCGGCGTGTCGGGCAGCTATCGCTATGGCTATACCAAGGTTGAGTCCTCGGCTCCCAGCGTCCTTGACCCCAGCCAGCCCCGTCTCGACACGTTCGACAGTTCGCGCAACCAGGTCGCGCAGGCCAGCATCAACCTGAAATCGGGCGTGCTGCTGCCGGTTGGCGTGACGGTCAGCGGGGGCTGGCAGCGGGATGATGCGGGACAGTTGTCGCAGCGTTACGACGGCAAATATGCTCGTGGCGACCTGGTCCTGCCCGTGTCGCGCACCTTCGCGCTGACGGGCGGCGCGGGGTATGAGAAGATCGACATCACCCAGCGCGACCCGTTGTTCGACGTCAATGGCCAGCCCGTGGTCGATACGCGCGGTCGTTATGTCCCGGACCCAGCATCCCCGTTGCGCCATGCCTATCGGTTCGATGGTATCTATTATGATGGCGGCATCATCTGGCGGCCCAGCCCGCGGACTCAATTGGAAGCGCATGTCGGCAAACGCTACGGCTCGATCAGCTATACCGGTACGCTGACCTATCAGGGGGCAAAGGGCGCGGCGGCCGCGGTCAACGTCTATGACGGCGTGACGACTTTTGGCAGCCAGCTTCGCAACGGTGTCGCCAATCTGCCGACCAGCTTCAACAGCAACGCAGGTGCGCTTGGCCCGGATTATAACGGTTGCGTATTCGGGGCGAACGGCGGCGCGGGCGGCTGCCTGAACGGCGTGTTCCAGTCATTGTCCAGCGCGGCATTCCGTGCACGCGGGGTCGATGCGGTTGCCTCGCTCAGCCACGGCCCGACCCGGTTCGGCATCGGTGCTGGCTATGCCAATCGCCGGTTCCTGGCGCCCAGCAACGGTTCGGGCTTTTCGATCGATGGCGTGACCGATGAAAGCTATTATCTGCAGCTTTTCGCCGCACGCTCGCTCGATGCGCGCACGGTGCTGCAAGGCAATGTCTTCGCCAATTATTATGACAGCGGCATTCGCGCGTCGAAGGGCGTCTATTCGGTCGGTGGGTCGGTGGCATTGGGCCGTCAGTTCGGCCGCCTGAGCACCCAGGCGACCATTGGCGCCTATAGTTATGCGCAGGATGGGGCGCAGGCAGTGGTCGCAATCGATGCGTCACTGGGCGCGCGTTATCAATTTTAGGTAATTCTGAGCAATTCTAGGCAATTCCACGGCTATGATCGCCAAAACAGGCATGAGGCGGATATGTACGACGATCATTACGGGTTGAGCGGACGACCGTTCCAGTTAACGCCCGACCCGCGTTTCTGGTATGAATCCGCCACGCATCGCAAGGCGATGGCCTATCTGGGTTATGGCCTGTCGCAAGGCGAAGGCTTCATCGTGATTACCGGCGATATCGGCGCGGGCAAGACGACGCTGGTCGGCCACCTGATGGCGACGGTGGATCGCCAGCGGATGAACGTCATCAAGATCGTATCGACCCAGATTGAGGCGGATGATCTGTTGCGCATGGTTGCGGTCGGGCTGGATATCGATCCGGCGGGCCAGCCCAAGGCCCAGCTTCTGGTGGCGATTGAACGCGGCCTTCATGCGGTCGCGCGCAGCGGTCGGCGGACCTTGCTGATCGTCGATGAAGCACAAGCGCTGCCGGTTTCCGCGCTGGAAGAATTACGGATGCTGTCCAACTTCCAGGCCGGTGGCCATGCGTTGGTTCAGATTTTCCTGCTTGGCCAGCCGGAATTCCGCGAACGGTTGCACGGTTCCGCGCGGCTTGAACAGCTCCGCCAGCGCGTGATCGCGGTTCACCATCTCGATCCGATGGGGCGCGAGGAAATCGAGCCCTATATGTTGCACAGGTTGCGGGTGGTCGGCTGGAACGGTCGACCGCATTTCACGCCGGATGCGTTCGCTGCGCTGTATGAGGGTTCGGACGGCGTACCGCGCCGCCTGAACCAGCTTGCCGGTCGGACGTTGCTGTTTGGCGCGATCGAGCATCTTGACGAAATTGACGGCGCGGCCGTCGCGGCGGTGATCGCCGATCTTGCCGGTGACGCACCGGTGAAACCGGCCAATGACGAGATGCCCGCCGCAACTCAGGCTCCCGTCACCGCGGAGGCAGCGTCGCCGTTGCCGATGGGCAATGGCGTGTCGGCACCGCTGCCGGAAGCGCCGCTCGTCGCCAGGGAAGAAATGCCGGACACCGAAGCGATGGCAAGACCCGCGGCGGAAGAGGCGCCGACGCCACGCGCGACGCCCGACGACCACGCGATGGCGTTGCTGATTGAACGGATCACACATCTGGAGGCACGGCTGGAGCAGCAGGATGTTGCCTTGCGCCGGGTGCTGACCTTGCTGGTCGATTGGGTCGAAGGGGACAGCGAACGCGCCGCCGCCGCGCGCCGCCACCCGCTGGCATAGACGCCGCGATGCTCAACGGCCTTTCCGTCGATGTCGAAGAATGGTTTCAGGTCGGCGCCTTTGAAAAGGTGATCGACCGGAGCGATTGGGATGCGTTGCGGTCGCGGGTCGATTTCAACACCAACGCGGTGCTTGATCTGTTTGCGGAATCCGGCGTCAAGGCCACGTTCTTCACGCTTGGCTGGGTGGCCAGCCGCAATCCCGCGCTGATGCGCCGCATTGTCGATGAAGGGCATGAAATCGCCAGCCATGGCTGGGATCATCAACGCATCTTCACCTTTGATGCGGAACGCTTCCGTGCTGATCTTGGGCAGAGCCGCCGTGCGATCGAGGATGCCAGCGGCGCCGCCGTCACCGGGTATCGCGCGCCCAGTTTTTCGATCGACAAGCGCACGCCATGGGCGCACCGCGTGCTGGCGGAGGAGGGATATCGTTACTCCTCCAGCGTCGCACCCGTGGTCCACGATCATTATGGCTGGCCAGAGGCGCCGCGCTTTGCCTTCCGCCCGCTTGCCGATGCGGCGTTGGTGGAATTGCCGGTTACGACTGCTCGGGTCGCCCGGCGCAACCTGGCGACAGGGGGGGGCTTTTTCCGCCTGTTCCCCGCGGCCTTCACCAACTGGGCCGTGCGCAAGGTGAACGAGCAGGAGGGCCATGCGGCGGTGTTCTATTTTCACCCATGGGAAGTCGATCCGGGCCAGCCGCGCGTGGAGTCCGCTTCGCTCAAGTCCAGGCTGCGTCACTATAGTCGGCTGGGCGCGATGGCGGGCAAATTGCGTCGCCTGATCGCGCAGCATGAATGGGGGCGCGTGGACGCGGTGGTCGCCGCTGAAGCCGCGCGGTTGCGATGACCATGCCCCTGATCGATGGGCCTGTCGGTATCCACGAAGCGGTGTTGCACGACGCCAGCGCGCGCGCGCGGATCGACGGTTATGTCCGCGCCCATCCCGATGCGACGCCATTCCATCTGACCGGGTGGAACGTCGCGGTTGCCCGCGGCTGTGGGCAGCGCGCGCACTGCCTGGTGACGGAAAACGGCAGCGGGGCCATCACGGGCATCCTGCCGCTGACCGAAATCGCATCGCCGTTGTTCGGGCGGGCACTGGTCTCAACCGGATTTGGCGTCGGCGGCGGCATTCTGGCGGATGATGAGGCAAGCGTTGCTGCACTGGCGGCGGCAGGTTGGGCGCTTGCCGAGGCGCGACGTTGCCCGTCGCTCGAACTGCGCGGCGGCCCGGTGCCTGGCCCCGATTGGCAGGTCGATGAAGGTGCCTATCTGGGCTTTGCGCGCGATATCGCCGCTGATGACGCCGCTGAACTGCTCGCCATCCCACGCAAGCAGCGCGCCGAAGTGCGCAAGGCACTGGCGAATGACCTCGACATTCGGGTCAGCCGGGACACGGCGGCGCGTAAGGCGCACTATTCGGTCTATGCCCAATCGGTGCGGAATCTGGGCACTCCGGTATTCCCTGCGCGGCTGTTCAGCGAAGTGCTGGACGAACTCAGCGATTCAAGCGACATTCTGGTCGTGTCGGACAAGGGGGCTCCGATCGCCAGCGTATTGAGCTTGTATATGAACGGCACGGTCTATCCTTATTGGGGCGGCGGCACGGCGGCTGCCCGGGGGTTGCGCGGCAATGACGCGATGTATTTCGCGCTGATGCGCCATGCCCGGCAACGCGGCTGCACGCGGTTTGATTTTGGCCGGTCCAAGGTCGGCACCGGGCCGGCGGCGTTCAAGAAAAACTGGGGCTTTGACGGCGTTCCGCTGCGCTATGCGATGCGTACCGCCGGGGACGGGCAGGCGCGCGAGATCAACCCGCTCAATCCAAAATTCCGGCTGATGGTGGCAGCATGGAAGCGATTGCCAATGCCGGTGGCCAATTTTGCGGGTCCGTGGATTTCACGGGGCCTGGGCTGATGGCGGACATATTGTTCCTGGCCCACCGCGTACCCTATCCCCCCGACAGAGGCGACAAGATCCGCGGGTTCAACATCATCAAGCATCTGGCCCAGCATCACCGCGTCCACCTGATCGCCTTTGCCGACGATCAACGCGACCTGAAGGGCAAGGGCGCGCTGGCGCGGTTGACCGGCAACCGATCGATCATCTGGCGATCCAAGCCGCGCTGGCTCGCCGGGGTGCAGGCGCTGGTGCTCCGGCGGCCGATTTCGTTGACGGCGTTCGACAATCGCTCATTGCACGAAGCGGTGGACAATATTCTCGCCCGGCATTCGGTTGGCGTCATTTACGTTTTTTCCGGGCAGATGGCCCAATATCTGCCAGCGCGGCCCCGCCAGCGCGTCATCATGGATTTCGTCGATGTCGATTCGGCGAAGTTCGAGGATTATGGCCGCACCGGCAAGGGTTTGGGTGCCTGGCTGATGAAGCGGGAAGGGCGCCTGCTGGGTCAGTATGAACGTTCCGTGGCGAGCAAGGCCGATGCGAGCGTTTTCGTGAGCGCGGCGGAAAGCGACCTGTTCGTCAAGCGGACTGGCGCCAAGCGCGTGCGCGTTCTGGAAAATGGCATCGACACCGAATTTTTCGACCCCCAGGCGGCGTTCAAGCGGATTGAGACGACCAACGACCTGATCGTCTTCACCGGCCAGATGGATTACCGGCCGAATATCGAGGCGGTGGCCTGGTTTGCGAACGCCATTCTGCCGCACATTCAGCTTGCCCGGCCCAATGCCCGTTTTGCGATCGTCGGGCGCAGCCCCACGGATGCGGTTCGTGCGTTGACGGGTGTGGCTGGCGTGATCGTGACGGGGGAAGTCGCCGATGTGCGCGGCTGGCTGGACGCGGCATCAGTCGTGGTGGCGCCGCTCAAACTGGCGCGTGGCATCCAGAACAAGGTGCTGGAAGCGATGGCGATGGCCCGCCCGGTTGTCGCTTCGGCGGCGGCGGCGGAAGGTATCGACCATCAAGGCACCATCAGGACCGGGGGAACGGTGGGCGAAATCGCCGAAGCGGTCATCGCCCTGCTTGCCGACCGTGATGCCGCGGCGGAATTGGGTCGTCGTGCGCGCGCTCAGGTGGAGCAGCGGTATAGCTGGGCCGCGTGCCTGGCCCCGCTCGATGAGTTGGTGGGGCAACCCGGGCGACCGATGCCTGCCAGGACCAGGGTTGTGCCGTGACGGCCTATAGCCCCGTTTCAGCCGCTGCGCCTGACGGCGTGGGCCGCGGGCCTGGCACGCTTCATGCCTGGCGGCGGCATGGGTTTTTGCTGGCGGTGTTGTTTGTTGCCTGGGCGATGATCTTCGCCCGCGATGGTGTCGCGTTGGTCACACTTTGGTGGACGAACACGACCTTTGGCCATTGCCTGTTCATTGCCCCCGTGATCGGCTGGCTGGTCTGGCAACGGCGTGCGGGGCTGGCGGTGCTGGAACCCGCCATCTGGTTGCCGGGCCTGGCGCTGGTTGCGTTGGGCGGTGCGAGCTGGCTGGTCGGTAATGCCGCCGGCGTGGCGTTGGCGCGGCATCTGGGGATGCTGTTGACGGCGCAGGGGCTGGTGGTCACCATGCTGGGACCGCAAGTCGCCCGCGCGCTGGCGTTTCCCATAGCCTATGCCTTGTTCCTCGTGCCGTTCGGCGAGTCCGTGGCGGGGCCGTTGCAGTCGATCACGGTCGCCATCACCATGAAACTGCTGGCGTTGGCCGGTGTGCCTGCGCATGTCGAGGGCGTGCTGATTACCAGCCCCGCCGGGTATTTCGCGATCGCCGAGGCGTGTTCCGGCTCCAAATTCGTGATCGCCATGGCGGCGTTCGCCACGCTGGTCGGCAATGTCTGTTTCGTGTCCTGGCCCCGACGCATCGCCTTTTTCGTGATGGCTGAAGCTGTTGCGATCCTGGCCAATGGCGTGCGGGCGTTCGGGACGATCTATGCCGCGTCGCTGACTTCGGTCGAAACCGCGACGGGTTTCGATCACATCATTTTCGGCTGGGTGTTTTTCGGCATCGTCATGGCGGCGGTGCTGGCGATTGGCTGGCGCTGGTTCGACCGTGATCCCGATGCGGCATGGTTTGATCCGGCGGCGCTGGGCGCTCGTCCCGTCATTCGCGTCGATGCGCTGGTGGGGGCAGGGCTGGCGCTGCTGGTCATGCTGGCGCCACCTGCTGCCGCGCGGTTGATCGACGCGCGGGTCGATCAACTCCCGCCGCGGATCGATTTGCCAAGCGTGCCTGGCTGGCAGCGGGCCGTGCTCAGCAAACGCGCGCCATGGGTGCCCAATTACCCCGGCGCCGACCATTTCCTGATCGGTCGCTATGCCGATGCGGCGGACGATCAGGTCGATATTGCCGTCGCGGTTTATGGCAGCCAGCACGATGGCAAGGAACTTGTCGGTTTCGGCATCGGCCCGGTGCGCGAGAATGATCGGTGGGTGGAAGTCGCCGGCTTGCCTGCCATCAGCGGCGGGCAGGCGATCCGCATCACCGCGCCCGGCCCGGTTGAGCGCGTGGTGGTCACCTGGTTCCGCATCGGCAATGTCGTCACGGCGAGCGACAAGCGCGTGAAGCTGGAAACGCTGCTTGCCCGCCTGCTGGGCGGGCGGCAACGCGCAATCGCCCTCAACCTGTCAGCGGAAGTGCAGCCGGGGCACGATCCGCAACAAGCGATCACCCGTTTCCTGACCGCGATTGGCCCGCTGGACGTGTTCGTCGACAAGGTTGCGTCGGCGGGTGCAAGCGGAGCGACCAACTGATGTGCGGCATTGCCGGTCTCTTCTATCCCGCCACGCCAAAGCCCGTCGACCCCGCCCGCATCCGCGCGATGATCGACGTGCAGGCGCATCGCGGTCCGGATGGCGCCGGGGTGTGGACCGCACCGGGCGTCGGCTTTGGCCATTTGCGACTGGCGATCATCGATCTGGGCGGTGGCGCACAGCCGATGGCGAGCGCCGATGGCCAGTTGACCGTCGTGTTCAATGGCGAAATCTACAATTTCAAACAGGTCCGCGCCGAACTTCAGGCGATGGGCGCGCGGTTCAGGACCGGCAGCGATACCGAAGTGCTGCTGCACGGCTGGTCGGCGTGGGGTCCGGCGATGCTGCCGCGCCTCAACGGCATGTTCGCCTTCGCGCTGCACGATGCTGGCGGCCAGAGCCTGTTTCTCGCGCGTGACCGGCTGGGGGTCAAACCGCTCCATTATGTCGAACTCGCCGATGGCGCGCTGGCGTTTTCATCCGAGCTGAAGGGGTTGCTGGCGCATCCCCTGCTGCGCCGTGTCCCCGACATTCGCGCGGTCGAGGATTTTCTGGCGCTGGGTTATGTGCCCGACGACGCCTGCGTGGTGTCGGGCGTGAAAAAGCTTGCCGCCGGGCATTGCCTGCTGGTCGAACGCGGCAAGCCTGTCGCCAGCCCGACACGGTGGTGGGATGTCGATTTCACGCAACGGGCAAAGGGTTCGGCCCGCGACCTGGAAGCCGAATTGCTGCACCACATGCGCGAAGCCGTCCGTTCCCGGATGATTGCCGATGTGCCGTTGGGGGCGTTTCTGTCGGGCGGAGTCGACAGTTCGGCGGTCGTCGCGTTGATGGCGGAAGGCGCGCGCCACGCCGTCAAGACCTGCACGATCGGCTTTCAGTCGGCGGACCATGACGAGCGGCGTTATGCCCAGTCGATCGCCGATCGCTTTGCCACCGCCCACCGGGAACGCGTGGTGGCGGCCGACGATTTTTCACTGATCGACACGCTGGTTTCGGCGTTCGACGAACCCTTTGCCGATGCGTCGGCGCTGGCGACTTATCAGGTCTGCGCGCTGGCCCGCGAACAGGTAGCGGTGGCGCTGTCGGGCGATGGCGCGGACGAGGCACTGGCCGGGTATCGCCGGTACAAGTTCCACGCGACGGAAGAACGGGTGAGGGGGTTGATGCCAGCCGCATTCCGGCGGGGCGTGCTGGGGCCGCTGGGTCATGCCTATCCCAAGGCGGATTGGGCGCCGCGTTTCCTGCGCGCCAAGACGACGCTGCTTGGCCTGGCTGGCGACGGCGCCAATGCCTATGCGCGCTCGGTCGGGGTGACGACGCCCGAAATGCGTGCCCGGCTGTTTACTGACGGCGCGCGGCGGGCGCTGGGCGATCACGTTGCGGAACAGCGCTATGTCGATACGATGCGCGCCGCACCCGCCCGCGACGCGCTCGACCGGGCACAATATGCCGATTTCAAGCACTGGCTGCCCGGCGACATCCTGACCAAGGTCGATCGTACCAGCATGGCCGTCAGCCTGGAAGCGCGTGAACCGCTGCTCGATTATCGCCTGATCGAATTTGCCGCGACGCTGCCCGTGTCGATGCGCCTGCGCCACGGCGAGGGCAAATGGCTGATGAAGAAGGCGCTGGAGCCATTCCTGCCGCGCGACATCCTTTATCGGCCCAAAATGGGCTTCGTAACCCCGATCAGCGCGTGGTTTCGCGGGCCGCTGGCCGAAGTCGCCGCCGCGCTTGGCCGGTCGCGCACGCTGTCGGGCACGGGCTGGCTGGACATGACAATGATCGATCGCCTCGCCGCCGAGCACAAGACCGGCCGCGCCGACCATGGCCGCACCCTGTGGCAGCTTGTGATGCTGGAAAAGTCGCTGACCCGGTTGTTTGGTTGATCCGGGAGGCAGGGGGGAGTAGAAGGGGCCCCGCTTGGGACGGGGCGGCTATCGCCCACTTGCGGACATTCGCGCGGCGCTTCAAAGTCACATCATGCAGCCCGACTACAGCGACATTCTCGACCGCATACCTGACCCACCACTTTGGTGGTTCAACGGCGTCCCGCGTTACAAACCTTTCTCGCCACATGATCTATCGGTTGGTCCGCCGGAGGCCGCGCTGGCGCTGGTAAGGTGTCAGGATTGTGCAACGGAGTTCACGATAGGTGTGGGACCAAGCCTCTTTGTTCAGGGCTCAATGCTCGACCAAATCTTGTCGGACGATTTTAGCTATGGCGATCCTCCACGGCACGCGGCTCCCGATGGTTCCCGCTGCGCGGGTGAAACGAATGGAGCGATCCCGATAAATCTTATCGAAGCATGGCGTTGGGACCAAAACTCCTTTGGGTGGCATCGCCAGCCGCAGTTCGAAGGCCCATTGAAGTTGTCCGATTAGGAACGACCGCTCCCCACCAAACCCTGCCATTCCCACCACCCGTTGAACAAACTGGTTGAGGAAGTTGAGGGTTGCCATTGCTTCGGTTGAGGCTCCCTCAACCGCCGCGCATTTTTCCACCAAGACCAGCGATTTGAAACAGCGGCGCGCATCGTAACGCTTGTCCGGCCAGTAGGACACCGATTGGCCAACGCCGCCCCAAGCCTATGCCAGGCCAGCGAGTTTCAGCACGCCGTCCATCCCCGGCGACACGATTTCCGGCGCCGCCTCGATGGTTTCGGTGCCGACGCCCAACCGGTTGATCCAGGCGGAGCGATAGCCGAACCAGCGCGCGCCCACCGCGTCCCAGCCACCAAAGGCGGCAAAGCCGATATTGTCCCTGGGCAGCGCAAAGGCGTCGATACCCATCTTATAGGCCTTTGGCGACGGCTTGAACGCGCGGACGCGATCGGTGCTCAGCGGGCGTTCGAAATAGTCGCTGATCCCGGCATTCGCACTGTTCTTCAGCAACAGCGCCTCGCTGATGTTCGACAGGAAGGCCAGTCGAACCCCGGCGGCCCGCAGGCGTTCCAGCGCGGGCTTGACGTCGGGCCATGCGTTCAGGTTGCCGAACGCCGCGACCATGCGCTCGCGCGTCGCATCGTCCAACGTCAGGCCCATGCTGCCCGCGACGAAGCGCAGCGAACTGTCGGCGAGCGTGGCAAAGTCCTGATACTGGCCAGCCGAGGTCGCCAGCCAGGTATAGGCGAACAGCTTGGCCGTCCATTGGCCGAAGATCGCGCTGCCCTTGCCGGGAAATAATTGCTCGGCCAGCATCGCGATCGAACGGGGATCGAAGATGACGAAGCCATCAAACGCGATGGCCTTGATTGCCGGGCGAGTGGCGGCGTGAAGCTGGGACGTGGCGGCATGAAGCGGGGAGGCGGCGGCGCCTGCAATCATGCTGCCGATTACGGTGCGGCGGGACATCGCACCGAAGTGCGGCGTGGCGGATTCCAACTTGTTTGTCATGCCCTTGCTTACGCCGCTCGGCGCCGGATGGTTACACGGCGCCGGCGGCGTTTGCGCAAGTTTTAATGATGCCAGCCACTCAGCGCCAACGCGGCGTGAAGCGTCAGGGCGACGAGGCAGATCATCGAAAGGGCGAACAGGCTGAACCGCACGATCACCCGGTTCACTGTCGCCTGGACCAGGCTGTGCGCAATGCGCAGTGCGACATAGGCCCAGGCGATCGCCAGGTTGATGCCGCCGCCCGTACCGATCAGCGCGTGAGTGATCGCGATCGCATAAAAGATCGTCGGCGCTTCGTGCAGATGATTGTAATTGTCCGCCGGCCATTGCGCCTGGGGCGGGATGGCCGCGCGCAAATCAGCCGCACTGCCGCCGACCAGATTGGTAACGTCGATCTTTGCCCTGCGCATCGCGGGGATGCGCGTTGCGTACATCCATGCCCACATGACGAGGGTCCACGCGACAAGCGCGACAACCGGCGCGAGAATCGGACTGCCCATAAAGAAAACCTCCCCCCAAATATTATTGTTGGGGGGAGGCTAATGGTTATTGCGGGCGGTGCAAGCGGCTCAGGCGAACAGCTTGGCCCAGCCGCGCTTGGCGCGATCCTTCCAGTGGCCGCGATGATAAGCGTCGGATGCCAGCAGCGGCATGACCGAACCGGCTTCTGCGAACACCATCTGTTCGATGCCGGTGTTGACCTTGCCCCAGCTTGCCGCTTCCTGCAGCGTCGAGGACGAGCAGGCGCCGTCGCGCACGTCGGCAACGGTGATCTGCACCGCGTATTTGTGCACTTCCACGTCGTCATGACCCAGGATTTCGGCGCAGACGACGGTGTCCTGGATGAAGTTCTTCGGCACGCCGCCGCCGATCATCAGCAGGCCGGTGGTGCCAGCCTTGATCTTGATGTCGGTCAGTTCGCGGAAATCGGCGATCGCGTCGAGCACCATATAGGGTTTGCCCGCCTTCACCGAATCCACCTGGTGCTTGACGAGGCCGAAGCCTGCCGAGCTGTCGACGAATGCCGGGCAGAAGATCGGCACGTCATGCTCGTATGCCAGTTTGACGAGGCTGTTGTCCTTCTTGCCGTGCTCGACGAGATACTTGCCCATTTCGCGGATGAAGGCGCGGCTCGAATAAGCCTTGGGCTCCAGCGTCTCGGCGATCTCGAAGATCGTGTGGTCGACGTGCTGAAGCTCTTCCTCGTCGATATAGGTGTCATAGATGCGATCGATCAGCAGCGAGCGCAGCGTATCGTCATCGGGCACTTCCAGCGCCTGATAATGCTTGTGCCCCAGGCCTTCGAAGAAATCCATGTCGACGATGGTGGCGCCCGTGGCGACGACGACGTCGACCATGTTGTTGCGGATCAGTTCGGCATACAGGTCCATGCACCCACCGGCCGAGGTGGAGCCCGCGATGACCAGAACGACCGTGCAGTCCTTGTCGGCCAGCATGTCGTTATAGATCTTGGTCGCGCGACCCAGGTCGCGGCTGGTGAAGCTCATGTCGCTCATCGCGTCGACGATCGGACGCGCGTCGAAGCTCTTGATGTCGATATGCTTGACGGTCTTGGCCAGCAGTTCTGCCTTGCGCACGTCGTTGGGGCGGGGATCGTTGGTCTGGTTGGTCATTTCTTCATTCCACTACAAGATGGCGCCGTCCCGGCGGAAGCCGGGGCCGTTCCGTTGCCGGGAGATGCCGGTTCTGGCCGACAAGACGCGTGAACCGGCACGACGCTTAAAGTGTGACGGCCGCCTGTTACAGCGTGACGACGTTGGTGCGAACTGCCTCTGCCTGCTCGTCGGTATAGAGCGACACCATCGGTTCGTCGCCGACGATGATTGTCTCATCCGAACCAAAGCCGTTGAAGGCAGTGCGCATCGCCGAGCCATAAGCGCCGAGCATACCGATCTCGATATAGTCGCCAGGACCGATATCGGCGGGCAGCATGAACGGCCCGTCCATGTGATCCATGTCGTCACAGGTCGGGCCATAGAAGCTGAATGCGACATCCTTGGCGTTCGAATCGGGTTCGCGCAGCAGGCGGACCGGGAAGCGCCAGCCGATATGCGCCGCGTCGAACAACGCACCATAGGCACCGTCGTTGATGTACAGTTCATCCCCCCGGCGGCGTTCGACACGCACCAGGACAGAGCTGTATTCGGCGCTGAGCGCACGGCCCGGTTCCGCCCATAGTTCCGCCGAATAGGAGACCGGCAGATTCTCGAACGTGCGGTGGATCGTTTCGAAATAGCGTTCCAGCGGCGGCGGCGTCATGCCGGGGTAAGCCGATGGAAAACCGCCGCCGACATCGATGACGTCAACCGTCACCGCCGCTTCGACGATGGCGATGCGCACGCGTTCCATTGCCTGGGCATAAGCTTCGGGCGTCATCGCCTGGCTGCCGACATGGAAGCAGATGCCGAGTGCGTCCGCGACCTGGCGGGCGCGGAACAGCAGCGGCTTGGCTTCGGCCGGGGCGACGCCGAACTTCGACGCGAGGCTGAGCTTGGAATGCTCCGACGAAACGCGCAGCCGCACGCACAGCGTCAGATCGGTCGCAGCCTTGCCATCCACATCGGTGGTGGCACGAACGATCTTGTCCAGTTCCTCGCTCGAATCGAGCGAGAACACCCGGACGCCATGGGTGAAATACGCTTCCTCGATGGCTTCCTCGGCCTTGACCGGGTGCATGAAGCACAAGGTCGCGTCGGGGACGGTGGCCGCGACCAACCGCACCTCTGCGATCGAGGCGACGTCGAAATGGGTGATGCCATTGTCCCACAACGTCCGAATGAGATCGGGCGAGGGGTTCGCCTTTACCGCATAGAGCGACTTGCCCGGAAACTTCTCAACGAAGAATCGGGCAGCCCGCGCAGCGGCGTGGGGGCGAATGAGCGTTACCGGTTGAACCGGACGCTTGGCGAGAGCAATTCCACGGGCGGAATCGAACGGGGCGACAGCTAGCCCCAGCGCGCTATGATGCTTGTGCAACTCAAGGGACCTCCAAATGCCTGACGGCAAACGTTGAAAAAAGCTGCCTTGCGGTTGGAAGTCCCATGGGGCAGCGGAGGCGCCACATAGGATTAGCGATCTGGAATGTAAAGCGACTATTGTACCCCCAGGAGGTGAGTTATGACAATTTTGCGACAACCTACTCGAGCCGGGGTCAGGGACGCTGCGGCAAAGGTCGCCGCAATATTGCCGCCGACGCCAATGTTCGTTCATGAAATCAAGGGGATATCCGTCGCATTCAAGGCCGAAATGCTGCAGCCCGTTGGCGCGTTTAAAGTACGCGGCGCGTGGCACCGTTTGACCGCGATTGATGCAAAAATGCGTGAACGTGGCGTTGTCGCTTTTTCATCGGGCAATCACGCGCAGGGAGTCGCCTGGGCCGCCCGGAAATTGGGGATGCCCGCGGTCATCGTCATGCCTTCGGATGCACCGGTGACCAAGCGGGAAGCGACGCTGGCATTGGGTGCCGAGGTGGTCGTTTATGACCGCCGAGCCGAAAGCCGTGAAAAGATCGCCGCACACCTTGCCGGAGCGCGTGGCGCCACCCTGGTGCCCAGTTTCGACGACGCCTGGGTGATCGAGGGGCAGGGCAGCGCCGCAATCGAAGCGACCCGGCAGATGGAAGCGGCTGGCCTGGGCGCGCCGACCCACGTCGTGGTGCCGTGCGGCGGCGGCGGGCTGGCGTCGGGCATCACTCTGGCATTGCCTGATGCGCGGATTACCGTCGTGGAGCCGGAAGGCTGGGACGATATGCGGCGCAGCCTGGATGCGGGCTGGATCGAACCCGTTGGCGACAATCCTCCACCGACCGCGTGCGATGCGCTGATGACGACTCGGGTATCTCCGTTGACCTTCGACGTCTTGTCGCGGCGCGGCGTGCAGGGTTTGGCAGTCAGCGAAATGGAAGTTGCCGACGCCCAGCGCTGGGCCGCGCGCGAACTGCGGCTGGTGGTCGAGCCGGGCGGCGCGGTTGCGCTCGCCGCGTTGCTGGCGGGCAAGGTTCAGGCAGAGCCCGGAATGCTCGTCATCCTGTCGGGAGGCAATGTCGACCCGGTTGCCTATGGCCGAGTGATCGCGGGCGAATCGGCCGCTGAAGCACGTGCCTTTCCTGCTTTGACTGGCGCCTGACCATGGAAACGCTCAACCAACTGGCACCGTCGATTGCGATGCTCGCGGTGTTTGCGTTGTTGGTCGGCGGCGTCGTGCAGTTGCGGCGGGGCGCTAATCGGCAAAAGGCCGGGTTGATGCTGGTGCTGGCGGTGGTGATCTTCGGGAATGTGCTGGTGTGGGCGATGTAAAGGCGGGCGGCGCCTGAGTGGCGTTCATTCCCGGTCAGGCGCTTGTCGACTGCTCGCCCTGATCGCCGCTGCCCATTCGGCTTGATCGCCGGAATCGGTCGCGCCGCCATCGGTCAGCGTCGTCAGAGAGGCAAACCACGCCACTCGCGCTTCGGTTCCCATCTGGATCACGGGCGGGAAGTCTGATGGGCGGTCGAGCGAGCCGATCGTCAGGTTGGTCCTTCCCGACATCAGGTCGTGATAGAAGAGCGGCGTGCCGCAGGCGGCACAGAAACCGCGATCGACATGGTCGGAACTGCGAAAGGTCGCCGGGGTGCCGCGCGTCCATTCCAGCGCATCGTCAGGCGCTGCAACCAATGCTGCAAAGATGTTACCCATGGCCTTCTGGCACATGCGGCAATGGCATAAATGGGCATTGTCGAGCAAGGCGGAGGCTCGATACCGTACCGCGCCGCACTGGCAGCCACCGGTTGCAACGATATCGAGCCGCCGCATCGTGCCTCACTTGATCGGTGAGTTGGGGTCCAGCCGCATGTCGAGATAATTGTCCACCGACTTCATCAGGTCGTCCATCTCATGCTGGAAGAAATGGTTCGCGCGCGGGATGGTGTCGTGATGGATGGTGATGTGCTTTTGCGTGCGCAGCTTGTCGACCAGCTTCTGCACTGCAATCGGCGTCACCACTTCATCGGCGTCACCCTGGATGATGATGCCTGACGACGGACAGGGCGCCAGGAAAGTGAAATCATACATGTTGGCGGGCGGCGCGACCGAAATGAAGCCGCGAATCTCCGGACGACGCATCAGAAGCTGCATCCCGATCCACGCGCCGAAGCTGACGCCCGCGATCCATGTCGTCGATGCTTCGGGGTGGAAGCTCTGCACCCAATCGAGTGCGCTTGCCGCGTCGGACAATTCGCCAATGCCGTTGTCGAACGTGCCCTGGCTCTTGCCGACGCCACGGAAGTTGAAGCGCAGCGTGGCAAAACCACGGCGCTGGAACGTCTTGTAGAGTTCCTGGACGATGCGATTGTTCATCGTGCCGCCCGCGGTGGGATGCGGGTGCAGGATCATCGCAACCGGCGCGCGCGGGCGCGGAGCGGGGGAGAAACGACCTTCGAGGCGGCCTTCGGGGCCGGGAATAATGACTTCGGGCATCAGACCTGCTGTCTAGAAACGGGGACGGGCACAAGGCGCGGAAGTGCGCGCTATATAAGCATGGAGGCGATTGGCGCAATCTTCTCGAACGGATAGAGGCTTAAACCATGACTCGTCGCATCTATCTTGACCACGCCGCGACCACGCCGATGCGCCCCGAAGCGATGGCCGCGGTGGAGGAAGGGATGCGCCGCTGGGCCAATCCCAGTTCCCCCCATGCCGAGGGGCGCGCGGCGCGCGCGGCGCTGGAAGGTGCAAGGGCACGGATCAAGGCGGCACTTGGCTGGACTGGCGAACTGATCTTCACCAGCGGCGCGAGCGAGGCGCTGTCGATCGCGCTCAACCGAGCGAAGGCCGATCGGCGGATCGTATCGGCGGTGGAGCATGACGCGGTGTTTCGTGCCGCACCCGACGCGCAAACGGTGCCGGTCAACGCAGGCGAGGTCGATCGGGATGCACTGGATGCGGCCCTTGCCTTGCCGGGTCGGGCGGTGGTCGCCATCCAGCATCTCAATTCCGAAACCGGCACGTCGCTGCTGCCCTATGTCGGCAATCCCTGGGCTGAGGCAACACGGATGGCGGACGGGATTTTCCTCAGCGACTGCTCGCAATCAGCAGGCAAATACCCGTTGCCCGATGCAGACCTGATCGTGCTGTCAGCGCACAAGCTGGGCGGGCCGCCGAGCATCGGCGCGCTGCTGGTTCGTGATCTGGGAATGCTCGATCCCATCGGTGGGCACGAATATGGCTATCGGATGGGGACCGAAAACCTGCCCGGCGCGCTGGGCTTCGCCGCGGCGCTGGAGGTGGGCGGAATCGATTCCTGGCCGACCACGGCGGAGCAGCGGTTCGATTTCAAAAACGCGCTTTGCAGAATCGGCGAGGCGATCGCACCCGGGGTGCAGTGTTCGCACATCTTTGCGGCTGCGATGTCCAATCTGTCATCAGCGGCGCAGTTGATCCGCCTGGATGCCAAGGGATTTGCGGTGTCGGCGGGCAGCGCCTGTTCTTCGGGCACGCTGAAGCGCAGCCGCGCGCTGGCGGCTTTCGGGGTCGATGAGGATATCGCCGCGCGCACCATTCGCATCAGCATCGGCTGGAATACCACGCCCGACGATCTGGCGGCGTTGATCGATGCCCTGGATGAGATGGGCCGCGCGGCATGATCTATCTCGATTATCAGGCGACGACGCCTTTGGCGCCAGAGGCATTTCAGGCGATGGTGCCGTGGTTGCGCGACCAGCACGCCAACCCGCATTCCGCCCATGCGCCGGGCCGGGCGGCAAGGGCGCTTGTCGAGGTGGCGCGTGAACAGGTCGCGGCGCTGATGCCCGCGGGCGGCACGGTCAATTTCACCAGCGGCGCGACCGAGGCGCTCAACTGGGCGATCAAGGGCGCCGGGTTGAAGGGCGTCGGGCCGGGCCGGATCGTAACGATTGCGACCGAACATGCCGCCGTGCTCGATACCGTGGAAGCGCTGCGCGCGCAGGGGCGCGAGGTGCGGGTGCTGCCGGTTGGCGGCGACGGGCTGGTCGATATGGATTGGGCGGCTGCGGCGATCACGCCGGGCACCGCGCTGGTCGCAACGATGCAGGTCAATAACGAGATCGGGGTCATCCAGCCGATTGCCGCGCTGGCGGCGCTTGCGCGCAACGCCGGGGCGCTGATGCTGTGCGATGCGGTGCAGGGCTATGGCCGATTGCTTCCGCCTGCCACGGCTGACCTGATTGCGGTGTCCGCGCACAAAATCCACGGACCAAAGGGCATCGGCGCGCTGTGGATCAGGGATGGCGTCGCGCTGGCGCCGCTGATGCATGGCGGCGGGCAGGAAGCGGGGGGGCGTTCGGGCACTTTGTCACCCGCCTTGTGCGCCGGGTTCGGCGCGGCGGCGGCGCTGATGCTCGACGGGCGTGATGGGGACGCCGCTCATGTCGAGCAGCTTTGGCGCGCGGCGGCCGGGGCGTTGGGCGATGGCTGGACGATCAACGGGGCGGCCGATGCGCGCTATCACGGCAATCTGAACATCCGACGGCCTGGCCTGGATGTCGGGCGTCTGATGAGCAAATTGCGCGACATCGCCTTTTCGGCCGGTTCGGCTTGCGCCAGCGGCTCGGGGCGGCCAAGCCATGTGCTGCGGGCACTGGGGTTGAGCGATGCCGAGGCGCGATCGAGCATCCGCATCGGATTTGGGCGTTATTCGAACGAGGAGGAATTGGTGAGTTCAATCGTGCGTATCGATGCCGAGGCGCGTGAGCAGGAGGGGGTGGCGTGACCAAAGTCCGCTTCATCGACAGCAACGGCAAGGTGCGTGAAGTCGAGGCAGCCGCAGGGGACTGTTTGCTCAAGGTCGCGCAGGCCGACGGGCAACCCCTGGAAGGAACGTGCGAGGGGCAGATGGCGTGTTCGACCTGCCATGTCATCGTCGCGGCGGAAGACTTCGCCAAACTGCCGCCTGCCAGCGCGGATGAGGAGGATATGCTTGACCTCGCATTGGGTGCGACACGGACCAGCCGACTGGCCTGCCAGATCTATCTGACTGCAGACATGGCGGAGCTTACCGTCAAAATTCCCGGCCAGGCCCGGAACATGCAGGGGCGCTGATCCGTTACGGCCGTGATGCACATCGCATCGCAGGAGGAATGGTGATGAGGATCTTGGCTCTGTTCGCGGCCGCCGCCGCTGCCACGTTGACGTTGTCGGTGCCCGCTGCGGCGCAGGAACACGTCGTCACGCGCAGCACCAGCAGCGTTCATACCGAGGTGCGCCATGCGACACAGGTGCGCCACGGGCCGGGTTGGCGCCCGCACAAGGTCCGCCGGGTTTGCCGCTGGCAGTGGCGCCATCATCACCGGGTCCGGGTTTGCCGGACGGTCCGTTACTGACGGGCTGGACGTCCGGGCTTGATCGTCCCGCCCGATTCCCCCATATGCGCGGCGGGAGTCGGGCGGACGTAGCCGTCGCCAACCCGGTCAGATTCGGAAGAAAGCAGCCGTAACGATTTCGTTGCGGGTCGTTCCGGCTCCCACCTCATGCGATCGCACGGAGGGCCAGGCTCGGTAACGTGCCGCCCTGTCCATCTCGCGTCGTTGCAAATCTCGCGTCGATTTACCCCGGAAATTCATGGTGCTAGGCCTTGTTCCGACACGGTGACGGAGAGTGGCTTGCGATATCTCGGACTTGCGGCGCGTCAATGGGCCGGGTTGGGCATTGTCTGCGTGATGTCGGCTTTGCTGAGCGGTTGTATATGGGGGTCGCAGAGGCCGCTATTTACGCCGGACCCATCGACGCCTGTTCCGATTGAATCGGGAAGCTATTGGCTGGACCCGGGGTTTGGCCTGAACTCCACCTCAAAGACCCGGATCGAGGTGACTCGTCTGCCCAGTGGCTATTTCCTGATCCGGTCCGATGGTAAATATGACCAGCAAATTGCATTCAGACCGCTGCCCGTTCCAGGCAGAACCTTGTGGATGACCCAGTTGCTCATCAATCCGGAACAGTCATCCTTCGACACGGTGGGTACGGATCTCGTCGTATTCGGCCTGATGGAGCGAACCGCCAAAGGTCTGGTGGGAAAATATTTCCTCGAATGTAAAGGGTCTGAAGCGTTGGTCGCCAAGGCGGGTGGCGTGGCTTTAGACGACGATAAGGGCTGTGTATTCGGTGATCTCCCTTCGCTTGAGCGGGCGCTTTCCGCCTATGCCCGGCAACATCCGGTATTGGCTGGTGAAACGTCGACCCTGACCCGTATCAAGCGCTGAAGGCCTGTTTTGGCCGGGTTGTGCGCGGCGTGTCGATTTATAATGTCGAGCGTGGCACAGGGGCTTCGACAGTTTGGGTTGGAGCCGTTAAGATAGCCCATAATGTCTGACTCTCCTGACCTCGGCCCTGATCCCGGCCTGGACCTTGACCTTGGCGAGCCGCCGCTGTCGGCCCGCAACGACGCCTATCGCGTTCTGGCGCGCAAATACCGGCCGCAGACCTTTGCCGAACTGATCGGCCAGGATGCCATGGTGCAGACGCTGGCCAACGCGATTCGCCGCGGGCGGCTGGCCCATGCCTTTCTGCTGACCGGGGTGCGCGGCGTCGGCAAGACATCGACTGCCCGATTGATCGCCAAGGCGCTGAACTGCATTGGTCCCGATGGGCAAGGCGGCCCGACCATCGATCCGTGCGGAGTGTGCGAGCCGTGCCGGGCGATTGCCGAAGGGCGGCATATCGATGTCATCGAAATGGACGCCGCCAGCCATACCGGCGTCGATGACGTCCGTGAGATTATCGACGCATCGCGCTATGCGGCGGTTTCGGCGCGCTACAAGATCTACATCATCGACGAAGTTCACATGCTGTCGAAGAACGCGTTCAACGCGTTGCTGAAGACGCTGGAGGAGCCGCCCGCGCATGTGAAGTTCCTGTTCGCCACGACAGAGGTGAACAAGGTGCCGGTGACGGTATTGTCGCGTTGCCAGCGGTTCGATCTGCGCCGCATTCCCGCCGACAAGCTGGGCGCGCATTTCGCGGCGGTGGTCGAGGCGGAAGGCGTTGAGGCCGAACCCGAAGCACTGGCGCTGATCGCGCGCGCGGCGGAAGGGTCTGCGCGCGACGGGTTGTCGATGCTCGACCAGGCGATTGCCCATGCGGACATGGATGGCGCCATGGTGCGCGCCGACGCCGTGCGGGAAATGCTGGGCCTGTCCGACCGCGGGGCGATGCGCGAATTGATGGCGCTGCTGCTTGCGGGCGACGCGACAAGCGCCCTGGAACTGCTGAGGCGCCAATATGCACTTGGCGTCGATCCGCAGGCAGTGTTGCGCGCGTTGCTGGAGACGGTCCACGCGATTACCCTGACCAAGATCGGCACGCCGCCCGACGCGGCCCAGTCGATCGAGGAGCGCCAGCAGCTTGGCGATTGGGCCGCCGGGCTGGGCCATGCCAATCTGCATCGTTTGTGGCAGTTGCTGTTGCGCGGCCATGACGAGGTGGCGCGCGCCGCCTTGCCGATCGAGGCCTGCGAAATGGCGCTGTTGCGCGTCATTTATGCCGCTGCTTTGCCCGATCCCGGCGATCTCGCCCGGCAGGTGCAGTCGGGCGCGCCGTTGGCAGCGTCTGCTGCCCCGGTCCCGGCGCAGTCGGTTGCTCCAGCCGCATCGGGCGACGCGCGCCAGGCGCCACCCAGCTTTGCCGCGCTGATCGACCTGATCGAGGCGAGGCGCGAGGTGGCGCTGGCCGAACGGCTGCGCGTAGCCGCTCGCGTGGTGCGCTATGCGCCGCCGGAGATCGTCCTCTCCAGCCTGAAACTGATGCCCGCTGATCTGCCGCGCGATCTGGCGGAGACGATGAAGGCGATTACCGGATCGGTCTGGCGAGTAACGGTCGAGGAAACCGTCGGGGCGGCATCGGTGCGCGAGGCGGAAACCGAAATACGGGCGCAGGCGTTGGAAGCGGTGCGCCGCACCCCGATCGTCGGCGCCGCGCTGGAGATTTTCCCCGATGCCGAAATTATCGGCTGGGAAAGCGAACAACGGAGCAATCAGGCATGAAGAGTATCGAAGACATCATGGCCATGGCGCAGAATGTGCAGGCCGAACTGATGAAGGCGCAGGCCAGCCTCGACACCATCGAGGTCGAGGGCGCGGCAGGCGGCGGCCTGGTAAAGGTTCGCGCATCGGCCAAGGGGCGGATCATCGGCGTCGATATCGACGAAAGCCTGTTGCAGCCGAGCGAAAAGCAGATGCTGGAAGATCTGGTGGCGGCCGCGCTCAACGATGCCCGCGCCAAGGCGGATACCGCGTCGAACACCGAAATGTCGAAGATGACGAGCGGCCTGCCGCTGCCGCCCGGTTTCAAAATGCCGTTCTGAACATCGGCCCGCCGATCGGCAGGCGACTGGTGACGGGTTGCGCGAAGGGCCGGATGGCCGCCTCGCGCGGATTATCGCAAAGACAAATGGGCCGCCTCGATATCCTCGAGGCGGCCCGCTTTGCTTGGTTGGTTCTTAAAGTTTGTAGGACAGGCGCAGGTAACCGAACTGGCCTGGCACGTCATATGTGGTCGGGTCGTAATTCGGCCCGGTGCAGGTGTTGCACGGGGGTGGGTTGGTTGCGAACAGGTTGATGACACCCATGGTGAAGGCCACCTTCCGATCGAGGAAGCTTGGCGTATAGATTACCTGTACGTCGCTGTAGAAGCGCGAGTTCAGCTTGTTGCCATCGCTTTCGGTGACGCTGTCGATGTAGCGACCGGTGTAGGATGCGGCAAAATCACCCAATGACCAGCTCACGACGCCCGTGCCCTTGATTTCGGGATAGGACTGATCGGGGAAGCCACGAGTGGTTCCCTTGTAACTGATCGCGGTGGTGCCGTCTGCGGTCGGTACGCTTTCGGTATATTCGGCCAGATAGTTGCCATTGATGGTCAGGCCGAGAAAGCCGATGCTGGACTTTGGCGAACGATAATTGAGCGTCAAGTCGACGCCGCGCGTCTTGATATCGCCGATATTCTCCAACAAGCCGACGACACGCGAGATGATGCCGCTCGACGTGCGCAGGACGTTGGAACAGGCCAGCGGATCGGCCAGAAATGCGCAGCGCGACAGCGTGACTTGCGGATTGACCGCGGCAATCGCGCCGTTGACGTTGATGTCATAGTAATTCAGTTCAAGGCTGAACTGGCTCGCAAAGCCGCTGGTGCGGGCCCATGCCGGGCTGTAAACCGCGCCGAACAGCAAAGTACGCGACGTTTCCGGCTTCAGCGCGGAATTGCCGCCCGTCAACGTGCCGATCTGGCCGCCGGTCGGTTCGGCATAGCTGCCACTGGCCGGAACGCCGTTGGCGATGCAGTTCGTCCGCACGGTGGCGTTGGTCTGATATGGCGACCCGGCAACGTTGGTGCAGGGGTCGTCAATCGGGGCGTCGGTGCGTGATTGCGCGCCGAATAATTCGCCGATCGATGGCGCCCGGAACCCTTCCGAATAGGAAGCGCGGAACAAGACGTCCTCAACCGGCTTCCACAGGCCCGTGCCGGTAAAGGTCGTGCTGCCGCCGCTGGTCGAATATTCGGCGTGGCGAACCGCGCCATCCGCTTCCAGCGATTTGAAGAACGGCACGTCCTTCAACAGCGGGATGCGAATTTCGCCATAGACTTCGTCGGTGTGGAACCGGCCACCTGCCGCCTGGGCGGGGATATCCGCGCCCAGACCAGCCTGAATGATCGGATCGGGCGTGAAGCTGCCCTTCTGGTAGCGGTGCTCGTACCCGACTGCGATGCCGACATTGCCGGCGGGCAGGCGGAACAGGTCACCGGTCAGGTTCACGGTGTAGTCCTGCAGGTCCTGCTGGCTCTTGTCCTGCTCGGTGAAAGCGACATAGTCGAGCTGTGCCTGGGTGATCGATCCAGCGCCGCCAAAGATGTTGAACGGCACGCACGCCCCGGTGCATTGCGATACCGGACCCAACGCCTGGGCAAGCTTTGCGGCGTTGATGTTGCCGGTGAAGGTCTGGTGCGCTTCGTTCAGGCCCAGAACCGCATTGGCATCCCAGTAGAATTTATGTCCGCCCAATTCGAAACTGCCGTCGAGAGTGGCGGTGCCCGACCAGGTGTCGACATGCTGGGTATAGGTGCGCTGGCCATTTTCGACCAGACGACGCGCGATGAAGCTGTAGGTCGGTGTCGTCCCGTTGGTGCCCGCCGACAAGGTGATGCCGAACGGGTTGTAGGGATTGGTCGCGTCGATCGAAACCTGGTCGAGCAGGTTGCCGTTACCGGCGTCCGGCCCGACGAACAGCGGCAGGAACGCGGCCTGGTTCTGCGAATTACGACGGTTATACACCATCTTCAGACGCAAGTTGATGTTGGACCCGAGTTCCTGCTTGTAGCTCAGAAAGCCGCCAAGGCGTTCCGACGGGGTCAGGAAATAGTTGAAGGGTGCGAAATTGAAACGATCCGCTGAGGTGAACTGGCGGAAATCGCCGCCAACCAATGTCGGGTCATAGACGCCGCGGGTGGTCAGCGGGGCGTTGCGCACCGTGACGCTGCCGCCGCTGGGTAAAGACGGGTTTCCCGGATTGAACACGATGCGGCCGCCAAAAGATGCCGACGAACAGCCGCCGACCGGATCGGTGCAGCTTGTCTGACCCGGGTTGGGGAACAGCGACAAGGTGCGATTGGAGGTGCGGACCGCTTCCTGCTTCACATAGCTGAAGCCGACGACGAGCGACTGGCTGGGGCCTTTTACCCCATAGCTGATGTTATAATCCTGGGTATGCCCGTCGCCCTGGCGAAAGCTGCCGAACTGCGCCGATGCGCGCAGGCCCTTTTGTTCGGACTTGGTGATGACGTTGACGACACCGGCAATCGCGTCCGACCCGTAAAGTGGCGACTGGCCCGATTGCAGCACCTCGATACGATCGATCTGGCTTTCGGGAATGGTGTTGAGATCGACGGTCGAGGGAATGCCGCTCGCCGCCGTGGCGGGGATATAGCGCAGGCCATCGACCAGCACGAGCGTGCGCTTGGCAAGCAGGTAACGCAGATCGATTTCTGCCGTGCCCGCGCCAACGCCGCCGCCGTCCTGCGGATTACCGATGTTGCCGGAATTGTTGACCTTGGTGTTCAGCCCGCCCGCCGCGCTTGGCAAGCGCTGGAGAATGTCGGCGACCGAGGTAAGGCCGGTTTGCGCCAGCGTCTGCTGATCGAGGGTGATGACCGGCTGGTCATTTTCCAGCGGGTCATGGCGAATGCGCGAGCCGGTGACGATGATGGTGTCGCCCGGAACCGTCGTAGCATCGGCGGCCGGTGTCGTGTCCGCGCTGGCCGACGTCGTCTGGGCGGAAAGTGCCGCCGGCAACATCAGCGCACTGACGCAGATGCTGCTTTGCAAGATTGCCTTGAGTTTCATGAAACCCCCTGTTTCGTTCCAAAACGGTTCGATAACGTCTTGAAAGGGTAGCTTCACCCGCGCCTTGTTGCATCGCAATAGGCAGTAATCGAATTGTCATGGAATATCGATGTGTGTGGCTTTGCGGTCACACAATTGCGCCCACCATCGGATCGGCGTTAGTTTCGTATGAAAAGCTTCGGATAATCCACCGAAGATAACCCGTCGGGCCGTTGCCGGGTTATCGAAGGCAGGCGTCGAGGCCATTATTGGCGATCACGCGTTCGCGGCGGGTGATGGCGTTGCCGTGGCGGCGCGTGAAGCCGCTGGGGGCAATCGCCGCGCGCTTCTTGGGGCTGGGCAGCACGGCGGCGATTCTTCCCGCTTCCTGCGATGTCAGGCTGCTCGCGTCGTGCCCGAAATAGCGTTGGGACGCCGCATTCACGCCGTAGGTGCCGATGCCGGTTTCGGCGATGTTCAGATAGACTTCCATGATCCGGCGCTTGCCCCAGATCGTTTCGATCAGGACGGTGAAATAGGCTTCGAACGCCTTTCGGGCATAGCCGCCGCCCTGGATCAGGAAGGCATTTTTGGCGGTTTGCTGGCTGATCGTCGATCCACCGCGCAACCGCTTGCCGCGCGCGTTCTTTTGATATGCCTTTTGGATGGCGGCGAAGTCGAAGCCATTGTGCTGGCAAAAGCGGGCGTCTTCCCCCGCGATCACGGCCTGCGCCATGTTCGGATCGATCTTCGACAGCGGCATCCACGCCTTGCTGATGCTGTGCCCCGACAGGGCGTCGCCGATCATGGTGAATGTGATGGGCGGCGGTACGAAGCGGTACACCACGACCCACAAAACCGATGCGACCAGAAAGCCGGCAACCAGCTTGAACAAAATGAGAGCGAACCTGCGGATCATGCCGAACGCGTGGCATGATCGGGGCATGAAGATCAAGCCGGTACGGAAACGATCACGCCGGTTTGCCGCGCCTGTCTGCCCATCCCCCCTCACGGGGAGGATGGGGCTTGTGAGATCAGGCGGTTGCCAGCACGCGACGGTCACCGGCAAGGCGCATCATCGCCTTTTGCAGCTTTTCAAAGGCGCGCACTTCGATCTGCCGCACGCGCTCACGCGAGACTCCGTAAACCTGGGAGAGTTCCTCCAGGGTCTTGGGGTCATCGGTCAATCGACGTTCGGTCAGGATATAACGCTCGCGCTCGTTGAGATCGGTCATCGCGGTTGCCAGCATGTCATGGCGAACATCGGCTTCCTGCGCCTCCGCCACCACTTCGTCCTGCAGCGGATGATCGTCGACCAGCCAATCCTGCCACTGACCCTCGCCATCTTCACGCATGGATACGTTGAGCGAGGTGTCGCCCCCCATCGCCATGCGACGGTTCATGCTGATGACGTCTTCTTCCGACACGCCAAGATCGGTGGCGATCTTCCTGACGTCTTCCGGTTTCAGGTCGCCGTCATCGAACGCATCGATCCGCGCCTTCATCCGGCGCAGGTTGAAGAACAGCTTCTTCTGCGCCGCAGTGGTGCCCATTTTTACCAGGCTCCACGACCGCAGGATGAATTCCTGGATCGACGCGCGGATCCACCACATCGCGTATGTGGCAAGGCGGAACCCCCGTTCGGGCTCAAATTTCTTCACGCCCTGCATCAAGCCGATATTGCCTTCCGCGATCAGTTCACTGACCGGCAGGCCATAGCCGCGATACCCCATGGCAATCTTCGCCACGAGCCGCAGATGCGAGGTGACGAGTTGTGCCGCCGCTTCGGGATCGCCATGTTCCTCGAACCGCTTGGCGAGCATATATTCCTGCTCGGGTGCCAGGATCGGGAACTTCTTGATCTCGGAAAGATAGCGATTGAGGCTCGCTTCCCCCCCAAGGGCGGGGATCGTCGCCGGGACGTTGCCGTTGCTTGCCATAACCCAATCTCCCTTCAACGTGGGCGCCGTGTGTTGCGAGCCCCAAAAGAGCGAACGCATGGTCGGCCCCGTCAGTTCACCAATTTAGCGTAAAGCGCCTGCATATCCGCAGGCATTTCGCTATCGAACGATAAAGCGTTACTTTTGACCGGATGAATGAAACCCAAACGAGCGGCATGCAGTGCCTGGCGTTTGAAGCCAAGCGCATCGAGAATCGCCCGATGAGCCTGTTTTGTTCTAGCGTAAACCGGGTCGCCCAGCAAGGCGTGGCCGATGGACGCCATATGGACGCGCACCTGATGCGTCCGCCCGGTTTCCAGGCGGCATTCGACCAGGCTTGAATCGCGCAGCGGCTCTATCGTCTGGAAATGCGTGACTGCCCGTTTGCCGCCCGCGACAATCGCGATCTTCTTGCGATTGGTCGATGAGCGGGCGAGCGGCGCATCGACCGTGCCGGTTCTGGGCATCGGCACGCCGGAAACGATTGCGCGATAGCGGCGATCGATCGAGTGATCGGCAAATTGCCTGGCGAGGCCCAGATGCGCCGCGTCGCTCTTGGCGGCGACCATCAGGCCGGATGTATCCTTGTCGATGCGATGGACGATGCCGGGGCGGGCCACGCCGCCAATGCCCGACAATTGGCCGGCACAATGGTGAAGCAGGGCGTTGACCAGCGTGCCATCGAGGTTGCCGGCCGCCGGGTGGACGACCAGACCGGCTGGCTTGTCGATAACGATCAGATGTTCGTCCTCGAAGACGACATTGAGTGCGATGTCCTGCGCTTCGTTGTCGAGAGGACGGGCAGGGGGCAGGGCGATTGAAAAGACTTGCCCGGCAACCGCCTTGCGCGCCGGATCGATGGCCGGCTTGCCCGATCGATCGGTTACCGCACCAATCGCCATCAGCGCCTTCAGCCGCTCGCGCGAAATCTCGGGTACACAATCTGCCAGCGCACGATCGAGCCTAAGGCCACCGGCGTCATCGGCAATGCGGGCTTGAATGGTTTCGACCCCGGAACTCATGTAGGAGGCAATATGGCCCCTGAGATCACCATTTCAAGACGATTGCTCGACGATTTGCTCGCGCGTGCAGCATCGTCGCCGACACTAGAAATCTGCGGAATCCTGCTCGGCCAGCCGGGCCGCATCGAGGCGGCTGTGCCCGCTGAAAATGTGGCGGCGGAGCCTTCGCGGCGGTTTGAGATCGATCCCGTGGCGCTGATCGCCGCGTATCGCCGCCAACGCGATGGCGGGCCGATGGTGCTTGGCCATTATCATTCGCATCCAACCGGCCTGGCCAAACCCTCCCCGCGCGACGAGGCGCAGGCGATGGGCGACGGAGCGTTGTGGCTGGTCATCGCGCAGGGGCAGGCGACGCTGTGGCGCAGCGATGCGCCGGGCGTTCTGGCGGCGGCGGTTTTTGTGGTTGTCTGACCATGATGGCGTCATCCCCGACTTGCGCCGCGGCGCGCGGGCGGCCAGAAGGCGGTATGAGTGAACAGACCCGGAGAGCATCCGCGCGATGACAATCAGTTCCGTGGAATTCGCCAGCCTGCTGTGTTCACGGTTGTGCCATGACCTGTTGAGCCCGGTGGGTGCGCTCAACAACGGCCTTGAACTGCTCGCCGACGAGCATGATCCCGCCATGCGCGCGCGTTGCCTTGAACTGCTCAGCGAAAGCGCGCGTGCCTCTGCCAACAAGCTGAAATTCTTCCGACTCGCCTTCGGTGCGGCAGGCGGATTTGGCGAAACGATCGACACGCGGGAAGCGCGCGCGGCGATCGAAGGATTGTTCGGTGAAAATCACCGCGTGAATATCGGCTGGCTGGTCGAAGATACCGTGCTGCCCAAGACCGCGATCAAGGTGTTGCTGAACCTGGCGCTGATTGCGGGCGATGCGCTGATCCGTGGCGGACAACTCGATATCGGCGCGGAAGTGGCGCAGGGCATGGTCGAAATCGTCGTGCGGGGCGAAGGCCCCAGGATCGTGCTGGACCAGGAGTTGCGCGACGCGCTGACCGGTAATCAGGGCGAATCGCCGATCACGCCGCGGGCGGCGGCGGCCTTTCTTGCCCACTCGCTGGTCAGCGAAGGGGCAGGTTCGGTGCAGATTTCCGATCCGGATGCGCCGACATTGCTGTTTGGTGCCGCTTTTCGCGCGGGGTAAACTCCTATTTAACCGTTAGTTCGCCATGGTCCCAGCGCGACGCACGCCAGCCCCGGGGCCACATGGACGACCTGCTGCAAGAATTTATCGCTGAAACTCGCGAAACGCTGGAGGCGCTATCCGGCGAAATCGTCATGTGGGAAGCCAATCCGAGTGATCGCGGGCGGCTGGATTCGATCTTTCGCTTTGTCCACACCGTCAAAGGGAGCTGCGGCTTTCTCGACCTGCCGCGCCTTTCGCGGCTGAGCCATGCCGCCGAAGACGCGCTGGCGGCGGTGCGTGCGGGCGAACGCAATCCCGATGCCAAGCTGGTCAACGCGGTGCTGGCTGTCGTCGATCGCATCGGCGACATTATCGAGGCGATTGATGTCGGGTCGGGCCTGGATGATTCCGGCGAGGACCTTCTGGTTGCCGCATTGGCAGCCGATGCCGATGCGGTCCTGCTGACTACCGCGGCGCCAGCGCCGGCAATCGCCCAGACAATGACGGTCCAGCGTGGCCAGTCGCGCAGCGTGCGGCTGAACGTCGACCTGCTCGACCGGATGATGAGCGGCATGTCGGACATGGTGCTCGCCCGCAACGAACTGGCGCGACGGCTGCGCGATGACGCGGTTGATCCGATGGTTGAGGCGGCGCTTGAGCGGCTGTCGCTGACGGTCGCGGAAATGCGCGACACCGTGACGCGGACGCGAATGCAGAAGATCGACACGCTTTTTTCCGCGATTCCCCGCCTGGTCCGCGATGCGTCGGCCGAACTCGGCAAGTCGGTGGTGCTGTCGGTCGAAGGCAGCGACGTAGAACTCGATCGGGAAATGATCGAGATGATGCGGGACCCGCTTGTTCACATTATCCGCAATGCGATCGACCACGGGATTGAATCCCCGGCTGATCGGCGCGCGTCGGGCAAGCGTGACAGCGGCCATCTGACGGTTTCTGCGCGTCAGTCCGGCAACCAGATCATCGTCGAGATCACCGACGATGGCCGGGGAATCGACACCGAGAAGCTGCTCGCCAAGGTGATAAAATCCGGATCGCGCAGCGAGGCGGAATTGCGCGGAATGAGCGAGCGCGCGCTGCTCAATCTGGTGTTTGAACCAGGCCTGACCACCAAGGAACAGGTAACGTCGATTTCCGGTCGCGGCGTTGGCATGGACGTCGTCCGCGCCAATGTGGAACAGATTGGCGGGCGCATCGATCTCAGCAATCGGCCGGGGCGCGGACTGACGATTTCGATTCACGTGCCGCTGACCTTGTCGATCATCTCGACCATTGTGGTGGGGGTTGAGGACCAGCGGTTCGCGCTGCCGCGCCAGTCGGTCGACGAAATTATCCGGGTCCGCGGCGATGCGGTACGGATCGACATGGTCGGCGATGCGCCGGTTGCGACGGTGCGCGATCGGCGTTTGCCGCTGGTCGATCTGGGCGCGGCGCTCGAGATGCCGGGGCGGGAAGGTCGCGCGCCGACCATGCTGGCGATCGTCGCCATCAACGGCGGCAGCTACGCGCTTGCCGTCGACATGGTGCTGGATACCGAGGAACTGGTCATCAAGCCCGCGGCACCTGCCGTCATGGCTTGCGGCCTTTATGCCGGCCAGACCCTGCCGGACACGGGCCTGCCGATGCTGCTGCTGGACGGTGCGGGGATTGCGGCCAAAGCGGGTATCCATTTCAGCCGCGAAATACTGCCCGATGACCTCGATACGGCCGATGCGGCTGCCAATCTGGGCACGCGCGCATTGTTCTTCCTTGATCTGGATGGGGTGAGGCGGGCGGTGCCATTGGACGTGGTCGATCGCGTGGAACTGGTCTCCACCGATGCCGCGCGGCTTTCCGCCGGGTCGCTAAGGTTGACGATCGACGGCGGCATCATTCCGCTGGTTGCGCGCGGGCCGCTGGAGAAGTTCGACGAAATCGGCGTGCTGCGCATGGACGATGGCGAATCTCAGCTTGGCTATGCCATCGCGGAAGCGCTCGACATCATCATGCTCGGCGAAGAAATGTCGCCTGCACGCGAACCCGGCCCGGTCATCGGTGTCGTGATCGTGAATGGCGAACAGGTGGAGGTGATCGACGTGCACTGGCTGTTCGCCGAACACGCGCACGGTGGCAATGATGCGGTTGCCCCGATCTGCCTGGTGACCGGCCATGACGCGCGCTGGATGGAAACGTTCCTGCGGCCGGTTATCGAGGCAGCGGGCTACCGGGTCGCCACGCGGGTTGAAACCGGGGAAACACCGACCATCGCGCTGGCGATGGAGGATGACGATGCAGTGGCCGCCGCGCCCAGCGTTCCGGTCGTTCGCTTGTCGCGCCGCAAGACCGAACGGGTGAAGTCGGGCGAACTCGTCTATCGTTATGATCGTGCCACCCTTGTCAGGGTACTTGAAGAGCGCAAGGCAGCCGGAGGCAGTCGTTGAACCAGAAACTGTTCCTGATTGCGCATCTGGCCGGGCGCACCGTGGCGATTGATTCGGATCAGGTCGATTCGGTGGTCGATATCGGCCTGGTGACGCCAGTGCCCTGCGCATACCGTGAAGTCACCGGCCTGGCTGCGCTGCGCAGCCGGGTCGTGACGGTCATCGATCCACGAATCACATTGGGGCTGCCGGCGCTTGCGCGCGCGCGTTCGCGGGCAGTCATCACCGTGATCGACGGGCACCATTATGCCCTGCTGGTCGATGCGCTGGAAGACGTTGCACCGTTCGCCATGTCTCCGCTGGGCGGCGGTTTTGCTTCCGAAGGCAATTGGCGCGGCGCCGGGTGCGGGCTGATCGACCGTGACGGCGAACCTGTCCTGGTGGTGGACCTGCGCGCATTGGTGCCGGGCCTTGCTTTGGCTGCCTGATTTTCGGCAATTAACCGGAAGCTTACGCTTTGCGGTCAAAACCGGGATATTGCCTACCAACAGGGTGCCCAAAAATGAAGACGTGTCTGGTCGTCGATGACTCCAAGGTGATCCGCAAGGTCGCGCGACATATCCTTGAGACGCTCAATTTTCAGGTCACCGAGGCCGCCGATGGGCGCGAAGCGCTGGATAGCTGCCTGCGGGAAGCCCCTGATGTAATCCTGCTCGACTGGAACATGCCGGTAATGAGCGGCATGGATTTCCTTCGCGCGTTGCGTGAAAGCACGCTCAGCCATCGGCCCAAGGTCGTGTTCTGCACCACCGAAAACGGCATGGCCTATATCCGCGCGGCAATCGAGGCGGGTGCGGACGAATATGTGATGAAGCCGTTCGACCGTGAAACGCTGGAAAGCAAATTGCAGATCGTGGGTGTTGCGTAACGCTTCGCCATACCACGATCGTGAAGGCGCCCATGTCAAACCTGAAACGTCGCGTTAACGACGGCTCGCCGGAGCCCCGGCTGCTGATCGTCGATGATTCGGCGGTGGCGCGTGCCGTCCTGACGCGCATGATCGCTGCGGAAGGGCGGTACGAAGTTGCCGGCGCGGTTACCGATGTGCCGGCCGCGCTTGCCTTTCTTGCCAGGCATCGCGTCGATGCGATCATGCTGGATATCGAATTGCCCGGGGTCGATGGCCTGACGGCGCTGCCCGACCTGATCGTTGCCGGGCAAGGCGCCAAGGTGTTGATCGTTTCATCGACCTGCGACGAAGGGGCCGCGGCGACAATCCGGGCGATGACGCTGGGCGCGGCGGATACGCTGGTAAAACCTGGCGCAGGCCATCTGGCCGGGCGTTTTGCCAGGGCGCTCGACGCCAAATTGGCGCGGCTGCTTCAAGATAATGGCGACCTTGATCAGGCTCCCCTGATTCCCGTCATGCCGCCGGTCGGCAAGCCGGATTTCGATATCGTTGCCATTGGTGCGTCGACAGGCGGCATTCACGCGATGAGCCACCTGCTCCGGGCAATACCGGTGAGTTTCGGCCAGCCTATTTTGATTACCCAGCATCTGCCCGCATCATTCATGCCGTATTTTGCCGCCCAGCTCGCGGTGCTCGCCGGGCGGCCCTGCGACGTGGCAACCGATCATATGCGGATCAAGCCCGGCCGGATCATCATCGCCCCGGGAAGCGGACATATCCATTGCGTGGCTGCGAGCGACGGCGTCGCCATTCGCCTTGGCGCCGAAGCGATGCCAAGCGGTTGTTTGCCGTCCGTCGACCCGATGTTTGAGACGGTGGCGCGCGTTTACGGCAAGCGCGCGCTGGCAATCGTATTGAGCGGCATGGGCCGCGATGGTGCTGACGGCGCGCGCCATGTCGCGGAGGCGGGCGGCACGGTGGTGGTGCAGGACAAGGGAAGTTCTGTCGTCTGGGGAATGCCGGGGGCGGTTGTCTCCAGCGGCATTCCGCATCAGGTGATGTCACCCGAGCAGATTGGCCGCTTGATCGCCAGCCAGCGTCGTCCGTCATGCTGAAGCGCGAACTGGCGCCGACGACGAGCCCTGGTGCCGCGGTGGTTGCGCTGACTGCCCTGCTTGAAAGCCGCACGGGGCAACGGCTTGCGGCCAATCGGGCCTGGCGAATCGAAACCGCGCTGAAGCCGGTTTTGCGGAAGCTCGATCTTGCCTCGCTTGACGATCTGGTTTGTGCGCACCGCGCGCTGCCCAATGGCGAAGTCAGCGACATGATCGTCGACGCACTGCTCAACCAGGAAACATCGTTCTTTCGTGATGCCGCGGTGCTCGACATGGTTGCCGACGCAGCATCCGTCCTGGCGCGGGCCGACCCTGGCCGGCGTGTCAAGGTCTGGTCGGCGGCTTGCGCTCACGGGCAGGAACCATTCTCGCTGGCAATGTTGTTTGCCGAACGCGCCCGGCAGGACGGTATTTCCGAACCCGAAATCCTGGCGACCGACGTATCGGAACTGGCCATCAGTCGCGGGCGGTCGGGCCGATACAGCCAGTTTGAAATCCAGCGTGGCTTGCCCGTGCGGCGTATGATCGAATGGTTCGAGGCTGATGGCGATGAATGGATCGCCCGGCAGGAATTGCTGCGCCGCGTGGTGTTCCGTCGCCACAATCTGGTCGGCGACCGGCCACCGGTGGGTCGTTTCGACATCGTCTTGTGCCGCAACGTGCTGATCTATCTTTCGCCGTCGCAGCGGCGGCGGGTTTTCGACATGCTGGCCAGTGTGATTCGCCCTGGCGGGTTGCTGGTGCTGGGCGCGGGGGAAACGGTGATCGGCCAGACCGAGGCATTCGGGCCAAGCGCGCGATATCGTGGCCTTTACGAGCCGGTCGCGCGACCAGTTGTGGGAACCCCCTGCGACGTGGCCTGATGGTCGGCAACAGTGACTTCATTATTTCTGGCAAACTGGTATCCCGGCAAAGACGCGTCGATCGATCCATGACGTCCGGGCAATGCCGGGCATGTGATCCATCAAGGGCGCCGGGGAGTATGCATGACCGTCATCGACACGCCATCGCCCAATTTTGACGACAGGGCGCTGCCGATCAGCATGATCGTCCTGCATTATACCGGGATGCAGGACGCGGAATCCGCGATCGATCGGCTGCGCGACCCTGAAGCCAAGGTTTCCGCGCATTATGTGGTAGCCGAAGACGGCACGGTGCTGCGCCTGGTGGCTGAGGAAAAGCGGGCCTGGCACGCGGGCAAGTCGCACTGGCGCCATATCGATGATGTCAATTCGGCTTCGGTCGGGATTGAGATCGTCAATCCGGGCCATGAATTCGGCTATCGCCCCTTTCCCGACGAACAGGTAGATGCGGTGATCCGCCTGGTCCATGGCATCAAGGACCGGTACGAGATCACGCGCGGCAATATCGTTGGCCATTCGGATATCGCTCCGATGCGCAAGCGTGATCCCGGCGAGTTGTTCCCATGGAGCAGACTGGCGCGCCTGCGCCTCGCCTTGCCGAGGCCGACCAAAAATCTGATGGACCCGAACTGGACCGAGGCCGGCTTCCTGCTGGCGCTCGAACGCTTCGGCTATGACGTGAGCGAGGCGATGGCGGCGATCATGGCGTTCCAGCGGCGGTTTCGCCCTGAACTGATCGATGGGGAGATCGATGCCGAGTGCCGGATGATCCTGCTCGCGCTGCTGCTTCCCAAACCGCAAGGGGATGAGTAAGGGGGACACGCCAGAGGGTCGGGCGGCCGCGTCGCAGCAATGCGTCGAGGAAAGTCCGGGCTCCACGGAAACAACGGTGCCGGGTAACGCCCGGCGGGGGCGACCCCAGGGAAAGTGCCACAGAGAGCAGACCGCCGACGTCCGGCAACGGACAGGCAAGGGTGAAAGGGTGCGGCAAGAGCGCACCGCGCGACTGGTAACAGAAGCGGCATGGTAAACCCCACCGGGAGCAAGACCGAATAGGGGCGGCATATGGGCAAGTTCCGGCCCGTCGCCCGGGTTGGTTGCTGGAGCCGGCACGCAAGTGTCGGCCGAGAGGAATGGTCGCCGAACCTCGCAAGAGGGGAACAGAACCCGGCTTACAGACCCTCTGGCATTTTATTTCCGTTCGTTTCCACCTCGCCGGGGCGACGCCGCCGTTACGGGGTTTGTCGCGGCCGGGCTTTTCATTGAAATGTTGCAAAAGCGTCATGGCAATAACGCCGACGCATGGTTAGATGACCGATCTATGGCTCGTTCGACGCGATCAGTGGACTGGGGTTTTCCGCGTTGGCGGGGCTATGGCTCCGCGCGTGAGGCTCAGCAGGTGCGCTTGTGCGATCGGCACGGATGCGAAAAACCGGGCACGCACCCTGCGCCAAAATCGCCGAACAGCCCGGATCGCTGGTATTTCTGCCAGGATCACGCCGCCGAATATAACCGCAACTGGAATTATTTCGAAGGGCTGACCGCCGAGGAAGCCGCCGCGCGCGAGGCGAATGAAACCCGCGATGCCTCGGGTTATTCGGAGGCGCGGCATTATGGCTGGGCCGGGCCGGGCGACGGCAGCCGGTCGCGCGACGAAATGCGTGCGCTGGAGGTATTGGAACTGGAAGCTGATGCGGATTTCGATGCGGTGCGCATCGCATGGCGGCGGTTGGCCAAGGCCAATCATCCTGACATCCGCCCGGGGGATGCGGACGCCGCGACACGTTTTCAGGCCATCCAGGCAGCGTATGACGTACTGCGCGTTGCCGAGGATAATCGCCTGTGGCGACCGGGCCGAGGATAATCGCCTGTGGCGACCGGATTGAGCCGTTCGAAAGACCGCAATCTCGTCAAGTCGCGGTGGGAGCGGACCATATTGGTCTGCGCCAAATGTTCCAAAAAAATCGATGGCGGCTTTGGCAGGAACGACAAGCAGTCGCTCGCCAAGGCGTTGCGGCGCTATCTGGGCCTGAAGCGCTGGCGCAAGGCGATGATCGGCATTGTCGAGACCAGGTGCCTTGGCGTCTGCCCGCACAACGCGGTGACGATCATCGACGCGGCAGCACCCGAGCGCTGGCGGGTGATCGCCAGGGGAGCGGACATCGCGCAGGTTGCCAAGGCACTGGAACTCACGCGGGAATAGCCGAGCGTCGAGGCGGCGTTAACTGGCCTTGCCGGTTAGTGTTCCGAAAACGGTCGGCCGTGGCGGTCTATGCTCTTATCAGCGTGTCGTGGGGAAGGGGGCGGCTAGCCACGATTCGAACAAGGAATTGGGCAGGTCATCGCTCATGCCAATACCCCTGAAAAGCGACAAACAACATCGCGGGGAGGATAGCCCTGACACTGCCAGATCCATAATTTGTCCCATAGGATTTCATGGCTTCGCGTACTAAATCGCGCGTCTGCTCTTCATCCATGCCAGGAAAGCAGAAATTAAGAAGAATATGCCAATCAATTATCGTGTTAATATTTGGATTATCGGTCGCATCTTTCCAATCTTTTTCAGGACTATCGTAAGCGCTCCATTCTCCTTCAAACAATAAATATCCGGCCGGAGATTCAAGTTTAAAATCTTGAAATTCGAATCCTCGCCGCACAAGGGTCAGTTCGATGCCCCTTTCGGGGTCCCAGGTCCGTTTGCCGTCGCTGATAAAACTCATCGTGTTTCCCGCCCTTGCTGCAATTCCTGAAGTTTCCGTCGCGCCTCCGCCAACCCCGCGACCCTTGGCCCTCGATCCACCGGCATCACCCGCCCCGGCGCGCCGCCGCCCGGCGAAGGCGCATAGACCCACAGCGTCCCACCGCTATCGCTCGCCGCCATGCGGTACAGCCGCTTCGCTCGTGCATAATCTTGCGGCACGCCATCGCCCTCTTCGTAGCGGATGCCCAGTTCAAGCTGCGCTTGCTTGCTGCCCGATTGCGCCTGCACGGCAAGCGATTGAAGATCGGGGCTGACGACACCGGGGTGAAGATCCACGCCCGCATAGTGCGACGGCGCGGCGCAGGCGGTGAGAGCGGCAAGGACGAGCGCAACGACGCAGCGACCGCTTGCAACAATATCCCTGCTACAAGCCCCCCGCATCGCCTCCACGCCTTCCCCCAACTGGCATACATGCCTCTCGCCACCCGACGTGCGACCACCCAAGTCGTCCGGCCCCAAGTCGCGCGGTCGATTCATCGGATGCTCCGTCCTCAGAATTGCGGCCACATTCCACTCATTAGCCTCAGTCCGGTGCCAGCTTGGCCATGACCGATGATGCTACGGCATGTTCGCCAGCGCAATCTATGGAGCGTCACCGAAATTCCCTTGGCGTCTGCGCGCGCTACGCAGTGACGACCATCGACGCGGCAGCGCGCGAGCGTTGGCGGGTGGCCGCCAGGGGAGCGGACATCGCGCAGGTTGCCGAGGCGCTGGAACTCACGCGGGAATAGCCGAGCGTCGAGGCGGCGTTAACTGGCCTTGCCGGGCAATGTTCCCGAAGAGACCTTCCCAGTGGACAGGTCGACCGCACACCGCGCCGCCGATGGCCGATGGGTCGCCAGGAAACGATGGATTGCCGGGCCCAGGCATTCGGGTGCGGTGAACAGCGCGAAATGCGGACCGCCCGACACGGTCAATAGAGTCACCGGTCCGGCTTTGTTCAATTGCCTGATCTGCGCCAGTGCACCTTCATACGGCGTTTTTGGATCAAGGTCGCCTTGCACGACCAGGGTTGGCGGCAGGCGTTTTGGCATTGCGCCAAAATCCGCGTCTTGGGGATAGACGGGCAGCCCGGCGCGCAGCAATTGTTCGGGCAACGGGCTTGCAAACAGGTAAGCGGCGGTTTCGCTGGCGAGTTCGGCGGCGGTCAACCCGGGTCGCGCATCGTTTTCCGAGCGGCTGATGAGGCTGACCAGCGGAATGGAAGAGGGTGATTGCGGATAGGCGTTGAAGCGTTGGCCGATCTCCTCCTCACGCGCCATGATGCGGTCGATGGGTGCTTTGTCGCCGCGCAAGATCGCCGCCATGATGTCCGGGATTTGCGCGCGCAGTTCGGGAAAATCGAGCAACGCGCCGAAGAAATATTTCGGGTTTCCGCCCAGCAATGCCGGCGTTTTGGGATCGTCGACGATCGAACGCAGTGCTCGTTCCGCCGATCCGCCAAACCGGGCGCTGCACTTCGCATCCCCGTCGCAGGTGGCAAGCACCTGGCGTCCCACCGCATCGACCACTGCCGATCGGTGGCTGAGATCCCAGATCCGGGTGGCGTCAGGCGGCACAAGCGAGTCGAGTATCACGCCGTCGAGCCGACGCGGCGGGGCGATCGCCAGCGTTCGGACCACAAGCTGGGTGCCATAGGACACGCCGTAGAGATAGGTCCGTCCGCCAGTGGACAAGCGATCGATCAGCGCCTGCAGGTCGAATGCGGCGTTGCTGATGGTGAAGGCGCGGGTCCGCTCCGCATCGGCGTTGAGCGCGGCAAAGCACGTCCCCCATTCGGCGCCCGCCAGCGCAGTGCCGCCGTCGCTTGATGCAGCCTCCTCGGCGGGGCACAGCCGGGTCGAATAGCCGGTGCCGCGATGATCGGGGATCAGCAGGTCGTAACCGGGGGCCGCGGCGCGCAATATCGTGAGAAAGGGGTAGAATGATGCGCCGGATTCACCCGGGCCGCCCGCAATCAGCCAAAGTTGCCCTTTTGAACGGCCGATAGCCGGGAATTTGCGAACGAATAATTCAACCTTGCCCAACGCAGGGTGTCGGCGATCGAGCGGCGCCGCGATTGTCGAGCACAATGATCCCGCCAACGCAGGCTGGCTTGCCGCATCGGCGCAGGCAGCGAACGTGTCATGGTGTGCGAAAACCTGCGCAGAAGCGGGCGAGGCGATCAGCGCCAGCACCAACATGCCCATCAATCGAAGCATTTAGGATTCCCGAATAGCTTGCGCGATGCAAAGTCCGTCCGCGCTGGTGTGCGGCGGCGTTTGCAAGGCGGTGCGGTGATTTTACGCAGGGTTCAACCAGCGTAACGTGCGGCTGTTTCCCGGATCAGTGCGATCATGTTGGGAATGCCCTGGGTTCGGTTGGAACTTAGCTGGTTCTTCAGGTCGAATGGCGCCAACAGCCCTTCGATATCCGTGGCAAGAATTTCTGCCGGTTGGCGGTCTTGCACGGTTTCCAGCACCAGCGCGATGATACCCTTGGTAATGGCGGCATTGCTGTCGGCCAGGAAATGCAGCGCGCCATCGTCGCGCCGGGTGGGATAGACCCAGACCGAGGCCGAACAGCCTCTAACAAGCGTTGCATCGGTCTTAAGGGGATCGGGCATCGGTTCCAGCGCCCGCCCCAGATCGATCAGCAGGCGATAGCGATCATCGCCATCGAGGAATTCATATTCGTCGCGGATATCGTTCAGGCGGGCGGGTACGGTCATGCCCGTTCCGCTAACGGGATGGGCCTTAAAGGTCCACCCCGGCGGCAATCGCTTCCAGCTTGCGGATGCGTTCCTTCAGGTCCGCAATCTCGATCCGCGCGCTGGCGCTGGGTAGGGTTGGGCCGGGTTCCCCGTCGTGGCGCACCAGTTCGAGCTGCTTGATCTGCAACCAGCCCCGCCAACCGGTCAGTGCTGCGGTGGTCACCATGCCCAGACCGGCCAGGCCGGATACTGCCATGGTTACATAAAAGGTCGTGTCGATCATGACGCTTCCCTCCCTCTGTCAGAGTTTGTCGCGCAGCTTTTCGATCTCGCGATCAAGCCGCACGGCGGTGGTGTCCTCGGTCGCCAGCCGTTCCAGCACGGCGATCCGTTCCTTCAAGGTCGTCACTTCCTCCCGCAGTCGCCGTGCTTCCAGCGACAGGCCGGGATCGATGACCGGGCCGGCGCCGCGAGCCTCGTGGCGAGCACGGATGACGCGTCCGACGGTTACGATTGCCACGACCATGACAACCATCTCAATGACTTGCATTTCTTGGACTCCCCGTTGGGCAGTAGTTAGTTGAGCGGCGCGTCGCGCAGCCGTTCGATTTCGTCGGCAACCGTCAGGCTCTTGTCGGTGATGATCCGTTCAAGCACCGCGATGCGTTGGTCGAGGCGTTCGCTGCGGGCCGCATCCAGTTCGGCGCGGTGGCGCATCTGTTCGGCCTCCAATTCCAGCTTGCGTTCCTGGAACTTGATCCAGGGCCGCACCACGACGCCGCCGAATATCGCGATCAGGCCGCAGCAGATGCCCAGGATTGGGATGAGCAGGGGGTTGATGAAAAACATGGCTTTCTTCCTTACCCAATCAGTTGCGGTGCCGCGTTCAGCGCAGGCTGTCGATTTCGCGGGCGGTGCGTTCGGCGGGATCGGTGGCGATGCGTTCCAGCACATGCAGCCGTTCTTCCAGCCGAGCGATCTGACCGGTCAGCCGTTCGTTTTCTGCCGACAGTAATTCCGTCTGGCGCGTAATCGGCAGAACATTGGCGTCGCCGCCCTTGAGATTTTGCAGCGGATAACCGTGGCGCGCCCGAACCCAGGTTGTGAAAGCCCATGAAATCGGACCGATCGCGATTGCTACGATAGGAATGAGGATACCCCAGTTCATCATCTATCACTCCAGTGAAGTTCGCCCGCTCAGCGCAGATTGTCGATTTCTTCGGACAACCGGGTGTTGCGGCTGGTGTACATCAACTCGATATCGGCCAGCCGACGATCGACGTCGCGGAATTTGGAGCGGACTTCGGCGGTCGAGCGTTTCGGATTGGACCGGACGCCCTGCCAGAATTTCGCGTCTTCAGCCGTATCGTACAGGCCGTTGGGCTTTTTGTCGGCGATCAGGCCAGCGGCGATATAGGCGACAATTACCCATCCGCTGGTTGCCAGGGTCAGCACGACAGCGCCGATGCGAATGAAAGTGACATCGATGCCGGTATAATCGGCAATCCCCGCGCAGACGCCCATCCACTTGCCGTTCTGCTTGTCGCGGTAGAATTTGGTGCGGCTCCCGTTCATCTCAATTCCTCCTGTTCAGTTCGTAGCTGATCGAGTCCGGCATGGACGGCTCAGGCGAGCCCAGTTTCCATTCGGGGTGATCCGCAGCGATAATCCGTTCGATCGTCATCAGCCGGTCTTCCAGCCGACGCGCGGTGTAGTGCAGCTCGTCGAGCAGCTTCTCGTCCTCGTTGGTCAGGCTTCCGACCTGTTTCCACTTCGTGACGTAGTGGAAGATCAACCATGGCAGCCCGAGAAAGAGGGTGACGACGGCGAGCGCGCCGACGCCTATTCCTGCAACATCTTCCATCTCAGTTCGCCCTTCCAAGCTTTGCCTTCAGCGCGGCGAGATCGGCTTCGACCTTCTCGCTCGACTTCAGGTCGGCGATTTCTTCCTCCAGCGTCTTGACCGATCCGCCCAGGCTCAGCGCATCGGCGCGACCTTCGGCGAAGTCGACGCGGCGTTCGAGCAGGTCGAAACGCGAGAAAGCGTCCTGGACCTTGGGGCCGGCATAGGCTTCGCGGATGCGAACGCGGTTATGCGCGGTTTCCAGCCGGGTCATGATCGTGTTCTGCCGGGTGCGCGCCTCACGCAATTTGGTCTGCAGCTTGTTGATGTCTTCTTCGGCAGCGCGCAGGGCATCGTCGAGTACGCCGATTTCCGCCTTGAGCTGTTCGGCCATGTCGGTTGCCTTCTGGCGTTCGAGCAGGGCGGCCTTGGCCAGGTCTTCACGGTCCTTCGACAGCGCGAGTTCGGCCTTTTCGGTCCAGCTATCCTCCAGCTTTTCCAGCTTGCCGATGTGGCGGCGCATTTCCTTCTGGTCGGCGATGGTGCGGGCAGCGGAGGCGCGGACTTCGACCAGGGTTTCCTCCATCTCGAGGATGATCATGCGGATCATCTTCGCCGGATCTTCCGCCTTGTCGAGCAGGTCGGTGACGTTGGCGGCGATGATGTCGCGGGTACGCGAAAAAATGCCCATCGGTGAAAACTCCTTCGTCAATTCATCATGGCATTACAGGTGCGTTGCCATCGCAGACCTACTCAGCAGAAAGCGTGCCAGTTTCACGAATGGCCAATTTCCGGGCTTTTTATCTGTGTTGCTACGATATTACACTTGCCAAGCGTTGGTAAAATACGCCAAGGGTTGGCAATGGAACGGACGACGCAAACCATCGGTCAGTCAAGCGTGTTTCTCGACGCGCTGGAACGCGCCAGTCGCGCGGCGGCGCTTGACCGGCCAGTGCTGGTGATCGGCGAACGCGGGACGGGCAAGGAACTGGTTGCGGAGCGCCTGCACCGCCTGTCCCCGCGTTGGGACCAGCCGCTGGTCATCATGAATTGCGCGGCCCTGCCTGAAACGCTGATCGAGTCCGAATTGTTCGGGCATGAGGCGGGGGCCTTTACCGGGGCGACCAAATCCCGCGCGGGCCGGTTTGAGGAAGCGCATGGCGGCACGCTGTTCCTCGACGAATTGGGCACGCTGTCGATGGGCGCGCAGGAACGCCTGCTGCGCGCGGTTGAATATGGCGAAGTGACGCGGATCGGTTCGTCACGGCCAATCCGGGTCGATGTACGGATTGTCGCGGCGACCAACGAGCATCTTCCAGACAAGGTCGCCGAAAACCGGTTCCGGGCCGATTTGCTCGATCGATTGTCGTTCGAGGTCGTCACCCTGCCGCCACTGCGCGCGCGGGCGGGCGACGTGATGGTGCTTGCCGATCACTTCGGTCGGCGGATGGCGTCGGAGCTTGGCTGGGGTGGTTGGCCCGGATTCAGCGCGCGGGCGATGGATGCGCTGATCGAATATCGCTGGCCGGGCAACGTGCGCGAATTGCGCAACGTCGTTGGGCGGGCGGTGTATCGGTGGGACGAGAATTCGGGGCCGATCGACGCAATCGAGTTCGATCCCTTTCAGTCGCCTTATCGCCCGCCCTCGCAAGCCAATCTGGCGCCGCGCGTGGCAACCGCCACCGCGGAACCGGACGAGGCGGGACCGGCCCCGACCCCGCATTTCGAGGCGGATGGCGAGGCGTCGGGAGATTTCAAGACGCGGGTCCTGCGGTTCGAGCGCGAGTTGTTGAGCCGCGCGCTGGCCGAGCATCGTTTCAACCAGCGCGCCACGGCGGAGGCATTGGGGTTAAGCTATGATCAGCTTCGCCACGCGCTGCGCCGGCATGATCTGCTGCCGGGCGGCTGACGGGATATTTGTCTCCCCCGGCGGGGCAATCGCCGGGGCCTCGCGCAAGAATCGGTTGCGTAACGGCGCGCAGGAACCCAATTGGGGCGCGTGACGTTTCCCCTAACGTCTCCCACATGCCCGCCTATCCAGGAGGATGAACAATGGCATTTGAACTTCCCGCGCTGCCTTATGCGAAGAACGCGCTCGCTCCCGTCATGTCCGAAGAAACCTTCGACTTCCATCATGGCAAGCATCACAAGGCGTATGTCGACAAGACCAACGGCATGCTCGCCGAAAAGGGCCTGGAAGGCGCCAAGCTTTCCCAGGTTATCAAGGTCGCCAAGGAAAAGGGCGACAAGGGCCTGTTCAACAATTCGGCCCAGATCTGGAACCACACCTTTTTCTGGAATTCGCTGACGCCCAACTTCGCGGCACCCACCGGCAAGCTGGCGGAAATGATCGCGGCTGATTTTGGTTCGACCGAAGCTCTGGTCAAGGCGCTGGTGGCCGAATCGACCAACCATTTCGCCAGCGGCTGGGGCTGGCTGGTGCTCGACGGCGGCAAGCTGAAAGTCACTTCGCTGCACGACGCGGACTCGCCGGTTGCCTATGACGGGATGAAGCCGCTGTTGACCATCGATGTGTGGGAACATGCCTATTACATCGATTATCGCAATGCTCGTCCGGGTTATCTGGAAGCGGTGACCAGCAAGATCCTGAACTGGGAATTCGCCGCGCAGAACCTGGATGGTGCAGGCGTCAGCCGGGCGGACCAGGGCTGAGGCGAAGCGACCGAGCGTTCCCGGCGGATAAGCCGGGCGTTCGGTGCGAAGCCAGTAACGGCCAAAACTGGTAACGTTGAAAAACCCGTTCGCGCCAACCGGTACGAACGGGTTTTCAATTGGCGGGTCTGTTGGTTGGATGCCCGATCAGGGCTCGGGCGTCGGTTCACCGGTGTCCAGCCCGTGCTTCAACAGCATCGGCAGGTTGGCCAGCGCGAACAGGAAGGTGAGGGGAATGACGCCCCACACTTTGAACCCCACCCAGATATCGAGCGAGAAATAGTGGCGGACGATTTCGTTAAGCCCCGCCAGCAGGACAAAGAAGATCATCCAGTTCACCGTCAGCTTGCGCCAGCCCAGTTCGGACAAGCCAGGATAGGCGGTCCCCAGCACCTGTTGCAGCAAAGGCCGCCCGGTGATGAGCCCAAAGGCAAGCAGCAGCGCGAGCAGCGCATAGATGATGGTCGGCTTCATCTGGATGAAGCGCGGATCATGGAACCACAGCGTCAGCCCGCCAAACACCAGCACCAGCACTCCGGTCAGCATCAGCATCGGCGACACCTTGCCGGTTTTGGCGAGCGAATAGCCAATGGCGATGGCAATGCCGACGATGAATGCCACCGTTGCCGCCATCAACCGGACGACGGGCAGGCCGGGCACCAGGAAATTGACCGCGAAGAAAGCGATCAACGGCCCATAGTCGAGCGCCAGCCGCACGCCGGGTGACAATTGCCGCGCCGCCGGGGTGGCGCCGGCTTCCTGGGGAACGGGATCAACCACGCAACGCCTCCTCAACTCCGGCGATGATGCGCGCCACTTCATGCGCGTCGAACGGGCGCAGGTCGGTCATGCCTTCACCGATCCCGATTGCGTGCATCGGCAGGCCGAATTGCTCGGCCGCTGCGACCAGCACGCCGCCGCGCGCCGTGCCGTCCAGCTTGGTCATTACCAGCCCGGTCACGCCTGCGACATCCTTGAACACCTCGATCTGCGACAAGGCGTTCTGGCCAGTGGTGGCGTCGAGCACCAGCACCACGTCATGCGGCGACGCCGGGTCGAGCCGCCCCAGCACGCGTTTGATCTTGGCGAGTTCGTCCATCAGTTCCTTGCGGTTCTGCAACCGCCCGGCGGTATCGACGATCAGCACGTCGATGCCCTGGTCGGTCGCTTGCTTCACCGCCTCGAACGCCAGTCCCGCCGCATCGCCGCCTTCCTTGCCCCGCACGATCGGCACGCCCGCGCGCTCCGCCCAGGTGGCGAGTTGACCGATGGCGGCGGCGCGGAAGGTGTCGCCCGCCGCCAGCATCACGCTCTTGCCCTGTTCCTTCAGATAATATGCCAGCTTGGCGATGGTGGTCGTCTTGCCCGATCCGTTGACGCCGATGACCAGCACGACGTGGGGACGGCCGGCATTGGCGGTCAGCGGCCTGGCGACTTTCGCCAGAACCTTTTCCACCTCTTCCGCGACGATCAACCGCACGCCGAGTTCTTCCATGTTCTTTTCATAGAATTGCTCGGCCAGCCGGGTGCGGATGCGCGCCGCCGTTGCCGGGCCAAGGTCGGACGCGATCAGTGCTTCCTCGATATCGTCCAGCGTTGCGGCATCAAGCGGCGCGGTGCCGAAATTCGACAGGTTGTTGATCAGCCGGTCCGACGTGCGCTTGAAACCGCCGAGCAGCTTTTCGTGCCAGCTCCTGCCGCTCACGCTGCCTGCTCCACCGTCGGCGCAGTGCCGGTCAACTGGCTGGCGGAAATGCCTGTAATCGTCACGTCGATGATACTTCCTGGTTGGGCCTGCTGTCCGCTTAAATGGACATCGGCGAAATTGGGGGCGTGGCCGCGCTTGCCCGAACGCTCGATCAGCACCGCCTGGCGCGTGCCGACCAGTGACGCCAGCCATTGTTCACGCCGCGCCGCCGATGCGTCCCGAAGGCGAGCGGCGCGTGCCTTGCGCACCGGTTCGGCAACTTGGGGCATCCGGGCGGCAGGGGTGCCGACGCGCGGCGAATAGGGGAAGATATGGGCGTGGACAATGTCGCAATCGTCGATCAGCGCTAGCGTGTTGGCGAACATCGCATCGTCTTCGGTGGGAAAACCGGCGATCAGGTCTGCGCCGATCGCGATGTCGGCGCGGTGTTTTTTCAGCCGTTCGACAATGGCGATCGCCTGCGCGCGGCTGTGGCGGCGCTTCATCCGTTTCAGCACCATGTCGTCACCTGCCTGCAACGAGAGGTGGAGGTGCGGCATGATCCGTTCCTCGCCACTCAGCAGGTCGAACAGGCGATCGTCGATTTCAATCGAATCGAGCGAGGAAAGGCGCAGGCGTTCCAGCCGGGGCACATGGCGCAGGATGCGTTCGACCAGCATCGCCAGGTTTTGCCCGCCGGGCAGATCAGGCCCGTAACTGGTCAGGTCGACCCCGGTCAGGACAATTTCGCGGTGCCCGGCATCGACCAATGCCGCGACGCGATCGATCACCCCGCCAGCGGGCGCCGAGCGGCTGTTGCCCCTGCCGAAGGGAATGGCGCAAAAGGTGCAGCGATGGTCGCAGCCATTCTGCACCTCGACAAAGGCGCGGGCGTGGCTGGCGAAGCTGCTGGCAAGATGCGGCGAGGTTTCGCGCACCCGCATGATATCCGGCACCGAAACCCGCTCGCTCGATGCCCATGCCGCCGGATCGAGTTTATGCGCGTTGCCGATCACCCGATCCACTTCGGGCATGGCGGCAAAGCTGTCAGGATCGATCTGCGCCGCGCAACCGGTCACCAGGATTTCGGCATCGGGCCGCGCGCGCCGGGCCTTGCGGATGGCGGCGCGGGTTTCCGCAACCGCCGTGTTGGTGACCGCGCAGCTATTGACCACCACTGCGTCGCGCTGCCCCAAAATCGCGCGGATCGTCTCGCTTTCCGCAAGGTTGAGCCGACAGCCAAGGCTGATGACATGCGGTTCAGCCGTTGGAGGAGGGGCCGGTCTTGTCGTCATGGCCCGCCATCTAGGGGTGCAGGCCGCCCAAGTCCATGCGTCGCGGGTTCAGCCTGCCTGACGTGCGGCGCCCGGCTCGGCCGAACCCTTGCGCCCGACGACGTGGATCAGCCGCAACTCGGCCAGTGCACGGCGCGCGTTGATCGCAGTCATCGGCTGGCCGAAGCGGTATCCCTGGCCCCGGTCGCAACCCAGCGCCCGCACCCGTCCTTCAATCGCTTCGTCCGCAATTCCCTCGGCGGTGACGGGCAGGTTCAGGCTGTCGGCGAGGCGAGCGACGGCGGTGACGATTGCGGCGCTTTCCACATTGTCGTTGATGGTGCTGACAAAGCTGCGGTCGATCTTGATACGGTCGAACGGAATGGCGCGCAGATGCGCGATGCTGGAATAACCGGTGCCGAAATCGTCCAGCGCCAGGCGGATTCCCTGGTTCTTCAAGCTGCCCGTTACCGACTGCACCAGTGGCAGGTTGTCGAACAATGCCGCTTCTGTAATGTCGATTTCCAGCCGTCGCGCGGGGAAGCCGGTTTCGGCGAGCAGTTTCAGGATTTTCTGCGCCAGCCACGGATCGCGCATTTGCGATGGGGCGATGTTGATGGTGAGCGCAAGTGCGGCGTCCCAGTCGCGCGCTGCCAGGAATGCCTGGCGCATGACCGATTCCGACAAATCGGCGATTAATCCACTTTCTTCGGCAATGGCGATGAACCTGTCTGGCATCACCACACCCAATGTCGGGTGATCCCAGCGCGCGAGCACTTCAAAGCCCGCCAGCTTGCCGGTCTTCAGGTCGATCTGCTGTTCGAAATACGGGACGATCTGGTGTTCGGGAATGGCATGGCGGAGCCGCGTTTCGGTTTCGTTGCGCGCGTTGAGTTCGCGTTCCATCGAGGCGTCGAACCACATGAACTTTGCGGTTTCGTTTTTCTTGGCGACGGCAATGGCGATGTCGGCGCTGCGGATCAGGGCGTCGATACTTGGCGCCTCGTTATCCGACCGGGCAACGCCGATCGACGCGCCAAGTCGGACGTGCAGGCCGTTGACCAGCAGTGGCTCGGCCAGGCGAGCGCCAAGCAGGTCGGCAATCCGCTCGACAGTTTCAGGATGCGGCGCATCGAAAGCGAATGCGGCGGCGAAGCTGGCGCCATCGAGCCGTGCGACGAGCGCGGATTGCGGCAGTGCAGCGGCAATCTCCGCGCCGACCAGCCGCAACAGTGCATCGCCGACCCGGTGGCCATGCAGATCGTTGACGCGGCGGAAATGCTTGAGGTCGATAATCATCAAGGCAACCGCGCGATGCCGCCGTCCGGCCTGCGCCAGCATGGCGCCGCCCTGATCGGCCAGCGCGCGCCGGGTCAACAGGCCAGTCAACGAGTCGCGGCCGCTGAGTAGCTGGGCACGGTCGTCCGCGGCGATCTGGACCAAGATGTCGCGGCGCAGATCGGTATGGCGTCGCCAGCCGAACAGGATAAGCGCGATGTTGAGGATGAGCGCGATCGTCAGCGTGCGGTCGGTGGTGGCATTGCCCATCATCTGGCGCTGGACAACGGTGGCGAGCACCGTGCTGGCCGTGCAGACGAACAGCAAGATCGCCCCCAGCGTCACCAGGCTGATGATGGTATCCCGGCGGTGATGTCGGCCAGTGGGGACCGCAGGGTCGGTTGCGAACGGATCGGCCATATGGTTTGCGGGTGCCCCTGTTGTATATCATCACGCTGACGTGCCGACGGCCTACTCGGGCGACCATGTAGATGCCGTTAAATGCCATGGTTGCGAATTAGTGGCTTTTGGGATAGAGGCCCCTCCAGATCGTTCCGACAGGAGCGCAAGGTAACGCCCGCGGGCGTACGCCGGCCGACGAGGTTTCGTCCGCCGGCGTGTTTTGCGTTTTGTCCTGGCGGGCGATCAGCGACGGAGTTTTTGATGTTCGAAAGTCTCAGCGAACGCCTTGGCGGCGTGTTCGATCGGCTTCGGGGGCGCGGTGCGCTGACCGAGGCGGACGTGCGCGCGGCGATGCGCGAAGTCCGCGTGGCTTTGCTCGAAGCCGACGTGGCGTTGCCGGTCGCGCGTGAGTTCGTCGACAAGGTGACCGAGCAGGCGGTCGGCCAGCAGGTGCTGCGCTCGATCACGCCGGGCCAGCAGGTCGTCAAGATCGTCAACGACGCGCTGGCCGAAATGCTTGGCGCCGATGAAAGCGAGCTCAACATCGGCGTAACGCCGCCTGCCGTCATCATGATGGTCGGCCTGCAAGGCTCAGGCAAGACCACGACGACGGCCAAGCTCGCCAAGCGCCTGAAAGAGCGTGACGGCAAGAAGGTGCTGATGGCGTCGCTCGACGTCAATCGCCCGGCCGCGCAGGAACAGCTTGCCGTGCTGGGCGAACAGACGGGCGTCACCACGCTGCCGATCATGGCTGGCCAACGCCCGGTGGAGATTGCGCGGCGCGCGATGCAGTCGGCGAAGCTGCAGGGTTTCGACGTGCTGATGCTCGACACGGCCGGTCGCCTGCACGTCGACCAGGGGCTGATGGACGAGATGAAGGCGATTGCCGACGTCTCGACACCCGACGAAATTCTGCTGGTCGTTGACTCGCTGACCGGTCAGGACGCGGTCAACGTTGCCAAGAACTTCTCCGATCAGGTGCCGTTGACCGGCGTGGTGCTGACCCGGATGGACGGCGATGCGCGTGGTGGCGCGGCACTGTCGATGCGGGCGGTTACCGGCAAGCCGATCAAGTTTGCCGGCACCGGCGAAAAAATGGATGCGATCGAGCCGTTTCATCCTGGCCGCGTCGCGGGCCGTATTCTGGGCATGGGCGATGTCGTCAGCCTGGTTGAGAAGGCCGCCGAATCCATTCAGGCGGAAGACGCGGAGCGCATGGCGCAACGCATGGCCAAGGGTCAATTCGACCTGACCGACCTGCGCGCCCAGCTTGCGCAGATGCGGCGCATGGGCGGGATTGGTGCGCTGGCGGGGATGATCCCCGGCATGAAAAAGGCGCAAGCCGCGATGAACCAGTCGGGCATGGATGACCGTATCCTGATCCGCATGGACGCGATTATCGGCTCTATGACGCAAAAGGAACGGGTGAAGCCCGAAATCCTGACTGCCAAGCGCAAGATCCGCGTGGCCAAGGGCAGCGGTACGACCGTGCAGGACGTCAATAAACTCCTGAAAATGCATCAGGAAATGGCAACCGCCATGAAGCGCTTCAAGAAGATGGGCGGCATGAAAGGCATGATGGCCATGCTGGGCAAGGGCGGCCCCGGTGGCGGCATGGGCGGGCTTGGCAATGCGCTCGGCGGGCCGGACCTGGGTGACATGCTCGACAAGGCGGGTGGTGGCTTGCCTGGTCTGGGCGGACCGGGTGGGGCGAAACTGCCGCCGGGTTTCCAGAATTTTCTCAAGAAGAAATAATCGTATCAACTCATAAGTAATTGAATTGGAAAGAAGGAACTACAATGGCACTCAGCATTCGTCTGTCGCGTGGCGGCTCCAAGAAGCGTCCTTATTACCGCATCGTGGTCGCCGATGCGCGCAGCCCGCGCGACGGCCGCTTCATCGAGAAGATCGGCAGCTACAACCCGCTGCTCGCCAAGGATTCGGACCAGCGTATTCAGCTCGACGTTGAGCGTGCGAAGCATTGGGTTGGCGTTGGCGCACAGCCGACCGACCGCGTTGCTCGCTTCCTCGATGTGGCCGGCGTGAAGGAACGCCCGGCGCGCAACAACCCGAACAAGGGCAAGCCCGGCGAGAAGGCCACCGAACGCGCTGAAGAGCGCGCCGAAAAGCTGAAGGCAGCCGAAGAAGCCGCCGCCGCCGCTGCTGCGACGCCTGCCGTTGAAGAAGCCCCGGTTGCCGAAGAAGCGGCCGCCGAGGAAGTTGCAGTCGAAGAAGCTGCGACCGAAGAAACTGCCCCCGAAGTGGCGGCTGAAGAAGCTCCGGCCACCGAGGCGTAAGTGTCTGGCAATACTCCCGTCACGCTGGCCGTCATCATCGGCGCGCATGGCGTGATGGGGGAAGTTCGGTTGAAAGTCTTTGCCGAGGATCTGGGCCGCTACAAGCGGTTCAACGATGGCGCGCTGACGTTGAAGTCGGCGCGCCCCGGCAATAACGGCACCATCGCCCGCTTCGCCGAAGTCGCTGACCGCAACGCGGCCGAGGCGATGCGGGGAACAGAATTGACCGTGCCCCGCGACGCGCTGCCGCCACTGGCGGACGGCGAATATTATCACGCCGACTTGCTGGGACTGCCCGTCGTGACGAGCGACGGCGAAGCGGTTGGCCGCGTGGTGCTGATCGATAATTTCGGTGCGGGCGACGTACTGGAAATCGAACGCGCCGACGGCAAGCGCTTCATGGTGCCGATGCAAGCCGAGGCCGTACCGGAATGGAATCGCGAACGTCTGGTGATTGACGCCGCTTTTGCCGCCTAGTATATACACAAAGTATATACGGAGGCGTTCCATGGCGAAAGAATATCGCGCGAAGGTATTCAAATCGGGCAACTCGGTTGCGCTTCGCTTGCCCAAGGCATTGGGCATTACCGAGGGTACTGAGATGTACTTGCGCGAATTGGGCGGCCGATACAGTTTTGAACCGGTTGACGCAGAGCGCCGCAAGATCGACCTGACGGGAATCGCCGGGATTGCACCTGGATTGCAGCCGTTGACGCCAGAGCAGCGCAGTTTTGAACCTTCGCCTCGCCCCTGGGATGATGCCGAATGGCTTGGGCCGGACAAAGCCTGACGGATGAAATATCTGTTCGACGCCAATGCGTGCATTCTTTTGCTGGCCGGTGAGCCAGGAATCGTCAGGCGGACCTCAGACTGTTTCGAGGGGGACGTCGCAATTTCATCGATTGCCTTTGCCGAAGTGGCCTGGGGCGCCTGGAACGGCAAAATGCCCCCGCTTTTTGTGCTGGACCAGTTCAGCCTGCGTTTTCCCGTGCTGCCTTTTGATTTGCTCGCGGCAAAAAAATATGCGGACCTGTCGTTCAAGCGGACCAGTTTCGATCGCCTGATTGCCGCGCATGCGCTCGCCCTCGATCTGGTATTTGTAACCAGTAATGGCCGGGATTTTGCGGATATTCCCGGGTTGAAAGTTGAAAATTGGGTGGACGAGTGACCTTCGCTGCCGCCACCTTCGCTGCCACCGTCGTCACGCTCTACCCGGACATGTTTCCGGGGCCGCTGGGTCAATCACTGGCCGGTCGGGCGATGGGTGAGGGGCTTTGGTCGCTCGACACCGTGCAGATTCGCGACTTTGCGACCGACAAGCATCGGACTGTCGACGATACCCCGGCTGGCGGCGGCGCGGGGATGGTGCTGCGTGCCGATGTCGTCGCGGCGGCGCTCGATAGCGTTGCCGATGACCGTCCAATTCTCGCCATGACGCCGCGCGGGGCGCCACTCACCCAGGCGCGCGTTCGGACCCTTGCGGCGGGGCCGGGTGTGATCATCCTGTGCGGTCGGTTCGAGGGATTTGACGAGCGCTTGTTCGAGGCGCGCGCGGTCGAGCAGGTTTCGATTGGCGACTATGTGCTTTCGGGCGGGGAAATGGCGGCCCTGGTGCTGCTTGATGCTTGCATTCGGCTCATTCCCGGCGTAATGGGCGCGGCTTCCAGCGGGGACGATGAAAGCTTCGAAAGCGGCCTTCTCGAATATCCGCAATATACCCGACCACCAATGTGGGAAGGACGCACGATCCCCGAAGTGTTGCGATCGGGGGATCATGCGAGGATCGCGGCATGGCGAAAGCATATGGCCGAGACCGATACACGGCTAAGGAGGCCGGATCTTTGGGAGCGTCATGAGGACGCTCGGGTCCATCTCCCTCTGGCGCGCAGCAAGAAGTCGAAGGAGGAATGAGATGAATCTCATCCAGCAGATCGAAGCCGAGAACATCGCCAAGTTTCTCGAAGCCAAGAAGATTCCGGTTTTCCGTCCAGGCGACACGCTGAAGGTTGGCGTGAAGGTGGTCGAAGGTGATCGTCACCGCGTCCAGTTCTACGAAGGCGTGTGCATCGCGCGTTCGAACAAGGGCATGGGTTCGAACTTCACCGTTCGCAAGATTTCGTTTGGTGAGGGCGTCGAGCGCGTCTTCCCGCTTTATTCGCCGAATGTCGATTCGATCGAAGTGGTCCGCAAGGGCGTCGTGCGTCGCGCGAAGCTCTATTATCTGCGTGGTCGCCGCGGCAAGTCGGCTCGTATCGCCGAGCGCCGCGACAACCGCCCGCAGAACACCGCCGCCTGATCGGCAGCGGACTGCAGGTTTTGCAAGGGCAGGCTTAGCAAGGGGCGTGGGGAGCAATCCCTGCGCCCTTTTTGCTTGGGCGCTGAACGGCAGTATTTGGTGCGCCGCGCGGCGATCTCAGGCGGGCAGCAGGCGCCACGAAATGGCAAGCGCGGTGACGATCAGGCTCGGCGTATAAGCCAGCACGACTCGCGTCCGGCCCAACCGCGCGCCGTTGGTGACATCGGATATCAGCATGGCGTTGGCGATGCCCGCCAGCAGCATCGTCCACTGATGATAACGGATCTCGGACGCGACGCTGACCGCGGCATAGCCCATGCCATAGAGCAGGCTGGACGTAGCCAGCGGGGCGATCAGCCGCGCGCTCGGCAAGCCGGGGGACAGCAGCAACGCCGCCAGCGCCAGCCCGATCCAGACGATGGGCCATTCGACCGGGGTGGCTGAAAACAGCGCCGCGGTGCCGTTGATGAAGCGTCTGGCCGGATTGTCGGATACCTTGAAGCCCCAATCATTGGGCGCATCGGGCACCTGGCCGGCAATTTCGCTCTCCTTGTGGATCATGAAGCGCGTCGCTTCGCCGAAATGCGCCCAGCGATGTTCGGCATAGGCAATCGGATGGGCGAGGATGGCTTTCACCCAAAATAGCTCGGGGTTGACCTTGTGTTGGGCAAACCAGTCCTGAATGCCGTAGAATTCAATGGGGCATAGCGGATCGACCCACCAGCTATAACTGTCCCACTTGACGGGCGTGTAGCATCTGGTCGCCACCTCGACGGGGCGCTTGACCGAGGGGAGCGGTGGAAAGGCGTCGACGCCGCTATACTTGGTGATGCCCCCCAGATCGAAGATGACCAATGACAGTTCGACGCCGCTCTTTTCGGGGTTCAGCAGGCGGTTGGCGGCGGGCAGCGCCGCGATCATCAACGCGGTGACGACCAGCGTCGACAGGGCGAATTTCGCCCAGCGGTCTCGCCAGTCCGGCGGCACCAGCGCAATGCCGATCGGTGCGGTCGCCATGAAGGCGTTGAAGCGGAGCGTGGAAGCGGCAACGAGCAAGGCAATACCCAGCATCCGCCAGCCGAGATGGCGCCGTTGCTGCCCGCTCACCGCCGCCAGGATGCCGATTGCCGCCATCGATGCGCCTGCCATCAGGCAGTCCTTGACGACGGCGCCCATGATCGAAATGACGCCCGGCATGATCGCGCAGGCCACGATGCCCAGCGCCAGCCATGGCCGCCGTTCGCGCTGCGCCCAGCCGATCAGCAACGCGACACCAGCCCAGAACAGCGCAAGTTGCAGCAGCAGCATCGGCAACGGGCCATGATGGATCGGCAGCAACTGGCGCCACAGCCACTCCATCGCGGGCGGGTGCCAGTCGTCGAATTGCCCCGACAAGGCCTGTTCATATTGCCGGACCGAATCCCAGGTCATCACCCCTGGCCAGAAGGCGGCGAGCGTACTCCCCAGCCCGGCAAGGCCAAGGAGCGGCGCGAGCAGGTAAGGCGCCGACAAGCGATGATGGGGAACCGATTGCGCTGACATTTGGCGGGCTTGCCATGGCTTTGCCCGGCATGAAAGGGGTGGGGGACCAATTAGGTACAATCCACCTCCCACAGGCCTTTACCAATCGCGCCGCCGCCGCAATAACGGCGCGCTTGCCGCCCGACGCGGCAACCTGGAATCGAGTACGGAGATGGCGTGTGAACAAGGTGTTAGGGCGCGTTGCAGCGCTGGCCGGTGTAACGTTCCTGGCGGGCAGCGGCGCCATGGCTGCTGACACGCCGACTGCAACGCCCGCGCTGACGCTCAACCGGATTTTCGCCAGTCCCGATCTGTCCGGGCCAGTGCCGCGTGCGCTGAAGCTGTCGCCCGATGGCACGCTGCTCACTTCGCTCCGGGCGCGGCCAGATGATCGCCAGCGCTATGACCTTTGGGCATTGGATACGCGCACCGGCAAGGAATGGATGCTGGTGGATTCCCAGAAGCTGGGCACAGGGGCCGAACTTTCCGAAGCCGAGAAGATGCAGCGGGAGCGTGCCCGCATCGGCGGCACCAAGGGCATCGTCGCTTATGACTGGTCGCCCGATGGCAAGTCGATCCTCGTACCGCTGGATGGCGACCTTTATCTCGCGCGGCTGGATGGCAGCGCAACCCGGCTGACCAATGCGCCCGGCAGCCAGCTCAACCCCGCGATCAGCGATGCCGGTGGCTTTGTCAGTTTCGTCCGCGACCAGAATTTGTACGTCCAGCCGCTGGCCGGTGGTCCCGCGCGCGCGGTGACGACGGGTGGCGGGGGAGCGATCCATTGGGGTGAGGCCGAATTCGTTGCGCAAGAGGAAATGGACCGGTCCGAGGGTTATTGGTGGTCGCCCGACGACAAGCTGATCGCGGTCGAGCGATTTGACGAAACGCCGGTCGGTATCGTCACGCGCGCCGCCATCGGTGCGGACGGCACCAAGGTATACGACCAGCGTTATCCGGCGGCCGGAACGCCCAACGCGCTGGTGGAACTCTACATCGTCAAACCCGACGGATCGGGCCAGGTGAAGGTCGATCTGGGCAGCAACGCGGATATCTATCTGGCGCGCGTCGATTGGACGCCCGATGGCAAGACGCTGCTCGTTCAGCGCGAAAGTCGTGACCAGAAGCGGCTCGACATGCTGTCGGTCGATCCCGCAACGGGCAAGGCGACCGTGCTGTTCACCGAGAAGTCGGGCGAGCGGAGCTGGGTTAACCTGACTAACGCCTATCGCCCGTTGAAGGACGGCAGCCTGATCTGGCGATCCGAACGTGACGGTTTCGGCCACCTCTATCACTTCGCGCATGGCAAATGGACGCAATTGACCAAGGGCGACTGGGCGGTATCCAGCCTGGCGGGCGTCGACGAGGCAAAGGGCCGCGCCTATTTCGTCGCCAACAAGGACGGGCCGCTGGAACAGCATTTATACGCTGTCGACATCGCGCACCCCGGCGCCGTGACCCGCCTGACCGAAGCTGGCTGGTGGAACGGCGCGGTCATGGATCGGCAGGCGACGCACGCGATCGTGTCGCGCTCCAACCCTAACCAGCCGCCGCAAGTCTATCTGGCCGATGCAACCGGCAAGCGCCTGGCGTGGATCAGCGAAAACGCGGTCGACAAGAACCATCCTTATTACCCCTATCTTGCCGGGCACGGGGAACGGAAGTTCGGGACGCTGAAGGCCGCCGACGGATCGATACTTCACTGGGAAATGATTACGCCGCCGCTGGAACCGGGCAAGAAATACCCGGTGTTCTTCCAGCATTATGGCGGCCCCCACGCCCAGCAGGTCAGCCGCGCATGGGACGGCGCCCTGCCGCAATATATCGTCGATCGCGGTTATATTTTCTTCCAGATCGACAATCGCGGTTCGTACAACCGGGGCAAGGCGTTTGAAGACCAGATCTATCGCGCGATGGGCACGGTGGAAGTCGACGATCAGCTTGCCGCCGCCAATTGGCTGAAGGCTCAGTCATTCGTCGATGGCAACCGGATCGGCATCTATGGCTGGTCCTATGGCGGCTATATGACGTTGAAGATGCTGGAAAAAAATCCAGGCGTTTATGCCGCGGGCGTGGCGGGCGCGCCGGTGACCAAGTGGGACTTGTACGACACTCACTATACCGAGCGCTATCTGGGCACGCCGCAGGATGACGCGCATGTCTATACGGCGTCGGGGGCACTGGACGAAGCAACCAGCATATCGGACCCGCTGCTGCTCATTCACGGCATGTCGGATGACAATGTGGTGTTTGAGAATTCAACGCTGTTCGCGGCGAAGATGCAGGCCAACGCCCGGCCTTTCCAGATGATGTTCTACCCCGGATACACTCACCGTGTTGGTGGTCCGGGTGTTAGCGATCATCTGTGGACGACGATCCTCGATTTCTTTGATCGGAACGTGAAAGACAAGAAGTAATTGACTGATTTCAGGCGGATATTCTTCCAGGATAGCCGCCATTCCTTGCCTTGACTTGCCGGGCGAAAGCTTCGCAAGGGGTGGGAATGGCGGATGGTCTGGTGGAGTTGGCGCCGTTTCCGCCCGGGGATGTCGTCGTTGGCCGCTCTGGCAATCCCGGCGCAACATCGTTTCAAATGATCTGCGGGGTGGACAAATACCTCGCAAGGCGTATGCGCTCGCGCTGGAATAAACGACCAGAACGGAAAGTTGGACATGGGTTATCGCGTCGTCGTCGCCGGCGCCACGGGCAATGTGGGCCGCGAAATGCTGAACATCCTCGCCGAACGGGAATTCCCGCTCGACGACATCGCCGTGGTCGCGTCTTCGCGCAGCCAGGGCGATGAGATTGATTTCGGTGACACGGGCCGCAAACTCAAAGTCCAGAATATCGAGCATTTCGATCCCACCGGCTGGGACTTCGCGCTGTTCGCCATCGGGTCGACCGCAACCGCCATTTATGCGCCGAAATTCGCGGCCGCCGGCTGCACGGTTATCGACAATTCGTCGCTGTACCGGATGGACCCCGATGTGCCCCTGATCGTGCCCGAGGTGAACCCGGAAGCGATCGACGGCTATCTGAAGAAGAATATCATCGCCAATCCCAACTGCTCGACTGCGCAGATGGTCGTGGCGCTGAAGCCGCTGCATGATGCGGCGAAGATCAAGCGAGTGGTGGTTTCGACCTATCAGTCGGTTTCGGGCGCTGGCAAAAGCGGCATGGACGAACTGTTCGAGCAGAGCCGCAACATCTTTGTCGGCGATTCGGCCGAGCCACACAAGTTCACCAAGCAGATCGCCTTCAACGTGATCCCCCATATCGACAGCTTCCTCGATGACGGTTTCACCAAGGAAGAGTGGAAGATGGTGGTGGAAACCAAGAAGATCCTCGATCCGAAGATCAAGGTCGTCGCAACCTGCGTGCGCGTGCCGGTGTTCGTTGGCCATTCGGAAGCCATCACCATCGAGTTCGAGGACGAAATCTCCGCCAAGCAGGCGCAGGACATCCTGCGCGAGGCGCCGGGCGTGATGCTGATCGATAAGCGCGAAGACGGCGGTTATATCACGCCCGTCGAATGCGTTGGCGAATATGCGACATTCGTCAGCCGGGTCCGCGAAGATCCGACGGTCGACAATGGCCTGGTCATCTGGTGCGTTAGCGACAATCTGCGGAAAGGCGCGGCGCTCAACGCCGTGCAGATCGCCGAGTTGCTCGGGCGTCGTCACCTGAAAAAGGCTGCGTAACGCTTTAATTCGACAAGCTATTTGGGAACATGCCCCGTGCGTTGCCTATTCAAAGGCGATGTGCGGGGTTTCCTGTTTTTCAGCGGGCTCCGCTCGCCGCGCCGCCGGGCGCCTGAGCACGAACACCAACGGCAGCGAGACGAGCGTCAGGATCAGCATCAGCTTGAAATCGTCGAGATAGGCGATCATCGCTGCCTGCCGGTTCACTTCGCCATCGATCATCATCAATATGCCCTGGCTGGCGCTGCCGAACAGGCTGGTGATCGTCGGATCGTCGGGGGGCGTGCTCAAACCCCTGAAGCTGGCGCCGATCGATTGGTGAAGCGATTGCACATTCTGGCTAAGCAGCACGGTGACGATCGATATGCCGACCGAGGCGCCCACGTTGCGCGCCAGGTTCATCAGGCTGGCACCCTCTGTTCGCTGGTGCGGACCCAATGTGCTGAACGCGGTCAGGTTAAGCGGGATGAACACGAGGCCAAGCCCGATCCCCTGCACGAAACCGGTGATGATGAAATCGCGTTCGCCCATCACCAAAGTCCAGCGAGTCATCTGCCACAAGGACATGGCGGCGATGAACAGGCCAATGCCCACCAGCCACCGCGTGTCGACCTGGCGTTGTATCGCCTGGCCGGCGACTGCCATGCTGATGACGACGCCAACCCCGCGCGGCATCAGCAATATGCCCGCATCAAGCACGGGATAGCCGAATAATTGCTGGAGCATCGGCGGCAGCAGCGCCATCGTCGCCATCATCAGCACGCCGACGACCAGCATGAAGCCAAGCCCGGTCATCAGGTTGCGGTTGGCAAGCAGTGAACGTTCAAACATCGGGTGTTCCGCGGTCAGCATGTGAACGATGAACATCCAGGCGCAGCCGATCGCCAGCATCGCTTCGATGCGGACTTCCCAACTGTTGAACCAGTCCTGCGTCTGCCCGCGATCGAGCATGATCTGGAACGAGGACAAGGCAATCGCCAGCATCGCAAAGCCGAACCCGTCGAACCGGCGCTGACGGATCGGTCGGGTCGGGAGCAGCGCCCACAGGATCGCAAAGCAAATGATGCCGATCGGCACATTGACGTAAAATACCCAGCGCCAGTCATAATTGTCGGTCAGCCAGCCGCCAAGCAACGGTCCCAGGATCGGCCCGACCATGATCCCCATGCCCCAGATCGACATCGCGCGCGGCTGGCGTTCGGGCGGGTTGATGTCGAGCATCACCGTCTGGCTGAGCGGGTTCATGAACGCCGCGAAAATGCCCTGCAACACGCGGAAGGCGACCATCGCGGCCAGGCTTTGCGCCGCACCGCACAACATCGACGCGAGGACGAAACCGACAACCGAAACAAGGAACAGGTTACGCGATCCGATGGCGTCGGAAAGCCAGCCGGTGACCGGAATAGCGATCGCCGAGGCGACGATATAGCTGGTGAGCACCCAGGTGATGGTGTCGGTCGTCGCGCTCAGCGAGCTTTGCATGTGGGGCAGGGCGACATTGGCGATCGTCGAATCGAGGATTTGCATGATCGTCGCGGCCATGACGCCGATCGTCAGCAACCAGCGGTGTTCGACCGGCAACGCCGCCTGCCCGTGCGCGGGTGGAGTCGGCGTGGTGGGAGCGGCCGCCGCCGCGCCGCCAGGGCGATCAGCGGTGCTGGCCATGATCTTGAAGGTCGACGGTTACATTCGCCGAAATACCGGCGATCAACGGGCGCGGGCTTGGTTCATCAATGGCGATGCGCACTGGCACACGCTGCGTCACCTTTACCCAGTTGCCAGTGGCGTTTTGCGCGGGAAGGACAGAGAATTCGCTGCCGGTGCCCGCGCCGATGCTTTCCACATGCGCCCGCAGCTTGACGCCGGGATACGCGTCAAACGTCACTTCCGCAGGCTGGCCGGGGCGCATCCGCGTCAGGTCGGTTTCCTTGAAATTGGCGACGATCCATGTTCGCCCACTGATAACGATGCTGACGGCGGGCAGGCCGGTAATCATCATCTGGCCTTGTTGCAGCCGATCCGACTGGCTGATCGTCCCGCTGACCGGTGCGCGAATTTCGGTGCGTTGCAGGTCGAGCGCGGCCTTGTCGCGCTGGGCAATTGCCGCGGCGATCTGGGGGTTCTGGCCCGGCACTGCCGATCCCGTCGCCAGCTTGGCCCTGGCCTCGTCGGCGGACGCCAGCGCGTTGGACAGTGCCGCGCGCCCTTGTTCCACCGCGTGCTGGGCGTTCAGCACATCGGTGCGCGTGGTGAAGCCGCGGTTCATCAGTGCGACCTGGCGATCATAATCTTCCTGGGCCTGGGCGATTTTGTCCTGCGCGGCCTGAATATCGGCGCTGGTGCCGCGATAGCTGGACTGCAGCGTGGCGACCTGCACTTGCGCGGTGGCGATGGCGGCATTGGCCTGCTCGACGGCGATGCGATAGGGATCGGGGTCAATGCGGAACAGCAGGTCGCCCTTGTCGACGTGCTGGTTCTCGCGCACCGCAACCGTGACGATGCGGCCGCCAACGTCGCTGGAAACCGACACCTTGTCCTGCTGGACATTGGCGTTGTCGGTGAAGGCGTAGCGGCCGGAGGTGAGCCAGACATAACCACCGATCAGCGCCAGCGCGGCGGGCACGCTGATGAGCAGCCCGATCCGCTTCCAACCGCGTTTCGGCGGCTGTTCGGCGCCACGCGGCATTGCCGGCGTGCCCGATGCAGCTTGTGTCTTCATTGTCGGGTCGGCGTCAGCCATTGGCGGCTTCATCCTTGTCATGGGGCAAGGCCAGGCCGAGATTGGCGCGCATCTGCTGCAACATCGTTGCCATATGCGCGCGGTCTGCTTCCGAGATGCCGTCGAGCACCTCGTTGGTGAGTTCGTTGGCGAGTTCACGAAACTGCTCGATGAAGGGGCGCGCCTTCTCGGTCAGGTAGATGCGCCAGGCACGGCGATCATCCGGGTCGCGCCGCCGTTCCACCTTGCCTGCCTCCTCCAGCCGATCGATCATGCGGCAGACGGTAATCGGCTCGATTTCGAGCAGTTCGGCCAGGCCACCCTGGTTGATGCCTTCGTTGCGCGCCAGCACGGCCAGGGTGCGCCATTGCGAGCGTGTCGCTCCAATCGTCCGCGCCCGCTCGTCAAAGCGTTTGCGCATCAGCCGCGAGGTGTCGCTGAGCAGGAAAGCGAGTGAGTCGGTCATTATCGTGCGTATAATAAGCACGCTTATATAAATCCAGACCGGGCTTGTGCGAAGGCGGCCTGTCCTTGCTGTGGAGTACCCCCATGACTGCCGAAACGATCCACTATTTCCAGGGTTTTGACGGCGCCCGGCTTGCATGGCGTGAAGTGGGTGAGGGGCGCCCGGTGGTGCTGATCCACGGCTATTTCTCCGACGCGGTGACCAACTGGATTCGCTATGGCCACGCGGCTGTGATCGCCGCCCATGGGTTCCGCGTCATCATGCCCGATCTGCGTGGCCATGGGGTGAGTGCGAAGCCGCATGATGCGGCGTCCTATCCGCCCGACGCGCTGGCGATGGATGGCATGGCGCTGATCGGCGAACTGGGCCTGGTCGATTATGATCTGGGCGGCTATTCTTTGGGTGCGCGAACGGTGGTGCGGATGTTGGCGACCGGCGCCGCGCCGGGCCGGGTGGTGCTGTCCGGCATGGGGTATGAAGGGATTGTCTCGACCGGGCGTCGCGTCGATTTCTTTCGCCGGGTGCTGACCCAACCCGACGGATTTGAACGGGGCAGTGCGGAATGGTCGGCACAGGCGTTCCTGAAAACCACCGGTGGCGACCCGCTGGCGCTTGTCCGGGTGCTCGATACGTTTGTCGATACCCCCGCTGAAGCCGTGGAGCGGATTGCCCAGCCGACGCTGGTGGTCGCTGGCGCCGATGATGACGACAATGGGTCGGCGGCAAAGCTGGCGTCGGTGCTGCCGCATGGCAACCATGTCGTCGTGCCCGGCAACCATATGAGTTCGGTCGTAAGGGCGGAACTGGGGCAGGCGATTGCCGATTTTCTGGCGGCTTGACCTTGCCTGGCGGTGCTGCTCAGTACCGCCGCAATGAAGAAACGCTCCAAAGGGGGATCGCGATGTTCCGTTCAACTCTGATATCCATGACCGCGCTTGCGATGGCGCTTTCGCCAACGATCGTTCAGGCAGCGGCGGCGCCTGCGGGCGCGCCAGGCGTGGCGGAGGCTGACGCCTTTGTCGCTTCGGCGGAAAAGCAGCTTGCCGACCTGTCGGTGGACGCCAATCGCATTCAATGGGTCAACGCGACTTACATCACTGACGATACCGACGCGCTGGCCGCTCAGAACTCGGCACAATTGACCGAAGTACAGGTCAAGCTGGCGATTGAAGCCGCGAAATTCCAGAGCCTGTCCGGCTTGTCGTTCGATACCAAGCGCAAGCTGGATATCCTGCGCAACGGCATCACCCTGCCAGCGCCGACCACGCCCGGCGCCGCGGACGAACTGGCGACCCTCTCAACCCGCATGTCGTCGACTTATGGCAAGGGCAAGGGCACGCTCGATGGCAAGCCGATCAACGGCAGCGATATCGAGGCGGCAATGGGCAGCGAACGTGATCCGGCCAAGCTGAAGGAAATGTGGGTAAGCTGGCACGACAATGTCGGCGCGCCGATGCGTGGCGATTACGCGCGCATAGCGGAAATCGCCAATCAGGGCGCCAGGCAGCTTGGCTATGCCGATACCGGCGCGATGTGGCGGGCAGGGTACGACATGACACCCGACCAGTTCGCGGCGCTGACCGATCGCCTGTGGAAGCAGGTGGAGCCGCTTTATCAGGCGCTGCACACTTATGTCCGCTGGAAGCTCAACGAGAAATATGGCGATGCGGTGCAACCCAAGGCCGGGCCGATCCGCGCTGACCTGCTGGGCAATATGTGGGCGCAGGAATGGGGCAATATCTATGATATCGCGGCGCCCAAGGGGGCGGGCGACCTGGGATATGACATCGGCGCCCTGCTCAAGGACAAAAACTACGACCCGATGAAGATGGTGAAGGGTGGCGAGAGTTTCTATTCCTCGCTCGGCTTCAAACCCCTGCCGGAAACCTTCTGGCAGCGTTCGCAGATCGTCAAACCCGCCGACCGGGACGTTATCTGCCACGCATCGGCATGGGACATCGACAACAAGGACGATATCCGCATCAAGATGTGCACCAAGGTCAATTCCGACGACTTCGTGACCATCCATCACGAACTGGGGCATAACTATTATCAGCGCGCCTATAAGGATCAGCCGTTCCTGTATGCCAATGGCGCCAATGACGGCTTCCACGAAGCGATCGGCGATTTCATCGCACTGTCGATCACGCCGCAATATCTGGTCGATATCGGCTTGCTCGACGCGTCGAAGGTGCCCAGCGCCGACAAGGATATCGGCTTGCTGCTGCGCCAGGCGATGGACAAGGTGGCATTCCTGCCCTTTGGCCTGCTGATCGACAAATGGCGCTGGGGCGTGTTTTCCGGCGCGATCAAACCCGATCATTACGAAGCCGCGTGGAACGATCTGCGTTTGCAGTACCAGGGCGTCGTGCCGCCGGTTGCGCGTGATGAAACGCGCTTCGACCCCGGCGCGAAATATCATATCCCCGCGGGCGTACCCTATGCCCGCTATTTCCTGGCGCGGCTGTATCAGTTCCAGTTCTATCAGGCCGCGTGCAAGCAGGCCGGGTGGAAGGGGCCGCTCCACCGTTGTTCCTTCTATGACAACAAGGAAGTCGGCGCCCGTTTGGACGCGATGCTGACGCTGGGCCAATCCAAGCCGTGGCCGGAAGCGCTAGCCGCCTTTACCGGCACGCCCGACATCACCGGGCAGGCGCTGGTCGATTATTTCGCACCGCTTAAGGCCTGGCTCGACAAGCAGAACAAGGGGCACCCGACCGGCTGGTAATTCGGCCGATCGCAACGCCGGACTGGACGAAGGCGCGCGCTGATGCTAGGGGCCGCGCCTTCCTATTCGGGCTGGTCGGAACCAGCCATTGCCAGGAGCAATTCTCGTGAAAAAAGACACGCACCCCGACTATCACATGATCAAGGTGCAGATGACCGACGGCACCGTGTACGAAACCCGCACCACCTGGGGCAAGGAAGGCGACACTATGCTGCTCGAAATCGATCCGCTGTCGCATCCGGCATGGACCGGCGGCCGTGGCCAGATGCTCGACGCGGGCGGCCAGGTTGCGCGCTTCAACAAGCGTTTCGGCGGACTTTCGCTCGGCAAGAAGTAATTGGCGTTGGCGGGGCCGGTTTCCGGTTCTGCTTAACGGCCTGTTAGCCTTCATATCATAGGCTTTCCGCCAGTTATCTAGCGGAAGGCCTGTGATGTTTGCTGCCGAATTCGAACCCGTGAAAGACGGTGATCGCCGTCGCAGCCACCGTGCGCCGGTGGCTCTGGATGCGCGCGTCGGGCGTAGCGGCTTCGACCGCACCTTGTGTCGCGTGGTCAATATCTCGATGCACGGTGCGCGACTTCAAACCTATTCGACGATCAAGTCCGGTGGCGTCATCTGGCTGACACTGCCTGTCGTCGGCGCCTGCACGGCGCGCGTCATCTGGGCCAACGAATTCGACGCGGGTTGCGAGTTCATCGAAGCGCTGACCCAGGAACAGTTCGACGCCCTGGTGGAGTTGAGCCCGGCAACCACGGAAACCCTGGCCGCCTGAACCAGCAGCTTCAGCCGATTCGTCAATCCTGTTGCCCCGGCGAACTGGAAATCGGGACTGCTGTTTCCGCGTTTCGGCCATGGCGCGCCCGACTGGATTCGAACCAGTGGCCTCAAGATTAGAAGTCTCGTGCTCTATCCAACTGAGCTACGGGCGCGCGGCGGATAATCCGTTAGCGCGGTTTGCGCGGTTGCGAAACGCCGATATGACAGGAAACTTCATCAGGCGGAGGGTTCATGCGGCTGAAGCAAGTCAACGCGGTCGAAATTCGTGGCGCGCATTTCCGGTATTTCGATTTCGTGATGACGGCCTTCGTCGTCATTCTTGTGCTGTCGAATGTGGTCGGCGCGGGAAAGCGTGCCGTCATCGATTTGCCGGTGATCGGCCTGTGGCCGTTCGGCGCCGGGATTTTGTTCTTTCCGCTCTCCTATATCCTCGATGATATTCTGACAGAGGTTTATGGCTATGCGCGCGCGCGCCGGGTAATCTGGACCGGTTTTGCCGCGCTGGCGTTCCTGGTGCTGATGGAATGGACGGTCGTGGCGCTGCCCCCCGCGGCGGATTGGCGCGGGCAACCGCAATATGAATATGTTTTCGGCTTGCCGCCCCACCTGATGGACAGTTTTCCGTTTGTCAGTGTCGGGATCGGTGGACGGATCGCCTTTGCGTCGCTGTGCGCGTTCTGGGTCGGCGACCTGCTCAATTCCTATGTGCTGGCCAAGATGAAGATCCTGACCGAAGGCAGATGGCTGTGGTCGCGGACGATCGGCAGCACGATCATCGGGGAAGGCGCGGACAGCCTGATCTTCTACCCGCTCGCCTTTTATGGCCTGGCGGATTGGCCCGCCGACGCGATGGTGAAGGTGATGATCAGCCAGTTTTTGCTGAAAGTAGGCTGGGAAGTCATTCTGACGCCCGTGACTTATGCCGTTGTCGGTTTCCTGAAGAAGCGCGAAGGCGTGGATGTGTATGACCGCGGTACAGACTTTTCCCCGTTCCACGCCAGCGTTTGAATCCGGGTTGATCAGGCGCCGACGGTTTCCAGCAGTCCCTCAAACAGGCGGCGACCGTCGATGCCGCCGTGCGCCGCTTCGATCCGGCGTTCGGGGTGAGGCATCATGCCCAGCACATTGCCGCCTGCGTTGACGACGCCGGCAATGTCGCGGGCGGAGCCGTTGACGGGTTCGGCGTAGCGGAACGCCACGCGGCCTTCGCCTTCCAGCCGGTCAAGCGTATCGGTATCGGCGAAATAATTGCCGTCATGGTGCGCGACCGGAAAAACAACCGTCTCGCCGACGGAATAGCGGCTGGTGAAAACGGTCTGCGCGTTCGCCACCGACAGGGCGACATCGCGGCAGACGAAATCAATCCCGGCGTTGCGCATCAACGCGCCGGGCAAAAGGCCGATTTCGGTCAGTATCTGGAAGCCGTTGCAGACGCCGATCACCGGCACGCCGCGCCCGGCGGCATCGACCAGCGACTGGATGATCGGCGAGCGAGCGGCAATAGCGCCGCAGCGCAGATAGTCGCCATAGGAAAATCCACCCGGCACCGCCACCACACCAATGTCGGTGGGCAGGCTGGTTTCCCCGTGCCACACCATGTGCGGCTTCACGCCCGTCACCGCTTCCAGCGCGACGGCGATGTCACGATCGCAGTTGGAGCCCGGAAAGACGATGACAGCGGTTTTCATGCGCGTTCCACCCGGTAGTTTTCGATGACGGTGTTGGCGAGCAGCTTGCGACACATCTCGTCGATTTGCGCATCGCTGATGCCATCTTCGACATCGAGTTCGATCAGCTTGCCAGCCCGAACGTCATTGACGCCGGTAAATCCCAGGCCACCCAGCGCCTTGTGGATCGCCTTTCCCTGCGGATCGAGGACACCGTTCTTGAGCGTGACGACGATGCGGAGTTTCATGGGCAAAGCTGCTCCCGGCGCGCGAATGAATTGTTGCGCGCCCTATGCCGCCGCCGCGCGCTGCCCGCAACCTTCATTGCACGCGGGGCGGATGTCGAGATGCGCCGGGCAACGCACCGGCGCCTCGTGGAACGCCGGTGCGTTGAATTACTTGCCGAGGCGCTGCCGGTGGCTTTCAAGGTCGAGGACCGCGGTTTCGGCGCCTTCGCCTTCGGGAAGCAGGCCAAGGCGGCGTGCGACTTCCTGATACGCTTCCACTTCACCGCCAAGATCCCGGCGGAAGCGGTCCTTGTCGAGCTTTTCGTTGGTCGTCATGTCCCACAAGCGGCAACCATCGGGGCTGATCTCGTCGGCAAGGATGATCCGGGCATAATCGTTATCCCAGATCCGGCCGAATTCCAGCTTGAAGTCGACCAGGCGGATACCGATGCCCGCAAACAGTCCTGACATGAAGTCGTTCACGCGAATCGCCATGTCGGCAATTTCGTGCATCTCTTCCTGGCTGGCCCAGCCGAAGCAGGCGATATGCTCTTCGGTAATCATCGGATCACCGAGTGCATCGTCCTTGTAGTAATATTCGACGATGGTGCGCGGAAGCTGCGTCCCTTCCTCGATGCCAAGGCGCGTCGACAGTGATCCGGCGGCGACATTGCGGACAACCACCTCGATCGGCACAATCTCAACCTGGCGAATGAGCTGTTCGCGCATGTTGAGACGCCGGATAAAGTGCGTCGGCACGCCGATAGTGGCGAGCAGCGTGAAGATATGCTCGGAAATCCGGTTGTTGAGCACGCCCTTGCCATTGATCGTGCCCTTTTTCTGGGCATTGAAGGCGGTCGCGTCGTCCTTGAAATACTGGATGAGCGTGCCCGGTTCAGGGCCTTCGTACAGGATCTTGGCCTTGCCTTCGTAGATTTGGCGGCGGCGAGCCATGGCGGCGTTACCTTCAACTGGAAAAAACGATCGCCCCGGCAGCACGGCTTTGGCGCACGGCTGACCGGGGCTTTAAGCCGTCGCTATATCGAATGCGTTCGGCGGGCGCAATCGGCGGACCCGCCATCAGGCTGGTTCCTGTACGAAGGCGCATGTAAATCAGCTCGTGAAAGTCCCGCCGATCGCCAATGTATCGGCACGTTGCGCCCCGCCATCGCAAATCCCGTGTTTCATGGGCATGGATGGCTATCAAAAGGGGGAGGGCTGTGCCGATCGCGTAATCGGACCGCTGGCGTTCGGCGTAACTGGCGGCTATCGACTAACGGACAATGGCCACCGACCTTCCTGAAACCGAAGCTCCTGAACCACCGATCGGCATTTTCGATGCCCCCTTCGATAGCGCGCTGTCGGAGCGTTATCTGGTTTACGCGCTGTCGACGATCACCGCGCGTTCGCTGCCCGATGTCCGCGATGGGCTGAAGCCGGTGCATCGGCGGCTGCTCTGGGCTATGCGGCTGCTGAAGCTTGATCCAAGCCAGGGCTACAAGAAATGTGCGCGCGTCGTTGGCGACGTGATCGGCAAATACCACCCGCATGGCGACCAGTCGGTCTATGACGCGATGGTGCGCCTCGCCCAGGATTTCGCGCTGCGATACCCGCTGGTCGACGGGCAAGGCAATTTCGGCAATATCGACGGCGATAACGCCGCGGCCTATCGCTATACCGAGGCACGGCTGACGCAGGTCGCCATCGACCTGATGGATGGGCTGGACGATGACGGGTCTGATTTCCGTGCGACGTACAATGGCGAAGACCATGAGCCCGAATTGTTTCCCGGCCTGTTCCCCAACCTGCTCGCCAATGGCGCCAGCGGCATCGCGGTCGGCATGGCGACCAGCATTCCGCCGCACAATGCCGCGGAACTGATCGACGCCGCCATTCATTTGATTGACCAGCCGCAAGCCGATGACGCGGCGATACTGGGATTTGTCCAGGGGCCGGACTTCCCGACTGGCGGCCAGATTGTCGATGGTCCGGCGGCGATTGCGGAAACCTATGCCACCGGTCGCGGATCGTTCCGGGTGCGGTCGCGTTGGCATGTCGAGGATCTGGGGCGTGGCACCTGGGTCGCGGTGGTCACGCAAATCCCCTACGGCGTCCAGAAGGGCAAGCTGATCGAAGCGATTGCGACGATCATCAACGACAAGAAGCTGCCGTTGCTGGTCGATGTTCGTGACGAATCCGATTCGGAAATCCGCATCGTGCTGGAACCGCGCGCGCGAACGGTGGATGCCGACATGCTGATGGAAAGCCTGTTCCGGCTGAGCGACCTTGAAACCAAGGTGCCGCTCAACCTGAATGTGCTCGACGCGCAACGCACGCCGCGGGTGATGAGCCTGCGTCAGGCGCTGGTGGCGTGGCTCGACCATCAGTTCGTCGTCCTCCAGCGGCGGACGCGGCACCGGCTCTCCAAGATCGCGGATCGGCTGGAACTGGTCGGCGGTTATATCATCGCCTATCTCAACCTCGACCGCGTGATCGAGATCATCCGCACCGAGGATGAGCCAAAACCGGTGATGATCGCCGAGTTCGAACTGACCGACCGGCAGGCGGAAGCCATCCTCAACATGCGGCTGCGCAGTCTGCGCAAGCTGGAGGAAATGGAGTTGCGGCGCGAACGGGACGCGCTGGAGGATGAGCGCGGCGGGCTGGAAGCCTTGCTGGCCAGCGATGCCCGCCAACGCACGCGGATGAAGCGCGATCTGGGCAAGCTGCGTGACCGTTATGGCCCGGAAACGGCACTGGGCAAGCGGCGGACGATCATCGTCGAGGCGGCTCCCGCGCGCGAAATCCCGCTTGAGGCGATGATCGAGCGCGAGCCGATTACCGTCATCCTGTCGCAACGCGGCTGGATAAGGGCGATGAAGGGGCATATCGATCTCGCTTCCGCCGATGCCTTGAAGTTCAAGGAAGGCGATGGCCCTGGCTTCGCCTTCCATGCGCAAACCACAGACAAGATCCTGCTCGCGGCGGAAAATGGCCGTTTTTATACGCTGGCGGCGGACAAGTTGCCGGGCGGGCGCGGGTTTGGCGAACCGGTTCGCCTGATGATCGACCTGGAAGGCGAAACCGGCGTCGCGGCATTGTTCCCCGCGAGCATCGCCGATCGCTTGCTGGTGGCGGCCAATGACGGCCGTGGTTTCATCGTCAAGATCGCGGATGTGATTGCCGAAACGCGCAAGGGCAAGACGGTGGTGACTCCGCGCTTGTCGGCGAAATTACGCTTGATTCGACCAATTGCCGCGGAAGACGATTATGTCGCGGTAATCGGTGACAACCGGAAAATGCTGGTTTTTCCGATTACCGAAGTGACGGAGTTGTCGCGCGGACAGGGCGTTCAGCTCCAGCGCTACCGCGACGGCGGGCTGTCTGATGCAAAGACATTTGTGTTTGCTCAGGGACTTAGCTGGGCAATGGGCGGTGACACCGGGCGAACACGGACCGAAAGCGACCTGACGCCCTGGCGTGCCGCACGCGGCGCGGCGGGACGAATGCCGCCCACCGGTTTCCCCAGGGATAATCGCTTTTAAAATAGTTGATTCCAGCGATTTCAGCGGTCGCCAGTTCAGAACGATTTAACGAAAGGCGATTAGGACTCGCAGTCGATGCGATCGCTTTTCCGGCATATTCGGGTGGATGAACCGACCCCGACACGTCCCTTGGCCGTTGTGGTGCCAAAGGCGGCAAGAATGCCGATAGGGGTTCGCGCGATTGGTCTGCTGCCGATTCCAGCCGCTTTGATGATCGCACGCAACGGCGAAATAAGCTTTGTCGCCAGCAACCGGGCACTCGATGCGACGGGGCTGGGGCCCTTGGCGCCGGGCGCGCCACTCCTCACCCAGCTCGGCGAGATGATTCGAACTTTCCTTGCAAGCGATCGCCTGCATGACGAATGCCAGTGGCAATGGGGCGACGCCGTCGAACGGCGGCATTTCCTGGTATCGCTTGCCCGGCTGAAACTGGATTCCGGCGGCCGTTTCCTGCTGACGTTGATCGACCAGACGGCAGAACGCCGCACCGAACGCAACCTGCGGCGTGAAATGATGACGGACAGCCTGTCGGGCCTGCCCAACCGCGCGGGTTTCAGCGACGCTCTCGAATCCGCGCTTGGCGCAGCCGATGCCGATGCGTCCCGTTATGCGGTGCTGGTCATCGACCTCAATCGCTTCAGCCACGTAAATGCTTGCCTTGGCTCGCTGGTCGGCGACGAACTGCTCATCACCCTGGCTCGCCGGTTGAAGGGTGCGTTGCGTGCCCGCGACGTGCTTGCCCGAACGGGCGGGGATGAGTTCGGCATCCTGCTCACGCTTGACGATGGGCCGGACGATGCGGACCATGTCGCGCACCGGATTCAACGCGCCATGGCAGCGCCGTTCCGGTTGTCCGAATATGAAATCCGCGTGTCCTGTTCAGTTGGCATCGCATTCGGATCGGCGGAAATCAGCGATGCGGAGGATCTGATCCGCAACGCGCAGTTCGCGGTCAAGCGCGCAAAATCGACGGGCTTGATCGAGATCTATCAGAGCCAGGCTTATAATCAGGCGCGCGAGCAATTCGGCATGGAAACCGAATTGCGCCGCGCGATCGAAGGGGGTGACCTGCGGCTTGCCTATCAGCCGATCTGGGATCTGGGCACCGGGGCAATCGTCAAGTTTGAAGCGCTCGCACGCTGGACGAACGCAGAGGGCCGCGACATCAGCCCGAACGAATTCATCCGTGTCGCCGAGGAGTCAGGGCTGATCGTGCCGCTGGGCCGTTGGGCGATCGATGAGGCCGCGCGGACGCTGGCGAACTGGGATGTTCAGGCAGGGGGCAATTGCGGGGTCGACGTGACGGTCAACGTGTCCGCCATTCAGCTCCAGCGCGACGACATCGTGGCGCGCGTGCAGCACGCATTGGAGCACCACCGGGTCGCAGGCGGCCGCTTCACGCTCGAACTGACCGAAAGCGCGCTGATCGGTGAAGCCGATACGATCGGGCGGACGATGCACGCGCTCAAGGAATTGGGCACGATGCTGGCCATGGACGATTTCGGCACTGGCTATTCCAGTCTGGCCTATCTGCAAAAACTGCCAATCGACCTGCTGAAGATCGATCGCAGCTTCGTTACCGGAATGCTTGCCGACCGCGACAAGGTGGCGATTGTCCGCGCGATCCTTTCGCTTGCCCAGGCGCTCGGGATGAAAGCATGCGCGGAAGGTATCGAAACGCAGGAACTGGCGCAGACGCTGGCGGCGCTTGGGTGCTCGTTCGGCCAGGGCTATCTATATTCGCAGCCGATTGAGGCTGATGCCGCGTTTCAGTTCTTCAGGTCGCGCCTCGCCGCCTGAGCGATGACGTCGTCGGTGATCCGGGCGACGCGTTCCGCACCCGGAAATCCCTCCGCAAGCCAGCGATCTTCGATGGCGTGAAGCAGGCGAGCGACGTCCGGTCCCTTTTCGATTCCGCGTTCGACCAGCGCGCCGCCCGTGATCGGAAGGCGGGGGGGAACCCAGTCGATAATCGGTGCGACATCATTATCGCCACTCACCAGCAAACGGTCGATGGCCGCGGGCACGCCCAGTCGGTAAGCCAGTTCGTGAGGTGATCTGTCGTCGCTCGCAACGACGGTGCTCGCCAGGCGCTTGCGGTCGGCGTTGGAAAGTTTGAGCCGGGCACCAACCTGATCGGTAATGGCCGGATCGGGAGGCAGTAGCGCAGCGAGCCGCCGGATGGCGTCAGCGTTGACGCCGCACTCCTGCTCGCGCCGGGCCAGTCGGGCCAGTCGGGCGGCACCTTCCGATGTGATTTCGGGCAGGACGGGGGCGAAGATGGCATGTTCGACCATCAGCGAGACGACCGCGACGGCGCGTGGGGCGACCAACAGGCGCAGCAACTCGCTGGCGATCCGTTCGCGCGACAAGGCCATCAAATCCTTCGCGCGGGCAGTGCAGGCGGATAGCGCGGCCGCATCCGGCTGATCGCCAAAGCGCGCGTGGAAGCGGAAGAAGCGCAGAATGCGCAGATGATCCTCGGCAATACGCTGATAAGGGTCGCCGATGAAGCGCACTGTGCCCGCGGCCAGATCATCAAGCCCGCCAAAATAGTCCTGGATCGTGCCGGACGGATGATTGGCATAGAGCGCATTGATCGTGAAATCGCGTCGCGCGGCATCTTCGCGCCAATCATCGGTAAAGGCGACAACCGCGCGCCGCCCGTCGGTCGATAAGTCGCGGCGCAACGTGGTAACCTCCACGGGGCCACTCTCCAGCACCGCCGTGATCGTGCCGTGCGCGATACCTGTCGGGACGGCACGAATGTCCGCTTCCTTCAGCCGTTCCATGACGCGATCGGGCGACAGGCGCGTCGCCAGATCGACATCATGGACAGCAACGCCGAGGATGGTGTCGCGCACACTGCCGCCGACGAAGCGGGTCATATCATCGGCCATGCCCAACGCATCCGCCAGCCGGTCAAGCCCGGCGCGATGGCGCCATGCCGCATCGGGCAGGATTGTCGGCAGCATGGTCATGACAGGGCCTTCAGGCGATGGGAGAGATTGACGATCATCGCCGCGGTCGCGCCCCAGATCCGCCGATCGTCCCACAGGATTTCGTAATAATGCCGTTGCTGCCCCTGCCACATGCGTTCCACGCGGCGGTGGTTCGCGGAATCGAGCAGGAAGGCCAGCGGCACTTCGAACACGGCGGATACTTCCTCCGCGCTTGGCGTCAGTATCAGGTCGGGCGTCACCACCCCGATAACCGGCGTTACCTCGAACCCGGTCACGGTGCGATACAGGTCAGTGATGCCGACGATGGTCACCTCGTGGCGGGGCAGGGCGATCTCTTCCGCCGCCTCACGCAGCGCGGCGGCGATGGGACCGTCATCCCCGGGGTCGATCCGCCCGCCGGGAAAGGCAACTTGGCCTGGATGGCGGCGCATCGTTTCGGGGCGCTGGGTCAGGATGACGCCGGGTTCCGCCCGATCGGTAACCGGCACCAGAACCGCCGCGGGCGTCACCTGATCGAACGGCAAACCCGCCAGGTCGATATGGTCGCCCGCCAGCAGTGGCGGCGCGCCCAACGCACTGGCATCCAGCGCAGTCCGCAATCGGTCCGCCAGCGTCACGATATCGGTTCCAGCGGGAAAAACGTGCCGTTGCTCCAGATGCCCGGTGGAATGTCGTCGTTTGAAAGCGCGATCTCGGCGAGATCATAATATACCGGACGCGCGATCAGCGCTTCCATGCCGGCGCGGACATGGAGATAGGGGCGGGGGCCGTCGTCCCCGTCGGCAAATCGCAGCGCATTTTCGGGCCCTGCCGTTATCAGATCACCCGTGTTGAGCCGGAACGTCAGCGTGGCATCGTGGCCGACGCCATCCGCCCGCATTTCAACCGCGACAAACGGCGCGTCCTCGACATCGATATCGAGTTTTTCGACAGGCGTGACCAGCACATGGCTACCATCCGCCTCACGCCGCAGGACAGTCGAAAACAGGCGCACCATGTTGATGCGGCCAATCGGCGATCCTTCATGATACCAGGTGCCGTCGCGCGCGATGCGCATCCCGCTATGCCCGCAGTGATCCGGGTTCCAGCGATCGACCGGCGGCAGCCTTTGCTCTTCGGCAAGCCGGGCTATTTCGGCGAGCGACAGGTTGGCGATATCGGGGAGCGGCTCCATCGGCATGGTAATGCCCGGTTAGGGCAGCGCCGCGCGCCCGTAAAGCATCAGGCGTTGGCCGGCACGCGCGGCCCAAGCATTCCGGGCTGGTCCGGTACTTTGCTTCCGCGCGCCAGCAGGCGCCGCTGTTCGACAGGGCCGGGAACGCGCCATGTGGTCGTATGGGCGCCGCCGAAACCGAAGAAGCGGCCATAATATTCGGGATCGCCGATCAGCATCGTTGCATCGATCCCGGCAAGATCGGTCGCGGCGAGTGCGGCGGCCATTAATTGGCGGCCGATCCCGCCACGCTGCAAGGCAGGATCGACGGCAACCGGCCCCACCATCACGAGCGGGAAACAGGCGCCGTCATCGGCGTGTAGGGCGATCGGCCAACATTGGATGCTGCCCAGCAGGACGTCATTTCCGTCCAGCGCGACGAAGGAAAACATCGGCAGCGCGGCCATGCCTTCCCTGATGCGATAGGCGGTGCGGCCATGACGATCGGTGCCGAACGCGCGGTCGAGCAGATGCTCCACCGCGTCCGGCGCCACGATTCCGATCGGCTCGATCCTGACTGACTGTGTCACCGCCGCAACTTTCCCCGAAAGGCCGGGCATGGACGCCCGGGGCGCCGCGCATTACCCTCGACACACACGAAGGCAAGCCGATTCAAGCGCCACGCCGGGGAGAGCGGATGAAACTCTATGACGCAGAATGGGCGCCAAGCCCGCGCAGGGTGCGTATCTATCTCGCAGAAAAGGATATTAAAGTCGATCTGGTCAAGATCGACTTGCGCACTGACGAACAGGTCGGCGCGCCTTACCTCGCCATCAATTCGCGCGGCGTGGTGCCCGCGCTTGAATTGGACAGTGGTGAGGTAATCAGCGAATCGGCAGCGATCTGCCGATATTTCGAGGCTCTGCATCCCGAACCGCCATTGTTCGGCGCGACACCGCTGGATATCGCCCGCATCGAATCCTGGATACGCCGAATCGAAGGGGAGGGTTATGCCGCCGCCGTTTATGCCCTGCGCAATGCTCACCCGCGTTTCGACGGTCGCGCGCTGCCCGGTAACTGGTCAAACGTGCCGATGATCCCCCAGCTTGTCGAACGGGCCGGGATCATGTGGGACGGTTTTTTGCGGGCCCTGGACAATCAGTTGGCGCATTTCGACTGGGTGGCTGGTGACAGCTACAGTTTCGCCGACATCACGGCGCTCATCACCATCGATTTCGCCCAACGCTGTCGGCTTGAGGTGCCGACAAGCTGCTCCAACATCGCGCGCTGGCATGCGATCTGCTCGGCGAGACCCAGCGCGACCGCCTGAACGGCTTTTCCTGCGGCGTGAACCTGCTATGGGCGCGGCCAATTGAAAGGCCCCGATATTGGAAGACAGTCTTTTCCTGGAAGTGCACGACATGGAAGTGCCGGTTCTGACCGGCATCTATTCCGAAGAAACGCATTTGCCGCAGCCGTTGCGCATCTCGCTGACGGTCGAACTGGATTGCCCACCGCATTTTGCCCCTGACACGCGGCTTTCGGCGTCGAAAAACTATCTCGATCTGAAACATGCGGCTACCACAGCGTTGCCCGCTGGCGTGCATTTCACCCTGATCGAGGGCGTGGCCGACCATATTTGCGAGACGTTGTTTGTCCAGGACGGCCGCGTGCGTTCGGTAAAGGTGAAGATCGTCAAGCTCGCCATCGCCGAAGCGGGCGAGTCGATCGGTATCACGCTGACCCGCCACCGCCGTTAGGGCCGCGACGGCCGACTGCCGATCGCATCAGCCCGCCTTGCCCGAATCGGCCTTGGTGGTTCGCCCGCATGGGCCAAGTGCCTGCAGCACGAATTGATAGTCGAGGCGCGCAGCGGCAGCGTTGTCAGGATCATCGGCTGCCAGCGCATGATCGGGCAGCGTTCGGGGCAGGAAACAAGCCAGCCGATACCAGAGCAGCGTGTCGGGCGGGGGAGGGGCGGCGGTCTCATCGACCACTTCGCTGAGTGCCACTGCCCATTTCTTCTGCTCGCCGGGGCGGCTGAGCACGGTCAGCGATACGGGGCGGTTGTCGGCGGTGGTCAAGAACACCTGAGTTTCCCCCTCGCCCGGAAGCGATCCGGCGACGTGGAAGGCATTGCCGATTCCGGTGATCGTCGGTGGCGCGGCGGGCGCCAAAACTGCCGCGGTGATTTTGCGAGTCAGGGCGTCGAGTGGGGCGCTCCAGACGCGTTGTGATGAATCGCCGGTTAACTGTAGCTGATTCGGATAGGCCGAAACGTGCCGAGCAAACAGCAACACGCGGAGCTTTTTCAGCTTGGGCAGGTGCCCTTTTTGGTCGACCGCGACGTCCAGCAGGTAGGAAATTTGTGGCGGCAATGCGGCATCGGCGCGAACCGCATTGGTGATATCCGCCGTAATCAGCAGTCGTAGATGGCCAGGTGCGGCGCCAACCGCATCCGGTCCCTTCAGCTTCTCCGCGCCCCGGATAATGGCATCGGCAATGACGGGAGATTTCAATACGAGATCAGCGACATCTGCGTAGTTTTCCGCAGGTTCCGCCGCCGGAACGCTGACGGGGTCCGGCAGTGCGCGCGCCGTGGGGGCGGCTGCCAAAGGGACCAAAACGGCAAGCGTGACAGCAAGCAGGTGACGTGCGGCGGGAAAGGTCGGCATGATGATTCCGATATGTGAAGCGGTGTTTTCTATACAGAAATAATTCTGCCATGCAGAGGTTGTACGATTGTTGCGCCCGACAAAGCGTTTGCGTCGTGCAAAAGCTGACGATACAGACTCGTCGTGTGAGTTAGGATACATTGGCTCATCGTGCCGCGCCGCTGATCTGAAGCGTTGGATCAGCGAGCGTGGTTTTCGTGCCGGAGACATGGGAGTTTCGTACCTGAATGGCCTATGCAGACCGCAATAATAGTGGCACTCGGATCGCGGCGATCGTTGTCGTCGGGGTGATCCAGGTTGCTCTCGGCTATGCATTCGTCACTGGTCTTGCGTACAACTACGTCAAGAAAGTGGCAGAAAAGCTGAATACCTTCGACGTCGCGCCGCCACCGCCGCCGCCGCCGGATGAACCGCCGCCGCCGCCGCCGCCAGATCAGCCGCTCCAGCCGCCGCCGGTCGTGACGCCGCCTGCAGCCGTGGTGATCCAGCAGCCCTCGCCACCTGTCATCACGACAGTCTCAACCCCGCCGCCGTCTTACACGCCGGTTCCGCCTGCCCCTCCGGCGCCTCCGGCTCCGCCTCCCGCGCCGCGTCTGCGGTCGGGCGCGGTCCCTCGTGGCACTCCGGGGGATTGGTTCTCGGAGGATTATTATCCTCCCGCTGCCAAGAAATCGGGCATCGCAGGCCGCGTCAGCGTGATGCTGACGGTCGGGGCTGACGGTAAGGTTGCTGATTGCCGCGTGACCAGTTCAAGCGGCAACGGGGATCTCGACGAGACCACCTGCAAATTGGCCAAGCGCTTTGGCCGGTTCAAGCCTGCGCTTGACGATTCGGGCAAACCGATTGCGTCCGAAGTCAGGTTGCCGCCGGTCCGCTGGGAGTTGAAGGAAGAATAGCAAGATCAGAGCTGCCGACGTGCTTGCGGATATGCCGGGGCACGTCGGCTGAATTTCAGAACTTCAGATATTGACGAGGAAAGAACCGAAATGTTCACGACCATTCTCGCCGCTGGCGCCGGCGCACCGAAGTCCGCCGCCGAGCAATATGGCTTTTTTAACGCGCTCAACCAGGGCGGCGTTATTTCTTACAGCGTTGCCATCATCCTTGCCGCGTTCCTTTTCTTCACGCTCTATATCCTGTTCACCAAGCTCATCGAGCAGAACAAGGTGATTTCGCAGGGCAAGCGCGTGCAGCGCACGTTCTGGCAGGGTGCAAACAGCCTGCGCGAAGCGGCTGCGAAGCTTGAGAAGAACTCGGCTTACAAGCAGATCGTCGATGACGGCCTGGCCGCTCAGGACCAGCACACCAAGCTGACCGATCCGGTCGAAGCGCATGACTGGCTGCACGGTTCGCTGTCGCGTTCGGAAGCGATGATCAATTCGCAGCTTAACGGTGGCCTGGCTTTCCTGGCGACCGTGGGTTCGACCGCACCGTTTATCGGCCTGTTCGGTACGGTGCTTGGTATTTACCGCGCGCTGATTGCGATCGGTGCTGCCGGTCAGGCTTCGATCGACAAGGTCGCGGGCCCGGTTGGCGAAGCACTGATCATGACCGCGCTTGGTCTGGTCGTCGCCGTTCCCGCCGTGCTGGCCTACAACTGGCTGCAGCGTCGTAACAAGTCGATCTCGGAAGACCTGTCGGCCTTCTCGAACGACGTGCTCGGCTATCTCGCTTCGGCCGGTGCGGTGCGTCCGTCCCCGACCGGCAAGCCTGTTGCGGCTCCTGCTGCCAAAGCTCCGGCCAGCGCCGCCAAGTAACAGGCGACGATGGGTGGTGTGGGACCGGTGTGCATTCGCTGCCGGTCTCGCCACCCAGGCGGTGTTGCCCGGTGGCCGGGCAGCACCAGGAAAGCAGATGGGATAGTGCGCAATGGCCATTAGTTCTGGTGGTGGAAATTCCACTGATAAACCGATGTCAGACATCAACACGACGCCGCTCGTCGACGTCATGCTGGTGCTCCTCATCATCTTTCTGATCACGGTTCCGGTCGTTGTTCAGTCGATCAAGCTGAAACTGCCGGACGTGAAGTTCGATCCGACCAGCACCAAGCCTGAAAACGTGTCGCTTTCGGTTCTCGGCGCGTCTGATGGCTCAGGCGGATGCGAAGTGTTCTGGAACATGTCCAAAGTTACCAACGAGGACTTGTACGACCGGGCAGTCGCCAAACTGAAGGCGGAAATCGAGAAACAGGGCGGCCCGACTGCTGCTGGCCTCGAACTGCCGGAAGTGCATATTCGCGGCGACGTCGATACGCCGTATCACTGCATTGGTGGGGCAATCTACACCATGCAGCGCGCGGGCTTCGTCAAGGTGGGCTTTATTTCCCAACCGCCGCCCAACGGTGGTCCGGAATCCTGATTCCGGTGCCGTTACGACGGATTTTGTGGAGACTTTAAAATGGCAATGAGTAGCGGTTCCGAAGAAGGCGAACCGATGATGGACATCAATACGACGCCGTTGATCGACGTCATGTTGGTGCTTCTGATCATGTTCATCATCACCATTCCGGTCCAGACTCACGCAGTGAAGGTGGACTTGCCGCAGAACAACCCGAACAACGTGAATCCGCCGGTTCAACCCGACAAGAACACGATTGCGATCGATCCTGCGGGTGTTGTTTCGTGGAATGGAACGCCGGTCGATGACCTGACTCTGCGTCAGTATCTCGATCAGACGACACAGCTTCCCCTGGAGCCTGAGCTGCACTTCCAGCCGGACCGGGTCGCACGGTACGAAGTTGTTGATCGCGTCCTTGCGGTCATCAAGCGTTCGGGCGTGACCAAGCTGGGCTTTGTCGGCAACGAACAGTACGCACGCGACTTCTGATCGCTCTGGCGATTGGGATGAACATGAAAGGGCGGTCCTTCGGGGCCGCCCTTTTCTTATGTGCCTTTACCTGTGATTCCAGGAGATGCCGGGTATCCTCAAGGGGCTGTGGCGGGTCCGCCGAAATGAGTTCAATTGCCTCTTGCCTCAGTTACATAAAAATGACACTTATATGTCATAAATATGTAACCTCCCGCTCCGGGTGGTTGTTTGAGGAGAAGGGATATGCGCAATTTCTTTCGCGCGCTGAGTGTCTTGGCGGCGCTGGGTGGATTTACCGCTGCCCAGGCCGAGGCGCAGAATTTCAACGGCTATCGTGAGATAAAAGGCGGCAACTTTGCCGCGGCGGAGCAAGTGCTGGTCAGTCAGCTTCGTGATTTTCCGCGGGATGCCGATCTTTCGATCAATCTTGCCGCGGTATATCTTCATCAGGGGCGGTTCAGCGAAGCTCGCGCGCTATATCTCAGCGTCCTGACGCGGCCTGACGACCTTCTCGACATGGATGCCAACCACAGTATCTGGTCGCATGACGCAGCCACCGCAGGGCTGGAACGCATCAACCAGATGCAGGTCACGTCGCGCTGATGCGAGATACGGGGCACTGATGCCCGATACGGGACGGCTGACGGGAATTCTCTTCGGCCGCCCTTTTATAGCCGGGGCAGAGTAACCCCGCGCTGGCCCATATATTTGCCGGCCCGATCGGCATAGCTCGTTTCGCACGGCTCATTCCCTTCGAGAAACAGGAACTGGCACGCGCCTTCATTCGCGTAGATTTTGGCGGGCAACGGCGTGGTGTTGGAAAATTCCAGCGTCACATGGCCTTCCCAGCCGGGTTCCAGGGGCGTGACATTGACGATGATGCCGCAGCGCGCATAAGTCGATTTTCCCAGGCAGATGACCAGAACGTCGCGCGGCACGCGGAAATACTCCACGGTGCGCGCCAGGGCAAAACTGTTGGGCGGAATGACGCAAACATCGGTCTTGCGGTCGACGAAGCTGTTTGCCGCAAAATCCTTGGGGTCGACGACGGCGCTATCGACGTTGGTGAAGATCTTGAACTCATCCGCCACCCGCGCGTCATAGCCATAGGATGACAGGCCATAGCTGATGCAGCCTTCGCGCCGCTGATTTTCAATGAACGGTTCGATCATGCCCGTGCTCATCGCCTTTTCGCGGATCCAGCGGTCTGACATGATCGCCATGCATTCTACTCCCTGATTGTCGTCGGCGACATTGCCGGTTTGGGCAAGTTGAGCAAGGGGGAGGGTAGTTTTGGCGCGGCGGTATGTGCAGTACCGGACATCGACGGCGCATTGCCAGCGCTGCACCGCCCGGGTTTGCAGGGATTTGGTAGGATCGCTTGATCCCATTCCGTTTTTTGAAAACGCGCCCCTTGTAAAATGCTGCCCCGCAACACAGCTTAGTGACCAACAAATCCACCCCGCAAATCGGCACGACGATCAACTGCGTGTCTGTTGCGAACAATATCTCCCCGGGGGCCAGCATGAAAATAAACCTAGCCATTCTCGCCTGTGCGGCGTCGACCGGATTGGGCGTGCTTGTCAGCGGATGTTCGGCCAGCAGCGCGCCGCCACCGCCGCCGCCGCCGATGGTAACTGTCGCCCACCCGCTGCAACGCGATATCGTTGATTGGGACGAATATATCGGCCGGTTTGAAGCGGTTCAGGACGTCGAGCTACGGCCGCGGGTGTCGGGGCAGATCGACCAGATCATGTTCGCTGACGGCCAGAAGGTCGCCAAGGGGCAGGCGTTGTTCGTGATCGATCCACGCCCCTATCGCGCCGCGCTCGAACAGGCGCGCGCACAGCTTGCCAAGGGCATCGCCAGCGACGTGAACGCCAGGACCGAACTTGCCCGTGCAAAGTCGCTGCTGGATGTCCAGGCCATTGGCAAGGAAGAGTATGAAACGAAGGAAGCCGCAGCACGCGCGGCGGCGGCCGATGTGCAGGCTGGGCGCGCCGCGGTATCAAACGCGGCGCTGAACCTCGATTTCACCACTGTCCGCTCGCCGATCACCGGCCGCATCTCTGATCGCCGCGTCAGCAAGGGCAATCTGGTAGCGGAGGGGCAGACGGTGCTGACGCGCGTTGTTTCCGTCGATCCGATCTGGTTTTCATTCGACGGCGCGGAAAGCTTTTACCTGAAATATCTGCGCCAGGACAAGAAAGGGCAGCGCGGTTCATCCCGCGATACGCCGAACCCCATTGAAATTCAGCTTGCCGACGAAACCGGCTATCGCTGGCACGGGCGGATGGACTTCGTCGATAACGCGATTGACCCGAATTCCGGCACGATCCGTGCCCATGCCGTGGTGGCAAATCCAGACGGGTTCCTGACGCCGGGGCTGTTCGGTCGGGCTCGGCTGCTTGGTTCGGGCACATATCGTGCGGTGCTGGTTCCCGATGAGGCGATCATCACCGATCAGGCGCGCAAGCTGGTCTATGTGGTGGGCAAGGACGGCAAGGTCGCGCCCCGGACGGTAGTCGTCGGGCCTCCGGTTGAGGGGTTGCGGGTCTTGCGCGAAGGGGTGACCGCAAGCGACAACGTCATCATCAATGGCCTGACACGGCTCCAACCGGGTATGGCCGTTCAGGCAACGATGACGAAGCTGGCACCACGTGCCGCAAATGCGTCTCCGGTGGCCTCGCCATTGACAGCGCCGCCATCCGCCGAAGCGGCGGCGGCGAAGTAAGGCGATGCGTTTCCCCCATTTTTTCATCGACCGGCCGATTTTCGCGGCCGTGCTGTCGGTGCTCATCGTGGTATTCGGGCTGGTCGCTTATCCGGGACTGCCCGTCTCCCAATATCCTGAAATTGCGCCGCCCACGGTCGTGGTGACGGCAACCTATCCCGGCGCGACGGCCGAAACCCTGGCCGAGACGGTGGCCGCGCCGCTGGAAGAATCGATCAACGGCGTCGAGAACATGATCTACATGTCCTCTTCGGCGACGGGCGATGGTGCGTTGAGCATCACGGTGACCTTCAAGCAGGGCATCAACGTCGATCAGGCGCAGGTTCTGGTGCAGAATCGCGTGGCGACGGCCGAACCGCGCCTGCCCGAGGATGTGCGCCAGATCGGCGTAACGGTTCGCAAGGATTCACCGGACATTTTGTTGTGCGCCGCGCTGTTTTCGCCCGACAAGTCGCTGAGTCAGCAATATATCTCCAACTATGCGACAACCCAGATCGTTGATCGGCTGTCGCGGATCCGCGGCGTCGGCGGGGTGCGGATTTTCGGCGCGCGCGACTATAATATGCGTATCTGGATCGACCCGGATCAGGCTGCGGCGCGCAACCTGACCGTTGATGAAATCACTAGCGCGGTGCGTGCGCAAAACCAGCAGGCTGCCGTCGGTTCGGTCGGCCAGCCACCGTTCAACGGCGGCGGCACGGCTTTCCAGCTCGGTATCCACGCTCTTGGTCGCCTGACCACGCCGGAACAATTTGGCGACGTCATCGTCAAGCGGGACGATCAAGGGCGGCTCACGCGCCTGCGCGACGTGGCGCGAATTGAGCTTGGAGCGCAGGATTATACGATCAATCCGTTCTTCTCCGACCAGCCGACCAACGCGGTGTGCGCCACCCAACTGCCGGGATCGAACGCGCTGTTGACGGCGCAGGCGGTGAAGGACGAACTGCATCATGCCTCGCTCAGCTTTCCGCCGGGCCTGACCTATTCGATCCCCTATAATCCGACGGAATATATCCAGGCTTCGATCGAGGAAGTTCAGCAAACGCTGTTCGAGGCGCTGGTGCTGGTGGCTCTGGTGGTCCTGTTGTTCCTCC